>NZ_JBEYZU010000056.1:0-1050 GCF_040646235.1 Streptomyces sp. NPDC046261 | reverse complement strand
ACACAGTGGACGCGAGCAACTGAGGACAAGCCCTCGGCCTATTAGTACCAGTCAGCTCCAACCGTTACCGGTCTTCCACACCTGGCCTATCAACCCAGTCGTCTACTGGGAGCCTTACCCCATCAAGTGGGTGGGAGTCCTCATCTCGAAGCAGGCTTCCCGCTTAGATGCTTTCAGCGGTTATCCCTCCCGAACGTAGCCAACCAGCCATGCCCTTGGCAGGACAACTGGCACACCAGAGGTTCGTCCGTCCCGGTCCTCTCGTACTAGGGACAGCCCTTCTCAAGACTCCTACGCGCGCAGCGGATAGGGACCGAACTGTCTCACGACGTTCTAAACCCAGCTCGCGTACCGCTTTAATGGGCGAACAGCCCAACCCTTGGGACCGACTCCAGCCCCAGGATGCGACGAGCCGACATCGAGGTGCCAAACCATCCCGTCGATATGGACTCTTGGGGAAGATCAGCCTGTTATCCCCGGGGTACCTTTTATCCGTTGAGCGACGGCGCTTCCACAAGCCACCGCCGGATCACTAGTCCCGACTTTCGTCCCTGCTCGACCCGTCGGTCTCACAGTCAAGCTCCCTTGTGCACTTACACTCAACACCTGATTGCCAACCAGGCTGAGGGAACCTTTGGGCGCCTCCGTTACCCTTTAGGAGGCAACCGCCCCAGTTAAACTACCCACCAGACACTGTCCCTGATCCGGATCACGGACCCAGGTTAGACATCCAGCACGACCAGAGTGGTATTTCAACGACGACTCCACCCAAGCTGGCGCTTGAGCTTCACAGTCTCCCACCTATCCTACACAAGCCGAACCGAACACCAATATCAAGCTATAGTAAAGGTCCCGGGGTCTTTCCGTCCTGCTGCGCGAAACGAGCATCTTTACTCGTAGTGCAATTTCACCGGGCCTATGGTTGAGACAGTCGAGAAGTCGTTACGCCATTCGTGCAGGTCGGAACTTACCCGACAAGGAATTTCGCTACCTTAGGATGGTTATAGTTACCACCGCCGTTTACTGGCGCTTAAGTTCTCAGCTTCGCCC
>NZ_JBEYZU010000055.1:0-1344 GCF_040646235.1 Streptomyces sp. NPDC046261 | reverse complement strand
CGGAACCCACGGATCTTCACCTGATCATCCGCACGCCCCAGAAACTCCAGCTCCCCCGAAACCGACCACCGCACCACATCCCCGGTCCGGTACATCCGCTCACCGCCGGCCCCGAACGGATCAGCCACAAACCGCTCGGCCGTCAGACCAGGACGCCGCACATACCCCCGCGCCAGCCCCACACCCGCGATATACAACTCACCCGCCACCCCCACCGGAACCGGCGACAGACCACCGTCCAGCACATACACCCGCGTATTGTCCATCGGCCGGCCGATCGGCACCGCGTCCGGCACAACGTCACCCGCCCGGAACGCGATATGCGTCGCGAAAGCCGTCGACTCCGTCGGACCATACGTCGACCGCACCACCAGCGAAGGACACGCCGCCAGCAACCCCCGCACCGCCGGCGCCGACACCACATCCCCACCCGTGGACACCTCACGCACACCCACGAAAATCTCCGGCGCCTCCTCCGCCAGCACACGGAAAAGCCCCGCCGTCGCATGGAAATTCGTCAACCCATGCTCGGCCACCAACTCCCGCACCACCGCGGCATCCAACCGCCCCGCCGGCGCCACCACCACACACCCACCCGCAAGCAACGGCGCCCACAACTCATACGTGGACGCGTCAAACGCATGATTCGCATGGAACAACACCCGCTGAAGAACACCACGCTCCCAGCAACGATCCACAGCGAACCCCGCCACACCCCCCTGCGTGACCGCCACACCCTTCGGCAACCCCGTCGAACCCGACGTATACATCACATACGCCAGATCATCCCCGGAAACCACCACCCCCAAATTCCCCGCATCACACCCCGACGCAACCCCCACCACACCCGCCGGCTCCCCCACCGACACAAACTCCACACCCGGAACACCAGCCACCACCAGCTCATGCCCCGCCATCACCTCATCGACAAGCACCACACACGCCGACGTCTCCTCAACCACCCACCGCATCCGCTCCACCGGATACCCACCATGCAACGGCACATAAGCCCCACCCGACTTCACCACCGCCAGCAAAGCCACCACAAGATCAACAGAACGCTCCATCAACACCCCGACACAACGCCCCCGACCCACCCCCCGCCCCACCAACACACGCGCCAGACGATTCGCCCGCGCATTCAACTCCCCATACGACAACACCAACCCACCCGACACCACCGCCGGAGCCCCCGCATCACACACCACCCGACGCTCAAACAACTCCGCCAAACCACCACCCCCCACAACCTCACAACCCGTCGCATTCCACTCCACCAAAACACGACGCCGCTCAACACCCGACAACACACCCACACCACCCACCACAACACCCGCATCAGCG
>NZ_JBEYZU010000054.1:0-1983 GCF_040646235.1 Streptomyces sp. NPDC046261 | reverse complement strand
CGACGCTCCCACGGCTTGTAGGCACACGGTTTCAGGTACTATTTCACTCCGCTCCCGCGGTACTTTTCACCATTCCCTCACGGTACTATCCGCTATCGGTCACCAGGGAATATTTAGGCTTAGCGGGTGGTCCCGCCAGATTCACACGGGATTTCTCGGGCCCCGTGCTACTTGGGTGTCTCTTAAACGAGCCGTTGATGTTTCAGCTACGGGGGTCTTACCCTCTACGCCGGACCTTTCGCATGTCCTTCGCCTACACCAACGGTTTCTGACTCGTCTCACAGCCGGCAGACTGCGAAAAAGAGATCCCACAACCCCGCATGCGCAACCCCTGCCGGGTATCACACACATACGGTTTGGCCTCATCCAGTTTCGCTCGCCACTACTCCCGGAATCACGGTTGTTTTCTCTTCCTGCGGGTACTGAGATGTTTCACTTCCCCGCGTTCCCTCCACACTGCCTATGTGTTCAGCAGCGGGTGACAGCCCATGACGACTGCCGGGTTTCCCCATTCGGACACCCCCGGATCAAAGCTCGGTTGACAGCTCCCCGGGGCCTATCGCGGCCTCCCACGTCCTTCATCGGTTCCTGGTGCCAAGGCATCCACCGTGCGCCCTTAAAAACTTGGCCACAGATGCTCGCGTCCACTGTGCAGTTCTCAAGCAACGACCAGCCACCCATCACCCCCACCCAACAGGGCAGAGTTCACTGGGGCCGGCATCGCGAAGGAGCAAGCTCACGCTCGCACCCTCAGATACCCAACAGCGTGCCCGGCCCGACCAATTCAAGTTCACGTTCCACGCCGAAGCAGTACTAGCGACCCTCACCGATCGTGCCGAATAGTCAACGTTCCACCCATGAGCAACCGTGCGAGTCATTCGCTCGCAGTCGGCTATATGCTCCTTAGAAAGGAGGTGATCCAGCCGCACCTTCCGGTACGGCTACCTTGTTACGACTTCGTCCCAATCGCCAGTCCCACCTTCGACGGCTCCCTCCACAAGGGTTGGGCCACCGGCTTCGGGTGTTACCGACTTTCGTGACGTGACGGGCGGTGTGTACAAGGCCCGGGAACGTATTCACCGCAGCAATGCTGATCTGCGATTACTAGCAACTCCAACTTCATGGGGTCGAGTTGCAGACCCCAATCCGAACTGAGACCGGCTTTTTGAGATTCGCTCCACCTCACGGCATCGCAGCTCATTGTACCGGCCATTGTAGCACGTGTGCAGCCCAAGACATAAGGGGCATGATGACTTGACGTCGTCCCCACCTTCCTCCGAGTTGACCCCGGCAGTCTCCTGTGAGTCCCCATCACCCCGAAGGGCATGCTGGCAACACAGGACAAGGGTTGCGCTCGTTGCGGGACTTAACCCAACATCTCACGACACGAGCTGACGACAGCCATGCACCACCTGTACACCGACCACAAGGGGGCGACCATCTCTGGCCGTTTCCGGTGTATGTCAAGCCTTGGTAAGGTTCTTCGCGTTGCGTCGAATTAAGCCACATGCTCCGCTGCTTGTGCGGGCCCCCGTCAATTCCTTTGAGTTTTAGCCTTGCGGCCGTACTCCCCAGGCGGGGAACTTAATGCGTTAGCTGCGGCACGGACGACGTGGAATGTCGCCCACACCTAGTTCCCAACGTTTACGGCGTGGACTACCAGGGTATCTAATCCTGTTCGCTCCCCACGCTTTCGCTCCTCAGCGTCAGTATCGGCCCAGAGATCCGCCTTCGCCACCGGTGTTCCTCCTGATATCTGCGCATTTCACCGCTACACCAGGAATTCCGATCTCCCCTACCGAACTCTAGCCTGCCCGTATCGAATGCAGACCCGGGGTTAAGCCCCGGGCTTTCACATCCGACGCAACAAGCCGCCTACGAGCTCTTTACGCCCAATAATTCCGGACAACGCTTGCGCCCTACGTATTACCGCGGCTGCTGGCACGTAGTTAGCCGGCGCTTCTTCTGCAGGTACCGTCACTT
>NZ_JBEYZU010000053.1:0-2012 GCF_040646235.1 Streptomyces sp. NPDC046261 | reverse complement strand
ACCCACACCTGCACCTGAACGCCACCCTGCTCGGGCAACACCAGCGGCGCGGCCAGCGTCAACTCCTCGACCGCATGGCAACCGGTCTCGTCGCCGGCACGGATCGCCAACTCCAGCAAAGCCGTACCCGGCACAAGCACCGAACCCATCACCACATGATCGGCAAGCCAAGGATGCGACTGCACCGACAGACGCCCGGTGAACAGGAAGCCGTCAGTGTTGACCAGCTCCACCGCCGCACCCAGCATCGGATGCTCCGCCGAACCCAGCCCCGCGAACCGCACATCCCCCGCACGCATCAGCGAACCTGCCGGCCAGAACCGCTCGTGCTGGAAGGCGTACGTCGGCAGATCGACGTGCCCTGCACCGGTCCCGGTGAAGACAGCGGCCCAGTCGACCTTCGCGCCCTGAACGTGCAACTGCGCCATCGCGCCGAGCACCGTGACCTCTTCGTCCCGGTCCTTGCGGAGTACGGGGACGAGTACGGCGGCCTCGTCGGTCACCGACTCCCGGGCCATGGCCGACAACACACCGTCCGGCCCCAGCTCCAGGAACCGGGTGACACCCTCGGCCTGCAACGCACGCACACCGTCCGCGAAACGCACGGCCTCGCGAACGTGCCGCACCCAGTAGTCCGCAGAGCACAGGTACTCGTCCGAAGCCGGCTCGCCGGTGAGGTTGGAGACCACCGGAATGGTCGGGGAACCGAAGGACAGCCCCTCCACGACCTTGCGGAAGTCCTCCAGCATCGGCTCCATCAGCGGCGAGTGGAACGCATGCGACACACGAAGCCGCGTCGCCTTACGACCCTCACCCTCGAAGTACACGCGGATCGCCTCAACCGCACTCTCCGCACCCGAAACCACCACGGACAACGGGCCGTTGACAGCGGCGATCGACACCTCATCCGTCAGGTGCGGCAGAACCTCGTCCTCCGTCGCCCGCACCGCAACCATCGCACCGCCCGACGGCAGCGCCTGCATCAACCGGCCACGCGCCGCCACCAGAGCACACGCACCATCCAGCGAGAACACACCCGCCACATGCGCAGCAGCAACCTCACCAATGGAATGACCCGCCACAAAGTCCGGCCGGACACCCCACGACTCCACCAACCGGAACAGCGCCACCTCGACCGCGAACAGCCCAGCCTGCGCATACACCGTCTGGTTCAGCAGCTCTTCGTCCTCGCCCCAGACCACGTCCCGCAGCGGACGGTCCAGGTGCTCGTCCAGCCCCGCACACACCGCATCGAACGCCTCAGCAAAAACAGGGAACCGGCCGTACAACTCACGCCCCATCCCCAACCGCTGCGAACCCTGACCCGAGAACAAGAACGCCGAACGGCCCGACCCCACCTGGCCCTCGACCACACCCGCGTCCGCCTCGCCGACCAGCAGCGCGGAGAGGGACCGCACGATGCCGTCCCAGTCCGCGGCCAGCACCACAGCGCGGTGTGTGAAGCTCGACCGTTCCGTGGCCAGGGAGTAGCCGATGCTGGCAGTCGGCAGTTCGGACTCGCCCTCGACGTGGTTGAGCAGGCGGGCGGCCTGGGCCCGCAGCGCCGCCTCGGTCTTGCCCGAGAGCACCCAGGGCACCACTCCGGGCTCGACCACAGGCCCGTTCTCCAGGGCAGCCGGCACCTCGGCGGGTTCGGGCTGCTCCAGGATCACGTGGGCGTTCGTGCCGCTGATGCCGAAGGACGACACGCCTGCCCGGAGTCGTCGGTCGGTTGCCGTCCACTCGACGGGCTCGGTCAGGAGCTCGACGTCGCCGGCCGACCAGTCGACGTGCGAGGACGGGGCGTCGACGTGCAGCGTCTTCGGCAGCACACCATGCCGCATCGCCATGACCATCTTGATCACACCGGCAACACCAGCCGCAGCCTGCGTATGACCGATGTTCGACTTCACCGACCCCAGCCACAACGGCCGACCCTCCGGCCGATCCTGCCCATACGTCGCCAGCAACGCCTGCGCCTCGATCGGGTCACCCAACGTCGTACCCGTACC
>NZ_JBEYZU010000052.1:0-2207 GCF_040646235.1 Streptomyces sp. NPDC046261 | reverse complement strand
GAGATTCCGCTGGTGTCGAACGTGACGGGCGAGCTGGCGACGGCGGACTTGGTGTGCAGCCCTGATTACTGGGTGCGGCATGTCCGTGAGGCCGTTCGTTTCGCCGATGGTGTGACGGCGCTCGCCGAAGCCGGAGCGTCGGCCTTCTTCGAGCTCGGCCCTGACGGTGGTCTTGCCGCGATGGCTCAGCAGAGCCTGGACGGCGACAACGACGACCTCGTCGTTGTCCCCGCCCTGCGCAAGGATCGTCCCGAAGAGACGGCCCTGTTCACCGCTCTTGCCCGGCTGCACGTCGCCGGGGTCGGCATCGACTGGACCGCGCTCTTCACCGGCACTGGTGCCCGGCGCGTCGACCTGCCGACGTACGCCTTCCAGCACCAGCGGTACTGGCCCACGCCCGCTGTGCACACCGGCGACGTCACCGGTGCGGGTCTGTCCCCGGCGGAACACCCGCTGCTGGGCGCGACCCTGGCCCTTGCGGACTCGGACGAGGTGCTGTTCACGGGCAGGCTGTCCCTGCAGTCGCAGCCCTGGCTCGTCGACCACGTCGTGGACGGGAAGGTCATGTTCCCGGCCACCGGCTTCCTGGAGCTCGCTACGAGCGCCGGCGACCAGGTCGGCTGCGACCGGGTCGAGGAACTCACGCTGCTCGCCCCGCTGGTGCTGACCGAGGATGGCGCCGCACTCGTCCAGGTGCTGCTGGGCGCGCCCGACGAGGCCGGTCTCCGTACGGTGACCTTCTACTCGCGCCCGGAGCATGCCGCCGAGCAGGCGTGGAGTGAGCACGCCACGGGTCTGCTGGGCACCGGCGAGCGGGTGGCGGAATTTGACGCCTCCGTCTGGCCGCCCCGGAACGCCACGGCTGTGGACATCGAGGGCTACTACGACCGGACCGAGTACGGTCCGGTGTTCCAGGGGCTGCGCTCGGTCTGGATGCGCGGCGACGAGGTCTTCATCGAGGCGGCGCTGCCGCACGATGCCCATGAGGACGCCGAGCGTTTCGGGCTGCACCCGGCGCTGCTGGACGCGGTGCTGCACGCCCACGAGATCGCAGGCGTCGGCAACGACGGCTATGTCGTGATGCCGTTCGGCTGGAGTGGTGTGTCGCTGCACGCCGGCGGTGCTTCGGTCGTCCGGGCCCGCATGGTCAAGCTCGGTGAGAACTCGCTGACCATCGCGGTCGCGGATGTCGAGGGCGCGCCGGTACTGACCGTCGAGAAGCTGGCGATGCGTGCACGGCAGGCCGTGGTGGCCTCCGCCCCCCAGCTCACCGGGCAGAATCCGCTGCTCTACCTGGACTGGACGGCCGCACCGGAGACGCAGACGCATGCCTCCGAGGAGGTCCGATGCGTGACGTTGGGCGCGGTGGACGAGTTCGGCGTCGGCGCGACGGCCGGCTCTCTGGCAGAGGTCACGGGTGAGGAGAGCCTGGTCCTCGTTTCCGTCTCGGGCAGTGATGCCGATGCTGATGCCGCTGTCGCGGTGCATGAGTTGACGGGCCGGGTGCTGGGTCTGGTTCAGGAGTGGCTGGCGGAGGAGCGGTTCGCTGCCTCGCGCCTGGTGTTCGTCACCCGTAAGGCGGTCGCCGTCGATTCCCGCGAGGGCGTCGATGATCTTGCGGCGGGTGCGGTGTGGGGTCTGGTGCGTTCGGCGCAGTCGGAGAACCCGGGCCGCTTCGCGCTGCTCGACATCGATGGCGACTTCGGTGGCGATGTCGAAGGCGACGTCGGCGGTGTGTCCGCCGTGCTGTCGAGCCTGCCCGGGCTGCTGGCCGCGGGTGATGAGCAGTTCGTGGTGCGGGACGGTGTGCTGCGGGTGGGCCGGCTGGCCCGTACGGCCTCTGGGCGGGGCCTGCTGCCTCCGGCCGGTGAGCCCTGGCGGCTGGATGCCGGTGCCAAGGGCAGCCTGGACGGCCTGGTGCTCGCCCCGCATCCGGAGGCGCTGGAGCCGCTCGCTCCGGGGCAGATCCGGGTGGCTGTCGAGGCTGCGGGCGTCAACTTCCGTGACGTTCTCAACGCCCTCGGCATGTACCCCGGTGAGGCCGGCCCGCTGGGGGCCGAGGCATCGGGCGTGGTCACCGAGACCGGTGCCGATGTGCACGGTGTTCGCCCGGGTGATCGGGTGATGGGCATGGTGCCGGGTGGGTTCGGTCCGGTGGCTGTGGTGGATGAGCGGTATGTGGTGGGTGTGCCGGAGGGTTGGTCGGG
>NZ_JBEYZU010000051.1:0-2512 GCF_040646235.1 Streptomyces sp. NPDC046261 | reverse complement strand
CCGTTTCCGGTCCGAATTCCGTTTCCGGCCCCCTGTTGGAGCGGGGTTTCTCGCGCCTTCCGGCGTGATCACTACTTTAGCGGATTTCCCCCGCGGCTCCTAATCGGAGTCCCGGGCCATCCCGTTCCGTATTCCGGCACGCCGAAATACATCCCGTTCAGGGACCGTGCAGTGGTGATTGCCGCCGATGCGGCTCGAGTGGCTGTCGTAGAAGCCTTACGGCCCCGCGACAACTCGGAGAACACTACGGATGCGTCGCACCCGTGTCAACCCGGGTCGGCCAGGGCCTTGTCGGCCTTCCTGACACCCTTTCCGACGACCCCTCAGTCGAGTCAGTCGAGGTCGTTGAGGCGTCCGCCGGCATCCGGCTGGGCCTCTTCCACGCGGCGGAGCAGTCGGGTCAGCATGGCGCCGAGCTGGCCGCGCTCGTCGCTGGAGAGGTCCTGGAGCAGTTCCTCCTCGAAGACCGTGGCCATGCGCAGGCCCTCCAGCCACTTGGCGCGCCCCTCCTCCGTAATGCCGACGATCACGCGCACGCGGTTGCTCTCGTCGCGCTCCCGGGTGACGAGGCCCTCCGTCACCATGCGGTCGATGCGGTGGGTCATCGCGGCGGGGGTGAGGCCGAGGCCCTTGGCGAGCTCGCCGGGGCCCAGGCGGTAGGGGTGGCCGGCGAGGACGAGGGCCTTGAGGACCTCCCACTCGGCGTTGCTCATGCCGAGCTCGGCGGTCTGGCGCCCGTAGGCGACGTTCATGCGTCGGTTGAGGCGGCTGAGGGCCGAGACCACGCGTTCGACCTGTGGGTCGAGGCCCTGGAATTCGCGCTGGTAGGCGGCGATCTGCTCGTCGAGGCTCAGCTCGGACGGCTCGTGGTTGTCAGCCATGAGCGGCAGTATGACAGAAACCATTCGCACTAAAGCCCTTCACCGTGTACTGTTTAGCTTCGAAGTTTAGGTTCGAAGTCTTCAAGTTCAAGGGGTGAGTGTGACCACCGCGATGGGCGCAGCACTGCGCCGGATCCAGTTGGGCAACGCGCTGAGCGCGTTCGGCAGCGGCTTCACGGTTCCGTTCCTGTTCGTCTATGTGGCACAGGTGCGGGATCTCGGCGCGAGCACGGCAGGGATCGTGCTGGCGACGTTCGCCGTGGCCGCGCTTGTCGTGCTGCCTTTCATCGGTCGGTTCATCGACCGGCGGGGTCCGCTGCCTGTTGCCGTCGCGGGTACGGTCTCCGCCGCTGTCGGTTCGCTGGGGCTGGGGCTCGCGAGCGGCCAGTGGCCGGTCGTCGCCGCGGCGGCCGCGCTGGGTGCCGGTATAGCGGTCGTCCAGCCGTCCCTGGCGACGATGATCGTGTGGTGCTCGACGCCGGCCACCCGGTCGCGGGCGTTCGCGATGCAGTTCTTCCTCAACAACCTGGGTCTGGGCGTCGGTGGTCTGCTCGGCGGCCAGCTGGTGGACACCTCGGACCCGTCGAGCTTCGTACGGCTCTTCGCGATCGAGTCGGTGATGTTCCTGGTGCTCGGTGCGGCGGTCGCGACCGTGCGGCTGCCCCGGGCGCCGAAGGTCGAGGATGCGGTGCCGGCCGATCCGGCGGCTGCTCGCGGCTGGCGGACCCTGCTGGGTGACCGGGCGATGGTGCAGCTGTGCGTGCTGGGCTTCGTGATGTTCTTCGCCTGCTACGGACAGTTCGAGTCGGGTCTCGCGGCCTTCGCCGTCGAGGTCACCAGGATTTCGCCGGCGACGCTCGGCGTCGCCCTCGCGGCGAACACCGCGACGATCGTTCTCGCCCAGTTCGTGGTCCTGAAGCTGGTCGAGCGGCGCCGGCGGAGCCGGGTCATCGCGCTGGTCGGGCTGATCTGGACCGTGGCGTGGATCGCGGCCGGCGTCTCCGGTCTCGTACCGGGGGCGCACGGTGTGGCGACCGCGCTGCTGATCTCCACCTACGCGCTCTTCGGTATCGGCGAGTCGATGCTGTCGCCGACGATGGCTCCGCTGGTGGCGGACCTGGCGCCGGCTCGGCTGGTGGGTCAGTACAACTCGGCCTTCGCCCTGGTGAAGCAGCTGGCGCTGGCCGTCGGTCCGGCGGCGGGCGGTCTGATGGCGGGCGCGGGCATGTACGTCACGTACATCCTCCTGCTGGTCGCCTGCTCGCTCGGGATCTCGGTCCTGGCGCTGCGGCTGGGTCGTCGGCTCTCTCTTGAGCAGGACAACCCGCTCGTCGCCCGAGCGCGGCGCAGCGAGGTCGTGGCCGTGGCCAAGGCAGGGGCCGATGAAGAGGCCAAGGTCAGGGCCGCGGAGCCTGCGGCTGCCGAGGCCGGCGAGCGCGTGCCCGTAGCGGCGTGAGGCCGAGCTCGTAGACGCTCGTAGAAGCTCGTAGAGGCTCGTAGGGGTAATAAGAGGAGTAGGGGCTCGGGGCGGAAGTGGTGACGCACTTGTGCTGCTCGGTGCTCAGTGGGGTGACGAGGGCAAGGGAAAGGCCACCGACCTGCTCGGTGGATCCGTGGACTATGTGGTGCGC
>NZ_JBEYZU010000050.1:0-2615 GCF_040646235.1 Streptomyces sp. NPDC046261 | reverse complement strand
TCGGTGCCCCGGCGGCCGGTGAGCACGATGTGCTCCACGCCGGTGCCCGCCAGCCAGCGGGCGACATGGCCGCCCAGGGCGCCCGTACCACCGGTGATCAGCGCGGCACCCCGGCCACGCCATGCAGCGGGCTCGTGCGCTGCCGGAGCCACACGGCTCAAGCGGCAACCCCACACGCCGGCGGGGCGGATCGCGAGCTGGTCCTCGCCGGTGGCGCCGGAGAGGACGCCCGCCAGCAATGCCTCGGCACACTCGTCCAGCGTCGCGGGCAGATCGATCAGACCACCCCAGCGATCGGGGTGTTCCAGGGCGACCACGCGGCCCAGACCCCACACCTCGGTCTGGTGGGGATCCACCACGTCACCGTCGACCACGTGGACCGCGCCACGGGTGACGGACCACAGCGGTGCGTAGGCCCCGGCCGCGCCGAGGGCCTGCACGAGCGTGACCGTCGCCTCGACCGTCAGCAAGGACACCACGCCCGCGACCGGAGCCAGGTCCGAAGCGGCGACCGGGGTCCCGGTCAGCTCCGCGACCGTCATCCTGCGTACGTCGGCCCCGGCCGCGCTCAGCGCGGCGACCACGTCCGCACCGCAAGGCACGCCCGACCCGTCACCCGGCTCGGTGATCACCCACCAGGTGCCGGACAGCCCCGGCCCGGCCGTCGCGGGAAGGCCGGTGACCGGCGTCCATGTGAGCTTGTACCGCCACCGGTCGGTGTCCGGCAGCTGCCGGGCCGCGCGCAGCCAGTAGCGCTCGCGCTGGAAGGCGTACGTCGGCAGGTCCACCTGCCGGGCCCCCGGGAACACCGTCGACCAGTCCACGTCGATGCCCCGGACGAACAGCCCGCCCAGCGCCGTCATCAGCGTGGCCGCCTCCGGGCGGCCGGGCCGCAGCGCCGGAACCCCGTCACCGTCGGCCAGCGACGACAGCGAGCCGTCGGGGCCCAGCTCCAGGAACGTCGCCGTACCCGACGCGCGCAGCGCGCCCAGCCCGTCGGCGAACCGTACGGTCCCGCGGACATGACGCACCCAGTACTCCGGCGAGCACAGCTCCTCCCCGGCCACCGCGCCAGTGACGTTCGAGACCACGGGAATGCCGGGGGCGCGGAACTCCACACTCTGGAGCACGTCGCCGAACTCGGCCAGCATGTCGTCCATCCGCGGCGAGTGGAACGCGTGGCTGACCCGCAGCCTGCGCGTCTTCACCCCGCGCAGCGTCATCGCGTCGACGACGGACCGCACCGCGTCCTCGTCACCGGACACCACCACCGACGACGGGCCGTTCACGGCGGCGATCGCCACCCGCTCGTCCAGCAGCGGCACGACGTCGGCCTCCGGTGCCGCGACGGACACCATCGCCCCGCCGGCCGGAAGCGCCTGCATCAGCCGGCCACGCGCCGCGACCACCTTCGCCGCGTCCGGCAGCGACCACACGCCCGCCACATGCGCGGCCGCCAGCTCGCCGATCGAATGACCGAGCAGATAGTCGGGCTTGACGCCCCACGAGGACACCAGACGGAACAACGCCACTTCGAGAGCGAACAAACCGGCCTGTGTGAAGACCGTCTCGCCCAGCAGACCGGCGTCCTCGCCCCACACCACCTCGGCGAGCGGCCGGTCGAGATGCGCGTCGAGCTCCGCGCACACCTCGTCCCACGCCCGCGCGAACACCGGGAACGCGGCGTAGAGCTCCCGGCCCATACCCAGCCGCTGGGAACCCTGACCGGCGAACAGCACACCCAGCCCGCCGGGCACCGGAACACCGGCGGCCGGCGAATCCAGGCCCTTGAGCAGCTCGTCGCGGTCCGCGCCCACGACCACCGCGCGGTGCGACAGCGCCGCGCGCGTGGACGCCAACGACCAGGCCACATCGACCGGATCGAGGCCCGGGTCGGCCTCGACGAACGACCGCAGCCGCTCGGCCTGCGCACGCAGCGCGGCCTCGCCCTCACCCGAGAGCACCCACGGCACCACCGGCAGCCCGGCCCGCTCCACCACGGGCGCGGCCGGTGCCTGCGGAGCCTGCTCCAGGACGACGTGGGCGTTGGTGCCGCTCACGCCGAACGCGGACACGCCGGCCCGCCGCGGCCTGTCGGCCCCGGGCCATTCCGCCTGCTCGGTGAGGAGTTCGACCGCGCCTGCGGTCCAGTCGACGTGCGGGGTGGGTTCGTCGACGTGGAGGGTCTGGGGCAGCACGCCGTGCCGCATCGCCAGCACCATTTTGATGACGCCGGCGACGCCGGCGGCGGCCTGGGTGTGGCCGATGTTGGACTTGATGGAGCCGAGGAGGAGGGGCTGTTCCCGGTCCTGGCCGTAGGTGGCGAGGAGTGCCTGGGCCTCGATGGGGTCGCCCAGGGTGGTGCCGGTGCCGTGTGCCTCCACGGCGTCGACGTCGGCCGCCGACAGACCCGCGTTGGCCAGTGCGGCGCGGATGACGCGTTGCTGGGACGGTCCGTTGGGGGCGGTGAGGCCGTTGGACGCGCCGTCCTGGTTGACTGCGGAGCCACGGACCACGGCGAGGACGCGGTGGCCGTTGCGCTCGGCGTCGGAGAGTCTTTCGACGAGGAGCATGCCGACGCCTTCGGAGAATCCGGTGCCGTCCGCGGCTCCGGC
>NZ_JBEYZU010000049.1:0-3681 GCF_040646235.1 Streptomyces sp. NPDC046261 | reverse complement strand
GTCACGGGTGGCCGTGGTGTGGATGTGGTGCTGAACGCGCTGGCCGGTGAGTTCGTGGACGCGTCGCTGCGGTTGATGGCGCCGGGTGGTCGTTTTCTGGAGATGGGCAAGACCGATATCCGCGACCCCGAAGCGATGGCGTCCGGGGTGCGTTACCGTGCGTTCGATCTGGCGGAAGCGGGTCCGGACCGGACCCAGGAAATGCTCCACGAACTGCTCGAACTCTTCGCGCAGGACGTACTGCGCCCGCTTCCGGTGACGACATGGGACGTGCGGCGGGCGGGCGAGGCGTTCCGTTTCATGAGCCGGGCTCAGCACGTCGGCAAGATCGTTCTGACGATGCCGCGACAGTGGGCCCCCGACGGCACAGTCCTCATCACCGGCGGCACCGGTGGTCTGGGCGGCGAGCTCGCGCGGCACCTGGTGGCCGAACGCGGCGTGAAGCACCTGCTGTTGGCGAGTCGGCGTGGTGTGGATGCGCCGGGTGCGGTGGAGTTGCGGGCTGAGCTGACTGCTCAGGGTGCCGATGTGTCGGTTGTGGCATGTGATGTCGCTGATGCGGGCGCTGTCGCGGATCTGCTGGCCACGATCCCCGAAGAGCACCCGCTGACCGCCGTCATTCACACGGCGGGTGTGCTGGATGACGGCGTGGTGACGTCGTTGTCGCCGGAGCGTTTGTCGGCTGTGCTGCGGCCGAAGGTGGACGCGGCGTGGAACCTGCACCAGGCGACGCGGGACCTCGACCTCGCGGCGTTCGTGATGTTCTCGTCGATCTCGGGTGTGATGGGCAGCGCCGGTCAGGGCAACTACGCCGCCGGCAACGTCTTCCTCGACGCACTCGCCCAGCACCGCGCCGCGCAGGGCCTGCCCGCGCAGTCCCTGGCCTGGGGTGCGTGGACACAGGCCACCGGTATGACGGGCACGCTGTCGGAAGCCGAGATGCAGCGCATCGCGGCCTCCGGTGTTCCTCCGCTGACGGTCGAGCAGGGTCTCGCCCTCTTCGACGCCGCCACCAGCTGCGACGACGCCCACCTCGTGGTCATCGGCCCCGTCTCCGGGTCCGTGCGCATCCCCGGCGAGGTGCCGGCCGTCCTGCGCGGCCTCGTCAAGAGCGGACGTCGATCGGCGGCGACCGCGGCCGGCGGAGCCGGTACGGCCGCGCTGCTCACCCGGCGGCTGTGGGAACTGCGCGACGACGAGCGGGTCCGCTACGCCGTGAACCTGGTCTGCGGCGAGGCGGCCGCCGTTCTGGGCCATGCCTCGGCCAAGGCGATCGAGGCGACGCAGGACTTCCACAACCTGGGCTTCGACTCGCTCACCGCCGTCGAGCTCCGCAACCGCCTCACCACGGCCACCGGCCTGCGCCTGCCGGCGACCCTCGTCTTCGACTACCCCACCCCCACCACGCTGGCCGAACACCTCATCGCGGTGCTGCTGGACGAGCACGGCGACGAGAACACCCCGGTCGCCGTCGCGTCGGCTGTGGCCGAGGACCCGGTCGTCATCGTCGGCATGGCCTGCCGCCTGCCCGGTGGCGTGCGGTCCCCCGAAGACCTGTGGCAGCTCGTACAGGAAGGCCGGGAAGGCATCTCCGACTTCCCCACCGACCGCGGCTGGGACCTGGACACCCTGATGGACGGAGGCCAGAGCGGCCGCGGCCGCAGCGCCACCTCCAAGGGCGGCTTCCTCGAGGGCATCGGCGACTTCGACGCCGGGTTCTTCGGCATCTCACCGCGCGAAGCACTCGCCATGGACCCGCAGCAGCGACTGCTGCTGGAAACGTCCTGGGAAGCCATCGAACGGGCCGGAATCAAGCCCGCGTCCCTCCGGGGCAGCCAGACCGGTGTCTTCGTCGGCACCGGCGGCCAGGACTACACGATGCTCGTGATGAACTCCCGCGACGACCTCGAGGGACACACCAGCACCGGCCTCGCCGGAAGCGTCGTCTCCGGACGCGTCTCGTACACCTTCGGCCTCGAAGGCCCGGCCGTCACCGTCGACACCGCGTGCTCGTCGTCCCTCGTCGCCCTCCACTGGGCCGCCCAGTCCCTGCGTACCGGCGAATGCTCGCTCGCCCTCGCAGGCGGCGTCACGGTGATGTCCACCTCCATCGGATTCCCCAGCTTCACCCGACAGGGCGGGCTCGCGTCGGACGGCCGGTGCAAGGCGTTCGCCGACGCGGCCGAC
The DNA here is from genome assembly GCF_040646235.1 of Streptomyces sp. NPDC046261. Classification (NCBI taxonomy): domain Bacteria; kingdom Bacillati; phylum Actinomycetota; class Actinomycetes; order Kitasatosporales; family Streptomycetaceae; genus Streptomyces; species Streptomyces sp. NPDC046261. The sequence continues at coordinate 1,494 of NZ_JBEYZU010000049.1, read as the reverse complement.
GGCACGGGCTGGTCGGAAGGCGTCGGCGTGCTCGTACTGGAGCGGCTGTCCGACGCCCGCCGCAACGGACACCCGGTCCTGGCCGTCGTACGCGGCTCGGCGATCAACCAGGACGGCGCGTCCAACGGGCTCACCGCGCCCAACGGCCCCTCCCAGCAGCGGGTGATCCGCCAGGCCCTGGCCAGCGCGGGACTTTCCCCCGCCGACGTCGACGCGGTCGAGGCCCACGGCACCGGGACCACCCTCGGCGACCCGATCGAGGCGCAGGCGCTGCTGGCCACGTACGGGCAGGAGCGCTCCGAAGGACAGCCGCTGCTGCTCGGCTCGATCAAGTCCAACATCGGCCACTCGCAGGCGGCGGCAGGCGTCGCCGGCGTGATGAAGATGGTCATGGCGATGCGGCACGGCACGCTGCCCCGCACCCTGCACGTGGACGCACCGTCGTCGCACGTCGATTGGACTGCCGGCGACGTCAAACTGCTCACGGAAGCCGCCGACTGGCCGGACACCGGGCGCCCGCGCCGGGCCGGCGTATCGGCCTTCGGTATCAGCGGCACCAACGCGCACACCATCATCGAGCAGGCCCCGCCCGTCGAAGCACCGGCAGCAGCGGAGCAGGACGGGCAGCGCGAGCCGTCACCGGTGCTCTGGCCGGTCTCGGGCAAGTCGGCGGAAGCACTGACCGCTCAGATCGAGCAGCTGCACGCATGGACCGGGCAGCGGCAGGACCTGTCCCCGGTGGACGTGGGCTTCTCCCTGGCTGCGGGCCGGTCGGCCTTCGAGCACCGTGCGGTGCTCCTGGCAGATGGCGGCGCTGTCACGGAGGTGGCGCGCGGAGTGGCCACATCCGGACGGTCCTTGGCGGTGCTGTTCTCGGGTCAGGGTTCGCAGCGGGTGGGGATGGGTCGTGAGTTGTACGGCCGGTTCCCGGTGTTCGCGGAGGCGCTGGATGCGGTGATGGAGCGGATGGACGGTTCGCTGCGGGGGGTGTTGTTCGGCGATGATGCCGATGCGCTGAGCGAGACTGGTTTTACGCAGCCTGCGTTGTTCGCGGTTGAGGTGGCGTTGTTCCGGTTGGTGGAGTCGTGGGGTGTGCGCCCGGACTTCGTGGCCGGTCACTCCATCGGTGAGATTGCTGCTGCGCATGTTGCCGGTGTGCTGTCTCTGGACGACGCGTGTGCGCTGGTGGCGGCGCGGGCGAGGTTGATGCAGGCGCTGCCGGCCGGTGGTGCGATGGTCGCGATCCAGGCTGCCGAGGCGGAGGTGGCCGGCCGTCTGGTCGAGGGTGTGTCGATTGCGGCGGTCAACGGTCCGAACGCGGTCGTGGTCGCCGGTGACGAAGGCGGAGTGCTTCGCATCGCGGAGAAGTTCGCTGCTGAGGGTCGTAAAACGCAGCGTCTGTCGGTCAGTCACGCGTTCCACTCGCCGTTGATGGACCCGATGCTGGAGGAGTTCCGCCAGGTCGTTTCGGGGCTGTCGTTCGCGGTGCCGGAG
>NZ_JBEYZU010000048.1:0-3872 GCF_040646235.1 Streptomyces sp. NPDC046261 | reverse complement strand
GTGGCCATGTCGAGGAGGAGGCGCACGAATCGCCGTGCGTGTTCGGCGATTTCCCGGGGCTCGTACAGCTCGGCGTTCGCGTCGAAGGCGATCTTGACGCTGCCGTCGGCGGACCTGTCGTAGACATTGATCGAGAGGTCGTCGAACGGCATTCCGCTGGTGAGGTTGTGAACCGTGACCCCGGAATTGCCGAAGCGGAGGTCGTAGTCGAAGGACATGACGTTGACCGTGGGACCGAAGAGCGGCTCGTCGGCGGTCAGCTGAAGGTCGCGGCGGATGTCCTCGTAGCGGTAACGCTGGTGACGGAGTGCCGTGCGTATCCGGTCGGATGCGTGGGAGACGAAATCCGCGAGGTCCGCGCGGGGGGAGACGGAAATGCGCACGGGGAGGACGTTCGCGGTCATGCCGGGAATGCGCCGTGCGATGCTTCCCGTCCGGCCCAGCACCGGAAGGCCCAGGACGACGTCCTGAGCGCCGGTCATCGCGCTGAGGTAGGCGGCGGTGCCGGCGACCAGGAGGCCGGACAGCGTGGTGCGGAACTTCCGGGCGGCCTGGCGCAGCAGGGTGGCCTCGTCCGGCCCGACGCCCTCCAGGTGGCGGTGGACCGTCCGGCCCTGGCCGGTGGTGCGGCGTCCGCTGAGACCGGTCACCTCGGGGCGGTCGGAGAGTTCCCGCATCCAGTGGTCGCGGTCCGCCGTGAAGTCGCTCGAATTGCGGTATTCGTCGTCGGCAGCGAGCAGGACGTCGACGGATTCCCATGCCCGTTCCCCGACCGGGTCGCCGGCCAGCAGCGCGTTGTACACCGCTGCCGTCCGGCTCGCGAGGAGCGGTCCGCCGAATCCGTCCACGATGATGTGGTGGGCTCGCTGGTACCAGAAATAGCGATTTCCGGGAACGAGGAAGAGAGCGTTGGTGAAGAATCGTTCACCCGTGAGCGGAGTGGGCTTCCGCATGTCGTCCCACATCCATGATTCCGCGGCGGCACGGGCATCCGGGTGGGCGGTGAGGTCGACAATGTGCAGGGGCCAGTCGTCGGATACGGCGAAATGCTGCCGCATGTCGTCATCGTCCCCGACGAAACGCGCGTGCATGGTTTCGGCCTCGGTGTATGCGTGCCGCAGGGCGATCTCGAAGAGCCTGATGTCCAGGTCGCCGTCGATCTCGAGATATTCGCCGACGTTGTAGGCGGTGCTCTGCGGGTCGAGCTGCTGGGCGAACCAGATCCCGAGCTGCCCCGACATCAAATTCCTCAGGCCGCTGTGAGACTGAGTCATTGCATACACCCTTCGCAAGGCTAGTGACGACAGGTCATCGTCCGCCCGACCCATCCGTGACGCTGGAAAGTGAATCAGTTGCGGCGTGAACCAAAGACGTATGAGTGGTGAAGAGAGCGCAGTCGACGTGCTCGCACCATGAGCCGGGAAAACGCGGTGCTGAGCGGCGCGGTATTTTTCGTTCCGGTCGGCGGCCCCTTGACCGATGCACGGGTCGGTCAAGGGGCACGACGGCGCTACCGCGGTGGGACGGTCCCCGACGGAAGGTGTGGGAAATGGGTACGGGCCGCTTCTGCGGCAGACCGCTCATGGCCGTGGGCCGGCGCGGTCATCGGGGCGGCTGCCCGAGTCGACCGGAACGAGTCGGCCGGAACGAGCCGGCGATCGCCTGTGATGGGCCCGATCTTCGCCTCGGGCGGAGCGAACACGGCCTGCCCGGCCGCGGCAATGACACAGATGGACGGCACAATCCGGCACATGCCCCCCGTCCGCGCCTTCCGCGGCGGACCCGAGCCTGACCGTCCCCTTCAGAAGCCCGCATCGGCTTCTCCCCCCAGCCCCCGTTCGGTGGGCTCCCCCCTGGAAGCCCGCCCCCTACCGACTTAACCGGCTCAACCGGCTATTTCGGATTCCGCCTTCAGGCTGTTGGGTCGCATGTCGACCCAGTTCTCCTCGATGTAGTCCACGCACGCCTGTCGCGAGGTCTCCTCGAGGGCGATTCGCCAGCCGTCGGGCACCTGGACGAACGAGGGCCACAGCGAGTGCTGTCCCTCGTCATTCACGAGTACGTAAAAGCGGCCATCAGGGTCGTCGAACGGATTGCTCATTCCTCAACTCCTTTGAACGGCATGTAATGGGCATCTTGCAAAGACGCGAACGCACGTTGTCAAGGACGAGGCAGCCCCGCCCCCGAGGGGTGCTGTGATCACTCCGACTCGGGACGCTACCTCATCTTCCCGTGCGGTGTTGATGTAGGGAGGTCCGCCACAGTGCAAACCAACCACAGAAGGGAGGATGGGTTAAAAACGGGCATCACGCCATAAATGATTCCCTTGCTGTGGGGGCGTGGCTGATATAGGCTCGGCCAAAGTTAGATGATCTTCGTAGTTCGCGGCCGCGTGATTGACGGGCGGGCGGCGCTGAAGATTCGGGGGCGGGTGCATGAGGCTGTATTCGGCCTGTTCGCGGGGCGCGAATCGGGGCCGATCCTCCAGCAGCGGTAGTGACATTTTCCTCCGCGGGGCAGGCACCTAGCCCGCTGCCACTCTTGCGGGCCCCGGCCGGGTCCGGAGAACTTCTCTCCATGTGAAATATGGAAGGTTTCCCAATGGTTAGTGACCTGGAAGACATCCTCCCTCTGTCGCCGCTGCAGGCCGGACTCCTGTTCCACGCCGTGTACGACGACCAGGGGCCGGATGTGTACAACGTCCAGGTCGCTTTCGAGTTGGTTGGCCCCTGGGACACCGAGGCCCTGCGCGCCGCCGCCCGCACCCTGCTGGCGCGGCACGCGAACCTGCGGGCCGGGTTCCTCTACGAGGGCCTGGAGCAGCCCGTTCAGGTCGTACCCAAGGCGGTGGAACTGCCGTGGACCGAGGTGGACCTGCGGGCCCGGGACGCCGGCGCCCGTGAGGCCGAGGTCGCCCGGCTGCTGGCGGAGGACCGGGCGCGCCGGTTCGACCTGTCGCAGCCGCCCCTGATGCGGTTCACCCTGATCCGCCTGGAGGACGAGCGCTTCCGGTTCGTCCTCACCAACCACCACATCCTGCTGGACGGTTGGTCGATGCCGCTCGTCACGCGGGAACTCCTGACGCTCTACACGCGCAGGGGCGACGACGTCGGGCTGCCCCGCGTGACGCCCTACCGGGACTACCTGGCCTGGCTGTCGCGCCAGGACCGGCCGGCGGCTCTCGACGCCTGGCGGTCCTCCCTCGCGGGGCTGGAGGAGCCGACGCGGATCGCCCCCACAGGACCGGGCCGCGACCCGGTGCTGCCGGAGCGGGTCTCGGTCGACCTCTCCGAGGAACTGACCGCCGCGCTCCAGGAGTTCGCGCGCGGCCGCAGCCTGACGATGAACACCGTGGTGCAGGTCGCATGGGGCCTGCTGCTGAGCCGGGTGACCGGCCGCGAGGACGTGGTGTTCGGCGCGACGGTCTCCGGCCGTCCGCCGGAGCTGCCCGGGATCGAGTCGATGGTGGGGCTGTTCATCAACACCCTGCCGGTGCGCATGAAGATCAACCCCGCGGAAACGCTGACCGGTCTCCTCTCGCGCTTCCAGGAGGAGCAGACGCGGCTGATCAATCACCAGTACATCGGCCTGGGGGAAATCCAACAGCTCGCCGGAATAGGCGAGTTGTTCGACACGGTCATGGTGTTCGAGAACTACCCCTTCGATCCCGGCGCGCTCCAGACCATGCCCTCGGGGCTACAGGTCGCCGCCGTCCAGGGCCGCGATGCCACGCACTACCCACTGGCACTGGGCGTCATCCCCGGAAAGGCGCTCCACCTGCGCCTGGACTACCGTCCCGACCTCTTCGACAAGGCCACGATCGAGGAAATTGTGCAGCGGCTGGTACGGCTGCTGGAGGCCATCGCCACCGA
>NZ_JBEYZU010000047.1:0-4447 GCF_040646235.1 Streptomyces sp. NPDC046261 | reverse complement strand
GAGATTCCGCTGGTGTCGAACGTGACGGGCGAGCTGGCGACGGCGGACTTGGTGTGCAGCCCTGATTACTGGGTGCGGCATGTCCGTGAGGCCGTCCGTTTCGCCGATGGTGTGACGGCGCTCGCCGAAGCGGGAGCGTCGGCGTTCCTGGAGTTGGGTCCGGATGGCGTGCTCGCTGCCATGGCTCAGCAGAGCCTGGACGGCGACAACGACGACCTTGTCGTCGTCCCCGCCCTGCGCAAGGACCGTCCCGAAGAGACCGCCCTGTTCACCGCCCTGGCCCGGCTGCACGTAGCCGGGGTCGGCATCGACTGGGCCGCCTGCTTTGCCGGTACGGGCGCCCGTCGGGTGGATGTGCCGACGTACGCCTTCCAGCACGAGCGGTACTGGCCCACGTTGACGGCCGACCTCGGCGACGTGACCGCCGCGGGTCTCCTGCCGGCCGAGCACCCGCTGCTGGGTGCGGCCATCACGCCGGCCGGTTCGGACGGTGTGCTGTTCACGGGCCGGCTGTCGCTGAAGACGCATGCCTGGCTGAAGGACCACACGGTGGGCGGTGCCGTCGTGCTTCCTGCGGCGGCTTTCCTGGAACTCGCCATCCGGGCCGGCGACCAGGTCGGATGCGGCCGGGTCGAGGAACTCACCCTGGGTGCGCCTCTGGTGCTCACCGAAGAGGGCGCCGCGCTGGTGCAGGTGTGGGTGGACGCCCCCGACGAGTCGGGCGCCCGCAAGGTGAGCCTGTACTCGCAGGTGGCAGATGCCACCGACCAGGCGTGGACCGAACACGCCACAGGCGTTCTCTCGGCGGGTGAGCGGATCACGACCTTCGACGGAACGGCCTGGCCGCCGCAGGGCGCGACGGCTGTGGATCTGCGGGATTTCTACGACCGCCTCGCGTACGGGCCGGCCCTGCGGGGCCTGCGTTCGGTGTGGACCCGTGGCGACGAGACGTTCGCCGAGGTCGCACTACCGGGTGAGGTGTCCGGCGACGCCGGCCGGTACGGACTCCACCCGGCCCTGCTGACAGCAGCGGTACAGGCCGCGACCGGATTCGCCGGAGTGGGGGGCGGTGAGCAGGAGAGCGAGCTGCTGCCGTCCGCCTGGAACGGCGTCTCGCTGCACGCCGGCGGTGCGGCCATGGCGCGGGTGCGTATCACCAGGACCGGCGACGACTCGGTGTCGATCGCGGCGATCGACGGCGCCGGTGCCCCCGTGCTGTCGGTGGACTCGCTGGTGCTGCGTGCCCCGTCCGCGCCGCTGGGCGCGGCGGGCGGCGACGACCGGCACGGTTCCCTGTTGCGGCTGGAGTGGATTCCGGCTCCGCAGGTACAGGCGACCGAAGGGCTCCGGTATGCGGCGCTCGGCACCTACGACTTCGGCCCGGACATCGCTACGGTCCGCTCCCTCTCCGAGCTCGGCGGCGACGAAACACAGCCCGTTCCGGACCTGGTGCTGGTCCCGGTCGCGGCCCGGGACCAGGGTGAGGGCGACGAGGTGCCGGGGGCGGTGCACGACGTCACCGCGCGGGTGCTGGGTCTGGTCCAGGAATGGCTTGCCGAGGAGCGGTTCACGGCGTCCCGGCTCGTATTCGTCACCCGTAATGCCGCGTGCGCTGATGAGGGCGATGCGGTGCAGGACCTGGCGGCCGGCGCTGCTTGGGGCCTGCTGCGTGCGGCCCAGTCGGAGAACCCCGACCGGTTCGTCCTCGTCGATGTCGAGGGACACGACGCCCCGGCTGCGGCGGCGGGCATCCTGCCGGTTCTGCCGGTTCTGCCGGGGTTGTTGACCACGGGCGATGCCCAGTTCGTGGTGCGCGGGGGAGAGGTCCGGGTCGGACGGCTGGCCCGTCTCACGACCGGAGCCGTGTCGACCCGGGCGTGGAAGACCGACGGCACGGTGCTGATCACTGGTGGTACCGGTGGTCTGGGCGGTGAGCTTGCGCGGCATTTGGTGGCCGAGCGTGGCGTGAAGCGCCTGTTGTTGGTGAGTCGGCGTGGGGTGGATGCGCCGGGTGCGGTGGAGTTGCGGGCTGAGCTGACTGCTCAGGGTGCCGATGTGTCGGTTGTGGCGTGTGATGTGGCTGATGCGGGTGCTGTCGCGGATCTGCTGGCGGGGGTTCCGTCGGAGTATCCGCTGACCGCTGTGATTCACACGGCGGGTGTGCTGGATGACGGCGTGGTGACGTCGTTGTCGCCGGAGCGTTTGTCGGCTGTGCTGCGGCCGAAGGTGGACGCGGCGTGGAACCTGCACCAGGCGACGCAGGATCTCGACCTCGCGGCGTTCATCATGTACTCCTCCATCTCAGGTGTGATGGGCAGCGCCGGTCAGGGCAATTACGCCGCCGGCAATGTCTTCCTCGATGTCCTCGCCCAGCACCGCGCCGCGCAGGGCTTGCCCGCGCAGTCCCTGGCGTGGGGCGCGTGGGCGCAGGGAAGCGGCATGACGGGCACGTTGTCCGAGGCGGACATGCGGCGCATCGCCGCGTCCGGCGTGCCCCCGCTGTCGGTGGAGCAGGGCCTGGCGCTGTTCGACGCCGCCACGGCGTCCGACGAGGCGTACGTCGTGCCCATCGGCCCGGCCCGCGGCACGGCGCGCATGCGCGGTGAGGTGCCGGCAGTGCTGCGGGGCCTGATCAAGGGCGCCCGCCGCGCAGCCGCGACGGCTGCCGGAGGTGCCGGTACGGCGGCGACGCTCGCACGGCAGCTCCTGGCGATGGGCGAAGAGGAGCGCGACCGGTTCGCGGCGGACCTCGTACGAGCCGAGGCCGCCGCCGTCCTCGGACACCCCTCGGCGAAGGCGATCGACGCTGGCCGGGAATTCCGGGAACTGGGCTTTGACTCGCTCACCGCTCTGGAATTGCGCAACCGCCTGACCACCGCCACCGGCCTGAGGCTCCCCGCAACCCTCATCTTCGACTACCCCACCCCCATCGCCCTCGCCCGGCACCTCATCGGAGAGCTGGTGGACGAGCACGCGGATGCGGACACGGCCGCCGCTGTGGCCGTCCCCGGATTCGCCGACGAGCCGATCGCCATTGTCGGCATGGCCTGCCGGATGCCCGGTGGGGTGCGTTCTCCGGAAGACCTCTGGCAGCTGCTGCTGGAGGGCCAGGACGCGATCGGCGGCTTTCCCACGGACCGGGGCTGGGACCTGGACGTGCTGTTCGGCAACAGCCCGGAAGGCCGAGGCGTCAGCGCTACACGCAGCGGTGGATTCCTCCAGGGTGTCGGGGAATTCGACGCCGGATTCTTCGGGATCTCGCCGCGCGAAGCACTGGCGATGGACCCCCAGCAACGACTGCTGCTGGAAACCACCTGGGAAGCGATCGAACGCGCGGCAATCGACCCAGCCGCTCTGCGAGGTAGCAGCACCGGTGTCTTCGTCGGTACCACCGGCCAGGACTACGCCACGCTCGTGATGAATTCGCGGGAAGACGTCGAGGGCCACGCCAGTACCGGCCTCGCCAACAGCGTGATCTCCGGCCGCCTTTCCTACACCTTCGGCTTCGAAGGCCCGGCGGTCACGGTCGACACCGCCTGCTCCTCCTCCCTTGTGGCGCTGCACCTCGCCTCGCAGTCGCTGCGCAACGGCGAAACCTCGCTGGCCCTGGCCGGCGGCGTGACGGTCCTGTCCACGCCCATGAGCTTCGCGGGCTTCAGCCGCCAGGGCGGACTGGCCACGGACGGACGGTGCAAGGCCTTCGCCGACGCCGCCGACGGCACGGGCTGGTCCGAGGGCGTGGGTGTGCTGGTGCTTGAGCGGTTGTCGGATGCGCGGCGTCATGGGCATCAGGTGTTGGCTGTGGTGCGTGGTTCGGCGGTGAATCAGGATGGTGCGTCGAATGGTTTGACGGCGCCGAATGGTCCGTCGCAGCAGCGGGTGATTCGTCAGGCGTTGGCGAGTGGTGGGTTGTCTGCTGCGGATGTCGATGTGGTGGAGGCGCACGGTACGGGTACGACGTTGGGTGACCCGATCGAGGCGCAGGCGTTGCTGGCGACGTATGGGCAGGATCGGCCGGAGGGTCGGCCGTTGTGGCTGGGTTCGGTGAAGTCGAATCTTGGTCATACGCAGGCTGCGGCTGGTGTTGCCGGTGTGATCAAGATGGTCATGGCGATGCGGCAGGGTGTCTTGCCGAAGACGCTGCACGTCGATGCCCCGTCCTCGCACGTCGACTGGTCGGCCGGCGCAGTAGAGCTTCTGACCGATCACACGCCGTGGCCCGAGGTGGACCGGCCGTGGCGCGCCGGCGTGTCGTCGTTCGGGCTGAGCGGAACGAACGCGCATGTGGTGGTGGAGCAGGCCGGTCCGGCCGATGCCCCTGCTGAGCAGCCCGCAGTGCCGATGTCCCCGCAGCCGGCCGTGGTGCCGTGGCTGGTGTCGGCCAAGACCGAGGACGCGCTGGCCGAGCAGCTGGAGCGGGTCTCGGGTTTGGAGGGGCTGTCCCCGG
>NZ_JBEYZU010000046.1:0-4739 GCF_040646235.1 Streptomyces sp. NPDC046261 | reverse complement strand
ACCCTGTGGGAGAGTAGGACGCCGCCGAACAATTATTCAAGAAAGCCCTGGTGGGGACCGAAAGGTCCCTGCCAGGGCTTTCTTGCATTTCCGGCGGTCGCCGCTCTACGGCCCGGCCACTAGACCGCTACCACTCGCCCGGTGGCCTCCCCGTCCCCTTTCTCGTTCTGCTTCTCCTCCGTGCCCTTGTCCGCCGGGGAGCCGTCCTCCCGTATTTCGCCGTGACGTTCCGCCCAGCCGAGCAGAGCGGTGTGGCAGGCACGGTCCATGTGGCGCAGTCCGCTGATGTCGAGCTCCACGTGGTGGCCTCCTCGGCGCAGGGTTTCCAGTTCGTCCAGCAACTTCGGCAGCCGGAGGAACGTGGCGTTGCCGAGCACCCGGGCTCGTACGACTCCGCTCGAGGACGTCATGGTCTCGACGTGTACGTGCGACGTCTCCCAGGCGGCCTTGACCACGGCCAGGAGCAGGCCGATGATGACGCCTTCGAAGAGGTTGGTCACCACGATCGCCACGGTGGTCGTCACCAGCACCGCGACCTCGCCCCGGTGGTCCCGCCAGAGCGGCCCCAGTTCCCTTGCGGGCAGCAGCTTCCAGCCCGCGTGGATGAGGACACCCGCCAGCGCCGCCACCGGAATCAGCTCGAGCGCCCACGGCAGGAGCGCGGCGAAGACCAGCAGCCACACCCCGTGCAGGACGCGCGACGCCTTGGTGCGCGCGCCGGCCCGGACGTTGGCGGCGCTGCGGACGATCACGGCCGTCATCGGCAGGGCGCCGAGCGCCCCGCAGACCGTGTTGCCGGCGCCCTGGGCGATGAGTTCCTTGTCGTAGTCCGTGCGACGGCCGTCGTGCAGCCGGTCGACCGCCGCCGCGCTGAACAGGGACTCCGCCGACGCGATGAGCGCGAAGGCCAGGATCGTGCCCAGCACCCCGAACTCGGTCAGCCGGGCGAAGTCACCGCCACCCGGTGGCTGGATCGCGTCGAGGAGACCGCGGACCTGGACCCGGTCGACGGGCAGGCGCAGCAGGGCGACCGCGGCAGTGGCCAGGGCGACCGCGACCAGCGGCGCGGGCACGATACGTGCGGCCCGCTGCCAGCGTGGCCACAGGACGAGCATCGCCGCCGTGCCGCTGCCGACCGCGACGGCGGACATGGCGTCGGCCGAGCCAAGGGTGTTGGTGAGGAGTGAGATCAGGCCGCCGAGCTTGTCCAGGCCGCCGGCGGGCGCCTCGGCGTCGGCGATCGCGTACAGCTGCCCGGCGATCAGCACGATGCCGATGCCGGCGAGCATGCCCTGCACCACGGCCACGGAGATGGCACGGAACCAGCGGCCCAACTTCAGGGTGCCCATGACGAGTTGGAGGAGGCCGGCGGTGAGCACCAGGACGCCGAGGGCCCTGAGCCCGTACTCCCGTACGGCCTCGTACACCAGCACTGTCAGCCCTGCCGCAGGCCCGCTGACCTGCATGCTGCTGCCCGGCAGCAGTCCGGTGAGGAGCCCGCCGACGATGCCGGTCACGAGCCCCAGCTCGGCGGGCACACCGGATGCGACGGCGATGCCGACGGACAGCGGCACGGCTATGAGGAAGACGACCAGCGACGCGGTGAAGTCGGCTCGGAGGTTGTTCCTGAGGTCAGTTATGGCGGCGTTTCGGACACGGCGGAAGAGAGTCTTCTGCATGAGGATTGCCTCCAGCGCGCTCGAGGCGCGCGCAGCGATGCGATGAGGATCGTTGCCTGACAGGTGGAGTGAGGTGAAGCGTCGTACGGGCGGTCGTTTCGGGCGGATCGTTCGTCGGTGCGAGTCGGTCGGCGCGAGCTGTCGGCCGGTACGAGGGGGCAGCCTGTACGGACCGACGTGGACACGGACGCGGGTACGAGCACGAGCACGGTCACTGGGGGCGAAGACGGCACAGCCGCCGGACGTCGGGCAGCGACGTCGGCACAGATCCCAGTACGCGCAGCGGCGCCGTCGTCCCCTGCGGCGCCGTGCCGATAATCACTCGACCATATTTTGGCCAAGTTGTGGTGCAGATCGGCGAGTTGATGTGTAACCACGATGTAAACGCGGGGGTGGGAAACGGGAGATCCCGCTTCCGATCACCCCGGCGGACGGCCTGCCGAAGCAGCCTCCGCCAGAGGCGCGTGGACGGTTCCGAGTCGTGGACACGAGCCGTGCCCGGGACCGCCGAAGTGCGAAGATGCCAGCCACAGCCACACCGTCCAGCCACACCCTCCAAGCCACACCCCAGCCCCAGCCGCAGTCCAGCCAAGAGGTGAGCCCACCGTGACCCAGAAAGTCGCCGTCCTCGGAACCGGAAAGATCGGAGAGGCGCTCCTCAGCGGCATGATCCGGGCCGGCTGGTCGACCGACGACCTCATGTGCACTGCCCGCCGTCCCGAGCGCGCCGAGGCCCTGCGCGCCCGCTACGGCGTCGAGGTGGTCAGCAACAGCGAGGCCGCCAAGGCCGCCGACACCCTCATTCTGGCCGTCAAGCCGCAGGACATGGCGATCCTCCTCGACGAGCTCGCCCCCCACCTGCCTGCCGACCGGCTGGTCATCAGCGCCGCGGCCGGCGTGCCCACTGCCTTCTTCGAGGAGAAGCTGCCGGCCGGCACTCCCGTCGTACGCGTCATGCCGAACACCCCCGTCCTCGTCGACGAGGGCATGTCCGTCATCTCCGCCGGCTCCCACGCCTCCGAGGACCACCTCCTCCGCACGGAAGAGATCTTCAAGCCGGTCGGCAAGACGCTCCGCGTCCCCGAGAACCAGCAGGACGCCGCGACCGCCCTCTCCGGATCCGGCCCGGCCTACTTCTACTACCTCGTCGAAGCCATGACCGACGCCGGCATCCTCCTCGGCCTGCCGCGCGACAAGGCCCACGACCTCATCGTCCAGGCCGCCATCGGCGCCGCCGTCATGCTCCGCGACAGCGGCGAACACCCGGTCAAGCTGCGCGAGGCGGTCACGTCCCCCGCCGGGACGACGATCAGCGCGATCCGCGAACTCGAGAGCCACGGAGTACGGGCCGCCCTGATCGCCGCCCTCGAAGCAGCCCGCGACCGCAGCCGCGAACTGGCCTCCGGCCAGGCCTGACGCTCTTCAGACAGGCGAGACGGGCGAGACGGGCGAGACAGGCGGCAGAGGCGACGACGCAGACGGCACAGGCGGGACGGCCGGGACGGGCGGCATCAGCCCAATGGCCCGGTAGGCCGTGTCGACAGTCGGCCGGGCGAGGCCCCGCGCCCGCTCGGCCCCCTTCCGCAGCACCTCGTCCACATAACCCGGGTCGGCACAGAGCTGGGCGTGCCGCTCCCTGACCGGCCGCAGCAGCTCCACGACCGCATCGGCGGTGTCCTTCTTCAGCGCACCGTACGCGGACCCCCGAGCGCCGTACCCCGCGGCGACCTCCATGGGCTTGCGGCCGGTGCAGGCCGCCAGGATCTCCAGCAGGTTCGCGACGCCGGGCTGCGCCTCCCGGTCGTACACAATCTCGCTCCCGCTGTCGGTCACCGCGCGCATGATCTTCTTGCGTACGACGTCGACCTCGTCGAGCAGATAGACGATGCCGGACGTCTCGGCGTGCGACTTCCCCATCTTGGACGTCGGGTCCTGCAGATCCATCACCCTGGCAGCCACCGTGGGGAGCACGGCTTTGGGCACGGTGAAGGTGTGCCCGTAGCGCTGGTTGAACCGGACCGCCAGGTCCCTGGTGAGCTCGACGTGCTGCGCCTGGTCGTCGCCGACGGGGACCTCGTCCGCTCCGTACGCCAGGATGTCCGCCGCCATGAGCACGGGATACGTCAGCAGGGACAGCCGTACGCTCCCGCCGGTGGCCCGCTCCCGTGCGGACTTCTCCTTGTACTGGATCATCCGCCGCATCTCGCCGTCGGTGGCCGTGCACTCCAGCAGATACGCCAGCCGGGTGTGTTCGTCCACATGGCTCTGTACGAACAGAGTGCAGAGGTCGGGGTCGAGCCCCGCCGCCAGCAGCAGCGTCGCGGCCTGCCGGCTGAGCCTGCGTACGCGGGCGGGGTCGTGGTCGACGGTCAGTGCGTGAAGGTCGACGACGCAGAAGAGGGCGTCGGACCGGTGCTGGTCTGCCTCCACCCACTGGCGGACGGCGCCCAGGTGGTTGCCGAGGGTCAGATGGCCGGTGGGCTTGATGCCGCTGAAGATGCGTGCCATGGCTGTGCTGGTCTCCTTCGAGGTGGAGCCACCGCCACAGACAGCAGAACGGCCGCCGAGGCGGCGGCCGCTGAGTGCATGCGCAGGTCTCGGGCCGCCCGTCAGGCGGCCCACCACTGCTGGGTGAGCGCATGCTTGGTCACAGGACGACGGTAGCTTCCGAAACCCCCTTGCGCCACGGGTTTGATGGGGCTTACGCGAGCGTGTAGAGTTCTTCGAGTTGCCACGGGGTCCGCGAGGACGCCGGAGCAGCCACTCGAGTCGCATCGGCGGCAATCACCACTGCACGGTCCCTGAACGGGAAGTATTTCGGCGTGCCGGAATACGGAACGGGATGGCCCGGGACTCCGATTAGGAGTCGCGGGGGAAATCCGCTAAAGTAGTGATCACGCCGGAAGGCGCGAGAAACCCCGCTCCAACAGGGGGCCGGAAACGGAATTCGGACCGGAAACGGACTGGAAAACGGATCTGGTAAGGTTGGAAACACGAAATACCGAAGGGAAGCGCCCGGAGGAAAGCCCGAGAGGGTGAGTACAAAGGAAGCGTCCGTTC
>NZ_JBEYZU010000045.1:0-5093 GCF_040646235.1 Streptomyces sp. NPDC046261 | reverse complement strand
CGGACGCTTCCTTTGTACTCACCCTCTCGGGCTTTCCTCCGGGCGCTTCCCTTCGGTATTTCGTGTTTCCAACCTTACCAGATCCGTTTTCCGTTTCTTCCCGCATCCCGAAGGAGCGGTAGGATTCGGATTGCGTTTCCGGTTCCCGTTGGCGGGGTTTCCGACTTTATCAGATCCGGTCCGGCCGATCGTAATCGGCTTTTCGGTCCCGATAAGGGGTCGAAGACGCTTCGTATGAAATCAATTCACTGGCCGAAGCTGGTCAGACACTAACCGTTGCGGAGGAACTGGTCCAGTTCGTCGCAACCGTTTGAATCTACCTCCCCACGCGTCCCGTGTCAACGGTCTGTGTGGGGCGAAGAGAACAGTACCAGCTCCTGAGGGCGTCACGTGAACGACGACGGGGGGCTCTCCAGGTCCTCGAGCTCGATGCCGGGGGCCGAGAGCACCACGTCGCCGGCGAGGTGGACCCTGTGCTGCTCCCCCGTGTCCAGGGCGCTGACCTGGTACTCGTCCACTTCGAGGGGGCCGTTGTCAGTGCTGTGTGCTGTCCTGGCGACCAAGGCCCACGACTGGTCGACCGTGAGGGGGGCGAGGACCGGGGCGGTGAAGTGGACGAGGCGGACGCGTGTCGCCCCCTGGCCGGGGGACAGCCGGAGGAGGCGGGCGATGGCCACGTAGAAGGCGGGGGAGGTGCCGGTGAAGGCGTGTGCGCGGACGTTTCCTTCCGACGCGTGCTCGCCGGTGGGGTCGGTGCGGACCCAGGTGACGCCTTCGAGGGCGGCTCCGCGCACCTGCCAGTCGGCGCTCTGCAGCTGGAGGCGGATAGGACGGCCGAGGTCGTCGATGGCGAGGTCGACCGAGCCGGCGGGGGTGCCGGAGGGGTCGGTGATCTGGGAGACGTAGCGCCACCCGGAGGGGCCGGGGGCGCAGTGGAAGCGCTCGTCGCCGAGGGGGGAGTGATCGTGGGGGTCGTGGAGGGAGTAGCGGCCGCGGGGCATGGTGGTCAGGTCCTTGACGCGAACGGGACAGGCCCCCGCCCTGGGGGCGGGGGCCTGTTCTATCAGTTACTCAGGCAGCTGCCGTGGTTTTGGCTGCTCTCAGTAGCGGTAGTGGTCGGGCTTGTACGGGCCCTCGACCGGGACGCCGATGTAGGCGGCCTGCTCCGGGCGCAGCGTCGTGAGCTTCACGCCGAGGGCGTCGAGGTGGAGGCGGGCCACCTTCTCGTCCAGGAGCTTGGGCAGGACGTAGACGTCGGTCGGGTAGGACTCGGGCTTCGTGTAGAGCTCGATCTGGGCCAGGGTCTGGTCCGCGAAGGAGTTCGACATGACGAAGGACGGGTGACCGGTGGCGTTGCCCAGGTTGAGCAGGCGGCCCTCGGACAGCACGATGAGCACCTTGCCGTCGGGGAAGGTCCAGGTGTGGACCTGGGGCTTGACCTCGTCCTTGACGACGCCGGGGAGCTTCGCCAGGCCCGCCATGTCGATCTCGTTGTCGAAGTGGCCGATGTTGCCGACGATGGCCTGGTGCTTCATCTTGGCCATGTCCGAGGCCATGATGATGTCCTTGTTGCCCGTGGTCGTCACGAAGATGTCGGCGGTCTCGACGACCTCGTCCAGGGTGGTGACCTGGTAGCCGTCCATGGCCGCCTGGAGCGCGTTGATCGGGTCGATCTCGGTGATGATCACCCGGGCGCCCTGGCCGCGGAGCGACTCCGCGCAGCCCTTGCCCACGTCGCCGTAGCCGCAGACGACGGCGACCTTGCCGCCGATCAGGACGTCGGTGGCGCGGTTGATGCCGTCGATGAGGGAGTGGCGGCAGCCGTACTTGTTGTCGAACTTCGACTTCGTCACCGCGTCATTGACGTTGATCGCGGGGAAGAGCAGCGTGCCGGCCTGCTGCATCTCGTACAGGCGGTGGACGCCGGTCGTGGTCTCCTCGGTGACACCGCGGATCTCGGACGCCAGCTGGGTCCACTTCTGCGGGTTCTCGGTGAGGGTGCGGTTGAGGAGCGTGAGGATCTGCGCGTACTCCTCGCTGTCCGCCGTCGCCGGGTCGGGGGCGGAGCCCGCCTTCTCGAACTCGACGCCCTTGTGGACCAGGAGGGTGGCGTCGCCACCGTCGTCGAGGATCATGTTCGGGCCGCCGGTGGGGGTGTTCGGCCAGGTCAGCGCCTGCTCCGTGCACCACCAGTACTCCTCCAGCGTCTCGCCCTTCCAGGCGAAGACAGGGACGCCCTGCGGGTTGTCCGGGGTGCCCTCCGGACCGACGGCGATGGCGGCGGCCGCGTGGTCCTGGGTGGAGAAGATGTTGCAGGACGCCCAGCGCACCTGTGCGCCCAGCGCCACGAGAGTCTCGATCAGTACCGCGGTCTGCACCGTCATGTGCAGCGAGCCGGTGATGCGGGCGCCGGCCAGCGGCTGCGCCTCCGCGTACTCCTTGCGGATCGCCATCAGGCCGGGCATCTCGTGCTCGGCGAGGGTGATCTCCTTACGACCGAAGGCCGCCAACGACAGGTCCGCGACCTTGAAATCCCGGCCGGTGGTGGTAGTCATACGGGCTGCTCCTCCTGTGGGGCGAGCGGGCGTTGGGTACGGCTGTGCACGCGGTCAAGCCCAGCGTGCGCATGTGTCAGCCCACACTGGTCCCCTGGCCGCAGCGCAGTCCGTCGGAGGCCCTCTCTCCCTCGGCCGGTCCGCACTCGCGGCCCGCCCGACCGCCATCAGCAGCGACGTCTGGCTCTTGCCCCGAATCTACACCGGGCCACCTGGGGAGCCCCAGCCCCCTTTCGACAAGTTCCGGACTCGCCCCCGGCCGACCTGTCCGTCGGTCCGTCAGGTGTTGCAGGATGCGGGCAGTGATGAGTGATGAGGAGACCCCGTGACGTCATCGGCCGATCCGCCCGCCCCCGCGGCGGGGAGGGGACAGCGGCTCAAGTTGCTTGCCGTGACCGCCTGCCCGACCGGCATCGCGCACACCTATATGGCGGCGGAGAAGCTGCAGCAGGCGGCGGAGGCGCTCGGTCATGACATCAAGGTGGAGACCCAGGGCTCGATCGGTGCGGAGAACGTCCTCTCCGACAACGATGTCAGCGAGGCCGACGGGGTCATCATCGCCGCCGACACGGACGTCGACCGCAGCCGCTTCGCCGGCAAGAGGGTGCTGTCCGTGGGGGTGGCCGAGGGCATCCACCATCCCGAGCGGCTGATCGAGCGGGTGCGGGAGGCGCCAGTGTACGAGCCCCGTGGCGGGGCCGGTTCCGGTGCCGGGCCGGTGCCGGTGGCCCGGGGCGCGCTGCCCGGGGGCGGCAAGGGGCGCGGGGTCACGTACAAGGCGCTGATGAACGGCGTCTCGTACATGATTCCGTTCGTCGTCGTGGGCGGGCTGCTGATCGCGGTGTCGCTGGCGCTGGGCGGCGAGCCCCGGGCGGACGGCGGGCTGGTGATTCCGGACGGCTCGTTCTGGAAGCACGTCTTCGACATCGGGGACATCGGCTTCAAGCTGATGATCCCGATCCTGTCGGGCTACATCGCCTACGCGATCGCCGACCGACCCGCCCTCGTACCCGGCATGGTCGGCGGCTGGATCGCCAACACGGGTGCGCTGTACGACTCCGAGTCGGGCGCGGGCTTCATCGGGGCGATCGTGACGGGCTTCCTGGCCGGCTACGTCGTCCTGTGGATCAAGAAGGTCGACGTTCCCCGGTTCGTCCGGCCGATCATGCCGGTCATCGTGATCCCGGTGCTGGCGACCTCGGTCGTGGGCCTGTTCTTCATCTACGTCCTCGGCCGCCCGATCTCCTGGGTCTTCGAGCACCTCACCAGCTGGCTCGGCGGGCTGACCGGTACGAGCGCCGCTCTGCTCGGCGTCATCCTGGGCCTCATGATCGCGTTCGACATGGGCGGGCCGGTCAACAAGACGGCCTTCCTCTTCGGCGCGGGCCTCGTCTCCAGGAACCCCGAGATCATGGGCATGTGCGCGGCGGCCATTCCGGTGCCGCCGCTCGGCCAGGGGCTGGCCACGGTGCTACGGCGCGGGATGTTCGACGAACAGGAGCGGGAGACCGGGCTGGCGGCGCTGTTCATGGGCTTCTTCGGCATCACCGAGGGCGCGATCCCGTTCGCCGCCGCGCGCCCGGCGCGGGTGATTCCGGCGAACATGCTGGGCGGCGCGGTGGCGGGTGCCATCGCGGGGCTCGCGGCCGTCACGGACAGCGTGCCGCACGGGGGGCCGATCGTGGCCGTGCTCGGTGCGGTGGGCGGGGTGCCTATGTTCCTGATCGCGGTGGCCGTGGGGACGGTGGTGACCGCCCTGGCGACGGTCAGCCTCATGGCTGTGGGCTCCTCCGCCGCCGGCCGTGCGGCCGTGCGGCGGGCCGGGGTCGGGGCCCGGGCCGGGGCGGCTGTGGCCCCCGTGGCGGTGGCCCGGGGCACCGACGAGGCCGGGGTTCCGGCCCGGCCCGGGACGCCCGGGGCGCCGCCCGAGGTCCTCTCGGGTTACCTCACCGAGGCGACCGTGCTGCGGGAGCTCGCCGCGGGCGACAAGGCGGCGGCGATCCGGGAGATGGCCGAACTGCTGGCCGTCACCGGCAAGGTGAGGGATGTCGACGCTCTCCTCGACGCGGCCCTGGCCCGGGAGGAGCTGGGGACGACCGGTCTGGGCGAGGAGATCGCCATCCCGCACGCGAAGACGGATGCCGTCACGGCACCGGTCGTGGGCTTCGCCCGGTCGGCCGGGGGCATCGAGTGGGGGGCGCTGGACGGTTCGCCGGCGCGGCTCGTTTTCATGATCGCCGTGCCGGAGGCGGCGGCGGGGGACGAGCACTTGCGGATTCTGGCGTTGCTGGCGCGGAAGTTGTTGGATGCGGGGTTTCGGGAGCGGTTGTCGGGGGCGGGGGATGTGGACGCGATCCTGCGGGTGCTGGGCGAGATCCGGTAGGGCTCCCGCCCCGGGGGCGGGGCGGGAGGGACTTTCCCCCACCCCGCCCCTTCCCGTAACCGGGGGCTCCGCCCCCGGACCCCCGGTCCTCAAACGCCGGACGGGCTGGATTTGGCCGGGATGGGTGGGTTTTTCGGGGGCTGCGCCCGACGACC
>NZ_JBEYZU010000044.1:0-6202 GCF_040646235.1 Streptomyces sp. NPDC046261 | reverse complement strand
ACGCCCCGGGCGCCGCAGACCTGGCCGCCGAACTCGAGGCGCTGGGCACTCACGTCACCGTCGCCGCCTGCGACGTCACCGACCGCGACGCGGTCGCCGCACTGCTCGGCACGCTCCCCGACCTCCGCGTCGTCGTACACGCCGCGGGCGTCCTCGACGACGGCATGCTGGAGTCGCTGACACCGGAGCGCGTCCGCGAGGTCATGCGCGTGAAGGCCGACGGTGCCCGGCACCTGGACGAGCTGACCCGTGACATGGACCTGGACGCGTTCGTCCTGTTCTCCTCGGCCTCCGCGACGCTGGGCAACGCCGGTCAGGCGAGCTACGCGGCCGCCAACGCCGTACTGGACGGGCTGGCCCTGCAGCGCCGGTCCCGGGGCCTGCCCGCCACCTCGGTGGCCTGGGGCGCCTGGGCCGGGACGGGCATGGGGGCAGGGCACGCGGGTGCCATGGCGCCCGCGCTGGCGCTCACCGCGCTCGAGCGTGTGCTGGCCGACGGCGAAGCCGTGGTGCTGGTCGCGGACGTGGACTGGGAGACGTTCGGTTCCCGCTTCACCGCGGCCCGCCCCAGCCCCCTCCTCACCGGCCTTCTCGGCACGGGACACGTCCGGCCGGCGGGCGACGCGGCCGGTGAGTTCGCCGGCCGGTTGCGGGGCCTGCCTCCGGTCGAGCGGGAACGCACGGTCGTCGAGCTGGTGCGCGGCCAGGTCGCCGCGGTCCTCGGACACGCCACCCCGGCGGCGGTCGACACCTCGCGCACGTTCCAGTCGGTCGGCTTCGACTCGCTGACCGCCGTCGAACTGCGCAACCGGCTCACCGCGGCAACCGGAGTGCGCACGCCCGCCTCCGCCGTGTTCGACTTCCCCACACCCGAACTCCTCGCCCGGCACCTCCTGGACGGCATTCTCGGATCGCAGGCGACGGCCGCTTCCCCGGCCCCGGCGGCCGGAATGCCGGCTCCGGTGGACGACGACCCGATCGTGATCGTCGGCATGAGCTGCCGCTTCCCCGGCGGGGTCGACTCCCCCGAGGAACTGTGGCGGCTGCTCGACTCGGGCACGGACGCCATGTCGGCCTTCCCCTCGGACCGCGGCTGGAGCGTCGCCGACGGGACCGACGGCGTGCCGGTGCGGGCCGGTGGCTTCCTCTACGACGCCGCCGACTTCGACCCGGGCTTCTTCGGGATCTCGCCGCGCGAGGCCATCGCCATGGACCCGCAGCAGCGACTGCTGCTGGAGACGGCCTGGGAGGTCTTCGAGCGCGCGGGCATCTCCGCGGACTCGGTGCGGGGCAGCCGTACGGGGGTGTTCGTCGGTACCAACGGCCAGGATTACGGCGCGCTGGTCGGCAACGCCCCCCAGCGCGCCGACGGCCACCTGGCGACCGGCAGTGCGGCGAGCGTGGTGTCGGGCCGGGTGTCCTACACGTTCGGCCTGGAAGGCCCGGCGATCACCGTGGACACCGCGTGCTCGTCGTCGCTCGTCGCCCTGCACCTGGCCGTACAGGCGCTCCGTTCGGGTGAGTGCACCCTGGCGCTGGCCGGTGGCGCGACGGTGATGGCCACCCCCACCGCGTTCGCGGAGTTCTCCCGCCAGGGCGCGCTGGCCGCCGACGGGCGCTGCAAGGCGTTCGCCGCGGCCGCGGACGGTACGGGCTGGGGCGAGGGCGTCGGCATGCTGCTCGTGGAGCGCCTGTCGGACGCCGAGCGCAACGGCCACCAGGTCCTCGCCGTCGTACGGGGCTCCGCGGTCAACCAGGACGGCGCCTCCAACGGCCTCACCGCCCCCAACGGTCCCGCACAGCAACGTGTCATCCGCCAGGCGCTGGCCACCGCCGGCCTGGCGCCGCAGGACGTGGACGCCGTCGAGGCGCACGGTACGGGTACGAAGCTGGGCGACCCCATCGAGGCCCAGGCGCTGCTGGCGACGTACGGCCAGGACCGGGAGCAGCCTTTGCTGCTGGGCTCGGTGAAGTCGAACATCGGGCACACGCAGGCCGCTGCCGGTGTGGCCGGTGTCATCAAGATGGTCATGGCGATGCGGCACGGAGTGCTGCCCCGGACGCTGCATGTCGACGAGCCGTCGCCGCACGTCGACTGGACGACCGGTGCCGTGGAACTGCTCACCGAGCGGACCGACTGGCCGGAGACCGGCGACGCCCGCCGCGCGGGTGTGTCGTCGTTCGGCGTGAGCGGCACCAACGCCCACGTCATTCTCGAGCAGGCGCCCGTGGTCGCCGAGCCCGAGGAGGCTCGTACCGAGCCGTCGGCGGTGCCGTGGTTGGTGTCGGCCCAGGACGAGGCAGGTCTTCGCGCGCAGGCGGCGAGGCTGCGGTCCTTCATGGAGGCGGGTACGGACCCGCATCCGGTGGACGTGGCGTGGTCGCTGGCGTCGACTCGTTCCCCGCTGTCGCACCGCGCGGTGATCGTGGGCGCGGACCGTGAGGAACTGCTGCGTGGACTGGACGCGGTGGCGGGCGGTACGCCGGCCCCGGGTGTGGTGACCGGTGTGGCCGGGTCCCCGTCCGGCGTCGTGTTCGTCTTTCCCGGTCAGGGTTCGCAGTGGACCGGCATGGCCCTGGAGCTCATCGAGTCCTCGCCGGTGTTCACCGGGCGGATGCGGGAGTGCGCCGAGGCGCTGAGCCCGTTCGTCGACTGGTCGCTGTTCGACGTGCTGTCGGACGAAGAGGCTCTGCGCCGAGTCGACATCGTCCAACCTGTCCTTTGGGCCGTCATGGTCTCGCTCGCGGAGCTGTGGCGCTCGTACGGCGTCACGCCGGCAGCGGTCGTGGGCCATTCCCAGGGCGAGATCGCGGCGGCATGCGTCGCCGGCGGTCTCTCGCTGGAGGAAGGCGCCCGCATCGTCGCCCTGCGCAGCAAGGCCCTGCTCGCGCTGTCCGGCCGAGGCGGCATGGTCTCCGTACCGCTCCCGGCGGATCAGCTGCGCGGCCGGGACGGGCTGTCGATCGCGGCTGTCAACGGCCCCGCCTCGACCGTCGTGTCGGGCGACAACGACGTCCTGGACGCGCTGCTGGCGGAGTTCCCGCAGGCCAAGCGCATCCCCGTCGACTACGCTTCCCACTCCGACCACGTCGAACGCATCGAAGACGAACTGGCGCAAGCACTCGCGTCCATCGCGCCCCGCTCAGGCAGCATTCCCTTCTACTCGACCGTGACGGGCGCGCTCACGGACACGGCGGAGCTCAACGCCGCCTACTGGTACCGCAACCTCCGCCACACCGTCGAGTTCCAGGGCACCATCGACAACCTGCTCGCGCTCGGCCACACCGTCTTCGTAGAGGCGAGCCCGCACCCCGTTCTTACGGCGGGGGTGCAGGACATCGCCGATGCGGCCGGGACGGCTGTCGTGGCGACCGGTTCCCTGCGTCGCGATCACGGCGGGCCGGAGCAGTTCCTCACCGCGCTGGCCGAGCTGTCCGTGCGCGGTGTGGCAACGGACTGGACGCGGGTCTTCTCCGGAACGGGCGCCCGCCGGGTCGATCTGCCGACGTATCCGTTCCAGCGGGAACGTTTCTGGGTCGAGCCGAGCGCCCCTGTTGCGGCAGCGCACGCGGAAGCGGACGGTGAGTTCTGGGCGGCGGTCGAGCGGGAGGATGTCCAGTCGCTGGCGACGGCCCTCGGGCTCGACGGTGAGCAGCTGAGCGGTCTGCTGCCCGCGCTGTCGGCCTGGCGCCGGCAGCGGAGCGAGCGCTCCGCGCAGGAGGCGCTCCGCTATCGCATCGAATGGAAGCCGCTGACCGGCAATCAGCCCGCAGGGTTGTCGGGTTCGTGGCTGGTCGTGGTCTCCGAGGCCGATGTCGAGCACGCGTGGGTCACGGGTGTGACCGAGGCGCTGGCCGGCCATGGGGCCGAGCCGTCGCTGCTCGTCCTCGGCGAGCGTGAGCTGGACCGCGCCGCGCTGGCCGAGCGCCTGCGGGAGTCGGCGGACGTCGTCGGTGTGGTGTCGCTGGTCGCTCTCGACCGGCGGTCGCATCCGGCCTTCGCGTCGGTCCCCGTCGGTTACGCCTGGACGGTGCTGCTGTCGCAGGCCCTCGGCGACGCCGGTGTGGAGGCTCCGCTGTGGGCTGTGACGCACCAGGCGATGTCGACGGGAGGCGCCGATGTCGTCGGTGCGCCGGAGCAGGCCCTGGTGTGGGGTCTCGGCCGGGTCATCGCTCTCGAACAGCCCATGCACTGGGGTGGCCTGATCGACCTGCCGACGGGCGTGGACGACAGGTCCCGCACGCAGCTGGCACGGGTGTTGTCCGGTGTGACGGGTGAGGACCAGGTCGCGATCCGGGCGGCCGGCGCGTACGGGCGCAGGCTCGCCCACGCTCCCGCGCTCAGCACCGAGGCACCTGCCTGGCAGCCCGATGGAACCGTGCTCGTCACCGGTGGCACCGGAGCCCTCGGCGGCCACGTCGCCCGTTGGCTGGCGGATCAGGGTGCCGAGCACCTCGTCCTGACCAGCCGCCGGGGCATCGACGCCCCCGGCGCGCCCGAGCTCGTCGAGGAGCTGGAGGCGGCGGGCGTCAAGGTGACCGTCGCGGTCTGCGACGTCGCCGAGCGCGAACAGCTCGCCACCCTCATCGACGAGGTCAGCCCGCTCACGGCGGTCGTCCACACGGCCGCCCTCCTGGACGACGCCACCGTCGACTCGTTGACCGTCGAACAGCTGCACCGCGTGCTGCGCGTCAAGGTCGACGGCGCTGTCAATCTCCATGAGCTGACGCGCGACATGGACCTGTCCGCCTTCGTGCTGTTCTCGTCCCTCTCGGGGACGGTGGGCACACCTGGTCAGGGCAATTACGCGCCGGGCAACGCCTTCATGGACGCACTCGCCGAACTGCGCCGGGCGCAGGGTCTCGTGGCGACCTCGGTGGCCTGGGGCCTGTGGGCCGGCGGCGGCATGGGAGAGACCGAGGCCGGTGAGGTGGCCCGCCGCCACGGCGTCCCCGCCCTCGACCCGGAGCTGGCCGTCGCCTCCCTGCGCACTGCCATCGAGCAGGGCGACACGGTTGTCACCGTCGCCGACATCGACTGGGAACGGCACTACGTGGCCTTCACCGCCACCCGCCCCAGCCCCCTCCTCACCGACCTGCCCGAAGTACGGCGACTGGCCGAGGCGGGAGCGGGAGCGGGAACGGGGACGGTCGGCGACGACGCGGGGACCGGTAGCGTGTCCGCGCTGGCCGCGCGACTGGTCGCCCTCGACAGGGCCGAGCAGGACCGGTTCCTCCTGGACCTGGTCCGCCGGTACGTGGCGGTGGTCCTGGGGCATTCCGCGCCCGACGCCGTACAGGCCGACCGCGCGTTCAAGGACCTCGGCTTCGACTCCGTGACGGCCGTGGAGTTCCGCAACCGCCTGGGCGCCGCGACCGGCCTCCGGCTCCCGGCCACGACGGTCTTCGACCACCCGACCCCGGTCGCTCTGGCCCGGTACGTCCGGACCGAGCTGCTCGGTTCGGCAGCGGAGCCCGTACGGTCCGAGCCGGCCGGGCAACTCGTGGACGACGACCCGATCGTCATCGTCGGCATGAGCTGCCGCTTCCCCGGCGGAATCGGCTCCCCCGAACAGCTGTGGCGCTTCCTCACCGATGGCGGCGACGCCATGACCGAGTTCCCGGAGGACCGTGGCTGGGACCTGGCAACGCTCCACCACGACGACCCCGACCACCAGGGCACCTCGTACACCCGCGTAGGCGGCTTCCTCGAGACCGCCACGGAATTCGACGCGGAGTTCTTCGGCATCTCCCCGCGTGAGGCGACTGCCATGGATCCGCAGCAGCGGCTGCTGCTGGAGGCGTCCTGGGAGGCGTTCGAGCGGGCCGGTATCGATCCGCACTCGCTGCGCGGCAGCGCGACGGGCGTCTTCGCCGGCACGAACGGCCAGGACTACGTCAGCCTGCTGAGCGGCGACGAGTCCCAGGAGTTCGCGGGGCACGTCGGTACGGGCAACTCGGCGTCGGTGATGTCCGGCCGTATCGCCTATGCGCTCGGGCTGGAGGGCCCGGCGCTGACCGTGGACACGGCGTGTTCGTCGTCGCTGGTCGCCCTGCACCTGGCGGTGCAGGCCCTGCGGAACGGCGAGTGCTCGCTCGCGCTCGCGGGCGGTGTCACCGTGATGGCGACGCCGGGGCTCTTCGTCGAGTTCTCCCGCCAGCGCGGCCTCGCCGCCGACGGCCGCTGCAAAGCCTTCGCCGG
>NZ_JBEYZU010000043.1:0-6259 GCF_040646235.1 Streptomyces sp. NPDC046261 | reverse complement strand
CCGGCGAAGGCTTTGCAGCGGCCGTCGGCGGCGAGGCCGCGCTGGCGGGAGAACTCGACGAAGAGCCCCGGCGTCGCCATCACGGTGACACCGCCGGCGAGCGCGAGCGAACATTCGCCCGAACGGAGCGCCTGCACCGCCAGGTGCAGTGCCACGAGAGACGACGAGCACGCCGTGTCCACCGTCAGCGCCGGGCCCTCCAGCCCGAGCACGTAGGCGATGCGGCCCGACATGACCGAGGCGGAGTTGCCCGTACCGACGTGGCCGCCGAGCTCCTGCGGCTGATCACTGCTGAACAGACTGACGTAGTCCTGGCCGTTCGTGCCGGCGAAGACGCCCGTCGCGCTGCCGCGCAGCGAGTGCGGGTCGATGCCCGCATGCTCGAACGCCTCCCACGACGCCTCCAGCAGCAGCCGCTGCTGGGGGTCCATCGCCAGGGCCTCACGCGGGGAGATGCCGAAGAATCCGGCGTCGAACTCCGTGGCGGCCTCCAGGAAGCCGCCTACGCGGGTGTACGAGGTGCCCTGGTGGTCGGGGTCGTCGTGGTGGAGCGCTGCCAGGTCCCAGCCACGGTCCTCCGGGAACGCGGTCATGGCGTCGCCGCCGTCAGTGAGGAAGCGCCACAGCTGCTCCGGGGAGTCGACTCCGCCGGGGAAGCGGCAGCTCATGCCGACGATGACGATGGGGTCGTCGTCCACGAGCTGTCCGGTCGGTTCGGACCGTACGGGCTCCGCTGCCGAACCGAGCAGCTCGGTCCGGACGTACCGGGCCAGAGCGACCGGGGTCGGATAGTCGAACACGGTGGTCGCCGGGAGCCGGAGGCCCGTCGCGGCGCCCAGGCGGTTGCGGAACTCCACGGCCATGACCGAGTCGAAGCCGAGGTCCATGAACGCACGGTCGGTCGGGACGGCCTCCGGAGTGGAGTGCCCGAGGACCACCGCCATGTGCCGACGGACGAGATCGAGAAGCGACTCCTCCTGCTCGGCCTTGTCGAGACCCGCCAGACGGTCGGCCAGCGCGGACACGCTGCCGTTCCCCGCCTCGTCGGCGACGGTCCCCGCTCCCGCCTCGGCCAGCCTCCGTACCTCGGGGAGGTCGGAGAACAGGGGGCTGGGGCGGGTGGCGGTGAAAGCGACGTAGTGCCGTTCCCAGTCGATGTCGGCGACGGTGACGACCGCGTCGCCCTGCTCGATGGCAGTGCGCAGGGACGCGACGGCCAGCTCCGGGTCGAGGGCCGGCACGCCGTGCCGCCTGGCCACCTCCCCGGCTTCCGTCTCTCCCATGCCGCCGCCGGCCCACAGGCCCCAGGCGACCGAGGTCGCCACGAGACCCTGTGCCCGGCGGTATTCCGCGAGTGCGTCCACGAACGCGTTGCCCGGCGCGTAATTGCCCTGACCCGGCGTACCGGCTGTGCCCGCCATGGACGAGAACAGCACGAAGGCGGACAGGTTCATGTCGCGCGTCAGCTCATGGAGATTGACGGCGCCGTCGGCCTTCACGCGCAGCACGCGATGCAGCTGTTCGACGGTCAGCAAGTCCACCGTGCCGTCGTCCAGCAGGGCGGCCGTGTGGACGACCGCTGTCAGCGGGCCGACCTCGTCGATGAGGGTGGCGAGCTGCTCGCGCTCGGCGACGTCGCAGACGGCGACGGTCACCTTGACGCCCGCCGCCTCCAGCTCCTCGACGAGCTCGGGCGCGCCGGGGGCGTCGATGCCACGTCGACTGGTCAGGACGAGGTGCTCGGCACCCTGATCCGCCAGCCATCGGGCGACGTGGCCGCCGAGGGCTCCGGTGCCGCCGGTGACGAGCACGGTTCCGTCGGGCTGCCAGGCGGGCGCCTCGGTGCTGAGCGCAGGTGCGTGGGTGAGCCTGCGCCCGTACGCGCCCGCCGAACGGATCGCGACCTGGTCCTCACCCGTCACACCGGACAACACCCGGGCCAGGCGGTCCTGTGCCCGTGGGGTGACGCTCTCCGGCAGGTCGATCAGGCCACCCCAGTGCATGGGCTGTTCGAGAGCGATGACCCGGCCGAGACCCCACACCAGGGCCTGCGGCATGGCGCTGACGGCGTCGTGGAGCCCGGTCGACATCGCCTGCCGGGTCACGCTCCACAGCGGAGCACCCACTCCGGCATCACCCATGGCCTGCGACAGCAGCACCGTCCACGCGTAACCGACGGGCACGGACGCGAAGTCCGGATGCGGCCGCTGGTCAAGGGCGACCAGCGACACCACGCCGCTGACGTCCACGGCTTCACGCAGGCGCTCGGCCAGTGCCGCGCGGTCCAGTTCGCGCTCGCCGAGGACGAGCAGCGACGGCTCGGCCCCATGGCCGGCGAGCGCCTCGGTCACACCCGTGACCCACCCGTGCTCGACGTCGGCCTCGGAGACCACGACCAGCCACGAACCCGACAGTGCCGCGGGCTGATTGCCGGTCAGCGGCTTCCACTCGGCGTGGTAGCGCAGCGACTCGAGCGCCGTCCGCTCGTGCCGCTGCCGACGCCAGGCCGACAGGGCCGGCAGCAGGTCGTCGAGCTGCTCGCCGTCGAGCCCGAGAGTCGTCGCCAGCGACTCGACGTCCTCCCGCTCGACCGCCGCCCAGAACTCGCCGTCCGCTTCCGCCACCGGTGCGACGGCCGTCGCGGTCGTCCTCTCGATCCAGAAACGTTCCCGCTGGAACGGATACGTCGGCAGATCGACCCGGCGTGCGCCGGCTCCGGCGAAGACGGCGTTCCAGTCCGCTTCGACGCCGAAGGCCGAGACCTCGGCCAGCGAGGTCAGGAACCGCCGGACACCCCCTTCACCACGGCGCAGGGAGCCGGCCGCCAGGACGCCGATGCCGGCCGCGTCGGCGGTGTCCCGCACCCCGGCCGCCAGGACCGGATGCGGGCTCGCCTCGACGAAAGCGGTGTGCCCCAGGGCGAGCAGGCTCTCGATGGTGCCCTGGAACTCGACGGTCGCGCGCAGATTGCGGTACCAGTACGCGCCGTCCAGCTCCGCCGTGTCGGTGAGCGCGCCCGTCACCGTCGAGTAGAACGGAACCCCTCCCGTACGGGGCCTGACCGGGGCGAGCGCCTCCGCCAGCTCCTGCTGGATCTCCTCCATCTGCGGGGAGTGGGAGGCGTAGTCGACGGGGACGCGCTTGGCCTGCGGGAATTCTGCCAGCAGGGCGTCCAGGACGTCGTTGCCGCCCGAGACGACCGTGGAAGCAGGGCCGTTGCCGGCCGCGATGGACAGTCCGTCCCGGCCGCGCAACTGATCCGCCGGGAGCGGTACGGAGACCATGCCGCCTCGGCCGGACAGCGCGAGCAGGGCCTTGCTGCGCAGGGCGACGATGCGGGCGCCGTCCTCCAGTGAGAGACCGCCCGCGACGCATGCCGCCGCGATCTCGCCCTGCGAGTGACCGACCACCGCTGCCGGCGTGACCCCGTACGAGCGCCACAGCTCGGCGAGCGAGACCATGACGGCCCACAGAGCAGGCTGCACCACATCCACCCGGCGCAGCGCCTCTTCATCGGCGAGGACGTCGAACAGCGACCAGTCCACGAAGGCGCTCAGCGCCTGCGCGCACTCCCGCATCCGCTCCGCGAACACCGGCGAGGACTCGATGAGCTCCAGCGCCATCCCGGTCCACTGCGAACCCTGACCCGGGAAGACGAACACCGCTGCAGACGACGGACCGGCGATGCCGGTCACCACACCCTGCGCGGGTTCCCCGAGCGCCACCGCGTCCAACGCGCGCAGCAACTCCTCGCGGTCGGCGCCCGCGACCACCGCGCGATGCGGCAGCAGCGTCCGGGTCGAGACCAGGGACCAGCCCACGTCCACGGGGTCGAGTTCCGGCAGCCGGTCCACCAGGGACCGCAGCCGCTCGGCCTGCGCACGCAGCGCGTCCTCGCCCTGACCGGACAGCACCCACGGAATCACGGGCAGGCCGACCCTGTCCGTCCCGGGTCCGGCCACCGCCGACGGCTGCTCCAGGATCACGTGGGCGTTGGTGCCGCTCACGCCGAAGGAGCTCACGCCCGCACGTCGCGGAGCACCCGTCTGCGGCCACTGCGTCGATTCGGTGAGCAGTTCCACCGCACCGACGGTCCAGTCGACGTGCGGGGTGGGCTCGTCGACGTGCAGGGTCTGGGGCAGCACGCCGTGGCGCATCGCCATGACCATCTTGATGACGCCGGCGACGCCGGACGCGGCCTGGGTGTGCCCGATGTTGGACTTCACCGAGCCCAGCAGCAGGGGCCGGTCCGCGTCGCGGTCCTGGCCGTACGTGGCCAGCAGTGCCTGCGCCTCGATCGGGTCGCCCAGGGTCGTGCCCGTACCGTGCGCCTCCACCGCGTCGACGTCAGCCGTCGACAGACCGGCGTTCGCCAGGGCCTGGCGGATGACGCGCTGCTGGGACGGCCCGTTCGGCGCGGTGAGGCCGTTGGAGGCACCGTCCTGATTGACGGCGGAGCCCCGTACGACCGCGAGGACCTGGTGGCCGTTGCGCTCGGCGTCCGACAGCCGCTCCACGAGCAGCATGCCGACGCCCTCGCCCCAGCCCGTACCGTCCGCCGCCGCGGCGAAGGGCTTGCAGCGGCCGTCGGCCGCGAGCCCACGCTGGCGGGAGAACTCCACGAACGTGGCCGGTGTCGCCATCACGGTGACACCACCGGCGAGCGCCAGCGAGCACTCGCCGTTCCGCAGCGCCTGCACCGCCCAGTGCAGGGCGACCAGCGACGACGAACACGCCGTGTCCACCGTCACCGCCGGGCCCTCGAGACCGAAGGTGTAGGACAGCCGGCCCGAGACGACGCTGGCGGCGTTGCCGGTCAGAAGGTAGCCCTCCGCGCCTTCCGGAAGTTCACCGTCCCCGCCGCCGTAGCCCTGCGCCGACGCACCGACGAACACGCCGGTCCGGCTGCCCTTGAGCTCCGCCGTGGAGATACCCGCCCGTTCGAACGTCTCCCAGGCCGTCTCCAGCAGCAGTCGCTGCTGCGGGTCCATAGCCGTCGCCTCGCGCGGCGAGATTCCGAAGAAGCCCGCGTCGAAGTCGGCGGCGTCGTGGAGGAAGCCGCCCGCCCGCACGTACGACCGGCCCGAGCGATCGGGATCGGCGTCGTACACGCCTGCGAGATCCCAGCCACGGTCGGTGGGGAACGGCGAAATGGCGTCCGCGCTCGAATTCACCAGCTCCCAGAAGGCCTCGGGGGAGTCGGCCCCGCCGGGGAAGCGGCAGCCCATGCCGACGATCACGATCGGGTCGTCGTCCACCGCGCCGACGGCCACCGGCGCGAGGATCTCCTCGGCGACGCCCAGGGCCTCCCGGCACACGTGCTCCGCCAGAGCGGTCGGGGTCGGGTAGTCGTAGATGACCGACGCGGGCAGGGTCAGCTCGGTGGCCGTGCCGAGCAGGTCGCGCAGCTCCACCGCCATGAGCGAGTCGAAGCCCAGCTCCTGGAACGTGCGGTTCAGGTCGACCGCGGCCGACTGCGCGTGGCCCAGCACCTCGGCGACCCGTGCGCGTATCAGCTCCGCGACGGACCGCTTCCGCTCCTCCGGCGCCATCCCGGCCAGCCGGGCCGCGAAGGCACCGACCGGTCCGGCCTGCCCGGCCGGCGCGGCGGCTGCCGACCCGGCCGGTTCCGACGCCTCGGCCATCAGTGCGCTCAGCAGGGGGCTCGGGCGCAGCGCGGTGAAGCGCGGGCCGAAGCGTGCCCAGTCGACGTCGGCGACCACGAGGGCCGTCTCGTCGTCGATCAGCGCCTGCCGCAGCGCCCCGACCGCGAGCTCCGGTGCCATGCCCGACACGCCGCGCTCGACGAGGAACTCCTCGCCGCCCTCGGCCATGCCGCCGCCGGCCCACATGCCCCAGGCCACGGAGGTGGCCACCTGGCCGTCCGCGCGGCGACGATGCGCCAGTCCGTCCAGGAACGCGTTGGCCGCGGCGTAGGCGGACTGGTTGCCGCTGCCCCACACGCCGGCGATCGACGAGTACAGGACGAACGCGTCCAGGTCCCTGCCTCGCGTCAGCTCGTCGAGAATCTCCGCCCCGGTGACCTTCGACCGCACGCTCTCGGCGAATTCGGCCGGAGTCAGCCCGTCGACCGCACCCCAGCTCGGCACGCCCGCGGCGTGTACGACGACCCGGAGGTCGGGGAGCGTGCCGAGCAGTGCGGTGACCGCGTCGCGGTCGGTGACGTCGCAGGCGGCGACGGTGACGTGAGTGCCCAGCGCCTCGAGTTCGGCGGCCAGGTCTGCGGCGCCCGGGGCGT
>NZ_JBEYZU010000042.1:0-7392 GCF_040646235.1 Streptomyces sp. NPDC046261 | reverse complement strand
GGCGTTGAACTTCCGGCCGCCGACGTTGATCAGTTCGGCCGCCCGGCCGTGGAAGGTCACCAGGCCGTCCGCGTCGACGCCGGCGAGGTCGCCGGCCACCGCCCGCCCCCACCCGTCCAGACACCGTCACGGAGGTGCCCGACCGGCTCGGCGCCCTGTGGTGCGAAGCCCTCGGCGTGGAGAAGGCCGACCCCGACGCGGGCTTCTTCGCGCTGGGCGGCACCTCACTGGTGGCGATCACCCTGGTCACCCGGATCCAGGCCGAACTGGGCGTACGGATACCGATCGCGCGGCTCTTCGACGCGCGGACCCTGGGCGGCCTCGCCGAGGCGGTCGCCGAAGCGGCGCCGGCCGCCGGGCCGCACACCCCGCACACCCTCGTCCTCGACCCCGCCTCCCGCCACGAACCGTTCCCGCTGACCGACATCCAGCAGGCGTACTGGCTCGGGCGGCACCGCTCCCTGTCCCTGGGCGGCGTCGCCACCCACACCTACCTGGAACTCGACGTCGACGACCTCGACCCCGCCCGGCTCCAGAGCGCCCTGCGCGCCCTGATCGACCGGCACGAGGCCCTCCGGCTCGTCGTCCGCCCCGACGGCCTGCAACAGGTGCTGCCGCACGTCCCGCCCTACGTCCTCGCCCACACCGACCTGCGCGGCAGGGCGGACGCCGAGGCCGAGTTGGAACGCGTCCGCGAGGAGATGTCGCACGAGGTGCGCGACGCCTCGGTGTGGCCGCTGTTCGACATCCGCACCCACCGGCTCGACGCCGTCAGGACCCGGCTGCACCTGAGCCTGGACCTGCTGATCGCGGACGCGCACAGCGTCCACGTCCTGACCCGTGAACTGCTGAGCTACTACCACGACCCGGACACCGAACTGCCGCCCCTGGGCTGCTCGTTCCGCGACTACGTCCTGGCCGTACGGGCCCAGGGCGAGGGCGAGCCGTACCGGCGGGCGGTCGCCTACTGGCGGGACCGGCTGGCGGACCTGCCGCCGGCACCGGGCCTGCCGCTGCTGTGCCGGCCGGAGGAGCTGACCGCACCGAAGTTCACCCGCCTCGTCACCGGGCTCGACGCCACCGCCTGGGCGCGGGTGCGCGAGCGTGCCGCCGGGGCCGAACTGACCCCCGCCGCGCTGGTGTGCGCCGCCTTCTGCGAGGTCCTCGCGCAGTGGAGCGACGACCCGAGGTTCACCCTGAACCTCACCACCTTCCACCGCCCGCCGCTGCACCCCGGCGTCGACGACATCGTCGGCGACTTCACCACCACGACCCTGCTCGCGGTCGACGGCGAGGGCGAGACGTTCGCGGACCGCGCGCGCCGCCTGCAGGAACGGATCTGGCAGGACCTGGAACACCGCGTCGTCAGCGGCGTCGAGGTGCTGCGGATGCTGCGCCGGGAACGGGGCGAGAGGGACGGCGCACGGATGCCGGTCGTCTTCACCAGCACCCTGCTTCCCGCCGGCGCCGCCCCCCAGGTCACTCCGCTGTCGTGGCGGGTCCGGCCGGTCTACGCCATCAGCCAGACCCCACAGGTACTGCTCGACCACCAGGTGAGCGAGAACGACGGCCGCCTGGTCTGCAACTGGGACTTCGTCGCGGACGCGTTCCCACCGGGACTGATCGAGGCCATGTTCGGGGCCTTCGAGGCGGTTCTCGCCTCGCTCGCCGCCGACGACGACATGACGGGAGGTGGTCCGGCGTGACGAGCGCCCGGCCCATGCCGACCCTGCTCCCCGCCGACCAGCGGGAGCTGCTGCGGGCGATGAACGAACGCACCGCGCCGCTGCCTGGCGGCACCCTCGCGGACCAACTGGCCGCCGCCGCCCGCCGGCACGGCCCCGCCCCCGCGCTGATCGCGCCGGGCCTGACCCTGAGCCACACCGAACTGGCCGCCCGCGTCGACGCCCTGGCCGCCCGGCTCACCGCCGCGGGCGTCACCCCCGGCGACCGCGTCGCCCTGACCGTCGAATACGGCTGGGAACAGCTCACGGCCGCCCTGGCCGTCCTACGCACCGGCGCCATCTGCCTCCCCCTGCCCCCCACCCTCCCCCGCCCGACCCGCTGGCAACGCGCCACGTCCACCAAGGCCCGCGCCGTCCTCACCCAGTCGTGGCTGACCCAGCGCATGGACTGGCCACCGGGCCTCCAGGTCGTGACGGTCGACGAACCCGGCACGCCGGAGGAAGCGTCCGCCGCGGAGGCCGGGCACGGCGAGCCCGGCACGGGGGTGACAGCCGCCACCGCACCGGCCGGCGGGGACGAGCCCGGCGTGCCCGGGAACGGGCGATCCGCCGCCGACGCCGCCTGGTTGCTGGAGACCGCTATCAGCCACCGGGCCATCGCGACCGCCGCCCTCGAGGTCAACCGGTCCTTCGGTGTCGGGCCCGGCGACCGGCTGCTGGCTCTGGCTCCCGTCGACTCCCCGCTCGCCCTCTATGAACTGTTCGGGCCGCTGCTGGCCGGTGCGGCCCTGGTGCTCACCCAGGACATCGACCTGCGGGCGCCCGACGTCCTCGAAGCCGTGCTGCGGGACCGCGACGTCACCGTATGGCACTCGCCGCCCGCCCTCCTGGACCTGCTGCTCGACCACCTCGCCGACCGGGGCCGGGCGCTGCCCGGGTCCCTGCGGCTGCTGCTGCTCGGCGGCGAGCGGCTGGACCCCGCGCAGATCCGTCGGCTGCGCGAGGCGGCCCCGCACGGGCCGGCCGTCGGGCATCTCGCCTCCGCGACGGGCTCGGGCCCGTGGACCACCTGCATGGAGGTCGGCGAACTGGCCCCGGAATGGCGCTCGGTGCCCATCGGCGCTCCGCTGCCCAACCAGCGGGTCTTCATCCTGTCCGAGGCGGGGAAGCCCTGCCCGGTCTGGGTGGCCGGCCGCGTCCACTACGGAGGCGTCGCCGCCGAGACCTGCCCGGGGGAGCAGCCCGCGCCGGAGACGGCCGCGCATCCGGAGACCGGCGAGACCCTGCTGCGCAGCGGCAGGTTCGCGCGCCTGCTGCCACAGGGACTGATCGACGTGGTCGGTGACGAAACGGCCCAGGTCATGGTGCGCGGCCGCCCGCTGAACGTCCAGGACACCGAGACCGCCCTGGCCGCGCACGACGCGGTGCACACCGCCGTCGTCGTCCCCGTGGGCCTGGGGGACGACTCGCTGGCCTGGGTGCGGCTGCACCGGGGCGCGACGGCCGGCGAGGACGAGCTGCTCGCCCACCTGCGGCGCAAGGTCTCCCCGTATCTGATGCCCGGCCGCATCGAGATCGTCGACGCGCTGCCGCTGACGCCGGACGGGCGCGTGGACCGGGCCCGCGTCGCCGCCGGCGCACCGGCACCGCAGTCGTCGGCGCCCGCACCGCCCGGCGGCGCGGCGACGCCGGCGGCGGGCGCGAAGGGCGAGGCCGAGCTGCTGGCCGAGGTCAGCCGCGTGACCTGCCGGGTGCTGGGCCTCAGCGCCGTCGAACCCGACATGAACCTCCAGGACGCCGGCGCCACCTCCATCGAACTCGTCCGCCTGGCCACCATCCTCGAAGAGGAACTGGGCATCGACACCGACATCGAGGAACTCCTGCGCTTCCCGTCGGTCGCCGTGATCGTGGGCAAGCACCTCGGCGGCCAGGACACCCCCGAGCCGCCGCCCGCCCCACTCACCCCGCTGATCCAGGGCATCGGCGCCCGGCAGACGTTCAAGGACGCCCGCAACGGCATCCGGCACGCATACGACGACGCCGACGGCATCCCCCTGACCGGCCCCCCGGACCACGACCTCACCGCACGCCGCAGCCACCACGCCTTCGCGCCCCGCCCCGTGGATCTGGCGCCGCTCGCCGACCTGCTCGGGACCCTGCGCGAGGTCCGCGAGGACGGCGAGCCCAGGCACGCCTACCCCTCGGCCGGCTCCGCCTACCCCGTGCAGACCTATCTGCTCGTCCACCCGGGACGGGTGAACGGACTGCCCGGCGGCAGCTACTACCACCACCCCGCCCGCAACCGCCTGATCCCCATCGACCCCACCGCCACCCTGCCCGCCACCGCACACGCCGAGATCAACCGGACCGCCTACGAACAAGCCGCGTTCTCCCTCTACCTGGTGAGCGCCACCGACGCCATCACCCCGCTCTACGGGGAACTTGCCTGGGACTTCACCGTCTTCGAGGCCGGCGCGATGACGCAGCTGCTGATGCGGCACGCCGCCGGCACAGGACTGGGCCTGTGCCCCATCGGCTCCATGGACCCCGCCCCGCTGCGCGACGTCTTCGCCCTCGGCGACCACCACCGCTTCGTCCACGCCCTCCTCGGCGGCCACCCCCGCGAGGAACGGCCGTGACGCGGGGCGGCCCCGCGGCAGGGCGCAGGCAGACGGTGGAAAGCGACAGCGCGGCCTGGGTGGCACCCATGGGCGCCCCCGGACTGCCCCTGGAGGTCGGGCCCACCCGCGACGGTATCGACCCGGCCGAGTGGGCGCGCACCCACCCGGACACCGTCAGCGGCTGGCTGCACACCCACGGGGCCGTGCTGTTCCGGGGCTTCGGCATCACCCTGGACACCTTCGGCGAGGCCGTGCGCGCCCTGGCCGGCGAGCCCGAGGCGTACGTGGAACGGTCCTCGCCGCGCACCGAACTGCGCCGGCACCTCTACACCGCCACCGACCACCCCGCCGACCAGCCCATCGCCCTGCACAACGAGAACGCCTACCAACTGGCCTTCCCCGCCCGCCTGGTGTTCGGCTGCCTCACCCCGGCGCGCACCGGCGGCGCGACCCCCCTGGCCGACACCCGCCGCGTCCTGGCCCGCCTCGACGCCTCCGTCGTTACCGCCTTCACCGAGCGCGGCGTCCGCTACCAGCGCAACTACGGCGAGGGCCTCGGCGTGTCCTGGCAGGACGTCTTCCGCACCCACGACAAGGAGGCGGTCGCCGCGTACTGCGCCGCCCACCGCATCGACGTCGAATGGAAGGCGGACGGGGGGCTGCGCACCACCCAGGTCCGCCCCGCCGTCGCCGTCCACCCGTCGACGGGGGAGCGAGTGTGGTTCAACCACGCCGCGTTCTTCCACGTATCCGGCCACCCGCCCGCGATCCGCGACGCGCTGCTCGCCCAGTTCGACGAGCGGGACCTGCCCAGCCACGCCTCCTACGGCGACGGCCGGCCCATCGAACCCGACGTCATGGAGCAGGTGCACGGCGCCTACGCCGCCGAGCGCGTGGCGCCGCCGTGGCGGGCCGGTGACGTCCTGCTGGTCGACAACCTCCTCGCCGCGCACGGCCGCGAGCCCTTCACCGGCGAACGCCACGTCGTGGTCGGCATGGCGGGACCCCTGCAATGGGCGGGGGTACGCGCGTGACCGGCCCCGGACAGGCGCTGCCCGCCTCCTTCCTCCAACGCGGCCTGTGGCCCCTCGCCCGCGGCGCCGCTCCCGCGGAGGTGACCCACGTCCGGGCGCTGCGGATGACGGGGCAGATCGACGTGGAGCGGCTCACCGCCGCCGTCCGGCAGGTCGGGGAGGCCCTGCCGGCCCTGCGGGTGGACCTCATGGACGGCGAGGAGCCACGCCTGCGGGTACTGCCGCGGCCGCCCGAGCCTCTGACCGTCGACCTGCGGGGAGCCGCCGGGGCCGGCCGTGACGCGGTCTGCGTGGCACTGCTGCGCGCCGACCGGGACCGGCCCGCCGCGGACGACCGGCACCGGGCGCGCTTCCACCTGGTCCGGCTCACCGACGACGAGATCGTGCTCGCCCTCACCGCGCACGGCCTCGTCCTCGACGCGCCGTCGCTCTACGCCCTGCTGGGCGCCGTCTGCCAGGCGTACACGGGCCGGTTCCGCGCCGGACAGCACCGCGACGGCACCACGCTCCCCGGCCTCGACCCCGTCACCGAGCGGGCCCGGGCCTCCCGGCGGCGCTGGTGGACCCGGCGGCTGACGGCGCTGCCCGGGGACCCGGAGAAGACCGCCGGGCCCGTGGGCGCGGGCCGGGCCACCCGTACGCACCGGCTGCGCATCCCCGCCCGGCGCTGGCACGCCCTCACCGCACTCGGCGGGCCGCTGGCCGGCAACGGCCAGCTGGCCGTCATGGCCCTGGCGGCCTGGTGCCTGCGCCCGCCGGGGCGGGCCGCCGCGACCGCGTTCTCCACCGTCGTGGACCTGCGCGACCACCTCGAACTCGGCTCCCTCGTCGGCCCGTTCACCGACCGCCTCGCCTTCACCGTCGACCTGGGCGGCCCCGCCCTCTCCTTCCGCGACGTCCTGCTGCGCACCCAGGCCGGGTTCCTCGACGCCGTCGTGCACTACCTGCCGTACGCCGAGGTGGTGGAGCTCGGCGTGGAGGCCGGCCGGATCACCCCGCCCCGCACCGCCGCGCACTGGGACGTGGCGCTGCACTTCTGCCGCAACCCGCCGACCAGCGCGGCGACCAGGGGCGAACGCACCCTGGCCGAGCGGGGACTGTCGATCGAGCTGTTCCGCGAGGCCGACCTGCTCGGCGCGTCAACCACCGTCCCCGCCGGCCGCTGGGACGGCACGGTGCTCGACCTGTCCCTGGGCGAACTGGCCGAGGACACCGTCCTCGTCCTGGACGCCGACCTCAACCACACCCACCACGGCACCGCCCAGCACGTGCTGGCCCGCATGGACCAGGCCCTGCGGGCCGCCGTCACCGACCCCGACGCCCCCCTGCCCACCCCCGCGGACCCCACGAGGAGCCACCGATGACCGAGACCGCGCAGACCACCACCGAGCCGACCTACCACGTCGTCGTCAACGACGAGGAGCAGTACTCCATCTGGCTCGCCGAACAGGAGCTCCCCTCCGGCTGGCGCGCCACCGGGACCTCCGGAACCAAGGAGCAGTGCCTGAGCCACATCGACGAGGTGTGGACCGACATGCGCCCCCGCAGCCTGCGCGAGGCCATGGAGGCCGACCGCGACGCCCAGGCCGCCGCCCCGGTGCCCGACCCGGCCGAGGACGAGCCGAGCCTCGTCGACCGGCTGTGCGGCGACGACCAGCCGGTCGAGATCAGCCTGCGGCCCGAACGCACCCCGGCGGCCCTGCGCCAGGCCATCGACCGCGGCTACGTCTTCGTACGCTTCACCGCCACCCGCGGCGGCACGGAACTGGGCGTACGCCTCGACACCGACGCGACCTCCCTCGACGGCGCCGACTTCGCGGCCGCGACCGGAGAGATCGAACTGTCCGGCACGCTC
The DNA here is from genome assembly GCF_040646235.1 of Streptomyces sp. NPDC046261. Taxonomy (NCBI): domain Bacteria; kingdom Bacillati; phylum Actinomycetota; class Actinomycetes; order Kitasatosporales; family Streptomycetaceae; genus Streptomyces; species Streptomyces sp. NPDC046261. Next base: position 197 of record NZ_JBEYZU010000042.1, on the reverse strand, counting down.
ACCCTCGACTTCGAACCGGTGCGCTGCTTCGCCCGCATCGACCTCGCCACCCTCGGCGGCCGGGGCCGCCTGGAACGGGAGGGGGAGGCGTAGGCCCCAGACGTGCTGGATTTTCTGCCGGTTCCGGGCAACCACTCAGCCTGTCCGGCGTTTGAGGACCGGGGGTCCGGGGGCGGAGCCCCCGGTTACGGGAAGGG
>NZ_JBEYZU010000041.1:0-8575 GCF_040646235.1 Streptomyces sp. NPDC046261 | reverse complement strand
AGCGAGACTGGTTTTACGCAGCCTGCGTTGTTCGCGGTTGAGGTGGCGTTGTTCCGGTTGGTGGAGTCGTGGGGTGTGCGCCCGGACTTCGTGGCGGGGCATTCGATCGGTGAGATTGCTGCTGCGCATGTTGCCGGGGTGCTGTCTCTGGACGATGCGTGTGTGCTGGTGGCGGCGCGGGCGAGGTTGATGCAGGCGTTGCCGTCCGGTGGTGCGATGGTTGCGATTCAGGCTGCTGAGGCCGAGGTGGCCGGCCGTCTGGTCGAGGGTGTGTCGATCGCCGCCGTCAACGGCCCGAACGCGGTCGTCATCGCCGGTGATGAAGCCGGCGTACTCGGCATCGCGGAGAAGTTCGCGTCCGAGGGCTGCAAGACCCAGCGTCTGTCGGTCAGTCACGCGTTCCACTCGCCGTTGATGGATCCGATGCTGGAGGAGTTCCGGCAGGTCGCATCCGCTCTTTCCTACTCCGCACCGAAGATTCCCCTCATCTCGAACGTGACCGGGGAGCAGGCGACCGCAGACCTGGTCTGCATGCCGGAGTACTGGGTGCGGCACGTCCGCGAGGCCGTCCGCTTTGCGGACGGCATCACGGCGCTCGCCAAGGCCGGAGCCACCGTCTTCCTCGAGCTGGGCCCTGACGGTGTTCTCGCCGCGATGGCTCAGCAGAGCCTGGACGGCGACAACGACGACCTCGTCGTTGTCCCCGCCCTGCGCAAGGACCGCCCCGAAGAGACCGCCCTGCTCACCGCTCTCGCCCGGCTGCACGTAGCAGGCGTCGACCTCGACTGGACCGCCCTCTTCACCGGCACCGGCGCCCGCCGGGTCGACCTGCCCACGTACGCCTTCCAGCACCAGCGGTACTGGCCGAGGCCCGCTGCCTACACAGGTGATGTGGTCTCCGCCGGCCTGCGGCCCGCAGAGCACCCGCTCCTTGGCGCGGCGATCGCACTGGCGGACTCCGAAGGTGTGCTGTTCACGGGGCGCCTTTCGCTGCAGACTCACGCATGGCTCACCGGGCACACGGTCGGCGGGGCCGTCGTCTTCCCGCCCTCCGGGTTCCTGGAGCTGGCCGTCCGTGCCGGTGACCAGGTCGGTTGCGACCGGGTCCAAGAGCTCGACCTCACCGAGCCGCTCGTCCTCCTGGACAGCGACGCCGTGGTCTTCCAGGTCCGGGTGGGCGGCCCGGACGAGTCCGGGGCACGCGAGGTGATCTTCTCCTCGCGGCCGGAGAGCGCCGCCGACGATCAGCCGTGGACCGGGCATGCCAGAGGTGTGCTGGTCACGGGGGAGCGGACCGTGGAGTTCGATGCGTCGGTCTGGCCGCCGGAAGGTGCTGTCGCCGTCGACCTCGAGGGCTTCTACGACGACGCGACGGACGTCGGACCGGTCTTTCAGGCGCTGCGTGCGGTCTGGACGCTGGGCGACGAGGCATTTGTCGACATGGCGCTGCCGGATCAGGCGGACGACGCCGAGTACTACGGGCTTCATCCGGCGCTCCTGGAAGCGATGGCGCAGGCCGTCGGGTTCGCGGGCTTGGACGATGAGGAGCAGCGGCTCAGCGCACAGTCGTGGAACGGTGTCTCGCTGCACGCCGGTGGCGCTTCGGCCGTACGGGCACGCATCGCGAGGACCGGGGAGAACTCGGTGTCGATCGCGGCGATCGACGGCGCCGGTGCTCCGGTGCTGTCGGTGGAATCGCTGGTCCTGAAGGTCCTCCCGGACGCCGAAATGCCCACTGCTCGCGGCGCCGAAGAGGGCTCGCTCCTCCGCCTGGAGTGGGTGCCGGCACCGGAAGGCACCTCTTCCGACAGTGTCCGCTACGGAACCGTCACGGTCGGCACCGACAGCCTGGCGGCCCTGGACGGGCCGGTTCCGGAGCTGGTGCTGGCGTCCGTGGCCCCTACGGGCAAGGGCGTCGACGGCGATGGCGTACCGGCGGATGGCGTACCGGCGGACGACGTACCAGCGGTGGTGCACGAGCTCACGGCCCGGGTGCTGGGCCTGCTGCAGCAGTGGCTTGCCGAGGGTCGGTACGCCGCGTCGCAGCTGGTGTTCGTGACCCGCAACGCCGTCTCCGCTCACCCCGACGACGACGTCGAGGACCTGGCCGCGGCCGCGGTCTGGGGCCTGGTGCGCTCCGCGCAGTCGGAGAACCCCGGGCGGTTCGTCCTGCTCGACGTCGAGGGCGAGGAGGACGTCACCCAGGCGCTGTCTGCTCTGCCGGCTCTCCTGGCCACGGGCGATGCCCAGTTCGTCGTACGGGATGGCACCCTGCACGTGGGCCGGCTGGCTCGCGTCGCTACCGAAGAGGCGTCGTCCCCCGCATGGGACGTGGACGGCACCGTACTGATCACCGGTGGCACGGGTGGGCTCGGCGGAGAGCTGGCACGACACCTCGTCACCCGGCGCGGTCAGCGGCACCTGCTGCTGGCGAGCCGACGCGGCGAGAACGCCCCCGGCGCCGCGGAGTTGCGGGCCGAACTGACCGCCCACGGCGCCGACGTGACCATCACCGCGTGCGACACGGCCGACGCGGCCGCGGTCGCCGAGCTGGTGGCGGCCGTACCGGCGGAGCACCCGCTGACCGCGGTCATTCACACCGCCGGTGTCCTCGACGACGGCGTCGTGACCTCCCTGACCCCGCAGCGCCTGGCGGCCGTCCTGCGGCCGAAGGTGGACGCGGCATGGAATCTGCACCGGGCCACTGGTCATCTGCCGCTGGCCGCCTTCATCACGTACTCCTCCATCTCGGGCGTGATGGGCAGCGCGGGCCAGGGCAACTACGCTGCGGCCAACGTCTTCCTCGATGCCCTCGCCCAGCACCGCGCCGCCCGGGGCCTGCCCGCGCAGTCCCTGGCGTGGGGCGCGTGGGCGCAGGGAAGCGGCATGACGGGCACGCTGTCCGAGGCGGACATGCAGCGCATCGCGGCCTCCGGCGTACCCCCGCTGTCCGTGGAACAGGGCCTGGCGCTGTTCGACGCCGCCACCGCCTGCGACGCGAGCCACCTCGTCCCCATCGGCCCCACCTCCGGGGCCAGGCGGGTCCGGGGCGACGTTCCCGCGCTGCTCCGGGGCCTGGTGAAGAGCGCCCGCCGGTCGGCCGCTGCCACCGCCGGCGGAGCGGCCACCGCGGTCCTGCTCACCCGGCGGCTCAGGGAAATGCCGGGAGAAGAACGACTTGGTTTTGTGGTTGATCTCGTACGGACCGAAGCCGCCGCCGTCCTCGGCCACGCCTCGTCCAAGGCGGTCGAAGCGAAACGGGAATTCCACGACCTGGGCTTCGATTCGCTGACCGCCGTGGAGTTGCGCAACCGGCTCGCCGCGGCGACAGGTCTGCGCCTCTCCGCCACCTTGGCCTTCGACTACCCGACCCCCGCCACCCTGGCCGAACACCTCGTCTCGCAGCTCGTGGGCGAGGAAAGCGCCGGGGAAGGCCCCTCACTCCTGGCGGAACTCGACCGCCTGGACTCCACGCTTGCCGCGAGCGAGCCGGACGCCCTCACCAGGGCGGCGGTCGCCAACCGGCTGCTCCACATATTGGAGAAGTGGCGAGAGGGCGACGCGGAAACCACCGGTGCCCATGTCACCGAGCGGATCGAATCCGCCAGCACCGATGAAATTTTCGACTTCATCGACAACGAGCTCGGCCGTCTGAGCGATCGCTGATCCGGCCTCATTATTCACAGGGAAGGTTCCTCGTCATGTCGAACGACAGCAAGCTCGTTGACTACCTCAAGTGGGTCACGGCCGACCTGCACCAGACCCGCCAACGGCTGCTGGAAGTCGAGTCCGGCAAGCAGGAGCCGATCGCGATCGTCGGGATGGCCTGCCGGCTGCCGGGCGGGGTGCAGTCACCGGAAGAGCTCTGGAAGCTGCTGGACGAGGGCCGGGACGGAATCTCGGAATTCCCCACCGACCGTGGCTGGAACCTCGATGTTCTCCGTGGTGACGGCAATGGCAGCAGTGCGACCGCCGAGGGCGGATTCGTCGACGCCGGCGCATTCGACGCGGGCTTCTTCGGGATTTCGCCGCGTGAGGCCGTGGCGATGGACCCGCAGCAGCGTCTGCTGCTGGAAACGTCGTGGGAGGCGTTCGAGCGGGCCGGTATCGACCCCGCGGGCCTGCGCGGCAGCCGGACGGGCGTATTCGTCGGCACGAACGGCGTCGACTACGCGGGCGTCGTGATGAATTCCCGTGAGGACACGGAAGGCCATGCCGGCACCGGCCTGGCGAGCAGCGTGATCTCCGGACGTGTCTCGTACACCTTCGGGCTCGAAGGCCCCGCCGTGACGGTCGACACGGCATGTTCGTCATCCCTGGTGGCCCTGCACATCGCTTCCCACGCCCTGCGCAACGGCGAGTGCTCGCTGGCGCTGGCCGGCGGTGTGACGGTCCTGTCCACGCCGATGGGATTCGCCGGTTTCAGCCGGCAGGGTGGGCTCGCATCGGACGGCCGGTGCAAGGCGTTCGCCGACGCGGCCGACGGCACGGGCTGGTCGGAAGGCGTCGGCGTGCTCGTACTGGAGCGGCTGTCCGACGCCCGCCGCAACGGGCACAAGATCCTCGCCGTGGTCCGCGGCTCGGCGATCAACCAGGACGGCGCGTCCAACGGGCTCACCGCCCCCAACGGCCCCTCCCAGCAGCGGGTGATCCGCCAGGCGCTCGCCAGCGCTGGCCTGTCGACCGCCGACGTCGACGTCGTCGAGGCGCACGGCACCGGTACGACCCTCGGCGACCCGATCGAGGCACAGGCACTCCTGGCCACCTACGGGCAGGACCGCGACCCCGAGCGGCCGCTGCTCCTCGGATCGATCAAGTCCAACATCGGCCACACCCAGGCGGCGGCCGGCGTCGCCGGCATCATCAAGATGGTCCTGTCGATGCAGCACGGCGTGCTGCCCCAGACACTGCACGTTGACCGGCCTTCCACACACGTCGACTGGTCGGCGGGCGCGGTGGAACTGCTGACCGGACGTACCCCGTGGCCCGAGGCCGACCGGCCCTGGCGCGCGGGCGTGTCGTCCTTCGGCATCAGCGGCACCAACGCGCACGCCATCATTGAGCAGGCCCCGGCAATCGAAGCGGCGACCGAAGCGGCGACCGACCGCGCGGCCGGCGAGCCGGCCGGAGCCGCGGACACGACGACAGCCGCCGGCACCTCCGAGGCGCCCGCCCCCGCTGCCCCGGCCGCGGCCGGCTCCGACGCCTCACAGGCCGCGCCGGTCACCGCCGGCGCGCCCACGGTCGTGCCGTGGCTGGTGTCGGCGAAGTCCGAGGACGCGCTGGCCGCCCAGTTGGAGCGCATCACGGCACTCACCGACCGCTCACCGCTCGACGTGGGCTTCTCGCTGGTCACCGGCAGGTCCACCTTCACGCACCGCGCCGTGCTGCTGGCCGGCGACACCGGGATCACCGAGGCGGCGCGGGGCGTCGCCCCGGACGCGCCGGCCGGCAAGTCGGCCTTCCTGTTCTCCGGCCAGGGTTCACAGCGCCCCGGGATGGGCCGTGACCTCTACGCCCGGTTCCCGGTCTTCGCCGAGGCCCTGGACGCGGTGACCGCCGGCCTGGACGCCGCACTGGAGCGTCCGCTGCGCGAGGTGCTCTTCGCCGAGGCCGGCACGCCCGAGGCGGACCTGCTGGACCGCACGGGCTTCACCCAGCCCGCGATGTTCGCCATCGAGGTGGCCCTCTACCGCCTGGTGGAGTCCTGGGGACTGCGCCCGGACTTCGTGGCCGGCCACTCCATCGGCGAGATCGCGGCGGCCCACGTCGCCGGCGTCCTCTCTCTGGAGGACGCGTGCACACTCGTCGCGGCCAGGGCACGACTGATGCAGGCACTGCCCACGGGCGGAGCCATGGTCGCCGTCCAGGCCACCGAGGACGAGGTGACCGGACGCCTGGTCGACGGCGTGGCGATCGCGGCGGTCAACGGGCCGGACTCGCTCGTCATCGCCGGCGACGAGGCCGCCGTGCTGGGCGTCGCCGAGCGGCTCGCGGTCGAGGGACGCAAGACGCTGCGGCTGTCGGTGAGCCATGCGTTCCATTCACCGCTGATGGACCCCATGCTGGAGGAGTTCCGGCAGGTCGTATCAGGGCTCTCCTTCGCGGCACCGCAGATCCCGGTCGTGTCGAACGTGACCGGTGAACTGGCCACGGAAGAGCTGCTGTGCAGCCCCGAGTACTGGGTGCGCCACGTCCGCGAGACCGTCCGCTTCACGGACGGCGTGCGGGCGCTCGCCGAAGCCGGCACCACCACGTTCCTGGAGCTCGGCCCGGACGGGGTGCTGGCGGCCATGACCCAGCACAGCCTGGGCGAAGCCGCCGACAACGCGGTGGTCGTCCCCGCGCTGCGCAAGAACCGGCCCGAGGAGACCGCCCTGCTCACCTCGCTCGCGCGACTGCACGTCGCGGGCGTCGAAGCGGACTGGTCCCAGCTGTTCACCGGCACCGGTGCCCGCCGGGTGGACCTGCCGACGTACGCCTTCCAGCACGAGCGCTACTGGCCCCGGCCGGCCGCCCTCACGGGCGATGTGACGGGCGCCGGCCTGTCGCCGGCCGAACACCCGCTGCTGGGCGCGACCCTGGCCCTCGCCGACTCCGACGAGGTGCTGTTCACGGGCAGGCTGTCCCCGCACACGCACCCCTGGCTGGCCGATCACGTCGTGGACGGCAAGGTCCTCTTCCCCGGCACCGGATTCCTGGAACTGGCGATGCGCGCCGGTGACCAGGTCGGCTGCGACCGGGTCGAGGAGTTCACCCTCGTCGCCCCGCTGGTACTGACCGAGGAGAGCGCCGCACTGGTGCAGGTCCTCGTCGGCGCCCCCGACGAGGCCGGCGCCCGCACCGTGAGCCTGTACGCCCGCCCGGAGGACACCTCGGACGAGGCGTGGACCGAACACGCCACGGGCCTGCTGAGCACCGGCGAGCGGGTGGCGGAGTTCGACGCCGCCGTCTGGCCGCCGCAGAACGCGGTGGTCGTCGACCTCGAAGGGTTCTACGAGCGGACCCAGTACGGCCCCGTGTTCCAGGGGCTGCGCTCGGTCTGGATCCGCGACGACGAGGTCTTCATCGAGGCAGCCCTGACCGGCGACACGGCGGCGGACGCCGGAGGCTTCGGCATGCATCCGGCGCTGCTGGACGCCGTGCTGCACGCCCACGGCGTCGCCGGGGTGGGCGACGCGGAGCACGCCCTCATGCCGTTCGGCTGGAGCGGTGTGTCGCTGCACGCCGGCGGTGCCTCGGTCGTCCGGGCCCGCATGGTCAAGCTCGGCGAGGACTCGGTGTCCATCGCGGTCGCGGACGTCGAGGGCGCGCCGGTACTGACCGTCGAGACACTGGTGATGCGGGCCCGGCAGGCCGTGGTGGCGCCCACCCGGCGCAGGGCCGAGCAGGACTCGCTGCTCCGGCTGGAGTGGGTGCCTGCCCCCGAACCGCAGCAGAGCGAGGGCGTCCGATGGGTGTCGCTGGGCGCCGGAGACTTCGCGGCGGACGCCACGATCGCTTCTCTGGCGGAGGCCACGGGCGACGAGGACCTGGTGCTCGTTCCCGTCTCGGGTAGTGATGCCGATGCTGATGCCGCTGTCGCGGTGCATGAGCTGACGGGCCGGGTGCTGGGTCTGGTTCAGGAGTGGCTGGCGGAGGAGCGGTTCGCCGCCTCGCGCATGGTGTTCGTGACGCGCAACGGTGTCGCGGCCGTGGACGGCGAATGCGTCGACGATCTTGCGGCGGGTGCGGTGTGGGGTCTGGTGCGTTCGGCGCAGTCGGAAAACCCGGGCCGCTTCGCACTGCTCGACATCGATGGCGATGTTGACGGTGACGTCGGCGCTGTGCCCGCCGTGCTGCCGGGACTGTCCGGACTGCTGGCTACGGGTGACGAGCAGTTCGTCGTGCGTGACGGTGAGCTGCGGGTGGCTCGGCTGGCGCGTACGGCTTCCGGGGGCAGCCTGCTGCCTCCGGCCGGTGAGCCGTGGCGGCTGGATGCCGGTGCCAAGGGCAGCCTGGACGGCCTGGCGCTCGCTCCTTGCACCGAGGTGCTGGAACCGCTCGCTCCGGGGCAGGCCCGCCTGGAGGTCCAGGCCGCCGGGCTGAACTTCCGCGATGTCCTCAACGCCCTGGGCATGTACCCGGGTGAGGCCGGCCTGCTCGGTGCCGAGGCCGCCGGTGTGGTGGCCGAGGTCGGGCCGGGCGTCACCGGACTCGCCGTCGGTGATCGGGTGATGGGCATGGTGCCGGGTGGGTTCGGTCCGGTGGCTGTGGTGGATGAGCGGTATGTGGTGGGTGTGCCGGAGGGTTGGTCGGGGGTGGAGGCGGCGTCGGTGCCGCTGGTGTTCCTGACGGCTTTGTATGCGTTGAGGGATTTGGCTGGTCTGCGGGCGGGTGAGTCGGTTCTGATTCATGCCGGTGCCGGTGGTGTCGGTATGGCGGCGATTCAGTTCGCGCGGCATGTGGGTGCCGAGGTGTTCGCGACGGCGAGTGAAGCAAAGTGGGAGACTCTGCGTGAGTTGGGTGTTCCGGATGATCACATTGCGTCGTCGCGTTCGACTGACTTCGAGGAGCGGTTCCGGCAGGTCACGGG
>NZ_JBEYZU010000040.1:0-9974 GCF_040646235.1 Streptomyces sp. NPDC046261 | reverse complement strand
ACCTCGTGGGACCCGTACGACCCGGTCGCCAACATCGTTGCTTCCTGTAACTACGCTGCCGACAAGTACGGCTCGATGGACAACGTCAACTCCGCTTACTGAGCCAGCAGGCATTCAGAGCGCCGAAGGGCGGCGGCACCCACACCGGGTGCCGCCGCCCTTCGGCGTACCGGGACCGGGCCGGGGGCCACGGGGCTCCTCGGCCATGGGGCTGAATTGCCGGTTGGTGCAGGTGAGGTGTGGACACGGCGGATCCGACAGCCCGACAATTCCCTCATGACGTCTCTTGAGTTCCGCACCAACGTGACCCGGCCGTCGGAGGCCGAACGGGACCGGGCCATCGAAGTGCTGCGGAACGGTACCGGTGACGGCCGGCTCTCGCACGACACGTTCGTACGGCGCATGCACATCGTCCTCACGGCCCGCAGCCGCGCCGAGATCGACGTCGCCGTCGCCGACCTCCGTACTCACGGGCGGCTGTCGGGATTCGCGCTGCGCACGGTGGCTGCCCTGTCGGCCGTACCCATCCGCCTGCGCGGGGCGTGGCACGCCGCCCGGCTCCCCGGCCTCCGCCTTCCCGAGCCCGGTACCGGGCCGCTGAGCATCGGCCGTTCCCCGCTGTCCGACCTGCGCTTCGACGACGGCACAGTCTCCCGCCGGCACGCCGAACTGCGCCATACGGGCCAGGACTGGCGTCTGTCGGACCTGGGCTCGCGCAACGGCACCTACGTCAACGGCCTGCGCATCGCCGGCACGGTGTCCGTCCGCCCCGGCGACCATGTCGCCTTCGGCAACCTCAACTTCCGCCTGTCCGCGTAGCGGCGAGAAACTTCTTCGCGGGGCTCAGCCCTTCGCGGCGGCGGTCAGCTCCGCTGTGGTCACCACCTCGGCGAACCCGCCGCCCTGCAGCGTCACCGCCGTCGCCCGCGCCAGCTCCTCCGCGCTCAACCGCCACCCGTAGGGCCCGGTCAGGTCGAAGGTGTGCGTGGCGTCCAGCGCGAACAGCACCTCGTACCCCAGGTTGCCGCCCATACGGGCCGTCGTCTCCGCGCACATGTTGGTCTGGATGCCGGCCACGACGAACTGCCGGATGCCCTCGGCGTCGAACCATTCCCGCAGATCCGGCGTGCCGTAGAACGCGGAGTTCACCGTCTTCGTGACGAACAGCTCCGGGCCCGCGCCCTTGCCCCGCCTCTCCTCGACGAAGTCCTTGAGGTCGTTGCCGGCCTGCCCCGGGCGCAGGGGCGACCCGGCCGTCAGTGAGTCGTGCCGTACGAACACCACCGGGCGTCCGCTGGTCTGCCATGCGTCGATCAGCGCCGCGATGTTCTCTTCCGCGTCGGGGTTGTCGCGCGGCCCCCAGTACTCCGCCTCGTCGAAGCCCTTCTGTACGTCGATGACGACCAGTGCCGTGTTGCTGTGCAGCTCTCGCTTGTCCATGGCCACGATCCTGCCGTCGCCGCCGGACCCCGGAAAGTGGCAGTACTGCCGGGGATCGATGGCTTTCTGCCATACTCCGGCCCATGTCTGCCTACCGCGTGGCGCTGCTCGCCTTCCCCAACATCCGGGCCTTCGACGTCAGCGTCATCACCGAGGTGTGGGGCGCGGACCGCACCGACCGGGGCGTACCCGCCTTCGAGCTCCGCCGCTGCTCCGCCGACCGGAGCCCCGTCGCGATGCCGGGCGGGCTCAGCCTGGCCCCCGACCGTACGCTCTCCTGGCTCGACCGGGCCGACCTCGTCGTCGTCCCGGGCATCGTGGACCCCCAGGTGCCGACCCCGCCGGCGGTGCTCGACGCCCTGCGGCGCGCCCATGCGCGCGGCGTCCCCGTAGCGGCGCTGTGCGCCGGGGCGTTCGTCCTCGCCGAGGCCGGGCTGCTCGACGGGCGCCGCGCCATCACCCACTGGAGCCTCACCGATCTCCTCCAGCGGCAGCACCCGCGCGTCACCGTCGTTCCTGACGCCCTGTTCATCGAGGCGACCGCCGACACCCCGGCCGCTCCCGACACCCCGGCCGCTCCCGACACCCCGGCCGCTCCCGGCGCCGATGCCGGGAGCGGCATCGCGCGCGGCGCCCTGTGGACGTCCGCCGGTACCGCGGCCGGCATCGACCTCTGCCTTCACCTCGTCCGCCGGCAGCACGGCGCCGAGACGGCCGCCACCATCGCCCGCTCCATGGTCACCGCGCCCTTCCGCACCGGAACCCAGGCCCAGTTCATCGAGCGGCCGACCGCCCCGGAGGACCGCGGCGCCGACGCCCTCGCCTCCGTACGCGAATACGCGCTGCGCCACCTCCACGAGCCCCTCCCGGTCGCGGCTCTCGCGGCGCGTGCGGGCATGTCACCGCGCTCGTTCGCCCGTCACTTCACCGCGACCACCGGCACCACCCCCGCCCGCTGGCTGCTCGACCAGCGGCTGGCGGCCGCGCAGAAGTACCTCGAGCGCACCGACCTGCCCATGCCCGAGGTCGCCCGCCGCACGGGCTTCGGCAGCGAGGTCACCATGCGCCAGCACTTCGCCGCCCGCCTCGCCACCAGCCCCCGCGACTACCGCGCCGCCTTCTCGGCGAGGGGGCAGGGCTGACGGTCGACCGGTCGGGCGGTGGCACGCCGGTGCTCGCCGATTGGCTGGTCCTTTGGCTGGTCCTTTTCGATTTCTCCGGGGAGATCCGGCCTGCACGGCCGCCGTCGTCCGGGCTGCCGAACGGGGCGCCGCCGGGCGTCCCCCGTATCGGCGTGTGCTGAAGGAAAGGCGCGAAGCAACTCCCCTCCGCTGCTGGGGCGTCGGATTCCGGCCAGGTGTAGTCGGTTGGTAACTGCCATGCCAACCAAGGGAGTTGACGTGAAGGCGGAGTAAAACGTGACAGTGGTTGTCAGTCGGGGCCGTCCAATTTGCCGTCGTTCAGCGGGGTTTGCAGTTACGGAAGGACGTTGCGTATGTCACACCTTCGGGCGGGGGTTGATCTGAGCGCGTCAAGACTGACAGGGTTTCGAACACCCCGGAAGCGGATCTTCCTCTGCTCCGGGTGCGCTGTTGCGACAGCGCGCGATACCCCCCCACAACCGCCCGAGGAGGAACCCTCGTCATGGCAGCCCACAAGCGCACCGGCAAGCGACGGCTCGTACTTGCGATATCCGCCGCGACCGCCGTCACCGCCGGAGCCACCCTGTTCACCCTGCCCGCCGGCGCCGCACCCGCCGAAGGAACCGTCTACGGCACCGAGTCCAAGGACGCCATCGACGGCAGCTACATCGTCATGCTGAAGGACGGCAAGAGCGGCGCGGGCGTCCGCTCCGCCGCCGACCAGGGCAAGGACCTGGCCGAGCGGTACGGCGGCAAGGTGAACCGCACGTACACCTCCGCCGTCCACGGCTTCTCCGCCAGCGGCCTCGACCGGAACGAGGCCAAGCGCCTGGCCGCGGACCCGGCCGTCGCCAAGGTCGTGCAGAACCACCGCTTCACCATCAACGCCAGCCAGGAGGCCCCACCCTCCTGGGGGCTGGACCGGATCGACCAGACCGAGGCCAAGGGCGACGGCAAGTACACCTACCCGGACGGCGCGGGCGAGGGCGTCACCGCCTACGTCATCGACACCGGAGTGCGCATCAGCCACAAGGACTTCGGCGGTCGCGCGGCGTACGGCTTCAACGCGGTCGACAACAACGACAAGGCCGAGGACGGCAACGGCCACGGCACGCACGTGGCGGGCACCATCGCCGGCGCGGCCCACGGCGTGGCCAAGAAGGCCAAGATCGTGGCCGTCCGCGTGCTGAACAACGAGGGTCAGGGCTCCACCGAGCAGGTCGTCGCCGGGATCGACTGGGTCACCAAGAACCACAAGGGCCCCTCGGTCGCCAACATGAGCCTCGGTGGCGGCGTGGACGAGGCGCTCGACGCGGCCGTGCAGAAGGCCATCGCCTCGGGCGTCACCTTCGCCGTCGCGGCGGGCAACGAGTCCACCGACGCCGGCAAGGGCTCCCCGTCGCGGGTGAAGGAGGCGATCACCGTCGCGTCCACCACCAAGACCGACCAGCAGTCGGACTTCTCGAACTACGGCAGCGTCGTCGACCTCTACGCCCCGGGCTCGGACATCACCTCCGACTGGAACGACAGCGACTCCGGCACCAAGACCATCTCCGGTACGTCCATGGCCACGCCGCACGTCGCGGGTGCCGCCGCGATCTACCTCGGCGGTCACAAGGACGCCACCCCGGACCAGGTCGAGAAGGCGCTGACGCAGGGTGCCACGGCGGACAAGGTCACCAGCCCCGGCGCCGGAACCCCCAACAAGCTGCTGAAGGTCGTCCCGTAACCGAATCGGCCACATGCTGCTCCCGGCCGGCCGTCACTCCCCTCACCGGAGTGACGGCCGGTCGTGCATGTGAGGGGTCCGGGGCAGGATGGGTTTCTCCGCTGCACAGCGGGGAACCCGGACGTTATGGTGCAAATCGGCTACACGATGATGACCGAGCAAGCCGGTCCCCGCGATCTCGTCGGGCATGTGGTCCAGGCGGAGAAGGCGGGGTTCGACTTCTCCGTCACCTCCGACCACTACTTCCCGTGGCTGGCCTCGCAGGGGCATTCGCCCAACGCGTGGGCACTCCTGGGCGCCGCCGCGCAGGCCACGACCCGGATCCCGCTCATGACCTACGTGACCTGCCCGACCACGCGCTACCACCCGGCCGTGGTCGCCCAGCAGGCCGCCACCGTGCAGTTGCTGTCCGAGGGGCGGTTCCGCCTCGGGCTCGGCTCGGGCGAGAACCTCAACGAGCACGTCGTCGGCGGCGGCTGGCCCTCCGCCGACGTGCGGCTCGAGAAGCTCGAGGAGGCCGTGGGCATCATCCGGGCCCTCTTCGAGGGGCACACCCTCACCCATCACGGTGCCCACTACGACGTCGAGCATGCCAAGCTGTGGGACCTGCCCGAGCAGCCCCCGCCCATCGGCATCGCCGTCTCCGGCGAGCTGTCCTGCCGGCTCGCCGGTCACCTGGCCGACCTCGTCATCGCCACCGAACCCGAGCACACGCTCCTGGAGAGCTTCGACCGCCACGGCGGCGCCGGCAAGCCCCGCGTCGGCCAGCTGCCGGTCTGCTACGACCCCGACCGCGACGCGGCGATCGACCGGGCCCACGACCAGTTCCGCTGGTCCGGACTGGGCTGGCCGGTCAACTCCGAACTGCCCCACGACGGCGCCTTCGCCTCCGCCACCCGCTCCGTCACCAAGGACGAGATCGCCGAGGCCATCCCGTGCGGCGCCAAGGTGGACGACTTCGTCGACGCCGTACGGGCGTACACCGACGCGGGCTTCACCGAGGTCGCCCTGGTCCAGGTCGGCGGCGACCACCAGGAGCCCTACGTCAAGTGGGCCGCCGACGAACTCCTCCCGGCGCTGCGCGAGCTCTGAGGCGGCGATGACACCGCAGGACCACCCCGCCTCCGGCGCGCCCCCCGCCCCGGCCCGGCTCGCGGCCGTCTTCGACGTGGACGGCACCCTGGTCGACACCAACTACCTGCACGCCGTCACCTGGTGGGAGGCGTTCCACCAGGCCGGCCACCGGGTGGCCATGACCGACATCCACCACACGGTCGGCATGGGCTCGCACCGCCTGATGGACCGGCTGCTCGCCGACGACCGCGACCGGGACCAGGACGAGTCCATCAGCGCGGCCCACACCGCGGTCTACGCCACATGGTTCGACCGTCTGGCGGTCCTGGACGGCGCGGGCGAGCTGCTGCGCGCCCTCGCCGGCCGCGGCTGGACCGTCGTCCTGGCGACCTCCGCGCAGGGCGCGGAGCTCGCGGCCCTGCGCAAGGCGATCGACGCCGACGACGCCATCCACGACGCCACCAGCGCCGATGACGTCGCCTCCAGCAAGCCCGCCCCCGACCCCGTGCGGCAGGCGCTGGAGCAGGCCGGCGTCCCGCCCGGCCGGGCGCTCTTCGTCGGGGACACGGTCTGGGACGTCGAAGCGGCCCGCAAGGCCGGCGTCGACTGCGTCGCGCTGCTCTCCGGCGGCATCGGCCGGGCCGAGCTGGAGCAGGCGGGCGCGGTCGCCGTCTACCGCGACCCCGCCGCCCTGCTCGCGGACCTCGACGACAGCCCGTTCGGCCGTATGGAGAGCACCCTCCGCGGACCCCGCTGACCGCGGCCGGGTCCCCGCGTTCGCCCGCGCAGCCCAATCACGCGGGGACTTCGGGCGGTGTCGCACGGCAGGACGGCCCGCGCGGGTGACGATCGGTCAGGACGGCCCGGAGCGGGCCGCGCCCCGTTGTCCCCACCCGGAGGTCGCCGTGCGCATCCTGCTCATCGCCAGCGCGTTCACCAGCCTCACCCAGCGCGCCTTCACCGAACTGCGTGCCTACGGGCACACCGTCGCCCTCGCCCCGGTGGACGACGCCGAAGCCCTGCGCGACGCGGTGGACCGGCACGAACCACAGCTGATCGTCTCGACGGTGTCCGGCGCGACGATTCCCCGGGACGTCCACACGCGCCACACCTGTCTGGTGGTACACCCCGGCCCGCCCGGCGACCGCGGCCCCTCCTCCCTCGACCGCGCCCTGCAGGAAGGCGAGCGGCACTGGGGAGTGACGGTATTTCAGCTGGGCGAGGAGGCGACCGCCGGACCCCTCTGGGCCGCCGAAGGCTTCGCCGTACCGCCCGGCGTCGGCAAGAGCGATCTGTGCCGGGGCGAAGTCGCCGACGCCGCCATGAAGGCCGTGCTGACCGCCGTGGAACGCTTCGCCTCCGGGGCCCGGCCTCCCCTCCCGCACCCCGCGCCGCCGGTCCCGGCGCGCCCGTACCTGACCCAGGACGAGCGCCGCGTCGACTGGGCGGCCCAAGGCACCGACTCCGTCCTGCGGACGCTGCGCGCCGCCGATTCCCAGCCGGGGGTACGCGACGAACTGCTCGGCGAAGAATGGTTTCTGTACGGCGGGTACGCGGAGGACCGACTGCGCGGCACACCGGGCCGGATCCTCGCGACCAGAGCGGGCGGCATCTGCCGGGCGACGGCGGACGGCGCCGTGTGGATCCCCGAACTCCGCCGCCGGCGCACCCACGACGGCTCGGCCGCCGTCAAGCTGCCCGCCACGCTGGCACTGGGCGACCGGCTGCCGGACGTCCCGCACCTCCCCGCCCCGCTCGAGCTGCCGGAACACCGCCGGACCTGGAGCGACATCCGCTACGCCGAAGAGGGGGACGTGGGCTTCGTACGGTTCCGCTTCCCCGGCGGGGCGATGAGCACCATCCAGTGCCGCCGGCTGCTCGCCGCCTGGCGCTACGCCCGCTCCCGGCCGACGTCCGTCATCGTGCTGGGCAGCGAGCGCGACATCTTCTCGAACGGCATCCACCTGAACGTCATCGAGGCGGCGGCCGACCCCGCCCAGGAGTCCTGGGCCACCGTCAACGCCATGAACGACCTGATCGCCGCCGTCCTGGCCACCACCGACCGGCTCGTGGTGGCGGCCGTGCCCGGCAACGCGGCCGGGGGCGGCGTGATGCTGGCGCTGGCCGCCGACGAGGTGTGGTGCCGGTCCGGAGCCGTGCTCAACCCGCACTACCGGCTGCTGGGGCTCTACGGCTCCGAGTACTGGACCTACACCCTGCCCCGGCGCGTGGGCGCCGACGCCGCACACTCGCTGATGGCCGAAGCCGCGCCGGTGGGCGCCGTACGCGCCCGCGAACTCGGCCTCGTGGACCGGGTCGTCGCCGCCTCCCCCCAGGAGTTCGCTCCCGCCGTCACCCGGATGGCGGTGGAACTCGCCGACGAGGGCGACCTGAGCGTGCGGATCGGGGCGAAGAAGGCCGCCCGGGACCGGGACGAGTCGGCCAGGCCCCTGGAGGCCTACCGCGCCCACGAGCTGCGGCGGATGCACGCCGCGTTCTTCGCCCCCGACGCCCCCTACCACGCGCTGCGCTCGGCGTTCGTCCACAAGCAACCGGCCGCCGACACGGCGGCGCGCTACGAGGAGCTGTCCCGGCTGCCCCAGCCGAACGCCCGCATTGCTGCCGATGAACCGGTATGCCAGATTTGAGGCTCGGGCTGCCCCGGACCCCCGCCCACAGGGAGGCGATCGGCGATGCGAGCCACCGTCTGGCACGGCAAGCGCGACGTCCGGGTCGAGAACGTCCCCGACCCCGTGATCCAGGAACCCACCGACGCGATCATCCGCGTCACCTCCAGCGGACTGTGCGGCTCGGACCTGCACCTGTACGAGGTGCTCACCCCGTTCATGACGCCCGGCGACATCCTCGGCCACGAACCCATCGGCATCGTCGAGGAGACCGGCTCCCAGGTGCCCGGCCTCTCGCCCGGCGACCGGGTCGTGGTCCCCTTCCAGATCGCCTGCGGCAGCTGCGCCATGTGCGCGGAGGGCCTCCAGACCCAGTGCGAGACCACCCAGGTCCGCGAGCACGGCACGGGCGCGCGGCTCTTCGGCTACACCAAGCTCTACGGGGCCGTGCCCGGCGCCCAGGCCGAATACCTCCGCGTGCCCCAGGCCCACTACGGCCCGATCAAGGTGCCGCGGGGACCGGCCGACGACCGCTTCGTCTACCTCTCCGACGTCCTGCCCACCGCCTGGCAGGCCGTCCGGTACGCCGGCGTCCGCCCCGGCAGCAGCGTGGCCGTCCTCGGCCTGGGCCCCATCGGCACGATGGCCTGCAGGATCGCCCGCCACCTGGGCGCAGCCCAGGTGATCGGCATCGACCATGTGCCTGACCGGCTGGGCCGCGTCCACGGCGAAGGCGTCGAGACCTTCGACCTCGACGCCTTCGACCAGGAGAAGGAGCTGCTGGCGGCCGTGGGCGACGTCACCGACGGCCGCGGCCCCGACGCCGTCATCGACGCCGTGGGCACCGAGGCCCACGGCAGCCCCGCCGGCCGCCTGGCCCAGCAGGCCGCCGGGCTGATGCCGCCCCGGTGGGCGGAGAAGCTCATGCAACGGGCCGGCGTGGACCGCATGAGCGCCCTCCACCTGGCCATCGCCCTGGTGCGCAGGGGCGGCACCCTCTCCATCAGCGGCGTCTACGGCGGCATGACCGACCCCATGCCCATGCTCACCCTCTTCGACAAGCAGCTGCAGATCCGCATGGGCCAGGCCAACGTCCGCCGCTGGGCGGACGACATCCTCCCGCTGCTCACGGACGACGACCCGCTCGGCGTCGACACCTTCGCGACCCACCACCTGCCGCTCGACCAGGCGCCCAGCGGCTACGAGCTGTTCCAGAAGAAGGCGGACGGTGCGCTGAAGGTGCTCTTCCGCCCGTAGCGGCCCGTGACCGTGAGTCCCCCTACGGGTCCTGCCGCGGGTGCTACCGGTTGAAGATCACGCTCGCGAACCGCAGACCCCTGTCCGCCTTCTTCCCCGGCTCCAGGCGCGTCGCCGTGCCCTTGCACTTCTTGCCCGAGTAGACGGTGAGCGGCTTCTTCGTGAAGTTCTGCGGGCCGCTCGCCTCCTGTCCCATGTCCAGGCACTTGTGGTCCGGCGGGTTCTGGACCGAGTAGTGCTTTCCCTTGGGGCCGGTCCAGACGAACTGGTCGTCCGCGGCCACTGCCGAACCGGTGGTCAGCGATGCGGAGAGGACAAGTCCTCCGAAGGTGGCCACCACGGTGCGGAACAGGCGCATCACAGCTCCTTGATCTCGACGGCTATACGGGGCGCGATCGGACGTGCCGCCCCGAATACGGACAACGACGCTCATCGCCGCACGACACGCGCATGCGCATGGCTACGCAGGGTGAGATCGAGGGGTGCGGCGTGTGAGGCCGCCCATAGGGCCCGGATCACCTTCCCCTTTCTTTAGTAAGAGGCGGGGTGTATTCGGTGGGGTGATCGGCGGGTAATGGGGGTGTTTTACGGGGTGGGGTAGTAGGTCAGGTGATTGCCAGGGGTTTTCGCTGCCGCTAACAATTACGGGGTCGCACGGCGCCGTCGATCGAGACGCGGCGCTCTTTTTGCGCCAATGACGGCCAC
>NZ_JBEYZU010000039.1:0-13332 GCF_040646235.1 Streptomyces sp. NPDC046261 | reverse complement strand
GAAGCGTTCCCAGGGGATCTGCGCCGGGTCGTCGGCGAACCAGACGCCCCACGAATCCGGTGCGGAGCCGACGCGGATCCGGTTCAGGGCGGGGGCACCTCGGACACCTGCCACCGAAAGGAAACCCGTGGAGCTGCACAGCCCGACGCTTCGCACGCTCGCCGAGGCCGTCGAGGCCGAAACGCCCGGCGCC
Organism: Streptomyces sp. NPDC046261; assembly: GCF_040646235.1. Taxonomy (NCBI): domain Bacteria; kingdom Bacillati; phylum Actinomycetota; class Actinomycetes; order Kitasatosporales; family Streptomycetaceae; genus Streptomyces; species Streptomyces sp. NPDC046261. Next base: position 13,139 of record NZ_JBEYZU010000039.1, on the reverse strand, counting down.
GTCGACGCCTTCTGGCGGCGCGTCGCCGCCACCGGCACCCCCCTCGTCGAGCCGGACCCCGACGCCGACCCGGCGTACCGCCTCGTCACCTTCCTCTGGCGCGACGACCCCGACGCCCCCGCCACCGACGTCCTCGCGCTCGTGCACACCGTCACCGACAAGGACCGGCACGCCCGTGACCTCGCCCCGCACCTGATGGGCAAGGTGCCCGGCACCGACGTGTGGGCCATCAGTCACCGGTTGCGCGCCGACCACCGGGCCTCGTACCAGTTCTCCGTCCACCGTGGGGCCCGCGAGGACGCCCTGCGCACGGACCGCGCGTCGTGGCTGGGCGTGCTGGACACCGCGCTGCCCGATCCGCTGGCCGCCGGCCCGTCGCTGCCCTCCCGCGACGGGCGCAATCCCTCGTCCGTGATGGAACTGCCCGACTCCCCCGTACAGGAGTGGGCGGGGCGGCGGGAGTCGGTGGCACGCGGCGTGCACGCCGACGCCGAGGTCGACGGCCGGCGCGTAGGCGTCCACCTGCCCGCCGGGCACACGCCGGCCGGCGGCCCGTACGCCGTCGCCGTGCTGCTCGACGGCGAGATGTGGGGCCCGGTGCTGGACTTCGCCGCCACTTTGGACAACCTGCACGCCGACGGCCGCATACCGCCGACGGTGACCCTGTTCGTCGAGACCATGGGCCGCGACCGGCGCATGGCCGACCTCAGCTGCAGCGAGGAGTTCGTCGACTGGCTGGCCGACGTGCTGCTGCCCTGGGCCGCCCGGGAGTACGGGGCGACGGAGGACCCGGCGCGTACCGTCGTGGCCGGGCAGAGCGCGGGTGGCCTCACGGCGGCCTTCGCCGCCTTCCGCAGGCCGGAACGGTTCGGCAACGCGCTGTCCCAGTCGGGCTCCTTCTGGTGGCCGGACGGGACCGAGTTCGACGGCGGCAGCGAGTGGCTGACCCGCCAGTACGCGACGTGCGAGAAGCTGCCGGTCCGCTTCCATCTGGAGGTGGGGCTGCAGGAGTGGATGCTGCTCCCGCAGAACCGGCACCTGCGCAATGTGCTGGAAGCACGCGGCTACGACGTGGCGTACAGGGAGTTCAACGGCGGTCACGACTACGCCTGCTGGCGCGGCGGGCTCGCCGACGGGCTCGTAGGGCTGCTGGCACCGCGTTAGTACCGGCGAGACGGCGAGACGACAGAAGTCCCGTACCGGCAGTGCGCCGGTACGGGACCTCTCTTCGTCGGCCGTCAGGCCGCGGTCGGCAGTTCCTCGTCCTGCGGCTCGTCATCGAAGGGCGGGGGCGCCGGGGCCTCCTTGGGCATCCGCAGCGCGCACAGCGTGCCGAGGGCGACGAGGCCCGCGGTGACCGCGATGGCGGCCCGGTACGGGCCCGGGTCCGCGTCGTGCGTGCCCGAGCCGCCCCAGGCGGAGATCACCGCGGCCGTGACCGCGATGCCGAGCGCGCCGCCCAGGGTGCGCACGATGGTGAACAGGCCCATCGCCTGGCCCATGGCCGGCGGCGGGACGTCCGAGAACCCGGCGATCTGCACGGTGAGCACGGCCGTGCCCAGCACCAGGCCCACGCAGAACATCAGGGCCCGTACCGCCCAGGCGTTCTCGGCCACGCCCGGCACGGCCAGCGCGCCGAAGACGGCCGTCGCCAGCACCAGGGCGGGCACGGCGAGCCACCGGGGCCCGAGCCGGGGCATCAGCCGGTCGGCCACCTGGGAGGCCAGCATCAGTCCGAGAGCCTCCGGGAAGACGCTCAGTCCCGCGTCCAGGGCCGAGGCGCCGAGCGCCGCCTGGTAGAGCAGCGGGAAGGAGAAGAGCACGCCCATCAGCCCCGCGGAGGTGACCAGCGCGAGGACGGTGGCGGACGCGAACACCTTGTCGGCGAGCAGCCGCAGCTGAAGCAGGGGCGTCCGCGCCCTGAGCAGGTGGACGCAGCCGGCGGCCAGCAGCGCGAGCCCGAGCGGGCCGGCGACCAGGACGGAGGGCGCGGTCCAGCCGTGCGTGGGACCGAAGCCCAGCGCGTAGGTGAGCAGGCCCAGCGCGGGGGTCGCCAGCAGGAAGCCCGTCAGGTCGAAGCCCTCGGCCTGCTCCCGGTGCTCCTCCAGCCCCAGCACGCCGATCAGCACGGCGGCCGCGCCGAGCGGCACGTTCACGAAGAACAGCCAGTGCCAGGACAGGTGCTCGGTCAGGAAGCCGCCGAGCGGCGGGCCGAGCGCGGGCATCAGCGCGGTCGGCACGATGAGCACCTTGGACAGCTTCATCCGCTCGTGCGGCGGGAAGGCCCGGAAGAGCAGGGTCATGCCGACGGGCGTCAACAGCCCGCCCGCCACGCCCTGCACGACGCGGGCGAGGACGAGCGTCGGAAGGTCCTGGGCCAGGCCGCAGGCCGCCGAGGCCGCGGTGAACACGGCGAGCGCGCCGAGAAAGACCCTCTTGATGCCGAAGCGGTCGCCGAGCCAGCCCGCGACGGGCAGGGCGACGGCGAGCGCCACGAGGAAGGCCACCTCGACGGTGTTGGCCGCCGACACCGGTTCGCCGAAGTCACGGGCGATGGTGAGCAGCGCCGGGTTGACGATGGTGGAGTCGAGCCCGTTCATGCACATCGCCACCGTGTAGACGATCACGACGGCGATGCGCGGCGATATCCCTCTCACCGGTCGGCGGCCGGGGTCAGGTCGGTCCAGTTCCCGGTGATCCAGTCCAGGGCCTCCTGCCGGGCGCACGGCCCGTGGGCGGCGGTCCAGCCCGCCGGCACGGCGGCGAAGCCCGGCCAGAGGCTGTGCTGCCCCTCGCCGTTGACGAGGACGAAAAACTCCCCGTCGCCGTCGAAGGGGTTGGCGGGTGCGTCGCTCATGGGGTCAGTTCTCCAGGTTCTGCAGGCGGTCGGCGATGACGCCCGCGATGTGCGCGATCGGTTCGGGCAGGGTCATGTCCTTGTGCGAGCAGGCGACGTTCGTGTTGTCGATCCGCCCGGTCACATAGGGGGTCCAGGTCTCGGGGGTGAGTTCGTCGTCGATGGTGTCGACGGTGGCCCGGAAGAAGAGCACGTCGCCGCGGTAGACGCGGTGGTCGAAGGCGCGCACCAGGTGGTTGGTGTTGAGGTAGGTGCGGTTGAGGGCCTCGATGGTGGCGTCGTCCAGGCTGGCCAGCGGGGAACCCTCGCGGCGCAGCACCTCGGTGACGTGGGCGAGCTCGAAGGGCTTGCCCTCCAGGCTGTCCGGTCCGTAGCCGCCCATGGCCAGCAGGGCTTCCAGGGCCTCGGCCTGGTCGGGTACGGGCAGCTCGCGGAAGCCCTCGGCGGGGTAGGCGTCGAGGATGGCGAGCAGCTCGACCTCCGCTCCGAGGTCCTGCAGACGGGTGGCCATGGCCTGGGCGATGATGCCGCCGGTGGACCAGCCCATCAGGCGGTACGGGCCCTCGGGCTGGACGTCGCGGAGCCGGTCGACGTAGTGCGCGGCCAGTTCCTCCAGGGTGGCCGGCAGCGGTTCGGCGGCGGTGGCCGGGCCGACGCCTTGTGCCTGGAGGCCGTAGATGGGCACGTCGGCGGGCAGGTGGCGGATCAGGCCGGCGTAGCACCAGCTGAGTCCGCCGGCGGGGTGAACGCAGTACAGCGGTGCCTTGTCCCCGTCCTTCGCCGGGCGCAGCGGCAGCAGGACGTCGAGGGCGTCGGTGCGCTCCGCCGCGTCGAGGGCGGCGTCCAGGGCGGCCACGGTCGGGGCCTGGAAGATGGTGCCGATGCCGACGTCGGCGCCGAGCGCGTCCTTGACGCGGCCGGCCAGGCGCACGGCGAGCAGCGAATGGCCGCCGAGGTCGAAGAAGTTGTCGTCCACGCCGACCCGGGGCAGGCCCAGGACGTCGGCGAAGATCGCGCAGAGCTGCTCCTCGCGGGGGCCGCGCGGGGCCCGGCCCTCGGTGACGGCGGCGGCCAGGTCGGGGGCCGGGAGGGCCTTGCGGTCGAGCTTGCCGTTGGCGGTCAGCGGCAGCTTGTCCAGGAGGACGACGGCCGAGGGGACCATGTGGACGGGCAGTTCGGTGCCGGCGTGCTCGCGCAGCAGGGCGGGCGTGGTCTCGCGGGCGGGGACGGCGTAGGCGACCAGGCGCTTGTCGCCGGGGCTGTCCTCGCGGACGACGACGGCCGCGTCGGCGACGTCGGGGTGGTCGGCGAGGACGGCCTCGATCTCGCCGAGCTCGATGCGGAAGCCGCGGATCTTCACCTGGTGGTCGGCACGCCCGAAGTACTCCAGGGTGCCGTCGGGGCGGCGGCGGGCGAGGTCGCCGGAGCGGTACATGCGGCTGCCGCTCTCGTCGAAGAGGTGGGCGAACGGATCGGCGACGAATCGTTCCGCCGTCAGCGCGTGGCGGCCGAGGTAGCCGCGGGCCAGGCCCTCGCCGGCGACGTACATCTCGCCGGTGACGCCGGGCGGCACGGGCTGGAGGTACCCGTCGAGGACGTAGACGCGCAGGTCGGGGATGTTGACGCCGATGGTGCTGGAGGTGCCGGCGGCGGCGCTCGCGCGGTCGAGGGCGATGTACGAGACGTGGACGGTGGTCTCGGTGATGCCGTACATGTTGACGAGCGTGGGAGCGTCGTCGGCGTGACGCTCGTACCAGTCGTCGAGGCGGCCCAGCTCGAGGGCCTCGCCGCCGAAGACGACGTAGCGCAGGGCGAGTTCCTTGCCCGGATGCGCGCCCTCTTGACTGTCCGCCGCCATCAGCTGGTAGAACGCCGACGGCGTCTGGTTGAGGACGGTCACGCGCTCGTCGGCGAGCAGGCCGAGGAAGGCCCGCGGGTCGCGGCTGACCAGGTGCGGTACGACCACGAGGCGGCCGCCGTGCAGGAGCGCGCCCCACAGCTCCCACACCGAGAAGTCGAAGGCGTAGGAGTGGAAGAGGGTCCACACGTCGTTCTCGTCGAAGCCGAACCAGTGGTCGGTGGCGGAGAAGAGGCGGGCGACGTTGTGGTGGGTGACGGGGACGCCCTTGGGGCGGCCGGTGGAGCCCGAGGTGTAGATGACGTAGGCGACGTCGCCGGGGCGCTGGGCGCGGGTGCGGTCCTCGTCGGTCAGGTCGGCGGGCTCGTACGCCTCGGCGTCGGTGCCGTCGACGAGGACGACCGGCAGGTCGTGGGCCGGGATGCGGCCGGCGGTCGCGGTGTCGGTGACGACGGCGGCCGGGGCGGCGTCCTGCAGCATGTACGCCAGGCGGTCGGCCGGGTAGTCCGGGTCCATGGGCAGGTAGGCGGCGCCGCACTTGGCGACGGCCAGCAGACCGGTGACCAGTTCGAGCGAGCGGGGCAGGGCGAGGGCGACGATGGCGCCCGGCCCGATGCCGCGCCCGGCGAGCAGCCGGGCCAGCCGGTTGGCTCGGGCGGACAACTGCGCGTAGGTGAGGGAGGCGCCCTCGCAGGTGACGGCCGTGCGGTCGGGGTGCCGGCGGGCGGCGTCCTCGTAGAGCTCGACGAGGGTCTGCTTGGAGGGCGCGGGGGTGTGCGTGCCGGCGTTCCATTCGACCAGGGAGCGGTGCAGCTCCTGCTCGTCGAGGAGGGGGAGCCGGCCGACGGGGGTGTCCGGGTCGGCGACGGCCGCGGTGAGCAGCCGGGTCAGGTGCACGGACAGGCGTTCGGCCGTGGTGGCGTCGAAGAGGTCCGTGCGGAACTCGAGGAAGCCGGATATGCCGCCGCCGGGCCGCTCGCCCGCGTTGAGGGTGAGGTCGAACTTGGCGGTGCCCGAGGGGACGGCGTCCATGCGGGCCCTCAGGCCGGGTCCCATGGCGAACTCGGCGTCCGGCAGCGACTGCCAGGCGAGCATCACCTGGAAGAGGGGGTGCCGGGCCAGCGAGCGGGGCGGGTTGAGCTCCTCGACAAGCCGGTCGAAGGGCACGTCGGCGTGTTCGTACGCGGCGAGCGTGGTGGCGCGGACGCGGTCGAGGAGGGTGCGGAAGGTGGGGTCGCCGGAGGTGTCGGTGCGCAGGACCAGGGTGTTGACGAAGAAGCCGACGAGGTCGGCGGTCGTGTCGTCGTCGCGCCCGGCGACGGGGGTGCCGAGCGGGATATCCGTGCCGCAGCCGTAGCGGGTCAGGAGGGTGGCGAGGGCGGCCTGGACGGCCATGAAGACGCTGGTGCCGGTGGCGCGGGTGAGCTGCTCGAGGGCGGTGTGCGTGCCGGCGTCGAGGTGGAAGGGGACGGTGTCGCCTTCGTAGGACGCGACGGCGGGGCGCGGCCGGTCCGTGGGCAGTTCGATCTGGTCGGGAAGGCCGGCGAGGGCCTGCTTCCAGTGGCCGAGCTGACGGGCGGCGAGCGCGGTCGGCTCGTCGGCGGTGCCCAGCAGGCGCTGCTGCCAGGCGGTGTGGTCGGCGTACTGCACGGGCCGGTGCGGCAGTTGGGGGGCGCGCCCGGCGGCGCGGGCGGTGTAGGCGGTGGCGAGGTCGCGGGCCAGGGGGGTGGTGGAGGCGCCGTCGCCGGCGATGTGGTGCAGGAGGAGGAGCAGGGTGTGGTGCTCGCCGCCGTCGCTGAACAGCGTGGCCTTGAGCGGCGGTTCGGTGGCGAGGTCGAAGCAGTGGCGGACGGCCTCGCTCAGGCCGGCCCCGGCGGGCGCGGTGTGCAGGCGCGGGCTGGCCTCGTCGGCGGTGAGAATCCGCTGGTAGGGCTCGTTGTCAGTGGCCGGGTATACGGTTCTGAGCGTCTCGTGGGCGTGCGTCAGGTCGTTCAGGGCGAGCTGCAGCGCGTCGTGGTCGAGCGGTCCGGTCAGGGTCAGCACGAGGGGGATGTTGTAGGTGGGGCTGAGTCCTTCGAGGCGGTACATGAACCACAGCCGCTTCTGCGCCGGGGAGAGCGGCATGCGGTCCGTGCGGGGTACGGGCGCGAGCGCGGGGCGCTCCTCGCCCTCGGTCGCGGGGGCCTCGCGCAGCAGGGCGGCGAGCGCGGCCGGGGTGGGGGTGCGGAAGACGTCGGCGAGGCTGACGGTCGCGCCGAAGCTCTCGCGGATACGGGCGGCGATGCGGCCGGCGGTCAGCGAGTGGCCGCCGAGGTCGAAGAGGCCGGCCTGTGGGGAGGGGGTGGCGTCCAGGCCGAGGACATCGGCGAAGAGGCCGCAGAGGATCTCCTCGTGCGCGGTGCGGGGGCCGCTGTGGCCGGTGGCGCCGCCCGCGGCGGCGGCCGGGTCCGGGTCGGGCAGGGCCCGCACGTCGAGCTTGTCGTTGGCGGTGCGGGGCAGGGCGTCCAGGACGAGGATCGCGCTGGGCACCATGTGGTCGGGCAGCCGCCCGGCGAGGTGGGCGCGCAGCCCCTCGGGGTCGGCGGCGGCGTCCTGGGTGGGGACGATGTAGCCGAGGAGCCGCTTGCCGGTGGCGGTGTCGCGGGCGATGACGGCGGCCTGGGCGACGTCCGGGTGCTCGGCCAGGGCGGCCTGGATCTCGCCGAGTTCGACGCGGAAGCCGCGGATCTTGACCTGGTCGTCGGCGCGGCCGAGGAACTCGAGGGTGCCGTCCTCGCGGCGGCGCACGAGGTCGCCGGTGCGGTACATACGGGCGCCGGGCTCGCCGTGCAGGGCGCCGAAGGGGTCGGCGGTGAAGCGTTCGGCGGTGAGGTCGGGGCGGCCCAGGTAGCCGGCGGCCAGGCAGGCGCCGGCGATGTACAGCTCGCCGGTGACGCCGGGGGCCGTCGGGCGCAGGGAGGTGTCGAGGACGTACGCCCGTGAGCCCCGCACGGGGCGGCCGACGGGGGTGCCGTCCTGGGGGCCGCGGGGCAGCCAGTAGTAGGCGTCGACGGTGGTCTCGGTGGGCCCGTAGAGGTTGATGGGGTTCAGGCCGTCGGTCTCGGCCAGGCGTCGCCACAGCGGTTCGGGCACGGTCTCGCCGCCGACCACGACGAGTGCGGGGTGGTGCCGGCCCTGGTCGAGGAGGCCCTCGGCGATGAGGGCCTCGACGTAGGAGGGGGTGGCGTCGAGGTAGTCGACGCGCTGTGTGTCGACGTAGGCGGTCAGGGCGGCCGGGTCGCGGTAGGCGGCGTCGTCCAGGAGGTGCAGCTCGTGGCCGTGGACCATCCAGATCAGGGGGTCCCAGGAGGCGTCGAAGGCGAAGGAGGCGCTGTGCGCGATCCGCAGCCGCTCGCGGCCGGTGCGCTCCACGGCCGGGGCGATGTGGTCGCTGCCGTGGCCGGCGTGGAGGTTGGCGAGGGAGGCGTGGGTGACGAGGACGCCCTTGGGGCGGCCGGTGGAGCCGGAGGTGTGGATGATGTACGCCGCCTGGCCGGGTGCGGGGGCCGCGGGGGCCGTGGCGGGGCGGGCGTCGATGCGGGCCCGGGTGGCCGGGTCGTCCAGCAGCAGCGTGGGGATGCCGTGCTGCGGCAGGCCGCTGACGGCGTCGGTGGTGCCGAGGACGCGGCCGGGGCGGGTGTCGTCGAGGACGGCGGTGATGCGCTGTGCGGGGTGGCCGAGGTCGAGGGGCTGGCAGACGCCGCCCGCCTTGAGGACGGCGAGCAGGGCGACGACGGTGTCCGCGCTGCGGGGCAGGGCCAGGGCCACGGCGCTGCCCTGCCGCAGGCCCGAGGCCAGCAGTTCGTGGGCGAGGCGGTTGGCGGCGCTCTCCAGCCCGGCGAAGGTGAGGGCGGTGTCCCCGCTGCGGACGGCGATCGCGTCGGGGGTGCGGGCGGCCTGAGCGGTGAACAGCTCGGGCAGGGTGCGCTCGGGGGCGGGCTCGGAGCGGCCCTCGGTGGCGCGGCGGATCTCGTCCGCGTCCAGGAGCTCGATGGTGCCGACGGGCCGCTGCGGGTCGTCCAGGAGCAGCTCGGTGAGGCCGTCGAGGTAGCGGCGCAGGCCGCTCTCATGGGCGGCGAGCGCCGAGTGGTCGTAGCGGGCGGGGTTGGCGTCCAGGCCGAGCCGGACGGCACCGTCGGGCGCCGGGGTGACGGCCACGGCGAGGTCGTCGACGGGCCCGGCGGCGAGGTTGCGCACCACGCCGGGCAGCCCGCCGAACTCCAGGTCCCCCTCGAACGCCTTGATGTTCACCATGGGTCCGAACAAGGGCTGTTCGGCGGCGGTCAGGCCGAGGTCGCGGCGCAGGTCCTCCTGGCGGTAGCGCTGGTGGCGGCGGACGGCCCGCACCTCGAGGACGACGCGGCGCAGGAGTTCGGCACCGGTGTCCTGCGGCTGCACGGCGATGCGCAGCGGCATGACGTTGACCATCATGGCGGGGGTGCGCAGGGCGGCCGGGCCGCGGCGGTTCATCAGCGGCAGGCCGAGCACGATGTCCCGGGCGCCGGTCGTGCGGTGCACATAGCCGGCGGTGGCGGCGATGAGGAGTTCGGCCCAGGTGGCCTTGGCGGCCCGGGCGGCCGACTCCAGGCGGGTCAGGGAGCCGACGGGCAGTTCGGCTCCGTGGCGCAGTACGAAGCCGGCGGGGACGGCGGGGCCGTCGGAGAGGGAGACGGGCTCGGGCCGGTCGGCGAAGCGCTCGCGCCAGAAGTCGCGGTCGGCCCCGTGGCGTTCCCCGGCGGTGTATTCGGCCTCGTCGTCGACGAGCTCGCGCAGCGTGCCGAAGGGGTTGGGGGCGGGCTCGGTGCCGGCGGCCAGTGCGGTGTAGATCTCGGCGGCCCGGCGGCCGATGAGGGTCAGGGCGTAGGCGTCGACGGCGAAGTGGTGGACGCGCTGGTACCACCAGTAGCGGTCGTCGGCCAGGCGGATGAGGGCCTGGGTGACGAGAGCGCCCTCGGTGAGGTCGACGGGCCGGTCGAGGTCGGCCCGCATCCAGGTCTCGGCCTCGTCGGCCGGGCGGTCCGCCGTGCGCAGGTCGAGGCGGTGCAGCGGCCACTGGCGGCCGGACTCGACGCGCTGGGCGGGCGGGTCGCCCGCGGTGGCGACGAGGGCCAGCGTCTCGGCCTCGTGGACGGTCTGCCGCAGGGCGCGCTCGAACAGTTCCTCGTCCAGGGGGCCGTTGATCTCCACACAGTCACCGGTGTTGTAGACCGGGTTGTCAGGGGCGAGAGCCTGGGCGTACAGGATTCCGGACTGCGCCGCGAGGAGCGGCAGTTCGGCGGCAGAGGTCTCGGCCTGGTGGTGACGCATGCGTGGGGACTCCCGATATATGGCAAACGTTCCTGGTCACACCGGACCCCCCGGTGCGTCAGCTTAGGTAAGCCTAAGCTATTTTTTGATCGCTTGTGAGAGCGACCCCCGACCCGCGCGGGGCGGATGGAACACCCACGACACAGGAGCCGGACATGACCGTGGCCGAAGGCCTCAAATCCGCCATACGCGAGCGCGTTTCAGCCCATCGTGAGGAGCTCCTGTCGCTCAGCCGGCGCATCCACGCACACCCTGAGACCGCGTTCGCCGAGCACCGGGCCGCCGCCTGGTGCGCCGAGGCCCTGCGCGGCCACGGCTTCGATGTCACCGCTCCCGCCTACGGCTTGGAGACGGCGTTCTCGGCGACGACCGGTTCCGGCCCGGTCACCGTGGCCATCGCCTGCGAGTACGACGCGCTGCCCGGCCTCGGGCACGCCTGCGGTCACAATCTGATCGCCGCCGCCGGCGTGGGCGCGGCGCTCGCCCTCGCCCCCTACGCGGACGAACTGGGCCTGACCGTACGGGTCGTGGGCACCCCGGCGGAGGAGCGCGGCGCGGGCAAGGCGCTGCTGCTGGAGGCCGGGGCCTTCGAGGGGGTGGACGCCGCGATGATGGTGCACCCCTGCCCGTTCGAGGTCACCGAGTTCCGCTCCTTCGCGCTCGGCACGCTCTCGGTCGACTACCGGGGCCGCTCCGCGCACCCCAGCCTCAACGCGCACGAAGGCCGTAACGCCGCCGACGCGCTGACGGTCGCCCAGGTCGCCCTGGGGCTGCTGCGCCAGCAGTTGCCGTCGCAGTGGAAGGTGCACGGGGTGACCACGAGCGCGGGCACCCGGCCCAATCTGATCCCCGACCGGGCCACCGCCGAGTACGAGATCCGCGCCTCGGCCGCCGAGGACCTGCGGGAGTTGCGCGAGCGCGTGGAGGACTGCTTCCGGGCCGGTGCGCTCGCCACCGGCTGCGAGGTGACGCTGACGCGGCCGGAGCCGGACTACCTCGACTTCCGCACCGACCCGGGGCTCATCGCGCTGTGGCAGGCCAACGCCCGGGAGCTGGGCCGCCCCGAGCCGCAGCAGCGCGAGGCGTTCGCCTGCACGGACATGGGCAACGTCTCGCACGCCGTGCCCTCGATCCATCCGGTGCTGGACATCACCGGCGGCGCCTGCGGTCCGCACGAGCCGGAGTTCGTCCAGGCGGCGCTGTCGCCCGAGGCCGAACGGGCCGTCGTCGACGGCGCGGTGGGCATGGCCTGGACGGCGGCGGACTTCGCGGCGGCCCGCAGGGCCTGACCCCTCGCACCCAAAACGCCGGACGGGCTGGAGAACCAGCCCGTCCGGCGTCCGAGGACCTTCGAGGACCGGGGCCCGGGGCCGCGACCCGGGCCCCGGACCTCCTCCGGCTACTTCTTCAGCGCCTTGACGATGTCGTCGATGACGACCTGGCTGGCCAGCGGGCCACCCCGGGTGGACCACACCGAACCGTTCACGGTCACCGCGTGGTTCTTCTTGACCGCGTTCAGGTCCTTGTACGCCGGCTTCTCCTGGACGTCCTTCAGGGCCTTCTCGCCGTCCGAGGTGAGCGTGGAGAGGAAGAGCCAGTCACCGTCGATCTCGTTGATCTTCTCCAGGCTGAGCGCCGGGGTGTGGGCGTTGCCGTCCTTGTCCTGGGCCTTGGGGCGCTTGAGGCCCATGTCCAGGGCGACACCGCTGGCGAACTGCTTCTTCTCCATCCAGCTGGGGCCGTCCGGGTTCCAGCGGACGATGCTGACCTCGGCACCCTTGTTCTCGCCGAGCTCCTCGCCGGCCTTCTTGGCCTTGGCCTCGTACTCGGTGATGACCTTGTTGGCCTTGTCGAGGCCGTTGACCGCGTTGGCGATGCCCCGGAAGGAGAGCTTCCAGTCGTCGGTCGGGGCCATCGTGACCACGGTGGCCGGGGTGATCTCGCGGAGCTGCTTGAGGACCTGCTGGTCCTGCATGTCACCGGCGAGGATGAGGTCGGGCTTGGCGGCGATCACCTTGTCCATCACCGGCTGGAGCAGATTGCCGACGACGTTGACGCCCTTGACCTTGTCCTCGAGGTAGGCCGGCGGCTTGTTCATGCCCTGCCCGTTGGTGATGCCGACCGGCTTGAGGCCGAGCGCGAGCACCGCGTCGAGGTCCTCCTGGGTGAGCGTCACGATGCGCTTGGGGTTGGCGGGAACCTTGACCGCCGTACCCGTGGCGTCCTTGACCGTACGGGTCTCACCGCTGTCGGACTTCGACTCACCCTTCGCCTTGTCGGAGCCGGAATCCCCGTCGGAACCGCAACCGGTCAGGAGCAGGGCGGCCGCACCCACAGCGGCGAGAGCCTGAGCCGCACGGCGCGGCGCGGACAGGAGGAAGCGGTCGGGCGAGGTCATCGAAGGCTCCGGGCGTTGAAAAGAACTCAAAAGGAACAGGGCAAGCCATCCGTGGGGATCACTCCCACACCGGACGCAGGGAATATTAGGTTAGCCTTACCTTAAAGTCACCCCGTAGGGGGGTCCCCTTCTTCCCCGACCCCTCCCGGCCGGCCCAATCCTCCGCCGCCCTCCGCCGCCCTTCGCCGCCCCGCCCGGAGCGGCCCGCCTCGCGGCGGGCCCTGGGCGACGGACTCCGGGGCGGCTACTTCTGACGGAGGAACAACAACCGGGCGAGCACGTTCGGCCGGCGCGAGACGGGCCGGCCCTCCGATGCCGCGTCCCCCGGAGCGTCGGTGCGCTCCTCGACGATGACGGGGGCGGGCTCCGGCTCGGGATCGGGACGGTGAATGCGGTAGGCCTCGGCGCGCACATAGGCGCCGAGCGCGCGCGCTGGATCGATGCGCATGACGTAACTCCTGCTGTCGTACCTGCTGGCGTGCCGGGAAAACGACGACGCCCCGCCCCCGGGACAGGAGGCGGGACGTGGTCCCGGTCAGCAGCGCAGGACGGAATGGTGCGCGCGGTCGGTGGCGGCGACATCGCCGCCCGGCCGGGACGGCGCCTGCCAGTCCCGGCCGCGTCGTGCACGTGCCGCCGCCCGATGTAGAACTGCTCGCCGTCCGCCCCCTCGGCCGCTT
>NZ_JBEYZU010000038.1:0-16052 GCF_040646235.1 Streptomyces sp. NPDC046261 | reverse complement strand
TTGATTTCGACCCGTGCTCGCTCCAGGCCAGGCCCACCGATCTTATGCGGCCGCCCCGGACCCCGGTCCTCAAACGCCGGACGGGCTGTTTTTCAGCCCGGCCGGCGTTTGAGGCCTTACGGGAAGGGGCGGGGTGGGGGAGAAAATCTCTGGCCTCAGCCGAAGTGGGGCTCGGCGTGCATCTCCCACGCCAGAAACTCGGCCGGGCCGATCGCCTCGGCCTCCAGCCCCTCCGCGTCCAGGACGCGCGCCGCGTCGCCCTCCCGCAGCACCTCGCCCCCCAGCCGCACGGCACCCCGCACCACGTGCACGTACAGCCACGGCGCGTCCGGCAGCGCCGTGCGCTCGGCCGCGCGCAGCCGCCGCACGTGCAGCACCGCCTCCGCCCGCGAGAGCGCGTAGGGGGTGCCGTCGGCGATGCCGCGCACCACCTCGTAGTGGGGCTCACCACCGAATTCGGACGGGGTCAGCCACATCTGGACGAACCGCAGCGGAGCCGACCCCGCGTTGCGCTCGACGTGGCGGACGCCGGAGCCCGCGCTCAGGCGCTGGACGTCGCCGGGGCGGACGGTGACGACATGGCCGGTGGAGTCCTCGTGGGTGAGTTCGCCCTCCACCACCCAGGTGACGATCTCCACATCCCGGTGCGGGTGCTCGACGAAGCCCGCGCCGCCCGCCAGCCGCTCCTCGTTGCAGGCCGCGAGCGGGCCGAACCGCACGTTGTCGGGGTCGTAGAAGCCGGAGAAGGAGAAGGCGTGCCAGGTCTCGATCCCGGCCTCCGCATCGCCGCCACGGAAGCGTTCGGCGGCCCGCTGCACGTGCATCATCGGGCCACCGTAGCCCCGGGAAGCGCCCCACAGGGGCCCGGCGGCCCCGTTGCGCACCCGAATAAGGCAGGCTTGTCCCCGTGCCTGAACCAGCCGCTAAGACCCCGCATCCGCACAGCGCCACCCTGCGCAACCTGGAGAAGTCCTCCGGAACGCTGGCCGCCGCGGCCATCGCCCGGATGGACGCCCAGCTGCCGTGGTACCGGGCGATGCCCCCGGAGAACCGGTCCTGGATCGGCCTGGTGGCCCAGGCCGGCATCGCGGCCTTCACCGAGTGGTTCCGGCATCCGGAGACCCCTCAGGCCATCAGCACGGACGTCTTCGGCACGGCCCCCCGGGAGCTGACGCGGGCGATCACGCTGCGCCAGACCGTGGAGATGGTGCGCACGACCATCGAGGTCATGGAGTCGGCCATCGACGAGGTGGCCGCGCCCGGCGACGAGTCGGCGCTGCGCGAGGCGCTGCTGGTGTACGCCCGGGAGATCGCCTTCGCCACGGCGCAGGTCTACGCCCAGGCCGCCGAGGCGCGCGGCGCGTGGGACGCCCGGCTGGAGTCGCTGGTGGTCAACGCGGTGCTCTCCGGGGAGGCCGACGAGGGCGCGCTGTCCCGGGCGGCGGCGCTCGGCTGGAATTCGCCGGCGCATGTCGCCGTGGTGCTGGGCACGGCCCCCAACGGGGACAGCGAGCTGACGGTGGAGGCGATCCGCCGGGCCGCCCGGCACGCGAAGCTGCAGGTCCTGACGGGCGTGCTGGGCGACCGGCTGGTGGTGGTCGCGGGCGGCTCCGACGATCCGCTGCAGGCGGCGAAGGCGCTGATCGGCCCGTTCGCGGCCGGCCCGGTGGTGGCCGGGCCCGTGGTGGGCGACCTGCTGGCGGCGAACCGGTCCGCGCAGGCCGCGGCCGCCGGCCTCAAGGCCTGCGCGGCCTGGCCGGATGCCCCCCGCCCCGTACTGGCCGACGACCTGCTGCCCGAGCGGGCGATGGCGGGCGACGCGGCGGCGCGGGAACAGCTGGTGGAGGAGATCTACAGACCGCTGGAGGAGGCGGGCTCGGCGCTGCTGGAGACGCTCAGCGTCTACCTGGAACAGGCCAGCAGCCTGGAGGGGGCGGCCAGGATGTTGTTCGTCCACCCCAACACCGTGCGATACCGCCTCCGACGTGTGACGGACGTCACCGGCTGGTCACCCTCCGATGTCCGCTCGGCCTTCACGCTGCGGATCGCACTGATCCTCGGGCGCCTGGCCGACGCGGAGTGACGCCCTTAGGCTTTTGTCGAACGTCCACAATTCCCCTGACGGTTCTTGGTCCCTGTCCTCACGGGTGACCGATGCCGTCCACGAGAGAGAGTGTGAGGGTGCTCGTACTCGTCGCTCCCGGCCAAGGCGCTCAGACGCCCGGCTTCCTGACCCCCTGGCTCGACCTCCCCGGTGTCTCCGGCCGTCTGGCCGAGTGGTCGGCCGCCATCGACCTGGACCTCGTCCACTACGGCACGAACGCCGACGCCGATGAGATCCGCGACACCGCGGTGGCCCAGCCGCTGCTCGTGGCGTCCGCGCTGATCTCGGCGGGGCAGCTCTTCCCCGCGCAGGACGACTTCGCACGCCTGGTCGGCGCCGCCGCCGGCCACAGCGTGGGCGAGCTCGCCGCCGCCGCGCTGACCGGCGTGCTGTCCGAGCGGACCGCCATGGAGCTCGTACGCAAGCGCGGCCTGGCCATGGCCGAGGCCGCGGCCGTCACCGAGACCGGCATGTCCGCGCTGCTCGGCGGCGACCCGGAGAACGTGCTGCCGCACCTGGAGAAGCTGGGCCTGACCCCGGCGAACGTCAACGGCGCCGGCCAGATCGTGGCCGCCGGCACCGCCGCACAGCTGGCGGCGCTGGCCGAGGACAAGCCCGAGGGCACCCGCAAGGTCATCGCCCTGAAGGTGGCGGGCGCCTTCCACACCCACCACATGGCCCCGGCCGTGGCGGCCCTGGAGGCCGCGGTGGCGCAGGTGGAAGCGCTCGACCCCCGCACGCGTTATGTCTCCAACAAGGACGGTCAGGTCGTCGCCGGCGGCCGGGAGGTCGTACAGCGGCTGGTGGGCCAGGTGGCCAACCCGGTCCGCTGGGACCTGTGCATGGAGACCTTCAAGGAGCTGGGCGTCACCGCGCTGATCGAGGTGGCCCCCGGCGGCACCCTCGTGGGCCTGGCCAAGCGTGCCCTGCCCGGCGTCAAGACCCTCGCGCTCAAGACCCCGGACGACCTCGAGGCCGCCCGCGCGCTGATCGCCGAGCACGCAGCCGACGCCGCCGGCCCGGCCGAATAAGGAGTCCGAGAGCATGACCTCGAAGATCAAGCCCGGTAAGGGCGCCCCGTACGCGCGCATCATGGGCGTGGGCGGCTACCGCCCCACCCGGGTCGTGCCGAACGAGGAGATCCTCAAGCACATCGACTCCTCCGACGAGTGGATCCGCTCCCGTTCGGGCATCGCCACCCGGCACTGGGCCGGCCCGGAGGAGACCGTGGCCGCGATGTCCCTGGAGGCGGCGGGCAAGGCCATCGCCGACGCGGGCATCACGCCCGAGCAGATCGGCGCCGTCCTCGTCTCGACCGTCTCGCACTTCAAGCAGACCCCGGCCATCGCGACCGAGATCGCCCACAAGGTGGGTGCGGGCAAGCCCGCCGCCTTCGACATCTCCGCCGGCTGCGCGGGCTTCGGCTACGGCCTGGCCATCGCCAAGGGCATGGTCACCGAGGGCTCGGCGGAGTACGTCCTGGTCATCGGCGTCGAGCGGCTCTCCGACCTGACCGACCTGGAGGACCGCGCCACGGCCTTCCTGTTCGGCGACGGCGCGGGCGCCGTGGTCGTCGGCCCCTCGAAGGAGCCGGCGATGGGCCCGACGGTGTGGGGCTCGGAGGGCGACAAGGCCGAGACCATCAAGCAGACCGTCGCCTGGGACGTCTACCGCGAGGAGACGGACGTCCGCTTCCCCGCGATCACCCAGGAGGGTCAGGCGGTCTTCCGCTGGGCCGTCTTCGAGATGGCCAAGATCGCCCAGCAGGCGCTGGACGAGGCCGGGGTGAGCCCGGAGGACCTGGACGTCTTCATCCCCCACCAGGCGAACATGCGGATCATCGACTCGATGGTCAAGACTCTGAAACTGCCGGAGAGCGTCACGGTCGCCCGGGACGTGGAGACCACCGGCAACACCTCCGCGGCCTCCATTCCGCTGGCCATGGAGCGCCTCCTGGCCACCGGAGCGGCGAAGAGCGGCGACACCGCTCTCCTCATCGGCTTCGGGGCGGGTCTCGTGTACGCCGCCACGGTCGTTACCCTCCCCTAGGCGAGATCCACGGGGCCGGCACCACCAGCCGGTCACCGGAAGGTCACCGCACCAGCAGTTCCCTTACCGCAGTTCCACCGCACAACCGATAGAAGGAGCGCCGCACATGGCCGCCACCCAGGAAGAGATCCTCAAGGGCCTCGCCGAGATCGTCAACGAGATCGCCGGTATCCCCGTCGAGGACGTCGAGCTGGACAAGTCCTTCACCGACGACCTGGACGTCGACTCGCTGTCCATGGTCGAGGTCGTCGTCGCCGCCGAGGAGCGCTTCGACGTGAAGATCCCCGACGAGGACGTCAAGGGTCTGAAGACCGTCGGTGACGCTGCCAGCTACATCCTGCAGCACCAGGCCTGATCCTCAGCGTTCGTCGCCACCCCGGCGGTGGCGGTTCCAGCACCTCTACACGTGGAGACAGAATTCCTGTGAATCCGACCAATCGCACCGTGGTCGTCACCGGTATCGGCGCAACCACACCGCTGGGTGGCGACAGCGCATCGACCTGGGAAGGGCTGCTCGCCGGGCGTTCCGGCGCCCGCGCCCTCGAGGGTGAACGGTTCGCCGACCTGCCGGTCCGCATCGCCGCCGTCGCGGCCGTGGACCCCGAGGACGTGCTGCCCCGGCCGCTCGCCCGCAAGCTGGACCGTTCGGCGCAGTTCGCGCTGATCGCCGCGCGCGAGGCGTGGGCCGACGCGGGCTTCACCGCCAAGGCCGGCGAGGACGCCTCGATCGTCCCCGAGCGGCTCGGCACGGTCATCGCCTCCGGCATCGGCGGCGTGACCACCCTGCTCGACCAGTACGACGTGCTCAAGGAGAAGGGCGTCCGCCGCGTCTCCCCGCACACCGTGCCGATGCTGATGCCCAACGGCCCGTCCGCCAACGTCGGCCTCGAGGTGAACGCCCAGGCGGGCGTGCACACCCCGGTCAGCGCCTGCGCGTCCGGCGCCGAGGCCATCGGCTACGCCGTCGAGATGATCCGCACCGGCCGCGCCGACGTCGTCGTCGCGGGCGGCACCGAGGCGGCCATCCACCCGCTGCCCATCGCGGCCTTCGCCAACATGATGGCGATGTCCAAGAACAACGACGAGCCGACCACGGCCTCCCGTCCGTACGACAAGAAGCGCGACGGCTTCGTCCTCGGCGAGGGCGCCGGTGTCGTCGTCCTGGAGTCGGCCGAGCACGCCGCCCGCCGTGGCGCGCGGGTCTACTGCGAGGTGCTGGGCCAGGGCCTGTCCGCGGACAGCCACCACATCGCCCAGCCCGAGCCGACCGGCCGCGGCATCGCCGCCGCGCTGCAGAACCTGCTCGACAACACCGACCTCAAGCCGTCGGAGGTCGTGCACCTCAACGCGCACGCCACCTCCACCCCGCAGGGCGACTCCGCCGAGCTCAAGGCGCTGCGCAAGGTCCTCGGCGACGACCTCGACCACGTCGCGGTCTCCGCGACGAAGTCGATGACCGGTCACCTGCTCGGCGGTGCCGGCGGCATCGAGACGGTCATGACCGTGCTCGCGCTGCACCACCGCACCGCGCCCCCCACGATCAACATCGAGGAGCTCGACGAGGACATCGACGCGGACATCGTGCGCGACGAGCCCCGCAAGCTCCCGGAGGGCTCCATCGCGGCGATCAACAACTCGTTCGGCTTCGGCGGCCACAACGTGGTGCTCGCCCTGCGGACGGTCTGATCGCGCCCCGGCGCCGCACTCTTACGAGCGAAGGGCCCGCCCCGGCCGGGGCGGGCCCTTCGGCGTACCGTGCGCCGTCTACACCACCTGGTGCAGCCAGCGCACCGGTGCGCCCTCGCCCGCGTAGCGGAACGGTTCCAGCTCGTCGTCCCAGGGCTTGCCCAGCAGTTTGGCGACCTCGGCCTGCAGGTCGCTCTCGCCGCGGTCCGCGCGGGACAGCGCGGCGCGCAGCCGGTCCTCCGGGATGAGGATGTCGCCGTGGATGCCGGTGACGGCGTGGAAGATGCCCAGGTCGGGGGTGGAGCTGTAGCGCTCGCCCTCGGCGGTGGCGCAGGGGTCGGCGGTCACCT
The DNA here is from genome assembly GCF_040646235.1 of Streptomyces sp. NPDC046261. Classification (NCBI taxonomy): domain Bacteria; kingdom Bacillati; phylum Actinomycetota; class Actinomycetes; order Kitasatosporales; family Streptomycetaceae; genus Streptomyces; species Streptomyces sp. NPDC046261. The sequence goes on along the minus strand of NZ_JBEYZU010000038.1, from coordinate 9,863 downwards.
CGAAGCGGAGCAGGTGCCAGCCGCGCAGGGCGGAGGCGAGCTTGGAGGCGGTGCCGGCCTGGCCCTGCCAGGAGAACTCCGAGCGCCAGGTGCCGGGCGCCGCGGGCTGCCGGATCCAGTCGAGGGTGACCCGCACGCCGAGAACGCCCGCCACGGCCCATTCGACGTGCGGGCACAGCGCGCGCGGCGCGGAGTGCACGTACAGAACTCCACGTGTCGTCACCGGGACCTCCAGTGCGGTTCGAGGTTCGCCTTCCCCAGCGGCCTCGCACCCGTGACGGTCCCGCCCGGGGCGGCGGTGGGCAGTCTGCCCCGATGACCACTCCCGCGCCAGCTCGCGAGGTTACCAACAGTAAACACCATCGGGAGCAATTCTCCTGAAAAGGGACAGGAAGTGACGTGTTGTGATTTCGTCGCGCCGCGTTTGCAAAGATCCCGGAACAAGTTGATCACTGGGGAAAAGCTACCGTGCGCAGGCCCCTATGGGGTGACGTACCGTCGGTCCCGGACAGATATCACCCGGCCGGAGGGGGAACGAGATGGCGACGACCAGCAGGCGAAGGCGGTCCGCGGGCATACGGGCCGCCGCCGCGGTACTCGGTGCCGTACTGCTGGCGACGGGGTGCGAGGACGGCGGCACCGGGACCAAGGCGGCCGAGCCGAGCCCCTCACGCCCCGCCTGGAACCCCCGCCCCACGTCGATGGCCTCCCTCGGCGACTCCATCACCCGCGGTTTCGACGCCTGCTCCGTGCTCGAGGACTGCCCCGAGGTCTCGTGGGCCACCGGCACCGAGGTCGACAGCCTCGCCCGGCGGCTGCTGCTGTCCCCGCAGACCAGCAGCTGGAACTACGCGAAGACCGGCGCGCGGATGGCCGACCTGCCCGCGCAGATGCGCGCGGCCGTGGCCCACAAGCCGCAGCTCGTGACCGTCCTGCTCGGCGCCAACGACGCCTGCCGCGCGGACGTGACCCAGATGACCCCCGTGGACCGCTTCCGCGCCGACTTCGAGACGTCCCTGGGCACCCTGCGCTCCACGCTGCCGCGCTCCCAGGTCTACGTCGCCGGCATCCCCGACCTGAAGCGGCTGTGGTCGGAGGGGCGCAAGAGCATGCTCGGCAAGCAGATCTGGAAGATGGCGTCGATCTGCCCGTCGATGCTCCACGACGCCGACGCGGCGGACGAGGCCGCCGAAGCCCGCCGGGCCCAGGTCGACAAGAGGGTCGGCGAATACAACGCCGCCCTGAAGGACGTCTGCACCCGGGACGCGCTGTGCCGCTACGACAGCGCGGTGAACGGCTACAACTTCACCGGCCAGGAACTGAGCAAGTGGGACTGGTTCCACCCCAGCAAGAAGGGCCAGGGAGAACTGGCCGGCATGGCCTACCGCGCGATCACGTCACCGATGCCGCTGCCGTAGCGGCGGGGGGCGGCGCGGGGGCGGGACGCGGGGGCCCGGGCGCGGGGCCCGGCCCCGGCGTGAGCGCGGGCCGGGCGCGGCGCGGACCGGACGCGGCGCGGGCCGCGGGCGCGGGCCGGACGCCGGACGCGGGCCGGGCGCCGGACGCCGGGCCGGGCAAGCCACGTCGCGCCCGCGCAAGCGCGTACTGGCGCCGGCCGTACCTGGCCGGGGAAGGGGCGGAGCCCGTCAGGTGGCTCCGCCCCTGGGGCGGCGGGGTCGGGCCGTTTCGTGGTCCGGTGACCCGCCGGTGGTGCCGGTGCCCGTACCCTCGCCCCGGGCAGCCGGCGCCTCGCGTGCCTGCCCGGTGGGGACCGGGCGGCGGCCGAGGGATCACGCGGAGACCGCGATCACCCTCCGCCCGCACGGTAGCCGATGAATGACCCTGCCTCATAAGCGAGTTCACCCGCTCCGGGGACACCGGACGGTCCGGCCCGCTCACTCCGCGCTGTCGGCGTGCGCGCGCAGTCCGACGCCGGTGATGCCGTCCCAGTCCGTCAGCTCCTCCACCAGCGGATGCGCGGACCTCTTGCCCTCCAGGCTCAGCACGACGCCGGCCTCCTTGCCCTTGCTCTTGGGCCCGTCCCCGGCGCCGGCTTCCGCGTCGACCTGTACGTCCATCACCCGGAAGCCGCTCTTGGTGCACAGCTCCAGCACCCGGCCGAGCAGCCCCCGGCGCGTCCGGTAGGACAGGCTCAGCTCGACCCGCTCGGTGCTGCCCAGCCGCCGGGTCAGCAGCGTGAAGCCGCGCACCACCAGGAAGTGCACCGCGGTCGCGGCGGCGGCGAGCAGCGGCAACCCGCCGCCGCACGCCATGCCGACCGCGCAGGTCAGCCATATCGTGGCGGCCGTCGTCAGGCCGCGTACCGCGTCCCGGCGGACGAAGATGAGGCCGCCGCCGATGAAGCCGATCCCGGAGACGATCTGCGCCGCCACCCGGGACCCGTCCAGGCGGGTGTCGCCCTCGAGGTCGGCCAGCGCGCCGAAGCCGTGGATCGAGATCTCCATGAACAGCGCGCTGCCCACCCCGACGAGGGTGTGCGTGCGCAGACCGGCGCTCTTCTGCTGCAGCTCGCGCTCGAGGCCGATGAGCGAGGACAGCAGGAGCGCGAGGGCCATCTCGGCGAATTCCCGGGCGCCTTGCCCGGCTCTGGGGTCGAACAGCGGGGCAGCGAAGTGTCGTCCGGCGGATATGAGCGGGTCGGCGAGAAGCTGCGAGATTGCCATTACGCCATTGTGGCCTGAAGTTGACTGTGTGCGAGGGAAGTTGACCACCCCCTACCGCCAATGCCGCCGCAGTGGTTTCCTTCCGGCTCATGAGACCCAATAATTCCGCCCGGATATCCCGCAGGAGCACCCTCGGCGCCCTCGGTGCCGTCCTGCTCGCCTGCGCCCCGCTCGCCCTCTCCGCCCCCGCCACGGCGGCGACACGTACCGCGCCGCTCACCGTCGAGGAACAGCGGCTGACCGGCCCCGTACCGCAGGAGATCCTGCGCCGCAGCGGCTTCGACGACATGGCGCCCGGCTTCGCCCGCGCCCTGGCCCGTACCCGCTCCTTCTCCCAGGCGGAGCTGCTGGCGACGGGCCAGGGGCGGGAATTGTGGCGGCGGGCCGTGGACCGCGCGCAGGGCCGGGGCCCGGCCGGCGGCGACCTGAGCCGGGACGACGACCGCCCCCTGTACTGGGCGCGGCTGGGCATGACGCGGGCGGTGCGCGAGTGGCGGCCGGCGTTCACGCTGGACGAGCGGCGGCGCGCGCGGCTGCTGGCGGCTGTGGAGCGCGGCTCGCGCGGCCAGGACTCGATCGCGCTGCCGCCGGGGGCGGGGGTCAAGCGCGTCCTGATCACCGGCTTCGACCCGTTCCAGCTCGACTCCGACGTCCGCCGCTCCAACCCCTCGGGGGCGGCGGCGCTGGCCCTGGACGGCACCACCGTCAACACCCCCGCGGGCCCGGCGCGCATCGAGGCGGCCCTCTTCCCGGTGCGCTGGGACGACTTCGCCGAGGGCACGGTGGAGCGGACGCTGCTGCCGCACTTCCGGCCCGGGGCCCGCGCGGTGGACCTGTTCACCACCATCAGCCAGGGCCGCCCCGGCCGCTTCGACGTCGAGCGCACCAACGGGGCCTGGCGCGGCGGCTATCCGGACAACGTGAACGCCTCGCGCACGCAGACCGTGCCCGTGCCGCCCGGTGTGCCCACCGTCGTCCCGCAGCCGCAGTGGACGACGACCAGCCTGCCGTACGCGGCGATCACGGCGGCGGCCACCGGGCCGTTCCCGGTGTACGACAACACCGCCGTCACCGAGATCCCGGCGGGCGGCACCGAGGAGGTGGACCGGGCGGACGGCCCCACGCCGGGCTCGACCGCCCGCGCGGGCGGCGGGGGCGACTACCTCTCCAACGAGATCGCCTACCGGGCGACCCTGCTGCGCGACGCCGTGGGTCTGCGCGTACCGGGCGGGCATCTGCACACGCCGGTGCTGCGGTTCGGCGAGGGCAACACCGACCCGGCGACCGGGCGGATCACCGACCCCGACTTCGTACGGAACCGGCTGGCGATCACCGCGCAGATCCGGTCGGTGATCGCGGTGGCCGTGGGCGCCGGCGGCCGGTCATGATGACCGCATGATCATCTCTGCCGCACAGTTCACCGCCCGGCCCTGCGACATCGACGCCAACGTGGCCCGCATGGCCGCCTTCGTCGCCGAGGCCGGCGAGCGGGGTGCCTCGCTCGTCGTCTTCCCCGAACTCGCCGCCACGGGCTACGAGCTCGACGCCATTACCGGCGATCCCGGCCGGCTGGCCATGGCCCCGGACGACGCCCGGCTGGCACCGGTGCGCGACGCCTGCCGGGCGGCGGGCGTCGCGGCCGTGGTCAACTGCGCGGGTACGGTGCCGGCAGGGCCGACGATCAGCTCGTACGTGTACGGGCCGGACGGCGCGCTGCTCACGCGCTACGACAAGGTGCACGTGACCCGCACGGAGGCCGCGGCCGGCTTCACGGCGGGCACGGAGGACGGCCGCTTCACCCTGGACGGCGTCGGCTTCGGCCTCGCCATCTGCTTCGACGCCCACTTCCCCGACCTCGCCGCCCGCGCGGCCGCCGACGGCTGCCGCGCCCTGCTGGCGAGTTCGCTCTACGGGCGGCCCACGGGCGAGGCGGAGCGGCAGGAGGTCTTCCCGTCCCTGGCGAAGGACAACGCCCTGCACGTCCTGCTGGCCAACCACGTGGGCCCGTCGGGCCCGTACGACGCCTGCGGGCTCAGCGCGCTGTGGGACCCGGAGGGGAACGTGGTGGCGGAGGGGACGGGGGAGGACGCTGGGCTGGTGCTGGGCTCGCTGTGAGCCCTACAGCGGGAGGGGGCGGGGCCGGGGCGACTTCCCGCCCCCGCCCTCACCGTCGTCCCCGCCCGTCTCGCCCATGAGGTCCCGCACCAGCAGCGTGGCCCCCGCCACGGCACCCGGCATCACGAAGACCGCCACGAACGGCACCAGGAACAGCAACGCCACCGGCACCCCGAACCCCAGCGCCAGCAGCTTGCGCGAGCGCAGCATCCGCAACCGTTCCTTCAGCGGCACGCCCCGCCGTTGCAGCGCCACGGCGGTGAGTTCCTCGGCGAGGAAGAAGCCGGAGACGCAGAAGCCGATGACGGGAATGACGGTCTGTCCGATGACGGGCACGAAGCCCAGCGCGAAGAGCAGGACGCCCCACAGGGCCACCCGTACGAGCACCACGAGGCTCTCGCGGGCCGAGTTCCACAGCTCGCGCCACAGCGGCAGCCCGGACTCGGGGGCGCTGCCGCCCTCGGCCAGGTCGACGCGCTCGGAGAGCGATTCGTAGAAGGGCTGTCCGACCAGCAGCGTCACGGCGGTGAAGGAGATCAGCGACAGCAGCAGGCAGCCGCCGAAGAACACCGCGGTCAGCGCGCCGCGGAAGAGGCCGAGCCAGGGCGAGCCCCAGCCGTCGGCGAAGGGCGTGGCCCAGTCGACGACGTCGTCGGCCCATACGACGAGCGCGACGAGCGCCGCCGCGTAGCCGACCAGCGTGATCAGCCCGGGCAGCAGCCCGAACCCCCACTGCCGGCGGTTGCGGCCCACCCAGCGCTGGCCCTTGGCCAGGTACGTCATGCCCGCTACAAGATCTCGCATGGCGGGCAGCGTAGCCGCTCGGTGGGGAGGCGATCGTCGCGCTCGTGTCCCGGGTTCGTCCCGGTCAGGCGACGTCGAGGGTGACCTCGATGTTGCCGCGCGTGGCGTTGGAGTACGGGCACACCTGGTGCGCCTGCTCCACCAGCGCGCGGGCGGTGGCCTCGTCGACGTTCGGGATGCGGGCCGAGAGGGCGACCTTGATGCCGAAGCCCCCGTCGGGGGTCTTGCCTATGCCGACCTCGGCGGTGACGGTCGAGCCGGAGATGTCGGCCTTCGCCTGGCGGGCGACGACGCCCAGCGCACCCTGGAAGCAGGCGCTGTAGCCGGCGGCGAACAGCTGCTCGGGGTTGGTGCCGGCGCCGCTGCCGCCGAGCTGCTTCGGGGGGTTGACGACGACGTCGAGCTGGCCGTCGTCGCTGGCGACTCGGCCGTCACGGCCGTTCTCCGCGGTGGCGACGGCGGTGTAGACGACCTCTACGGGCTGGATCGGCATAACGTTTCTCCTCGGAGGGGGGAAGGGAAGGGTCGGACTGAAGGGCCGGAAGGGGCCGGAAGCGGCCGGCAGGCTCAGCCTTCGAGGCTGACGATCATCTTTCCGGTGTTCTCGCCGCGCAGCAGGCCCAGGAACGCCTCGGTCGCGTTCTCGATGCCGCGCACGACCGTCTCGCGGTACGTGAGCTCGCCGGAGCGGATCCAGCCGCCGACCTCCTGGACGAACTGCGGGCGCAGCGCCTCGTGGTCGGAGACGATCATGCCCTGGACGCGCAGCCGCTTGGCCAGGATGTTGACCATGTTGCGCGGGCCGGGGACCGGCTCGGTGGCGTTGTACTGGGCGATCATGCCGCAGATGGTGACGCGGCCCTTGAGGTTCAGGGCGCCGAGGGCGGCCTCGAGGTGCTCGCCGCCGACGTTGTCGAAGTAGACGTCGATGCCGTCGGGCGCCGCCTCCTTCAGCTGCTCGGCGACGGGGCCCTTCTTGTAGTTGAAGGCGGCGTCGAAGCCGTACTCGTCGATCAGGACCTTGACCTTCTCGTCCGAGCCCGCGCTGCCGATGACGCGGGAGGCGCCCTTGAGCTTGGCGATCTGGCCGACCAGGCTGCCGACCGCGCCGGCGGCGCCGGAGACGAAGACGCTGTCGCCCTCCTGGAAGGAGGCGACCTCCAGCAGGCCCGCGTAGGCGGTCATGCCCGGCATGCCCAGGACGCCGAGGTAGGCGGAGAGCGGGGCGACGGCGGGGTCGACCTTGGCGGCGCGCCGGGCGTCCACCAGGGCGTACTCGCGCCAGCCGAGGCCGTGCAGGACGTGGTCGCCGGGGGCGAAGCCCTCGGCCCGGGAGGCGACGACCTCGCCGACCGCGCCGCCGTCCATCGGCTGGTCGAGCTGGTACGGCGGGACGTAGGACTTCACGTCGTTCATCCGGCCGCGCATGTACGGGTCGACCGAGAGGTGGATGTTGCGGACCAGGATCTGGCCGTCCGCGGGCTCGGGGACCGCGGTCTCGCGCAGGGCGAAGTCCTCGGGCCGGGGCCAGCCCTGCGGACGGGCGACCAGGTGCCATTCGCGGCTGGTGGCGGGCGTGGCGGACATGGGAACCAACCTTCCTTCTACTTCAGGAGCTGAAACAACCATGCGCCTCGATATTTCATGTTGTCAAGTAACCGGGTAGGCTGTGTCCCATGACTCCGACTCCGGCACCGACTCCCCCGGCTCCCCCGACGGGGTCCGCCGCGCCCCGGCCCGACGCCGTCACCGTGGAGGTCGTCGAGCTCATCGGAACCGTCGTGGCGCGCTACTACGAGGAGTACGAGGAGGCGGCCGGCAAGCACTCCCTCACCGGCGCCCAGGCCCGGGTACTGGCCCTGCTGTCCCACGAGCCGATGCCCATGCGCAAGATCGCCCAGAAGCTGAAGTGCGAGCCGTCGAACGTCACCGGCATCGTCGACCGCCTCGAGGCCCGGGGCCTGGTCGAGCGCCGCCCCGATCCGGACGACCGCCGCGTCAAGCTGGCCGCCCCCACCGCCGAGGGCCTGGCCACGTCCGTCCGGCTGCGGGAGTCGCTGCACTTCGCGCGCGAGCCGCTGGCCGGGCTGTCGGCGGGCGAGCGCACGGTCCTGCGCGACCTGCTGCGCCGGATGCTGGGCGAGGAGCCGCCGCCGTCCGCCTAGCCCACGAGGGTCAGCGCGGCGGCGGTGACCACCGTGCCCAGGCGCGGCATGTCCAGCGTCACCGACGCCCGGTGCTCCTCGGCGGTCAGGGCGCTCATCGCGTCCTCGACGAAGACCAGGTCGTAGCCGTGGTCCGCGGCCGCGCGGGCGGTCGACTCCACGCCGAGGTTGGTGGCGATGCCGGCCAGGACGAGCGTGCGTACGCCCCGCTCGCGCAGCCGGGCGTCGAGCTCCGTGCCGTGGAACGCCCCCACGGTCCGCTTGACGATCTCGATGTCCCCCGGCTCGGCGATCCCCGCGAGCAGCCCGCTGCCCGGCGGCTGCTCCGCGACGCCCTCCCGCTCCACCCGCACGACCACCACCGGCGCCCCCGCCTTGCGGAACGCACCGGCCAACCGCGCCGCCCTGTCGGCCACTTCGTCACCGGGACGCGGCGCGAGGGGCAACGCCACGACGCGTTCCATGAGATCGACGAGGACGAGTGCGGTGCGCTGGGGGTCGATTTCCGTCATGGCCAGACCGTACCGGCCACGACCACGGCGTGGGCGCCCTCCGGACCAGCTCACGGCTGCCGGGAGGTAAAGCTTGCGCGAAAGGGCGACTTCGGCCGGGACCGGAGGGACGCGAGCGCCAACTCGCCGGGGTTTGGCCATCGGTTGACCCGAAGTGCCCCCGGTGCGCGACGATGACCTCCATGAGACCGGCCCCAGACCCCGCCCCCGGCGCCTCCTCGGCCTTCGGCCCCATGGAGTTCCAGCTCGTCCTGCTGCGCCGGATGGCCGACCACCAACCCGGCCTGGTCGAGGACGCGCTGCGCGAACTGGGCGTCGACCGCGCCGCGATGCGCGAGGCCAACCGCCGCTGGCAGGCCATGGTGCGCTCCCCCCGCCGCGGCGGCGCCGGCCCCCGCTACCGCTCCGTGCTCGGCCCGCCCGAGTCCGCCGGGCAACGCCGCGTCGGGGACCTGGTCTTCGAGGCGATGACGTGGCCGGTGCCGCTCTGGCCGGATCTGCGCTTCGAGGTGCTGAGCGCGCCGGGCGGGGCGGTGTGGAACGAATGGCTGATCCGCGCCCCCGGCGCCCGCGGCCCGTCGCCGCGTACGGTCGAGGACCTGCTGCCCTGGTCGTGCACGGTGGACGAGGTGGCCCGGGCCTTCCCACCCGCCCGCCCGATGGAGGGGACGGCGCCCACGCGCTGGCGGCTGGCCTTCACGGCCCCGGACGCCACCGGGGAGCGCGGGGCGTACGTGGCGGAATTCACCTGGGGGCTCCTCCAGCGGCTGGTGCCGTGAGGGCGTGGGCCGGGCCCGGTGCGTCGCCCCGTGGGGGGAGACGGAAGTGGCCGATCGGCTGAAGCGGAGGAGACATTCCGGTTCCTACGGTGGACCGTATGTCCCGTCGCACCCGCCTCTCCGTCACCGCACTGCTGCTGGCCGTGCCGGTGTTCCTGCTGGCCGCCTGCGCGCCGGGCGGCGGCACCGACAAGGTCATCGGCGGCCCGGCCCGGGCCGAGGAGCCGTCCCGGGTCTCCATCCCCTCCATCGGCGTGAGCAGCCAGTTGATCCGGCTGGGCCGCAACGCGGACGACAGCGTGCAGGTCCCGCCGCTTGAGAAGGGCATGACCGCCGGCTGGTACACGGGCAGCGCGAAGCCCGGCACGCCGGGCGCCGCCGTGATCATCGGCCACGAGCGCATTCCCGACGGCAAGGCCGTCTTCCACGACCTGCGCAAGGTCACCAGGGGCACGGAGATCGACGTGGAGCGGGGCGACGGCAAGGTGCTGCGCTTCTCGGTGACGGACACCGAGACGGCCGACCCGAGCGCCTTCCCCACCCGGAAGGTCTACGGACAGACCGACAGCACGGCACTGCGGCTCGTCACGTGCGCGGGCGACGACCCGGACCCGCGGGGCCATCCGGTGGAGAACCTCATCGTGTACGCGGAGCTGGTGGCGCGGTAGCGGCGTGGCGACGCCGTCGCGGCGGCGGCCCCGGTGGGGCCCTGGATCTCGGCCGTACCTTCACCGATCAGGAGCATCGGCGCCTCGCGGTAGAGCCGCTCGATCTCGTACTCCTTGGAGAAGCCGTAGCCGCCGT
>NZ_JBEYZU010000037.1:0-16946 GCF_040646235.1 Streptomyces sp. NPDC046261 | reverse complement strand
CACCCCGCCCCTTCCCGTAAGGCCTCAAACGCCGGCCGGGCTGAAAAACAGCCCGTCCGGCGTTTGAGGACCGGGGTCCGGGGCGGAGCCCCGGTTACGGGAAGGGGCGGGGCGGGGAGAAATCAGGCCAGCTCGGCCAGTACGGCATCCGTCAGCAGGGGCCACGCCTCGACGGCCCACGGGCCGAACGCCCGGTCCGCCAGCGCGACGCACGCGGCGCCCGCGTCCGGGTCCACCCACAGGAACGTCCCCGCCTGGCCGAAGTGCCCGTAGGTGCGCGGTGAGGATGCCGCCCCCGTCCAGTGCGGGGACTTCGCGCCGCGGATCTCGAAGCCCAGGCCCCAGTCGTTGGGGCGCTGGTGGCCGTAGCCGGGCAGGACGCCCGTCAGGCCGGGGAAGGCCACCGACGTCGCCTCGTCGAGGGTCTGGCGCGCGAGCAGCCGGGGCGCCTGCAGCTCCGCCGCGAAGCGGGCCAGGTCCTCCACCGTCGAGACGCCGTCCTTGGCCGGCGACCCGGGCAGGTCCGTCGCGGTCATCCCCAGCGGCTCCAGCACCGCCTGCCGCAGGTACTCGGCGAAGGGGATGTCGGTGGCCTTGGCGATGTGGTCGCCCAGCACCTCGAAGCCGGCGTTGGAGTACAGCCGCCGCGTGCCGGGCTCCGCCATCACGCGGTGCTCGTCGAAGGCCAGCCCGGAGGTGTGGGCGAGCAGGTGGCGGACCGTGGCACCCGCCGGGCCCGCGGGCTCGTCCAGCTCGATCGCGCCCTCCTCGACGGCGATCAGCGCGGCGTACGCGGCCAGCGGTTTGGTCACGGAGGCGAGGGGGAAACGGTGCCCGGCCGGCCCGTACGTCCCCGCACGCGTGCCGTCCGCCCGTACGACGGCCGCCGCGGCGGTCTCCACGGGCCAGTTCTCGATCATCCGCAGGCTCTCCATGGCAAGGAGCCTAACCCGCTCCCGGATCGCCCAGGGGCTCCGCTTGCTTGGAGTGCACTCCAACTCTCTAGCGTGGGGACCACCGCAGACGATCGCGAGGGGGAGTGGCATGACCGTGACGCACAGCGCGCCGGTGGGGGTGCGTGGTTGCCTCGAGCTCGACCGGCAGCGCCAGCGCCGCCCGGAGGGCCGGGACCGCTACACGATCAGTGAAGTGGCCGCCTACGCCGGGCTGTCCGCGCACACCCTGCGCTGGTACGAGCGGATCGGCCTGATGCCGCACGTCGACCGCTCCCACACGGGGCAGCGCCGCTACACCAATCGCGACCTGGACTGGCTGGATCTGGTCGGCCGGCTGCGGCTGACCGGGATGCCGGTGGCCGACATGGTCCGCTACGCCGAGCTCGTCCGGCAGGGCGAGCACACCTTCGCCGACCGCGAACGGCTGCTGAGCGAGCACCGGGAGAACGTCCGCCGGCGGATCGCGGAGCTGCGCAGCACGCTCGAGGTACTCGACTACAAGATCGACATCTACTCCGGCGCCGCGCGCCGGTCATCCGAAGGGCTCTGACACACCATCATGAACAGCGACAACACGATAACCAGCGTGACACTCGGCAACGGCGGCCCCGAGGTGGGCGTCCAGGGCCTGGGCTGCATGGGCATGAGCTTCGCCTACGGGCCGACGACCGACGAGGCCGAGGCCCGGGCCACGCTGGAGCGGGCGCTGGAGCTCGGGGTGACCCTCTTCGACACCGCCGACATGTACGGGATGGGCGAGAACGAGAAGTTCATCGCCCCCTTCATCCGGGCCCACCGCGAGCAGGTCGTCCTGGCCACCAAGTTCGCGATCGTCCCCGACCCCCAGGACCCGACCCGGCGGACCATACGCAACGACCGCCCCTACATCCGGCAGGCCGTGGAGGGCAGCCTGCGCCGCCTGGGCGTCGACGAGATCGACCTCTACTACATGCACCGGCGCGACGTCGACGTCCCGATCGAGGAGTCGGTGGGCGCGATGGCCGAGCTGGTCGCCGAGGGCAAGGTCAAGCACCTCGGGCTGAGCGAGGTGACCGGCGGCGAGCTGCGCGAGGCGCAGGCCGTGCACCCGATCGCGGCCGTGCAGTCGGAATGGTCGCTGTTCAGCCGGGACATCGAGGCGAACGTGGTGCCCACCGCGCGCGACTTGGGCGTTGCCCTGGTGCCGTACTCGCCGCTCGGCCGCGGCTTCCTGACCGGCGCCTTCGTCGACGCCGACAAGGAGCTCTCCAGCGACGACTGGCGCCGCACGCTGCCGCGCTTCACCGGTGCCAACGCGGAGGCGAACGCGGCCCTGCTCGCGCCGGTGCGGCGCATCGCCGAGGCGCGCGGGATCTCCCTGGGACAGGTCGCCCTGGCCTGGGCCCAGCAGCGGGCCCAGGTGCACGGCCTGACGGTCGTTCCGATTCCGGGGACGCGGCGGCGGTCGCGGCTGGAGGAGAACGTGGGGGCTACGCGGGTCGAGCTGACGGCCGATGAGCTGGCGGCTCTGGAGCCCATCGCCGGACAGGTGGCCGGGGGGCGGTACGCGGACATGGCGTTCACGTCGGCGGGGCGCGAGTAGCCCTTCCCCCACCCTCAATCGCCGGACGGGCTGAATTTTCAGCCCGTCCGGCGATTGAGGACAAGAAACGGTGAAAGGGCGGGGTGGGGAAAACTACCCCTCCCCCGGGGCTACCAGCCCCGATTCGTAGGCGAAGACGACCGCCTGCGCGCGGTCGCGCAGGTTCAGCTTGGCGAGGACCCGGCCGATGTGGGTCTTCACCGTCTGCTCCGCCAGGACCAGCTTCGCCGCGATCTCCTGGTTCGACAGGCCCCGCGCGATCAGTTCCAGGACCTCCGTCTCACGTGGCGTCAGGCCGTTGAGCCGCACCGACCGTTCGCGCCGCGGGGCGGGCCGCCTGGCGAAGTCGGCGATGAGGCGGCGGGTGACGGACGGGGCGAGGAGGGCCTCGCCGGCGGCCACCACGCGCACGGCCGAGATCAGGTCGGCCGGAGGGGCGTCCTTGAGGAGGAAGCCGGACGCGCCCGCGCGCAGCGCCTCGTAGACGTAGTCGTCGACGTCGAAGGTCGTCAGCATCAGCACCTTCGGCAGGTGCGTCACCCCGCGCGGGGGGTCGAGGAGCCGGCGGGCGGCCTCCAGGCCGTCCATCTCCGGCATCCGGACGTCCATGAGCACCACGTCCGGATGCGTGGACCGGCTCAGCTCCACGCCCTGTCTTCCGTCCGGCGCGTCGCCGACGACGTCGATGTCGGGCTGGGCGGCCAGGAGCGCGGCGAAGCCCGCCCGGACCATGGCCTGGTCGTCGACGATGATCACCCTGATGGTCATGCGGTGGGAGGTTCCTGTTCTGCGTGCGTCGTGTCGGAGAGGGGGAGGCGGGCCGCCACGCGGAAGCCGCCGTCCGGCAGGGGGCCGGTGTCGAGGGTGCCACTGACCAGGCGGACCCTCTCCCGCATGCCCACCAGGCCATGGCCCGTGCCGCTGGTCTCCAGCGGCCGCTGCGGCGCGTCGGAGGCGGCCGGGGCCGAGTTGACGACGAGCACCATCAGGCTCGTACCGGCTGTACCGGTTCGGTCCAGCGACACCGACACCCTCGTGGCCGCGCCGGGCGCGTGCCGTACGACGTTTGCCAGGGCCTCCTGCACGATCCGGTACGCCGACAGGTCCACCGCCTGCGGCAGCGCCGGCAGCACCGGCATCGTCAACTCCACCGGCAGCCCCGTGCGTACGGTGGCCTCGATCAGCTGCGGCAGGCGCTTGACGCCCGGCTGGGGTGCCCGTTCGGAGCCGTCCGGGCCGGGGGAGCCCTCGCTGCGCAGCACGCCCAGCAGCCGCCGCATCTCGGTCAGCGACTCCCGGGCGGTGGCGGCGATCGCGCCGAACTCCTCGCGCGCGTCGTCCGGCAGGCCGGCGATGCGGTACGGGGCGCTGTCGGCCTGGACGGTGATGACGGACATGTGGTGGGCGACCACGTCGTGCAGCTCGCGGGCGATGCGCGCGCGCTCCTCCAGCAGGGTGCGCTGGGCGCGTTCGGCCTCGCTGATCGTCTCCTGTTCGGCCAGCGCCCGCCGGGCGTCGCCCCGTTCGCGCAGGGCACCGCCGACGACGAGGAGCACCGCGCCGATCGCGACCAGCGGCACCCAGGTGCCGACGGCCTGTTCGGGGGCGAGGCTACGGAAGACCAGGCTCGCCAGCGCCGTCACCAGCCACACGGCCGCCAGCGTCAGCCGGCGCTCGCGCAGCGCGAGGGCGAGCATGAGCAGCAGCAGGCCGATGGTCTCCATGGGCGGCCAGGGCCAGGGCCGGTCCGCCGGTATGTCCGCCGCGAGCAGCAGGGCCGCGCCCACGACGTCGGCGACGAAGACGACGGCCCAGGCGAGCAGCGGCCGGCGGACCGCCAGCAGCAGCGGCGCGTGCTGGGCGACCGCGAGCACGAGGGCGACATCGGCGTCCATCCCGTAGTCGTGGGAGAGCACCATGGCCGTGGTGGGCAGCAGGACGATGGTGAACAGCCAGGCGACGAGGGTGGGAAGGCGCCGCACGAACGGGCGCCGGGCGTGGGCCAGATACGGCGTCGGCGGCCCGGCCGGCGTGCAGATCTCGCGCAGGAACGCGCGCGGGGAGGGGAGTACGAGCTTGGACATGGCCCGGTCAGCCTAGGCGGACCGGCCCGGCGGTGACGTCACCCCCAGGTGCCGGTCCGCATGTCATACCCCGGTATCACCGCCGGGCTCCCCGCCCTACAGCTCGGCCAGCAGCTGCGCCTTCTTCGCGGTGAACTCCTCGTCCGTCAGCAGCCCCGCGCCGTGCAGCTCGCCCAGATGGCGGATGCGCTCCGCGATGCCGCCCGGGTCGGGGCGGGCGGCGGGGGCGGCGTGGGAGCCGCGCGGCACGTCACCGGCCAGCGCGGGGGCCTTGGCCCGTACGGCGGCCAGGACCGCCGCCGCGAAGGGCAGCGACTCGTGGACCAGGCCGTAACCCATGCCGAAGACGACGGCAGCCGGGTCCTGGTCCGCGGCGCCCGGGCCGGCCTCGCCGCCGCGGCGCGTGAGCCGCAGGTGTCCGCCGAGGGCCTCGGGGGAACGCCAGTCCACGCCCGTCAGCTCCTCGACGCCGAAACGCTGGTCGCCCGCCTTCCACTTGGCGGAGGACGCTCCGGTCCAGAACCAGCGGAAGGAGACGGCCCGGCCGTCGAAGGACGCCTTGCCGTCGTAGGCCTTGAAGGACAGGGGCGGGGTGGGCGCCGCCACCAGATGGCGCTCGGCCGGCTCGGTGGCGTCGGGGCCGAGCTCGGCCCGTATCCGCTCGGCGTAGTACTCGGCGAGCAGCTCGCGCTCGGCCGGCAGGACCAGCCGGTAGGGGTCGCTGCCCTCCTTCAACTGCCCGTCCGCGGCGTCGACCAGCGGATCGGCGCCGGGTCTGGGCACGGCGCGCAGCACCACCGTCCCGTGCTTCCCCGGGGCCTGTTCGACGGCCGCGAGCGCCTCGTACGGGACGCGCCGCTCGCCGAGCACCTGGAGCAGCCTCGGTGTGCGGATCCCCCGTTCGAAGCGGATGAGCACGGAGTCGGTGTCGAACTCCCAGACGGCGTGGAAACCGGCCAGCACATCACCCATGCCGCTCATCGTATGCGGCGGCCGTCCGCCCGTCCCCCCTCGTGACGCTACGCGCGTCAAACGGCGGGGGCCACCGGATCCGGACCCAGATCCGCCGTGCAGTCACTGCCGTCCCTCGCGCAACGAACGGAGGCGGGGGCGCCGACTCCGATCCCGGCGAAGTTGGCGAGGCTCGTGGTGCCGGGGGCGAAGTAGCCGGCGTGGCCACGGGCGTCGGAGGCGGACAGCACCCGGGCGCCGAAGGCCTCGGAGACCGGGTCGGCGCCATGGCCGAGGCCGCCGACCTCCAGGTGGGGCACGCCCTGAATCCAGTCGTCCGCGTCCCGCATCGCCCATATCCGGGCGCTGCTGCGCAGGTCGGAGGCGCGGTCGGCGCGCATGCCGGGGCTGCCGGCCACCGCCACGTCCGTGACGCGCGGGGAGAGGTCGCGGGCGGCGACGCCGCACACCACGGAGCCGTAGCTGTGGCAGAACAGCGAGACCTTCGACCGGCCGGGCAGCGCCCGCACCAGCTTCCGCAGCCGCAGCGCCCCCTCGGCGGCGAGCTTGCCGGTCGCGGCGTCCATGCCCACGCCGGCGGGCGAGGTGTAGTCGGCCCACGCGATGACGGCCGTCCCGGTGCCGGGGCTGGCCTTCCGCTCGGCTGCGTAGAGGGAGCGGGCCATGCCGACGGGCGCGCTGTAGGCGCGCTGGCTCTTCTCGAAGGTCAGCACGTTGGTGTCGACGCCCGGGACCACGACGGAGACCCGCTCGGCGCGGTCGAGGTCGCCGAAGACCTCGGCCGCCCGGCCCGGCCCGGTGGGGTCGAAGGCGAGGATCTGCCGGCCAGGGGTCAGCAGCGACTCGAAGCGGTGCATGCGCCGGCCCGCCTCGTAGCGGCCGGAGGGGGTGAGGGCGCTGTCGTGGGTGCGGCGCCGCTCGACCGTACGGGCCTGGGCCAGGGCGATCCGGTTGGCGCGGTAGCGCAGCTGGGCGGGGGCGCCGGCCAGGTTGCCGACGACCAGCGGATAGCGCTCGGCCAGCCGGTCGCGCTGGCCACCGGAGAGCGAGCCGAAGAAACGGGCCAGGGTGGTGGGCTCCGCGTTCGGGGAGGGGAGCGGCACGCCGCCGACGGAGCCGCGCAGCCACGCCTTCATCGAGGCCGTGCGCGGGTCGGCGGCGGCCTTGTGGCTTCTCACGGCCGTCCAGCCGGTCGTGGTGAGCATGACGAACACCACGGCCAGGGCGAGCAGCGCGCGCCACACCGTGGCCGCGTTCGTCCAGGGGATGGGGGAGTGGGAGCCGAGCTCCGGGAAGGAAGTCACCGCGGACCACCCTAGGAGAAACTGGGTTGCGTCCGTGAAGTCGGTGAGGTATCTCACGTTTGGATCACGGATATTCGGGCGCACTCCGAGGGGTTCTGTTCAAGATCGCCAGTTTTCGGCCAGTGCCGGTCCGATCCGGTCCAAATAGGCGGCGGTGGAGTGCTTGAGCTCACTCATGTCCCCGTCCGCGACCTCGGCCCACAGTTTGCTGTTCGCCCGCATCACCCCGCTGAACGCGGCGACCAGGATCCGCGGTCGCGGATCCTCGGGCGGCAGCCCCTCCCGGCGGGCGATCTCCTGGGTGAGCCGGTCCTCCAGCTCCGCGCCGCGGCGCAGATGGGCGGCCAGCAGCTGCGGGGTCGACTGGATCATCCGGTACGTGCGCACGTGCAGCTCCAGCGGGACGACCGACTGGATGGCCTCCTCGATGGTGTCCCACGAGGCCAGCACCGCGGTGCGCAGTGCGGTCAGCGGCGACTCGGCGGCGGGGCGCTCGCACACGGCGGCGAAGAAGTGGGACTCGACCATCTCCTGGACGGAGAGGGCGACCTCCTCCTTGTTGGCGAAGTAGCGGAAGAACGTGCGCTGGGAGACGTCCGCGGCGCTCGCGATCTCGTCGACGGTCGTGCCCTCGTAGCCCTTGTGCGCGAACAGCTCCAGGGCGGACCTGATGAGGGCGTCGCGGGTCCGGCGCTTCTTGCGCTCCCGCAGCCCCGCCGTCGCGCCGTCGACCGTGTGCATCGTCCCGCCTCTTCCACTGTGTTTGCGCTGATCAGGATAGTCATGGCCAATGTGACAGCCAACGACGGTTGAACTTCGTTGTCAATTGTCAGCGACTGCCATAATCTCGGAGGCATGACACAGACCACCGTCGCCGACGCGACGCCCGGCCTGGGGCCCCGGAAAGGACTGCGGGGCCATCCCTGGCTCACCCTGATCACGGTCGCGATAGGCGTGATGATGGTCGCGCTCGACGGCACGATCGTCGCCATCGCCAACCCGGCCATCCAGAAGGACCTCGGCGCCTCGCTGGCCGACGTGCAATGGATCACCAATGCCTACCTCCTCGCGCTCGCCGTCGCCCTGATCACCGCGGGCAAGCTCGGCGACCGCTTCGGCCACCGCCTGATCTTCCTTATCGGTACCACCGGCTTCGCCCTGTCGTCCGGACTCATCGCCCTGTCCGGCAGCGTGTCGACGGTCGTCGGCTTCCGGGTCCTGCAGGGCCTGTGCGGCGCGCTGCTGATGCCGGCCGCCCTCGGGCTGCTGCGCGCGACCTTCCCGGCCCGGCAGCTCAACATGGCGATCGGCCTGTGGGGCATGGTCATCGGCGCCTCCACGGCCGGCGGCCCCATCGTCGGCGGGCTCCTCGTCGAGCACGTCAACTGGCAGTCCGTGTTCTTCATCAACGTCCCCGTGGGCGCCGCCGCGCTCGTGCTCGGCGCGATCATCCTCAAGGACCACCGCACCCGCAACGCCCCCAAGTCCTTCGACATCGCGGGCATCCTGCTGCTGTCCACCGCGATGTTCTGCCTGATCTGGGCGCTCATCAACGCGACCGACTGGCAGTGGGGCAGCGCCAGGACGCTGCTGTTCCTCGCCGCGTCGCTGCTGTGCTTCGTCCTCTTCGCCGTGTGGCAGATCAAGGCGCGGGAACCGCTGCTGCCGCTGAGCCTCTTCCGGTCCCTGCCGCTGTCCGCCGGCACGGTCCTGATGGTGCTGATGGCCTTCGCCTTCATGGGCGGGCTGTTCTTCGTCACCTTCTACCTGCAGAACGTGCACGGGATGACGCCAGTCGACAGCGGGCTGCACCTGCTGCCGCTCACCGCCATGATGATCATCGCCTCACCGGTGGCCGGCGCCCTCATCAGCCGGATCGGCCCCCGCGTCCCCCTGATCGTGGGCATGCTCTGCGCGGCGGTGGGCTGCTTCGGACTGGCCTACCTCGAACCGGGCACGGGCACGGTCCTGCTGTCGGTGTGGTTCGCGCTGCTCGGCGTCGGCTTCGCGCCGGTCATGGTCGGCGCGACCGAGGTCATCGTCGGCAACGCGCCGCTGGAGCACGCCGGGGTGGCCGGCGGCCTGCAGCAGGCCGCCATGCAGGTCGGCGGATCGCTCGGCACGGCCGTGCTGGGCGCGGTCGTCGCCTCCCGGGTCGACCACCTGCTGCCGCGCGAGTGGGCCGCCGCCGGGCTGCCGCCGGTCACGCCCGGACAGGCCGCCCAGGCCGCCGACGCCGTCCAGGTCGGCGTCGCGCCGGTGGCGCCGAACACCCCGCCGGAGATCGCGGGGAAGATCACCACCGTCGCGCATGACACGTTCGTGTCAGCCATGAACACCGGCTTTACGGTCGCCGGCTGCGTCGCGCTGCTCGCGGCGTTCGTCGCCGTCTTCACCAAGCGCGGCGACAACGCCGCGGCCGGGGCGGGCGCGGCCCACATCTGACACCGGTCCGGCGGCGGGTGCGGTACCTCGGTACCGGGCTCGCCGCCGACCGCCTTCCCCTATCCGGGCATGGCCGACCCGGCCCTCTTGGCAGCGATGATCACGGGCCAGCAGACTCGGCGCTCCATCCGAGTGGGGGAGGAACCCATATGCGTAACCATCGTGCGGTCGTGCTCGCCGTGACGCTGGCCGGCCTGGTGGCCCTGGCGGGTGCGCCCGCCGCGAGCGCGAAGCCGGCGAAGACCTGTGCGGCCGGGCAGCTGTGCCTCTGGCCGAAGACGGAATTCCGCGGTGAGCGCCATGCCAGTGAGCTGGCGGGAATCGACATCGAGAGCTGCACTGCGCTGCCCGCCGGCATGACGGCGGCCTCGCTGGTCAACCGGACGGGCAGGCCCGTCACCACGTATCAGAGCGCTACGTGCGCGGAGACGGGGGAGTTCGTGACGTATCCGTCGGGGACGTGGGTGCCGGAGTCGCCGTACGTCGTGCGGGCGTACAAGGTGTGGGAGAGCTGAGCTCTCGTTGACGGCTGCACGCCGGTGGTCTGTTTGTGCCCACCCGTTCCGCCCAGCGGAACGACTGCCCACAAACGCGAAGGCCCCCGCCTCAAAGAGGCGGGGGCCCATCGTGACGTGCTTACGCGTCGCCGCCGGCCGCGCCCGGGTCGGCTGCCGCCACGTCCAGGAGCTGGTAGCGGTCGATCGCCTGCTTCAGGGCGGAGCGGTCGACCTTGCCCTCCTTGGCGAGCTCGGTGAGCACCGCCAGGACGATCGACTGGGCGTCGATGTGGAAGAAGCGACGGGCCGCGCCACGGGTGTCCGCGAAGCCGAAGCCGTCCGCACCCAGCGACTGGTACGCGCCGGGCACCCAGCGCGAGATCTGGTCCGGAACCGCCCGCATCCAGTCGGACACGGCCACCTTCGGGCCCTCGGCGCCGGAGAGCTTGCTCGTCACGTACGGGACGCGCTGCTCCTCCTCCGGGTGCAGGAGGTTGTGCTCCTCCACCTCGATGGCGTCGCGGCGCAGCTCGTTCCAGGAGGTCGCCGACCAGACGTCCGCCTTGACGTTCCACTCCTCGGCGAGGATGCGCTGGGCCTCGACCGCCCACGGCACGGCCACACCGGAGGCCAGGATCTGCGCCGGGATGGCGCCCGCCTCGCCCTGCTTGAAGCGGTACAGACCCTTGAGGATGCCCTCGGCGTCCACGTTCTCCGGCTCGGCCGGGTGCTGGATCGGCTCGTTGTAGACGGTGAGGTAGTAGAAGACGTCCTCTGCGTTCTCGCCGTACATCCGGCGCAGACCGTCCTTGACGATGTGCGCCATCTCGTAGCCGAACGCCGGGTCGTACGCCACGACACCCGGGTTCGTGGAGGCCAGCAGCTGCGAGTGGCCGTCCGCGTGCTGCAGACCCTCACCCGTCAGGGTCGTCCGGCCGGCGGTGGCGCCGAGGACGAAGCCACGGGCCAGCTGGTCGGCCATCTGCCAGAACTGGTCACCGGTGCGCTGGAAACCGAACATCGAGTAGAAGACGTAGACCGGGATCAGCGGCTCGCCGTGCGTCGCGTAGGCCGAGCCCGCCGCGATCAGGGAGGCCGTGCAGCCCGCCTCGGAGATGCCGTCGTGCAGCATCTGACCGGTCGGCGACTCCTTGTAGGCAAGGAGCAGCTCACGGTCGACGGCCTCGTACTGCTGGCCGAGCGGGTTGTAGATCTTCGCGGACGGGAAGAACGCGTCCATGCCGAAGGTGCGGTACTCGTCGGGGGCGATCAGCACGAAGCGCTTGCCGATCTCCTTGTCCCGCATGAGGTCCTTCAGGATGCGGACGAACGCCATGGTCGTGGCGATCGACTGCTGCCCGGAGCCCTTCTTGGCGGACGCGTAGGCCTTGTCCTCCGGCAGCGCCAGCGGCTTGGAGCGGTCCACACGGGTCGGCACATAGCCGCCGAGCGACTTGCGCCGGTCGTGCATGTACTGGATCTCCTCCGAGTCGCGACCCGGGTGGTAGTACGGCGGCAGGCCGGACTCCAGCTCCTTGTCGGCGATCGGGATGTGGAGACGGTCACGGAAGCGCTTGAGGTCCTCGACCGTGAGCTTCTTCATCTGGTGGGTCGCGTTGCGGCCCTCGAAGTTCGGACCCAGGGTCCAGCCCTTGACGGTCTGCGCCAGGATCACGGTCGGCTGGCCCTTGTGGGCCTTGGCCGCCGCGTACGCCGCGAAGATCTTCTTGTGGTCGTGACCGCCACGGCCCAGGTGCAGGATCTGGTCGTCGGTCATGTTCTCGACCATCTTGCGGAGACGGTGGTCGTCGCCGAAGAAGTGCTCACGGATGTACGCGCCGGTCTCGGTGGCGTACGTCTGGAACTGGCCGTCGGGGGTGCTGTTGAGCTTGTTGACCAGGATGCCGTCGCGGTCCTGGGCCAGCAGCGGGTCCCAGGAGCGGTCCCACACCAGCTTGATCACGTTCCAGCCGGCGCCGCGGAACTGCGACTCCAGCTCCTGCATGATCTTGCCGTTGCCGCGGACCGGGCCGTCGAGGCGCTGCAGGTTGCAGTTGACGACGAAGGTCAGGTTGTCCAGGCCCTCGCGAGCGGCCAGGGACAGCTGGCCGAGCGACTCCGGCTCGTCCATCTCGCCGTCGCCCAGGAACGCCCAAACGTGGGACTTGGAGGTGTCGGCGATGCCGCGCGCCTCCATGTAGCGGTTCATGCGGGCCTGGTAGATCGCGCCGAGGGGGCCGAGGCCCATCGAGACGGTCGGGAACTCCCAGAAGTCCGGCATGAGCCGCGGGTGCGGGTAGCTGGACAGGCCGTACGGAGCCTTGGACTTCTCCTGGCGGAAGGCGTCCAGCTGCTGCTCGGAGAGTCGGTCCAGCAGGAACGCACGGGCGTAGACGCCCGGCGAGGCGTGGCCCTGGAAGAAGATCTGGTCGCCGCCGTCGCCCTCGTCCTTGCCCCGGAAGAAGTGGTTGAAGCCCACGTCGTACAGGGAGGCGGAGGAGGCGAAGGTGGCGATGTGGCCGCCGACGCCGATGCCCGGGCGCTGGGCGCGCGAGACCATGACGGCCGCGTTCCACCGGGTCGCGTTAAGGATCTTGCGCTCGATCTCCTCGTTGCCGGGGAAGAACGGCTCGTCCTTGGTCGCGATGGTGTTGACGTAGTCCGTGCTGCGCATCTCGGGCACGGCGACGCGCTTCTCGCGCGCCCGCTCGATCAGGCGAAGCATGAGGTAGCGGGCACGTTCCCGGCCTCGCTCATCGACGGCTGCGTCGAGCGAGTCGAGCCATTCCTGGGTCTCTTCGGGATCGAAGTCCGGGACCTGGCTGGGAAGGCCGCCAATGATGATCGGGTTGCGATCGGATCCGGAAGCCACGCTGTTCCTTCGCTGTTCGGGTCGTGCTCAGCACGCGGTCAAATACTGCTCTTGCTTTATGTCGCGCCGGCTCCCATCGTGGACCGCGGCGGCGGAAACGTCATCTCTACTGAGCGGTAACCACCGCTCATGAGACGAAGCGTCGAAGGTTGGTCGCCCGGGGCGGCCAAATCGCAACCTTACGCCCCCAATGAGGGTCCTCCGCGTACGGCCGTTCGGACCCGATTGCCGCAATCGCACGGAGTAACTTCCGAAACCCGGCAGAATGCTGTGGTGTGAATCACTCGGGCCTGTTGCCTCATGGTTGGAGTTGCCATGAGACGTCCGCGTCCGTCAACGTTTCGGCGGTCCGGATGGCCGGGTACTTGCGCGATCCGTCCGGCACGTGTGGACTACGCCCAATGCCTCGCGTACGCGGGGAGCACAAGAGCATTTCTCGAAAGATGACAGGAGGCAATCCGTGAGCGCGACCGCGGACCACGCGGAGGAGCGGACCAACCCTGCCGCCAGGCTGGGTTTCCAGCCCGGACAGGTGGTCCAGGAGATCGGCTACGACGACGATGTCGATCAGGAGCTCCGCGAGGCCATTGAGGAGATCACCGGCCAGGACCTCGTCGACGAGGACTATGACGACGTGGCCGACGCCGTCGTCCTGTGGTTCCGCGACGAGGACGGCGACCTGACGGACGCGCTCGTGGATGCCATCGGTTTCCTCGAGGACGGCGGGGACATCTGGCTGATGACCCCGAAGACCGGCCGTGACGGCTACATCGAGCCGAGCGACATCAGCGAGGCGTCGCAGACCGCGGGGCTGAGCCAGACCAAGAGCATCAGCGTGGCCAAGGACTGGACCGGCACCCGCATGGTCGCTCCCAAGCGCTGAGAACCTCGCCGTCATCCGGCCGCGGCCGGAGAGCCCGTCATCACCGCGCCCCCCTGCAGCACCGCTGCCGGGGGGCGCGGTGCATCACGCGGGGGGCGCAGTGACACACTGTCCGCCTACCCGCGCCGGCGGCCGGGGGCACCCGGCGCCCCCTTCGCGCCGGTGCCGTCGAGAGAGGGATGCGAACCATGGCGATCGACGTCGGCACCAAGGCCCCTGACTTCGCGCTGAAGAACCAGCACGGCGAGACCGTCCGGCTCTCCGACTTCCGCGGCGAGAAGAACGTCGTCCTGCTCTTCTACCCCTTCGCCTTCACCGGCGTGTGCACCGGCGAGCTCTGCGCCCTGCGCGACGAGCTGCCGAAGTTCGCCAACGACGACGTGCAGCTGCTGGCCGTCTCCAGCGACTCGCCCTTCTCCCTGCGCGTCTTCGCCGAGCAGGAGGGCCTGGAGTACCCGCTGCTGTCCGACTTCTGGCCGCACGGCGAGGCCGGCCGCGCCTACGGCGTCTTCGACGAGGAGAAGGGCTGCTCGGTGCGCGGCACCTTCATCATCGACAAGGAGGGCGTCGTCCGCTGGACGATCGTCAACGGCCTGCCCGACGCGCGTGACCTGAACGAGTACACCAAGGCGCTCGCCGCGCTCTGAGCGCACTTCCGCGACGCCCGGGGCAACCCTGGCGGGCGACCTGAGCGTCCTTGGCGCAAGACCCTGTAATCGGTGGGAACCGGTCACTAGGATCAAAACGTTGATCGGATGCCATCGCACAACCGGGGGCTCGGGACTCGCCTGGCCCCTCGAACCAATGGAGGACTCGTGGGAGTCAGTCTCAGCAAGGGCGGCAACGTCTCGCTGACCAAGGCGGCCCCGAACCTGACCGCGGTCGTCGTCGGTCTCGGCTGGGACGCCCGTACCACCACCGGTACGGACTTCGACCTGGACGCCAGCGCGCTGCTGACGAACGACCAGGGGAAGGTCGCCAACGACCAGAACTTCGTCTTCTTCAACAACCTCAAGAGCCCCGACGGCTCCGTCGAGCACCAGGGCGACAACCTCACCGGTGAGGGCGAGGGCGACGACGAGGTCATCAAGGTCAACCTGGCCGGCGTCCCGGCCGACGTGCACAAGATCGTCTTCCCGGTCTCCATCTACGAGGCCGAGACCCGCCAGCAGAGCTTCGGCCAGGTCCGCAACGCCTACATCCGCGTCGTCAACCAGGCCGACGGCGTCGAGCTCGCCCGCTACGACCTCAGCGAGGACGCCTCGACCGAGACCGCCATGGTCTTCGGCGAGCTGTACCGCAACGGCGCCGAGTGGAAGTTCCGCGCCATCGGACAGGGCTACGCCTCGGGTCTGCGCGGCATCGCGCAGGACTTCGGCGTCAACGTCTGACGGCCGCCGCAGGCTGTCGACCACGTCCGGCGCCGCACCCCCTTCGCGGGAGTGCGGCGCCGGACGCGCACGGCGACACAACACAACTCGGGGAGGACCAGATCATGGGTGTCACGCTCGCCAAGGGAGGCAACGTCTCCCTCTCCAAGGCCGCGCCGAACCTCACCAACGTCACCGTCGGCCTCGGCTGGGACGCGCGCTCCACCACGGGAGCGCCTTTCGATCTCGACGCCAGCGCCCTGCTGTGCGCCTCGGGCCGGGTGCTGGGCGACGAGTACTTCGTCTTCTACAACAACCTCACGAGCCCCGAAGGCTCCGTCGAACATACGGGCGACAATCTCACGGGTGAGGGGGACGGCGACGACGAGTCGATTCTGGTCGACCTCACCAAGGTGCCGGCCACCTGCGACAAGATCGTATTTCCGGTCTCCATTCACGAGGCCGAGCTGCGCGGCCAGAGCTTCGGCCAGGTCAGCAACGCCTATATCCGGGTGCTCAACCAGGCCGACGGCTCCGAACTGGCCCGCTACGACCTGAGCGAGGACGCCTCCAGCGAGACAGCGATGATCTTCGGTGAGGTCTACCGTTACGGCGGTGAGTGGAAGTTCCGGGCCGTAGGACAGGGGTACGCGTCGGGCCTGCGAGGCATCGCCCTAGACTTCGGGGTCAACGTTTCGTAAAGCCGCGTCCGCGCGGACATCCCGAACAACGAAGGATTGGGTAGCCAGTGCTCCTGAAAACCTTTGGTTGGTCGTTCGCCGTCACGGCGGCCGGCCTGGCCTTGGCCGGCTTTCTCTGGGGGTGGCAGGGGCTGGCGATCGTCGCGATCCTCTCCGTCCTGGAGATCTCGCTCTCGTTCGACAACGCGGTCATCAACGCCGGCATCCTGCGCAAGATGAACCCGTTCTGGCAGAAGATGTTCCTGACGATCGGCATCCTCATCGCCGTCTTCGGCATGCGGCTCGTCTTCCCGGTCCTCATCGTGGCCATCACGGCCAAGCTGGGGCCGATCGAGGCGGTCAAGGTCGCGATCCAGGACCCGGACCGTTACGAACACCTGGTCACCGGCGCGCACCCGGCGATCGCGGCCTTCGGTGGCATGTTCCTGCTCATGATCTTCCTGGACTTCGTCTTCGAGGACCGGGACATCAAGTGGCTGGAGTGGCTGGAGAAGCCGCTGGCCAGGCTGGGCAAGCTGGAGACGCTCTCCACGGTCGTCTCCCTCGTCGTCCTGATCGTCGTCGCCACCACCCTCGCCACGGGCGTCCCGGTCCACGGCGGTGAGGGCACGATCGACAAGGCCGCGACCGTGCTGCTGTCCGGCATCGGCGGTCTGGTGACCTATCTGGTCGTCGGCGGCATCTCCGGCTTCTTCGAGGACCGCCTCGAACACGACGAGGAGCTCGAGGAGGCCGAGAAGAAGGCCCCGAAGGCACCCAACGGCACCGCCGTCGGGCTGGCCGGCAAGGCCGCGTTCTCCCTCTTCCTCTACCTCGAGGTCATCGACGCCTCGTTCTCCTTCGACGGTGTCATCGGCGCCTTCGCCATCACCAACGACATCTTCATCATGGCGCTGGGCCTGGGCATCGGCGCGATGTACATCCGGTCCCTGACGGTCTTCCTGGTCCGCAAGGGCACCCTGGACGAATACGTGTATCTGGAGCACGGCGCGCACTACGCCATCGGCGCGCTCGCCGTCATCCTGCTGATCACCATCAAGTACGAGATCCACGAGGTCATCACCGGCTCGATCGGCATCGCGCTGATCCTCCTGTCGTTCGGCTCCTCCGTGGTGCGCAACCGCCGGGAGGCGAAGGCCGAGGTCTCCTCCGGGGTGTGACTCCGGCACATTTGAGGAACGCTCTCACCGGGGCGGTCGCGCTGGTCTTCGTCACCACCGCCGCCGTCGCCGCCGTCGCCCACGCGATCGTGCCCGGGATCTCGCTGGCCGCCGCCGTGG
>NZ_JBEYZU010000036.1:0-20796 GCF_040646235.1 Streptomyces sp. NPDC046261 | reverse complement strand
ACCCACACCTGCACCTGAACGCCACCCTGCTCGGGCAACACCAGCGGCGCGGCCAGCGTCAACTCCTCGACCGCATGGCAACCGGTCTCGTCGCCCGCACGGATCGCCAACTCCAGCAAAGCCGTACCCGGCACAAGCACCGAACCCATCACCACATGATGGGCAAGCCAAGGATGCGACTGCACCGACAGACGCCCGGTGAACAGGAAGCCATCCGTATTGACCAGCTCCACCGCCGCACCCAGCATCGGATGCTCCGCCGAACCCAGCCCCGCGAACCGCACATCCCCCGCACGCACCGCCGAGCCGGTGGGCCAGAAGCGCTGATGCTGGAAGGCGTACGTGGGCAGATCGACCCTCCGAGCGCCCATGCCGGCGTAAGCAGCCGACCAGCGCACCTTCGCACCGTGGACGTAGAGCTGCGCCAGGGCGGCCAGCAGAGCGGGCACCTCGTCCCTGTTCCTGCGGAGTACGGGGGCGAGTACGGCAGCCCCGTCGGTGACCGATTCGCGGGCCATGGCGGACAGCACGCCGTCCGGGCCGAGCTCCAGGAACCGGGTGACGCCTTCGGCCTGCAGGGCCCGGACACCGTCCGCGAAGCGGACCGCTTCACGGACGTGGCGGACCCAGTAGTCCGCAGTGCACAGCTGCTCGTCCGAAGCCGGCGCGCCGGTGAGGTTGGAGACCACCGGAATGGTCGGAGAGGCGAAAGTCAGGCCCCCCACGACCTTGCGGAAGTCCTCCAGCATCGGGTCCATCAACGGTGAGTGGAACGCATGCGACACACGAAGCCTCGTCGCCTTACGACCCTCACCCTCGAAGTGCACGCGGATCGCCTCGACCGCACTCTCCGCGCCCGAAACCACGACGGACGACGAGCCGTTGACGGCCGCGATCGATACGACGTCAGTGAGGTGCGGCAGGACCTCGTCCTCCGTGGCCTGCAACGCAACCATCGCACCACCCGACAGCAGCGCCTGCATCAGACGGCCCCGGGCACTGACCAGCGCACACGCATCAGCCAGCGAGAACACACCCGCCACATGCGCAGCCGCAACCTCACCGATCGAATGACCGGCCACAAAGTCGGGACGCACACCCCACGACTCCACCAACCGGAACAGCGCCACCTCGACCGCGAACAGCCCAGCCTGCGCATACACCGTCTGGTTCAGCAGCTCCTCGTCCTCGCCCCAGACAACCTGGCGAAGAGGCTGCTCAAGGTGCTCGTCCAGCCCCGCACACACCGCGTCGAATGCCTCGGCAAAAACGGGGAACCGGCCGTACAGCTCACGCCCCATCCCCAACCGCTGCGAACCCTGACCCGAGAACAAGAACGCCGACCGGCCCGACCCTGCCGGGCCTTCCACCACTCCGGCATCCGGCTCGCCCGCCGACAACGCGGACAGGGCGCGCAGCGCGGCATCCCGGTCCGCGGCGAGCACCACGGCGCGGTGCGTGAAGCTCGACCGTTCCGTGGCCAGGGAGTAGCCGATGCCGGGGACATCTTCCTCGCCCTGGGCGGCCAGGTGCGTGAGCAGGCGCGCGGCCTGGTCGCGCAGGGCCGGCACGGTCTTGCCGGAGAGCACCCAGGGCACCACACCGGGCTCGGCGGCGGGCTCGGCCTGCCCTGCCGGTGCTTCGACCGGCTCGGGCTGTTCGAGCACCACATGCGCGTTCGTGCCGCTGATGCCGAAGGAGGAGACGGCCGCGCGACGCGGCCGGTCGCTCTCAGGCCAGGCGGTCTGCTGAGTCAGTAGTTCGACAGCGCCCGCGTTCCAGTCGACGTGCGAGGACGGGGCGTCGACGTGCAGCGTCTTCGGCAGCACGCCATGCCGCATCGCCATGACCATCTTGATGACACCGGCGACGCCGGCGGCTGCCTGCGTGTGACCGATGTTCGACTTCACCGAGCCGAGCCAGAGCGGGCGGTCCCGGTCCTGGCCGTAGGTGGCCAGCAGCGCCTGGGCCTCGATCGGGTCACCGAGCGTCGTGCCCGTACCGTGCGCCTCGACCGCGTCGACATCAGCGGCCGACAACCCGCCGCTGGCCAGGGCCTGGCGGATCACCCGCTGCTGCGACGGACCGTTCGGCGCCGTCAAACCATTCGACGCACCGTCCTGGTTGACCGCCGAACCACGCACCACGGCCAGCACCTGATGGCCGTTGCGGCGCGCATCCGACAACCGCTCGAGTACGACCATGCCCACACCCTCGGACCAGCCCACGCCGTCCGCCGTGTCGGAGAACGCCTTGCACCGTCCGTCCGGAGACAGGCCCCGCTGCCGGGAGAACTCGATGAACGTCGTCGGCGTCGAC
Organism: Streptomyces sp. NPDC046261; assembly: GCF_040646235.1. Lineage (NCBI taxonomy): Bacteria > Bacillati > Actinomycetota > Actinomycetes > Kitasatosporales > Streptomycetaceae > Streptomyces > Streptomyces sp. NPDC046261. The sequence continues at coordinate 18,477 of NZ_JBEYZU010000036.1, read as the reverse complement.
ATCACGGTGACGCCGCCTGCCACCGCCAGCGAGCACTCCCCCGACCGCAGCGCCTGCGCCGCCAAGTGCATGCCCACGAGGGACGACGAGCAGGCGGTGTCGACCGTGACCGCCGGGCCCTCGAAGCCGAAGGTGTACGACACCCGGCCCGACGCCACACTGCCCGCGCTGCCACTGCCCTGGTAACCCTCGAACTCAGGCCCCGACAGCAGATTCGCGTAGTCGTTGTACATCACACCCGCGAAGACACCGGTCTGGCTGCCCCGCAGCGACACCGGGTCGATACCGGCCCGCTCCAGGGCCTCCCAGGTCGTCTCCAGCAGCAGGCGCTGCTGCGAATCCGTCGCCAACGCCTCCCGAGGACTCATCCCGAAGAAGTCCGGATCGAACTCCCCCGCTTCCTTCAGGAACCCGCCCGAGCGGGTGTAGACGGTGCCGCTGTGGTCGGGGTCCGGGTTGTAGAGCGATTCGACGTCCCAGCCACGGTCGGCGGGGAAGTCGCCCACCGCGTCGACGCCCTCGGACACCAACCGCCACAGGTCCTCAGGAGAGGACACCCCACCCGGGTAACGGCAGCTCATGCCCACGATCACCACCGGGTCATCGGCCACCGGCGGCAACACCCGCACCGGCACCAGCGCCTCTGCGGGTTCGCTGCCGAGCAGCTCGTCCAGCAAGAAGCTCACCAGGGCGTTCGCGTTGGGGTAGTCGAACACGGCAGTGGCGGGCAGCCGCAGGCCGGTGACCGTGCCGAGGCGGTTGCGCAGTTCGACCGCCGTGAGGGAGTCGAAGCCGAGGTCCTGGAAGGCCTTGGCCGGGTCCACTTCCGCGACTCCGGTGTGTCCCAGCACCACCGCGATCTGACCCCGTACGACGTCCAGCAGCAGCTCGTGCCGCTCCTCGGTGGTCAGCCCCGTCAGGCGCTGCACCAGCCCGGAGGCCGCACCGGCGCCGGCCGTGGCCTGCTTGCGGCCCCGGCTGCGGACCAGGCCGCGCAGCAGAGCGGGGACGTCGCCCTGCGCCTTGAAGGCCGCCAGGTCGAGGCGCACGGGCAGTACGGCCGGCTCGGCTCCGGACAGCGCGGCATCGAACAGCGCCAGGCCCTGCTCCACGGACAGCGGCGGCATACCCGACCGGGTCATCCGCTCGACGTCGGCCTCACTGAGCGCCCCCGTCATTCCGCCGTCCTGCGTCCACGGTCCCCAGGCCAGCGACGCGGCCGGCAGTCCCGCGGTTTGGCGGTACTGCGCCAGGGCGTCCAGGAAGGCGTTGCCCGCGGCGTAGTTCGCCTGGCCCGCACTGCCGAAGGTGCCGGCGACGGACGAGAAGACGACGAATGCGGAGAGATTCAGATGCTCGGTGGCCCGGTGCAGGTTCCACGCCGCGTCCACCTTCGGACGCAGCACGGCCGCCAGGCGCTCCGGGGTCAGGGACCCGATCACACCGTCGTCCAACACACCGGCCGTGTGCACCACAGCCGAGACCGGATGCCGCGCCACCAACTCGGACACCGCACCCCGGTCCGTCACGTCACAGGACTCCACGGCCACAACCGCGCCCTGCTGCTCCAGCTCCGCTACGAGCTCCTCGGCGCCCTCGGCGGCCGGCCCACTACGGCTGACCAGCAACAGGCTCCGCACACCGTGCTCGGCCACCAAGTGCCGCGCCACCGCACGCCCCAGACCACCGGTACCACCAGTGATCAGTACGGTGCCCTCCGAGCCCCACACGTCACGGCCAGGCTCGGCCGGCGCCGGCACCCGGGCAAGCCGGGCAGCCAACACCTCACCACCTCGGACCAGCACCTGCGGCTCGTCAAGAGCGAGCGCCTTCGACAGGACAGCCGGGGTGTGCTCTGCCCCGTCAAGGTCCACCAAGCCGAAGCGCCCGGGGTTCTCGGACTGCGCCGAGCGGACCAGGCCCCACACGGCAGCGCCGGCGAGATCGTCACCCGTCGTCGCACCCCGCGTCACGAACACCAGACGCGAACCGGCGAACCGCTCCTCCGCCAACCACGACTGCGCCAGACCCAGCGCCCACGCCGTAGCCGCATGGACCGACTCCACCACCGCGTCAGCACCGGAGCCGCCGCTCGCAGCCACCGGCACCAGCACCACACCCGGTACATCCGCTTCCGAGTCGGCCAGCGCCAGCAGTTCCGCGCTCGTCTCCACCGAAGGCCCGGTGAATGCCCCGGTCTCCGGTGCGTCGTCGTCCGCGCTGCCCTGGACGGCGGTCCATTCGAGCCGGAACAGCGCGTCCCGGGAAGCGGAGTTCAGCTGATCCGCGGCGATCGGTCGAACCGCCAGCGACTGGACCGAGGCGACCGGCGCACCCGTGATGTCCGCCATCACGATCGAGAGGTCGCCGTCACCCGTCCGGGAGAGACGCACCCGCACAGCGGACGCTCCCCCCGCATACAGCGACACTCCGCTCCAGGAGAACGGCACACCGGCCCGGCTGCCCTCGCGCAGGCCCGTCAAGGCGACCGCGTGCAGGCTCGCGTCGAACAACGCGGGGTGCAGACCGAATGCCTCGCCGTCGACGCCGTCAGGCAGTCCGACCTCGGCGAAAACGTCCTCACCGAGCCGCCACGCCGCCCGCAGCCCCTGGAACGCGGGGCCGTACTCGAGGCCGGCATCGGCGAATTGCTCGTAGCAGCCGTTCACATCGACCGGCTCGGCGCCCTGCGGCGGCCACGCCGTGGCGTCGAACGCCACCGCGGACGAAGAGGACGAGCCCGTCACGAGGGTGCCGCTGACATGCAGCGTCCACAGCTGCTCCGCCTGCTCCCGGGCGTCGTCCGGGCGGGAGTGGACGGTCACCGCGCGACGCCCGGCACCGTCCGGTTCGCCGGCCCACACCTGCAGATGGACGCCGCCCTGCTCGGGCAGCACCAGCGGCGCGGCCAGCGTCAACTCCTCCACCTCGTCGCAACCGACCTCCGCACCGGCGTGCAGCACGAGCTCCAGCAGTGCCGTGCCGGGCACGAGCACCGAGCCCATCACCACGTGGTCGGCGAGCCAGGGGTGCGACTGCACGCCCAGACGGCCGGTGAACAGGAACCCGTCGGAGCCCGCCAGCTCGACCGCCCCGCTGAGCAGCGGGTGTTCGGCGGACCTCAGCCCGACGGCCTCCGCGCTGCCGCCCAACGTCATCACGGCGGGCCAGAACCGCTGGTGCTGGAAGGCATAGGTCGGCAGATCGACACGGCGGGCCCCCGTACCGGCGAAGAACGCCGGCCAGTCGACACGCGCACCGGAGAGATGCAGCCGCGCCACCGCGTCGACGGCCGAGGACTCCTCGGCCCGGTTCTTGCGGAGTACGGGGGCGAGCACGGCAGCCTCGTCAGTCACCGACTCCCGGGCCATGGCGGACAGCACGCCGTCCGGGCCGAGCTCCAGGAACCGGCTGACACCCTCGGCCTGCAACGTACGCACACCATCGGCGAAGCGGACGGCCTCACGGACGTGCCGGACCCAGTACTCGGCAGTGCACAGCTGCTCGTCGGATGCCGTGGCGCCGTTGAGGTTGGAGACCACCGGAATGGTCGGGGAACCGAAGGACAGCCCCTCCACGACCTGGCGGAAGTCCTCCAGCATCGAGTCCATCAACGGCGAGTGGAACGCATGCGACACACGAAGCCTCGTCGCCTTACGACCCTCACCCTCGAACTGCGCACGGATCGCCTCGACCGCGCTCTCCGCGCCCGAAACCACGACGGACGATGGACCGTTGATAGCCGCGATCGACATCTCATCCGTCAGGTGCGGCAGGACCTCGTCCTCCGTGGCCTGCAACGCAACCATCGCACCGCCCGACGGCAACGCCTGCATCAGGCGACCCCGTGCGCTGACCAGCGCACACGCACCATCCAGCGAGAACACACCCGCCACATGCGCAGCAGCAACCTCACCGATCGAATGACCGGCCACAAAGTCGGGACGCACACCCCACGACTCCACCAGCCGATACAACGCCACCTCGACCGCGAACAGCCCGGCCTGCGCATACACCGTCTGATTCAGCAGTTCCTCGTCCTCGCCCCAGACAACCTGGCGAAGGGGCTGCTCAAGGTGCTCGTCCAGCCCCGCACACACCGCATCAAACGCATCGGCAAAAACAGGGAACCGGCCGTACAACTCACGCCCCATCCCCAACCGCTGCGAACCCTGACCCGAGAACAGCAGTGTCAGGAGCCCCTCGGTCTCCACTCCCGTGGGCGTCTCGCCCCGCGCCACCGCACCGAGTCCGGCCACAAGGGCGTCCTTGTCGCTGCCGACGACCACGGCCCGGTGCTCGAGCGCCGCCCTGGTGGTCGCCAGCGAGAACGCCACGTCCACGGGCCGGAGGGTGGTGTCGCCGTCCACGCGGGACAGCAGCCGCTCGGCCTGGGCGCGCAGGGCGTTCCCGTCACGGGCGGAGAGCAGCCACGGCACGACGGGGGCCGTCGCCTCCGTCTCCTCGGACGTGGCCGGGGTGGCGGCCGGTGCCTGCTCGACCAGCACGTGCGCGTTGGTACCGCTGATGCCGAACGACGACACACCCGCACGTCGCGGACGGCCGTCGGCCGCCCAGTCCCTCGCACCGGTCAGGAGCTGTACGGCGCCGGCCGACCAGTCCACCTGGGAGGAGGGTTCGTCGACGTGGAGCGTCGACGGCAGCACTCCATGCCGCATGGCCATGACCATCTTGATCACACCGGCGACGCCGGCCGCCGCCTGCGTGTGACCGATGTTCGACTTCACCGAGCCCAGCCACAGCGGCCGGTCCCCGGGTCGGTCCTGGCCGTACGTGGCCAGCAGCGCCTGCGCCTCGATCGGGTCGCCCAGCGTCGTACCCGTACCGTGCGCCTCGACGACGTCGATCTGGTCGGCGGAGAGGCGCGCGTTGGCGAGGGCCTGTCGGATGACCCGCCGCTGGGACGGGCCGTTCGGGGCGGTGAGGCCGTTGCTGGCGCCGTCCTGGTTGACGGCCGATCCACGGACCACGGCGAGCACGGGGTGACCGTTGCGTACCGCGTCCGACAGCCTTTCGACGACGAGGAAGCCGGCGCCCTCGGAGAATCCGGTTCCGTCGGCGGCCGAGGCGAAGGACTTGCACCTGCCGTCCGGGGCGAGTGCGCCCTGGCGGCCGAACTCGGCGAACACGCCGGGCGTCGACAGCACCGTGACACCGCCGGTCACCGCCAGGGAGCAGTCCCCCTGGCGCAGCGCCTGCACCGCGAGGTGCAGGGCGACCAGGGAGGACGAGCAGGCGGTGTCCACCGAGACGGCGGGCCCTTCCAGGCCCAGCTTGTACGCCACCCGGCCGGAGACGACGCTGCCGTTTCCGTCACTGCCGGGGTAGTCGTGGTACATGACGCCGGCGAAGACGCCGGTCTGCGTGCCCTTGAGGGACGTCGGGTCGATGCCGGCGCGCTCCAGCGCCTCCCAGGACAGTTCGAGCGTCAGCCGCTGCTGCGGATCCATGGCGAGGGCCTCGCGCGGAGAGATCCCGAAGAAGCCGGGGTCGAAGTCCGCCACGGAGTCCAGGAAGCCGCCCGCGTGGGCGTAGTGGTCACCGGGGTGGGCGGCGTTCGGGTCCCGGAGGGGTGAGAGGTCCCAGCCCCGGTCCGCCGGGAAGGCGGAGACCGCGTCCGTACCGGACATCACCAGCTGCCACAGGTCCTCAGGGCTGGTCACACCGCCCGGGTAGCGGCAGGCCATGCCCACGATGGCGATCGGCTCGTGCTGGGCGGCGGAGAGCTTCCGGTTGTGCTTCCGCAGCCGGGAGGTCTCCAGCCGCGCGGCGCGCAGCGCACTGCGGTCGGAGTCGGAGTCAGGGCCGGATCCGGAGCCGGGTTCCGCGTCGGCGGAGAGGTCCGCCGGGCCCGGCTCAACGCCCTCGTCATCCTCGTCATCCTCGTCGGACGACAGGACCCGGACCTCCGCGAGTTCGAGGAGGCTGTCCATCAGCCCCGCGTCGCGCAACCGGTTCGTCGGGATCGTCTGCAGGGCCTGCCGAATCTCGTCCTCGCCCGACACCTGGCGGACGCCGTCGGCCTCCGCCGGCGCGAGTTCGGCTTCGATGTGCTCGGTGACGGCGAGGGCGTTGGGGTAGTCGAAGACGAGGGTGGCCGGGAGGCGCAGGCCGGTGATGCGGTTGAGCTGGTTGCGTAGTTCGGTCGCCGCCAGGGAGTCGAAGCCGAGCTCCTGGAAGGCCCGTCCCGGTTCGATCGCCTCGGCGGAGGCGTGCCCCAGCACCGCGGCGACCTGCTCACGCACGATCTGCAGCACCGCGCGGTGCCGCTCGGCGGGCGTCAGCCCCACCAGGCGCCGGTCGGGGCCGGCCTCCGCCGCGTGCCCGCCGGTGACCGCTGCCGCCCGCCGGACCGCGGGTGCCAGTCCGCGCAGCAGCGCGGGCACTTCGTCGGTTCGGGCGCGCAGTGCGGCGGCGTCCACGCGGATGGGGACGACGATGGGACGTTCCGAGCGCAGACCGGCCGCGAAGAGCTCCAGGCCGGATTCGTACGAGAGCGCGGGAACACCTTGGTTCGCCATCCGCTTGCGGTCGATGTCGCTCAGCCACTGGCCGAGGCCGGCGCCGACTTCCCACAGGCCGAAGGCCATGGCCGTCGCCGGCAGCCCCTCGGCGTGGCGGTGGGCCGCCAGAGCGTCGAGGAAGACGTTGGCGGCGGCGTAGTTGCCCTGCCCGGCGGTCAGTACGAGACCACCGGCTGAGGAGAAGAGGACGAAGGCTGCCAGGTCCATCCCGCGCGTCAACTCGTGCAGGTACCAGGCCGCGTCCGCCTTCGGCGCCAGCACCGCCTCCACCTGCTCGCGTGTCAGCGCGCCGACCAGGGCGCTGTCGCCCACTCCGGCCGCGTGCACGACGGCCGTCAGAGGCCGCTCGGCGGTGATGCCGTCGAGCAGGTCGGACAGCGCGTCGCGGTCCGAGACGTCGCAAGCGACGATCCGCGTCCGCGCGCCGAGGCCGTCGAGTTCCGCCGCCAGCTCGGGCGCCCCCGGGGCCTCCAGGCCACGGCGACTGGTCAGCACCAGGTGCCGCACCCCCCGCTCCACGACCAGGTAGCGGGCCACCACGGCACCCAGACCACCGGTACCGCCCGTGATCAGAACCGTGCCGTCGGCATCCAGCTCCACCTCCGGCCCGGCGGGAACCGAGCGGACCAGGCGCGGGACCAGCACCTCGCCGGCGCGTACCGCCAGCTCGGGCTCGCCCGAAGCGACCGCGGCGGTCAGCAGCGGATCACTGGGTTCCATACCCCTGTCGACGTCCAGCAGGACGAACCGGCCCGGGTTCTCCGCCTGCGCCGAACGGACCAGACCCCACACCGGCGCCTGCACCACATCCAGGGCCGCGCCGTCGGCCGTGGCCACCGCGTTCCGCGTCATCACCACCAGGCGGGACTGGGCGTAGCGTTCCTCGGCAAGCCAGTGCCGGATCGCGTCCAGCACGTGATGCATCGTCGAGCGCACACCGGAGGGCACATCGTCCGCCGAGGGCGACGCCGCGCCGCCGCAGTCCAGCACCACCACATGCGGCGCCGGGTCGGCGTCGGGGGCCGCGTCCGTCGTCAGCGCGTCCCACGGCGTGCAGGGAGCGTCGGCGCCTTCTGCCACCGGTACGGCGGACCACTCGATCCCGTACAGCGACGCACCCGAACCGCCGCCGGCCTCCAGTTGCTCCGCCGACACCGGCCGGCCGACCATCGAGCCCACGGACAGCACCGGCCGGCCCGCCACGTCGGCGACGGCCAGCGACAGCCCCCCGTCACCGGTCCGTGTCAGCCGCACCCGTACCTCGGACGCGCCCACCGCGAACAGCGACACGTCGTTCCACGCGAACGGGATCATCGTCTCGTCCGCGTTCCCGACCAGGATCGCGGCGTGCATGGCGGCGTCGAGGAGAGCCGGGTGCAGACCGAAGCGCGCGGCCTCGTCCTTCGCCTGCTCGGGCAGCGCCACCTCGGCGAACAGATCCTCGCCCTGCCTCCACACGGCCCGAAGCCCCTGGAAGACGGGACCATAGCCGTAGCCGTTGCCCAGCATTGCCTCGTACGCGCCGTCCACCGGCACCGGCTCGGCACCGGCAGGCGGCCAGGCACCCAGGTCGAAGGTCGCGGGAACGGCATCGGGCGTCAGGAACCCGGAAGCGTGGCGTGTCCACGCGTCCTGGTCATCGACGGCGTCGTCGTGTCGCGAGTACACCGCTACCGGGCGACGGCCCGACTCCGGAGCACCCACCACGACCTGGACCTGAACGCCGCCCCGCTCCGGCAGTACGAGCGCCGCCGCGAGGGTCAGTTCCTCCAGTGCGCCGCAACCGACCTCGTCGCCCGCCCGGAGGGCGAGTTCCACCAGGCCCGTGCCGGGCACCAGTACCGTCCCCTGGACCATGTGGTCCGCCAGCCACGGGTGCGTCTGCACCGACAGGCGGCCGGTCAGCACCACACCGTCCGTGTCCGGCAGCCGCACGACCGCGCCCAGCAACGGATGTGCCACGGTGCCCACACCGGCCGAGCTCATGTCGCCTGCCGCGGATCCGCTCGTGGCGTTCACCCAGAACGGCTGCCGCTGGAAGGCGTAAGTCGGCAGATCGACATTACGGGCGCCCGTCCCGGCGAAGAACGCGCGCCAGTCCACGGCCGCTCCGGAAGCGTGCAGGTGGCCGAGCGCGCCCGTCAGGGTCGCGGCCTCGTCCCTGCCCTTGCGGAGTACGGGGACAAGCACGGCGGCCTCGTCGGTCACCGACTCGCGGGCCATGGCCGTGAGGACGCCGTCCGGGCCGAGCTCCAGGAAGCGGGTGACACCTGCGACCTGCAACGCACGCACGCCGTCGGCGAAGCGGACGGCCTCACGGACGTGGCGGACCCAGTAGTCCGCAGAGCACAGCTGCTCGTCCGAAGCCGGCTCGCCGGTGAGGTTCGAGACCACCGGAATGGCCGGGGAGGTGAAGGTCAGGCCCTCCACGACCTGGCGGAAGTCGTCCAGCATCGGGTCCATCAGCGGTGAGTGGAACGCATGCGACACACGAAGCTTCGTCGCCTTACGACCCTCACCCTCGAACTGCGCACGGATCGCCTCGACCGCGCTTTCCGCGCCCGAAACCACGACGGACGACGGCCCGTTGACAGCGGCGATCGATACGACGTCGTTCAGGCGCGGCAGGACCTCGTCCTCCGTGGCCTGCAACGCAACCATCGCACCGCCCGACGGCAACGCCTGCATCAACCGACCACGCGCCGCCACCAGCGCACACGCACCATCCAGCGAGAACACACCCGCCACATACGCAGCAGCAACCTCACCGATCGAATGACCCGCCACAAAATCGGGACGCACACCCCACGACTCCACCAACCGGAACAGCGCCACCTCGACCGCGAACAGCCCAGCCTGCGCATACACCGTCTGATTCAGCAGCTCCTCGTCCTCGCCCCAGACAACCTGGCGAAGAGGCTGCTCAAGGCGCTCGTCCAGCCCCGCACACACCGCATCAAACGCCTCGGCAAAAACGGGGAACCGGCCGTACAACTCACGCCCCATCCCCAACCGCTGCGAACCCTGACCCGAGAACAGGAACGCCGTCGGGTCGCTGGTCCGTGCGGACGCCGTGAAGACTCCAGCAGCGTCCTCTCCCTGGGCGAGTGCCCGCAGCCCGTTCAGCAGTTCGTCGCGCTCCGTGCCGACGATGACCGCGCGGCGTTCCAGAGCGGACCTCGTGGTGGCGAGGGAGTAGGCGATGTCCAGCAGGGGCGTTTCCGGCCGGGACTCCACGAAGGAGAGCAGGCGGCCGGCCTGGGCCCGCAGTGCCTCGGGGGTCGCCGCGGACACCTGCCAGGGCAAGGGGCCGTGGGCGCCGGTCGCCGGCTCGGCGGTAGGCGCGTTCGGCCCCTGTTCGAGGACGACGTGCGCGTTGGTGCCGCTGATGCCGAACGCGGAGACGCTCGCGCGGCGCGGTCGACCGGTGTCGGGCCACTGCCGGGCCTCGGTCAGCAGCTCGACGGCTCCTTCGGCCCAGTCCACGTGGGGCGAGGGTTCGTCCACGTGCAGGGTCCGGGGCAGGAGGCCGTGCTCCATCGCCAGCACCATCTTCATGACGCCGGCGACGCCGGCGGCGGCCTGCGCGTGGCCGATGTTCGACTTCACCGAACCCAGCCACAGCGGCTGGTCCGCGGGTCGGTCCTGGCCGTACGTGGCCAGCAGTGCCTGCGCCTCGATCGGGTCGCCCAGCGTCGTACCCGTACCGTGCGCCTCGACCGCGTCGATGTCGGACGCCGCGAGTCCGGAGGCGGTCAGCGCCTGCCGGATCACTCGCTGCTGGGACGGGCCGTTGGGGGCGGAGAAGCCGTTGCTCGCGCCGTCCTGGTTGACGGCCGTGCCCCGCACCACCGCCAGCACCCGGTGCCCGTTGCGCCGGGCGTCCGAGAGGCGCTCCACGAGGAGCACGCCCACGCCCTCGGACCAGCCGACGCCGTCCGCCGAGCCGGCGAACGCCTTGCAGCGGCCGTCGGCGGACAGGCCCCGCTGCCGGCTGAACTCGATGAACATGCCGGGCGTGGACATCACCGTCGCGCCGCCGGCCAGGGCCAGCGAGCACTCGCCCGATCGCAGCGCCTGGACCGCGAGGTGCAGGGCGACCAGCGACGACGAGCACGCCGTGTCGACGGTGACCGCCGGGCCCTCGAAGCCGAAGGTGTACGACACCCGGCCCGAGACGACGCTGCCGCCGCTGGTGCCCGAGGGGGACACGTTCAGTGCGTAGTCGTGGTACATCACACCGGCGAAGACGCCGGTCCTGCTGCCCTTGAGCGTCGCCGGGTCGATGCCCGCGCGCTCCATGGCCTCCCAGGAGGCTTCGAGGAGCAGGCGCTGCTGGGGGTCCATGTACTGCGCCTCGCGCGGCGAGATGCCGAAGAAGGCGGGGTCGAAGTCGGCGGCGTCGTGGAGGAAGCTGCCCCGGCGCGTGTAGCTCTTGCCTTCCTTGCCGGGCTCGGGGTCGTAGAGGTCCTCGATGTTCCAGCCGCGGTTTCCGGGAAGGTCGGAGACGGTGTCCACCCCGTCGACCACCAGCCGCCACAGGTCCTCGGGGCTCGTCACACCGCCCGGGTAGCGGCAGGCCATGCCGACGATGGCGATCGGCTCGTCGTCCGCCGGGCGCTCGACCGGGGCGGCGGCGGTGCCGGGCGCCTCCCCCGTGCTCCTGCCGCCGACCAGGGATTCGATGTAGTCGGTGACGGCAAGGGCGTTGGGGTGGTCGAAGACGAGGGTGGCCGGCAGGCGCAGGCCGGTGAGGGTGTTGAGCTGGTTGCGCAATTCGGTCGCGGAGAGGGAGTCGAAACCGAGTTCCTGGAAGGCGCGGTCCGGTCCGATGGCGTCGGGCGAGCCGTGGCCGAGCACTGCGGCGACCTGGTTGCGCACGATCTGCAGGACGGCGCGGTGCCGCTCGCCGGCCGTCAGGCCGGAGAGCCGGTCCGCCAGTCCCCCGGCCGTGGCGCTGGCGCCGGAGGCGACGGTACGCCGGACCGTCCGGGGCGCCAGTGCGCGCAGCAGCGCGGGTACTTCGTCGGTACGGGCGCGCAGTGCCGTGGCGTCCACGCGGATGGGGACGACGGCGGGTCGGTCGGAGCGCAGGCCGGCGGCGAAGAGCCGCAGACCTGTCTCGTGCGACAGCACCGGTACGCCCTGGGTCGCCATCCGCTTGCGGTCGACGTCCCTCAAGTGCTGGCCGAGGCCGGCGCCTACTTCCCACAGGCCGAAGGCCATGGCCGTCGCCGGGAGCCCCTCGGCGTGGCGGTGGGCCGCCAGAGCGTCGAGGAAGACGTTGGCGGCGGCGTAGTTGCCCTGCCCGGCGGTCAGTACGAGACCACCGGCGGAGGAGAAGAGAACGAAGGCCGCGAGATCCATCCCGCGCGTCAACTCGTGCAGGTACCAGGCCGCGTCCGCCTTCGGCGCCAGCACCGCGTCCATGCGCTCCGGGGTGAGCGCGCCCACCAGGGCGTTGTCACCGATGCCGGCCGCGTGCACGACGGCCGTCAGAGGCCGCTCGGCGGTGATGTCGTCGAGCAGGTCGGACAGCGCGGTCCGGTCGGACACGTCGCAGGCGGCGATGCGGGTCTGTGCGCCCAGTTCTGCGAGTTCTGCCGCCAGCTCGGGGGCTCCCGGGGCCTCCAGGCCGCGGCGACTGGTCAGCACCAGGTGCCGCACGCCCCGCTCCACGACCAGGTAGCGGGCCACCACGGCACCCAGACCGCCGGTACCGCCCGTGATCAGAACCGTGCCGTCGGCGTCGAACGTGACATCCGACCCGGCGGGCGTCGCCAGGCGGGTCAGGCGCGGGATCAGTATGTCGTCGCCGCGTACCGCTACTTCCGGTTCGCCGGAGGCGAGAGCCGCGGTCAGCAGCGGATCACCGGCTTCCACGTCTGTGTCGACGTCCAGCAGGACGAACCGCCCCGGGTTCTCCGCCTGCGCCGAACGGACCAGACCCCACACCGGCGCCTGCACCACATCCAGCCCAGCGCCCTCGGCCGTGGCCACCGCGTTCCGCGTCACCACCGCCAGGCGGGACCCGTCGAACCGCTCGTCCGTCAGCCAGAGCTGGACGGCATCCAGCACCCTCTGCGTCACCTGGCGGATGCCGGCGGGCACGTCGTCCGCCGAGGGCGACGCCGCGCCGCCGCCGCAGTCCAGCAGCACGACGGGCGGTACGGATTCCGTGTCCGTCACCGCTTCCCAGTGCACCCAGGACGCGTCGGCGCCTTCTGCCACCGGTACGGCGGACCATTCGATCCCGTACAGCGAGCGGTCCGAACGGGACCCGGCGTCCAGCTGCTCCGCCGACACCGGCCGGCCGGCCACCGACCCTACGGACAGCACCGGCCGGCCGGTCGCGTCGGCGACCGCCAGCGCCAGGCTGCCGTCCCCGGTCCGCGACAGGCGCACCCGTACCTCGGACGCGCCCACCGCGAACAGCGACACGTCGTTCCACGCGAAGGGGATCATCGTCTCGTCCGCGTTCCCGACGAGGATCGCGGCGTGCATGGCGGCGTCGAGGAGAGCCGGGTGCAGACCGAAGCGCATGGCCTCGTCCTTCGCCTGCTCGGGCAGCGCCACCTCGGCGAACAGATCCTCGCCCTGCCTCCACACGGCCCGAAGCCCCTGGAACACCGGACCGTAGCCGTAACCGCTCTCCAGCATCGCCTCGTACGCGCCGTCCACCGGCACCGGCTCGGCACCGGTAGGCGGCCACTCCGACGCGTCGAACTGCGGGGTGGCGGCGCCGGCGGCCAGGAAGCCGGCGGCGTGCCGTTGCCAGGGCTCGTGGCCCTGGCCCTCCGGGCGGGAGTGCACGCTCAGGGCGCGCCGGCCGTCCTCGTCCGGAACACCGACGCGCACCTGCACCTGGACGCCGCCCTGCTCGGGCAGTACCAGCGGCGCGGCGAGCGTCAGCTCCTCGACGACGTCGCAGCCGACCTCGTCACCGGCCCGGACGGCCAGCTCCAGCAGACCCGTGCCGGGGACGAGCACCGAGCCCTTGACGACGTGGTCGGCAAGCCAGGGGTGCGACTCCAGGGACAGGCGTCCCGTGAAGAGGAACCCGTCCGCACCGGCCAGTTCCACGGCCGCGCCCAGCATCGGGTGCTCGGCCGAGCCCAGCCCCGCGAACCGCACATCCCCCGCACGCACCAGCGAACCCGTCGGCCAGAACCGCTCACGCTGGAAGGCGTACGTCGGCAGATCGGCACGCCGGGCGCCTGTGCCGGCGAAGACGGCGGACCAGTCCGCCTGTGCGCCGTGGACGTAGAGCTGCGCCAGGGCCGCGAGCGCCGTCGTCTCCTCGGCGCGGTTCTTGCGGAGTACGGGGGCGAGTACGGCAGCCCCGTCGGTGACTGATTCGCGGGCCATGGCGGACAGCACGCCGTCCGGGCCGAGTTCCAGGAATCGGGTGACGCCTTCGGCCTGCAGGGCCCGGACACCGTCGGCGAAGCGGACGGCCTCACGGACGTGGCGGACCCAGTAGTCCGCAGTGCACAGCTGCTCGTCGGAAGCCGGCTCGCCGGTGAGGTTGGAGACCACCGGGATGGTCGGAGAGGTGAAGGTCAGGCCCTCCACGACCTTGCGGAAGTCCTCCAGCATCGGGTCCATGAGCGGTGAGTGGAACGCATGCGACACACGAAGCTTCGTCGCCTTACGACCCTCACCCTCGAAGTACGCACGGATCGTCTCGACCGCGCTCTCCGCGCCCGAAACCACGACGGACGACGGGCCATTGACAGCGGCGATCGATACGGCGTCGTTCAGGTGCGGCAGGACCTCGTCCTCGGTGGCTTGGAGGGCCACCATCGCACCACCCGACGGCAACGCCTGCATCAGGCGGCCCCGGGCACTGACCAGCGCACACGCATCAGCCAGCGAGAACACACCCGCCACATGCGCAGCAGCAACCTCACCGATCGAATGACCCGCCACAAAGTCCGGACGCACACCCCACGACTCCACCAGCCGATACAGCGCCACCTCGACCGCGAACAGCCCGGCCTGCGCATACACCGTCTGGTTCAGCAGCGCTTCGTCCTCGCCCCAGACGACAGCGGAAACCGGCTGCTCAAGGTGCTCGTCCAGCCCCGCACACACCGCATCAAACGCCTCAGCAAAAACAGGGAACCGGCCGTACAACTCACGCCCCACCCCCAACCGCTGCGAACCCTGACCCGAGAACAAGAACGCCGACCGGCCCGACCCCACCTGGCCCTCGACCACACCCGCATCCGGCTCACCGGCCGACAACGCGGACAGAACCCGCACCGCATCGTCCATATCGGCGGCCACGAGGACCGCTCGATGGGCGAAGGCGGAACGGTCCGTCACGAGGGAGAAGCCGATGTCCGCGAGGGGAACGTCGGTCCGGCTCTGCACGTGGTTCAGGAGGCGGGCGGCCTGGGCCCGCAGTGCAGCCTCCGTCTTGCCCGAGAGCACCCAAGGCACCACACCGGGCTCGGCAGCAGGCTCGCCGTGCCCGTCCTCCGCCTCGACGGGCTCGGGCTGCTCCAGGATGACGTGCGCGTTCGTGCCGCTGATGCCGAAGGAGGAGACGGCCGCGCGACGCGGCCCGTCGCCTTCGGGCCAGGCAAGCTCGTCGGCGAGGAGCTCAACCGCTCCCGCGCTCCAGTCGACGTGCGAGGACGGGGCGTCGACGTGCAGCGTCTTCGGCAGCACACCATGCCGCATCGCCATGACCATCTTGATCACACCGGCGACGCCGGCGGCTGCCTGCGTATGACCGATGTTCGACTTGATCGAACCGAGCCGCAGCGGCCGGTCCCCGGGCCGGTTCTGCCCGTACGTCGCCAGGAGCGCCTGCGCCTCGATCGGGTCGCCCAGCGTCGTCCCCGTACCGTGTGCCTCGACCGCGTCGACATCAGCGGCCGACAACCCGCCGCTGGCCAACGCCTGACGAATCACCCGCTGCTGCGACGGACCGTTCGGCGCCGTCAAACCATTCGACGCACCATCCTGATTCACCGCCGAACCACGCACCACAGCCAACACCTGATGCCCGTTGCGCCGCGCGTCCGACAGTCGTTCCAGCACCAGCATGCCGACGCCCTCGGACCAGCCGACGCCGTCCGCCGCATCGGCGAACGACCGGCACCGGCCGTCCGCCGACAAGCCGCCCTGCCGGGAGAACTCGATGAACGTCATCGGCGTCGACATCACGGTCACGCCGCCTGCCACCGCCAGGGAACACTCCCCCGACCGCAGCGCCTGCGCCGCCAAGTGCATGCCCACCAGCGAGGACGAGCAGGCGGTGTCGACCGTGACCGCCGGGCCCTCGAAGCCGAAGGTGTACGACACCCGGCCCGACGCCACACTGCCCGCACTGCCACTGCCCTGGTAACCCTCGAACTCAGGCCCCGACAACAGATTCGCGTAGTCGTTGTACATCACACCCGCGAACACACCCGTCTGGCTGCCCCGCAACGACACCGGGTCGATACCGGCCCGCTCCAAAGCCTCCCAGGTCGTCTCCAGCAGCAGACGCTGCTGCGAATCCGTCGCCAACGCCTCCCGAGGACTCATCCCGAAGAAGTCCGGATCGAACTCCCCCGCCTCGTACAGGAATCCGCCCGACCGCGTGTACGACGTCCCCGCCACATCCCGGTCCGCGCTGTACAGCCCTTCCACGTCCCAGCCACGATCGGCAGGGAAGTCACCGACGGCGTCGACACCCTCGGACACCAACCGCCACAGGTCCTCAGGAGAGGCCACCCCACCCGGGTAACGGCAGCTCATGCCCACGATCACCACCGGGTCATCGGCCACCGGCGGCAGCGCCCGCACCGGCACCAGCGCCTGCGCCGACTCACCGCCGAACAACTCGTCCAGCAGGTAGCCCACCAGTGCATCTGCCGTCGGGTAGTCGAACACGGCAGTGGCAGGCAGCCGCAGGCCGGTCACCGTGCCCAGGCGGTTCCGCAGCTCGACGGCCGTCAGGGAGTCGAAGCCCAGGTCCTGGAACGCCCGCGTCGGATCCACCGTCTCCGAACCAGCGTGCCCCAGCACCACCGCAATCTGCCCACGCACCAGATCGAGCAGCACCTCACGCCGCTCGGCCACCGCAAGCCCCGCCAACCGCTGCACAAGGCCGGCCGTGGCCGCCGAACCGGCGACCGCCGCCCGTCGTGCGCGCGTCCGGATCAGGCCGCGCAGCAGGGCAGGAACGTCGCCCTGCGCCTTGAAGGCCGCCAGGTCGAGGCGCACCAGCAGTACGGCCGGCTCCGCGCCGGACAGCGCGGCGTCGAACAGCGCCAGGCCCTGCTCCACGGACAACGGCGGCATGCCGGCCCGGTTGATCCGCTGGATGTCGGCTTCGGAGAGTGTTCCGGTCATTCCGCTGTCCTGAGCCCAGGGGCCCCAGGCCAGCGACACACCGGGCAGTCCCTCGGCCCGGCGGCGATGTGCGAGGGCGTCCAGAAAGGCGTTGCCCGCAGCGTAATTGCCCTGGCCCGCACTGCCGAAGGTGCCGGCGACGGACGAGAAGAGGACGAATGCGGAGAGATCCAGGTGCTCGGTGGCCCGGTGCAGGTTCCACGCCGCGTCCACCTTCGGACGCAGCACGGCCGCCAGGTGCTCCGGGGTCAGGGACCCGATCACACCGTCGTCCAACACACCGGCCGTGTGCACCACAGCCGAGACCGGATACCGCGCCACCAACTCGGACACCGCACCCAGGTCGGCGACGTCACATGCGGCGACGGTCGCCTCGGCGCCCTGGGCGGCGAGTTCGGCGACGAGCTCCTCAGCGCCCTCGGCGGCCGGCCCACTCCGGCTGACCAGCAGCAGGCTCCGCACACCGTGCTCGACGACCAAGTGCCGCGCCACCGCACGCCCCAGACCACCCGTACCACCGGTGATCAGTACCGTGCCCTCCGAGCCCCACACAACCGGCCCAGGCTCGACCGGCGCCGGCACCCGGGCCAGCCGGGCAGCCAACACCTCACCACCTCGGACCAACACCTGCGGCTCGTCAAGAGCGAGCGCCTGACGCAACAGGACCGACGAAGCATCCTCGTCGCCGCCCAGGTCGACCAGACCGAGGCGCCCGGGGCTCTCCAGCTGCGCCGAACGCACCAGGCCCCACACGGCAGCGCCGGCGAGATCGTCACCCGTCGTCGCACCCCGCGTCACGAACACCAGACGCGAACCGGCGAACCGCTCCTCCGCCAACCACGACTGCACCAGACCCAGCGCCCACGCCGTAGCCGCATGGACGGACTCCACCACCACACCGGAGTCGCCGCTCGGAGCCATCGGCACCAGCACGACGTCCGGAGCATCGATCTCTGCTTCCGCAAGCAGCAGCAGATCCCCACTCGTCTCCACCGAAGGCCCGGTGAACGCCGCAACGTCCGCCTCGGCATCCGCCTCGACGCCCGGAACCTGGACCGCGGCCCAGACGAGTTCGAACAGCGAGTCGTGGCCGACAGCGTTCAGCTGGTCGGCGGAGATCGTACGTACGACCAGCGACTCGACGGAGGCGACGGGCGCGCCCATCGTGTCCGCGATCGCGATCGACACCGCGCCGTCTCCGGTCCGCGCCATACGCACCCGAATCGCGGACGCGCCCGTCGCGTGCAGGGTCACACCGCTCCAGGAGAACGGCACGCCACCGGGCTCGTCGCCCTCGCCGAACGCGAAGGCGTGCAGGCCGGCGTCGAAGAGCGCCGGGTGGAGGCCGAAGGCTCCGCCGTCGACGCCATCAGGCAGGCTGACCTCGGCGAAAACGTCCTCACCAAGACGCCACGCCGCCCGCAGCCCCTGGAACACCGGCCCGTACTCGAACCCCGCATCCGCAAACCGCTCGTAACAGCCGGTCACGTCAACCGGCTCGGCACCCTCCGGCGGCCACACCCCGGCATCGAACGCCACCACCGCAGCCTCTTCAGCCGCCAGGGTGCCCTGCGCGTGC
>NZ_JBEYZU010000035.1:0-27563 GCF_040646235.1 Streptomyces sp. NPDC046261 | reverse complement strand
ACGGTCAACACCGACATGATGCTGGCAGCCGCCGGCGCGCTCGCCGATGTGGTCGCCGAGGACGAACTCAACGCGAACTACATCATCCCGAGCGTCTTCAACCCGGGAGCCACCGCGGCCGTCGCCGCCGCGGTCAAGCGGGCGGCCCTGGCGCTGTAGGCGAGCCGGTGGGGGAGGCGTTCGCATCAGCCGCGGGGCCGGTCGGCGAGCAGAGTCCTCGATCTTGACCTCAACCGCGGTTGATGTACGAACGTTTCCCCATGACACGCCTCGCCGCGATGCGGCACCCCCATGCCGGTATCACCCTCATCAGCCGCTGGATCACCGGTGGCGAAGAGCGCTCCCGCGCCGCCGCGGACGCGCTCCTGGACACCTGGTCGCAGGGCGCGGACGGCGACGTGCCCGCTGCCCGGCTGGCCACGCACGTCTTCGTGGACGAGGACGGTTCGGGCCTCCTCATACACGGCCAGTGGACGAGCGCCGAGGACCACCTCGCCTTCGTACGGGAGGGACGTGCGGCGCGGGTCGGCCGGATCGACACGCTCGTTCCCGGCATCGAGCGCCCCGGCCTGCACCGCACACGTCCGTACCGCGAGGTGACCGTCGACCCCGGCCGGGCCGCCGACGTCTTCGCCTTCGCCACGTATGACGCGGAGGCACCCGGCCGGGCGCGGGCCCGGGCCGACACGCGCGCGGCCGCGCTGACGGACGCGGCGCCGCCAGGACTGCTGGGCTTCCACCTGTACCTCACGACCGACGGCGGGCGCGTCGTGGAGCTGGCCGAGTGGGCCGGAACGGCCGACGCGGTCGCACGGGAGGCGGTGCACGGGCCCGGTACGCGCTTCTACCGGTTCCACGGCTCGCGTAGCACTCGGTAGCGGTCATCGTACGAAGGGCATGCCTGGTGCGCCCTGGCAGCGGGATGCGGGCCCCGCACGGCCGTGTGAGGCTGGAAGAGGGTCCCGTCATCAAGAGGGTCCCGTCATCCAAGAGATCGGATCAGTCATGGTCGGGCTGCCGAAGAAGAAGCACAAAGAGGCCCGCGACGCCGAACGCAAGCGCAAGCATCAGGGCAAGCCCGCGGGCGCCACGGAGAAGAAGCGGGAAGAGCCGGCGGAGGAGCGTCCCTACAAGCCCGCCCCCGAGACGGACGTTCTCGGCTGGGGCCATCGCGACGGGTCGACCTCCTGAAGCCCCTTCACGCAGAGGCGACGCTAGGATGAGACGTTTGTTCGACGCGTTGCCGTGTGCATAGGGGTGGGGAAAGCGTGAGGACGGAACTGAGGGACGTCGCGGGCGAGTTGGCCGGAGTGCTGTGGCGGGAGCACACCGTCTACCGGGACCGGGCCGGGCACGTCGTCATACGGGGCGAGCACGTGCGGCGCTGGATCAGCCTCGCGCCCGCCGGGGGCAGGGGCGAGGTGTGCCTGCGGGCGGGGCGCATCCTCGAGGGCGGCACCACCGCACCGGCGCGCGCGGAGGCCGTCGTCCCGCTCTCCGCCGGGACGGCCGCACTGGCCGCGGCCTGCCGACGGCTCCTGGCCGAGACCGCCGACGTCGCGGCGGCGCCGGCGCCGCGGGCACCCGCCCCCCGGCGCACCCCGCGTGCCCGGCGCGCGGCGAGGCCGCGCCGCGGGAGTCTCACCTCGTGGGTCGTGATGGCGTGCGTGGCCTGCTTCCTCGGCCTCTGCTTCTACAGCGCCTGGCCGGCCGGCAGCTGAACCCGTCACCGCCCGTGCCGGCTTCCCACCCGAGGGGCCGGCCGCCGGGGATGCACCGCCCTGTGTTCTGTGGATTGATGGGGGAAGGGGCGAGGCGAGAGGACCGGATTCATGCCGAAGGAGACGGTGGCTGAGCAGTTCGTCGACATCCTGGCCCGCGCCGGGGTGCGGCGGCTCTACGGGGTCGTCGGCGACAGCCTCAACCCCGTCGTGGACGCCGTGCGCCGCAACGCCGCCGTCGACTGGGTCCAGGTCCGCCACGAGGAGGCCGCCGCCTTCGCCGCAGGAGCGGAGGCCCAGCTGACCGGCAGGCTGGCCGCCTGCGCGGGCTCCTGCGGCCCCGGGAACCTGCACCTCATCAACGGCCTCTACGACGCCCACCGTTCCATGGCACCCGTCCTCGCCCTGGCCTCGCACATCCCCAGCGGCGAGATCGGCACCGGCTTCTTCCAGGAGACCCACCCGGACCAGCTCTTCCGGGAGTGCAGCCACTACTGCGAGCTGATCTCCAGCCCCCGGCAGATGCCGCGGGTGCTCCGCACGGCCGTCCAGAACGCGATCGGCCGAAGCGGCGTCGGCGTCGTCGTCCTGCCCGGCGACATCGCGGGCGAACCGGCGCCCGGGCGCGTCGCCGACCACGCGCTGGTCACCGCGCGGCCGTCGGTGCGACCGGGGGACGCGGAGATCGACGCGCTCGCCCGGATGGTCGACGAGGCGGGAAAGGTGACCCTGTTCTGCGGCAGCGGCACGGCGGGCGCCCATCAGGAGGTGATGCGCTTCGCCGAGCGGGTGAAGGCACCCGTCGGGCACGCCCTGCGCGGCAAGGAATGGATCCAGTACGACAACCCCTACGACGTCGGCATGAGTGGCCTGCTCGGCTACGGCGCCGCCTACGAGGCCACCCACGCGTGCGACCTGCTGATCCTGCTGGGCACCGACTTCCCGTACAACGCCTTCCTGCCGGACGACGTGAAGATCGTCCAGGTGGACGTGCGGCCCGAACACCTCGGCCGGCGGTCCGCGCTCGACCTCGCGGTGTGGGGCGACGTCCGTGAGACGCTGCGCTGTCTGACCCCCCGGGTGCAGGTCAAGAAGAGCCGCAAGTTCCTCGACAAGATGCTCGCGAAACACGCGGAGGCCCTCGAAGGGGTCGTCAAGGCGTACACCCGGAAGGTGGAGAAGCACACGCCCATCCACCCGGAGTACGTGGCCTCGGTCCTGGACGAGGAGGCCGCCGACGACGCGGTCTTCACCGTCGACACCGGGATGAACAACGTATGGGCGGCCCGCTACCTCACCCCCAACGGCCGCCGCCGCGTCATCGGCTCCTTCACCCACGGCTCGATGGCGAACGCCCTGCCCCAGGCGATCGGGGCGCAGTTCCTCGACCGGGGCCGGCAGGTCGTCTCGATGTCCGGAGACGGCGGGTTCGCCATGCTGATGGGCGACTTCCTGACGCTGGTCCAGTACGGGCTGCCGGTGAAGGTCGTGCTCTTCAATAACTCCTCGCTGGGCATGGTGGAGCTGGAGATGATGGTGGGCGGCCTGCCGTCGTACGGCACGACCAACCACAACCCCGACTTCGCGGCCATCGCCACCGCGGCCGGAGCGTACGGCGTGCGGGTGGAGAAACCGAAGCACGTGCGGGGCGCTCTGCGGGACGCCTTCAAGCACAAGGGGCCCGCGCTGGTGGACATCGTGACCGATCCCAACGCCCTGTCGATCCCGCCGAAGATCACCGCTGACATGGTCGGCGGCTTCGCCCTGTCGGCCGGGCGGATGGTCCTGGCGGGCGGCGTGGGCCGGATGGCCCAGATGGCCCGCTCCAACCTGCGCAACATCCCGCGCCCCTGACGGGACGCCGGAAGAGTGCATGTATGGTGCAATGTGTTGCTCGGGCGCTTCGCGTGATTCGAAGCTGTTCCGAGTTGATCGGTCCGCTTTCGAAGGAGAAGCGGGCTGTTTTGCCTTGTAATGGCGATATGTGATGGTCTGTGGTCCGACCACCTTCCGGCCAGAGAAAGGTCCTCACGGGATGCCCCTCGCGCTGCTGCGCCGTTTCAAGAGCTCTCCGCGGCAGGGAGGTGCCCCCGTCCCCCGCGGTGCGGGAGCCGTCGACTGTCTTGTCCTCGACCCGGTGCAGCTGCCGTTGCACCGGGCCGAGGTCTCCGTCCGGGACGCCCGTGGCGGGGAGGTCCTCCACGGGCAGACCGACCCGCACGGCAGGTTCGCCGCGACCATGAAACCCGGGGAGTACGGGCTCGTCGTGACGGCCGAGGGGTTGCAGCCCGTACGGCGGACCTTCGAGTGCACCGCGGAAGCGCGTACCGAGCTCGAACCGATCGGCATGGATCCCGCGCCCGCGCCCGCGACGCCCGCGCCGGGGGCGTGGCGCATCGATTCCGACCACACGGCCGTGCGCTTCATCGCCCGGCACATCGGCCTCGCCGAAGTGCACGGCAGGTTCAACCGGTTCCAGGGAAACCTGTGGGTCGCCGAGCGCATGGAACAGTCGCGGCTGGACGTGGTGATCGAAACGGCCAGCATCGACACGGGCGTCGAGCAGCGCGACAAGCACCTGCGCTCGCCGGAGTTCCTGGACGTCGCCGCCTACCCCTACATGCGGTTCACCAGCGAACGCTTCGTCCACCGCGGTGGTGCCCGCTGGAGCGTCCAGGGCGTGCTGAACCTGCACGGCGTCAGCCGGAACGTCTCCCTCGACACGCGCTACCTGGGCATCGGCACCGGCATCATGGGCGAGACCCGTACCGCCTGCTCGGCCAGCACCGAACTGCACCGTGAGGACTTCACCCTGAACTGGCGCTCCATGCTCCAGCGGGGCATCGTCATGATCGGTACGACCATCAGGGTCGAGCTGGACATCCAGGCCGTGCCGGAGGCGTGATAGGAGCGAGCCAGGTGCTGGGCAAACAACCAGGTCGACGGGGACCAGTGCAATACCCGATCATGTGCTCATGCCCCTCAGAGAGACCCTTGCCCGTGTCGATGCAGACCTGGCCGCCGGCCGGGTTCCTGTTGCGCGCCAGCGTTTGCGCGGTCTCGTCTCGTCCTTCCCGTACGATCTGACCCTCCGTCGGCGCCTGGCCGAGGTGTACCGGCTCTACGGCGATGCCGCCGAGGCCGGGCGGTGGATGTACCTCGAAGAGGACCGCAACGGCGACGAGACCGTCGCCTTCGAGGCGCGGTACGGATCTCCCGCGTGGCGGATGAAGGCACTCGCCTGGCGCGGCCCCGAGGCGATGGCTGCCACCTCCTTCGCGGAGAAGCAGCTGGTCGCCGTGCGGACCGCCTGCGTCGAGGAGCTGGGTCACCCTGTCGACTGGGCCGACCCCGCCTCCTACCAGGACGGCCTGGAGGACAAGGACGAGGAGGCGCCATCCGGGCCGTGGACGGTCGGCGGTGTGCTGGCGGGCGGCGGCTGCCTGGTGGGGGCCCTCGCGTTCCTCGCGATCTGGGTAAATGGAGTCGTTGCCCTCTTCGACTGAAGCAGGTCACCGAGGGGCGTTGAGGCGCCTGGCTACGAGTGCAATGATCTCGCGATGTCTGCTGTGATTACGGCGTCACAGCCGTCCTGGACAGCTCCGTTCACCGGGTTGAGCCCTCGCTGTTTCGGCACGCTGGTGGCTCAGTTGCGCACGAGGGAGCTGAAGCGGTACGCAGAGGACGGCCGTGGAGCCTGCCACTGGAGGATCGGGTGCTGCTGGTCACGACGTACTGGCGCACCAACGTGGCGCTGCGCCCTGCTCGCACCGCCGTTCGGCATCTCGAAGTCCGCGGCTGACCGCATCATCAGTCACCTTGGTCCCCTGCTCGCGCTCAAGCCCCGCAGGCGGTTCCGCAGAGCACCGTACTCATCGTGCACGGAACCCTGGTGCCCACCCGCGACCACACGGTGGCCGAGCGGTCGAAGAACCGCCGTTACTCCACCAACCACCAGGTCGTCATCGATGCCGACACCCGGCGCGTCGTTGTGGTCGGCCGACCGTTGCCCGGCAACCGGAACTGCCAGGCCCGCTTCGGTACCTTCGTGGCCAGGGCATCCGCGTGGAACTTCCCCGCGCCGGTGGTGACTTCGGCCGAGCAGGCGACGGCTAGTGCGTAGCCGGCCTTGCGCTCTTCCAGCGCAGACCGCAGCTTCGGGTTGCCGCCGTAGACCTCGTCGCCAGCGACCCGGCCTACGCGGTGCCCAGCATTCAGGAATCGGCCGATCATGCGGGCGGCCAGCTCGGGCTTGGTCGCGAAGACGGTGTCCTTGCCCAGGCCCGCGGCCCGGCAGTGGTCCGGATCCGCAGTCCACGAGCGCGGGATGTACAGCTCACGGTCCACTGCCGCATGCCCACCCCCCCCCCCGCATAGACGAGGTAGACCGCGAGCTGCGCGTTCTCGATCCTCCCGGCGGTTTCGGTGTACTGGCGCTGGACCAGCACCGCATCCTCGTCGTGCGGATGCTCCAGCACGTATTCACGCACGTCATCACGCACGCGGTCGGCATCCCACCGGGCCCGGCCGAGCAGGTGCTGCATGCCGTCGGGACTCGATTCCCCGGCCCACTCGGCGATCGGCCAGGAGTTCTTGCGCGGCAGGTCCGACAGCAGCCCCTGCACGAAGGTCCTCAGCCGGCGCCGGGGCCAAACCGCGCGAACCGGCCCGCTATCCGGCCCATCAGGGCCTCGAACGCCTCCTGCCAGCGGGCAGGCTCTACGCTGTGGCCGTGGCCTTCCTGCAGCCGGTTCACCAGCAAGAGCGCGTACTACGGCTGGGGTACTAGGAGCGGGTCCGGCACAGTTCCTGACCCATGAGTGTGATCATGGCCTGCTGGGTGTCCTGGCCGCCGTCACTGGTGACGTACACCACGGCGGTCCGGGTCCCGTCCCGGGTGGCGCCACCCCAGGTGACATAGCCGAGGAGTTCGCCCCGGTGGCCGAAGTAGCTGCCGCCACAGGGCAACGGAATCTCGGCAAGACCGAGTCCATACCTCACGCCCAGCTCGGGCGCGGGCATGGTGGTCGTCATCTCGTCGAGCTGCGCCGGAGCCAGCAGACGGCCGCCGAGCAACGCGGCGTAGAACCGGTTCAGGTCGTGTGCGGTGCTGATGATCGAGCCGGAGCCGACGGCCATACTCGGATTGAGGGTCGTGACGTCGATGCTCCTGTCGGTGCCGAACGCGGCGTAGCCCCGGGCGTGGGGGCCCGGGATGAACGGGGAGGTGCCGGGCGTCGTCGTGCCCGTCAGGCTCAGTGGACGGATGATCCGGTCGCGCACCTCCGTTGCCCAGCTTCGGCCGGTGACCTTATGGGTGATCATGGCGGCGAGGGTGTAGTTGGTGTTGGAGTACGACCAGCCACGGCCCGGCGGGAAGTCGGGTCGCTTCCGCATCGCCCGCTCCATCAACTCCTCGGCGGTATAGGTGCGATACCGCTCTGCCCGATAGCCGTTCGCGCTGTTCAACGCGGGAATCTCCGGCTTGACGTCAGGGATGCCGCTGGTGTGCTGCAGCAGCTGCCGTACGGTGATGTGTCTGCCGTCGTTGCCGTTGCCCCGGACCACTCCCGGCAGCCACTGCTCGACGGTGTCCTCCAGGGACATGCGCCCCTCGCCGACGAGTTGCAGCACGACCGTGGCCGTGAAGGTCTTGGTAGCACTGCCGATCCGGAACCTGCCGTCCCGCGGCATCGGCCTCTGTGTGTTCATCGCGGCCGTCCCGGCGTACGCGCTGTCGCGTGCATCCGGTGACATCACCTCGGCGTGCACACCGACGGCCCCGGTGTCACGGATCGCCTCCACCTGCCGTTGGAGCGGATCGGCAGGCCGCGGCTTCGCCGACGCCGACGCCGTGGACGCGGTCGATGTGGCGAGGACGGCTGTAGCGAGGCTGGTCAGGACGAGCAGGCTCCGCCGACGCCTTCTTAACCCATGCATGGCGACCCCTTCTCTGTTCGGGTTGCGCGCGTTCAGGGACCGCTCAAGCTGTGGCCCGAGACTGCGTCGCCCCCGAATGCGGCGGTCGGCGACCATCCCACCAGCGGAGGGCCGATTGGTCCATCCGGCTATCCCGCTGACGTACCCATGCGCTGTCGTCAGGGTGGTGTCGGGGGTTATCCCCCCGTAAGGATGCTGAGGCTTCCCCGGCCGACCCCGACCAGCAAGATCACGATCTACAGCTGGAGTACTAGGGAGTGTCCGATGGGTCAGGTGATTGGGATGGTGGTAGGTGGTGCAGTGGCGTCCCTGCCGAAGTTCACTCCCCGGCGGTGCTGTTCATGTGCTGACGGTGAGGCGTTTGACCTCGCGGAGGATGGGGGCGGTCTCGATGGCATGGATGCCGGGTAGCGAGCCGATGCGGTGGTCGAGGTAGTGGTAGAGGTCGTGGCTGCCGCGGAAGACCCCGCTGGCCACGACGTTGTGCGGGCCGGTGGTGGCGGCCGCGAAGGCGATTTCGGGGTGAGTGGCCAGGGCGCGGCCGACGGCCGAAACGTGGCCGGGGGCCACCTGGAGCCAGAGGTGGGTCATCAGGTCGTAGCCGAGGTGCCGGGGTGCGAAGTCCACGGAGAAGTCCAGTGCGCCCTGGGCCCGAAGTCGTTCGAGGCGGCGCTGGACGCTGGAGGGCGAGCGACCGGTGGCCGCGGCCAGCTCGGGCAGGCCGGCACGGCCGTCCTTGGCCAGCTCGGTGAAGAGGGCTCGGTCTGTGACATCCAGGGCCACGGGCTCGGGATGCTCATCGGATCGAGAGGCCGATACCGAGGCACCGCCTTCGTGGCCGTGAGCCGCACCGAACGGGAGCCCGTTGGCGTACCACGTGCTGGTGATGCCGGTGAACAGGCGCAGCAGACAGTGGGCTCCGACGGCGGCCAGGTGCGGGGTACGGGGCAGCTTGTCGAGGAGCAGCGCGTCGCGCTCGTACGACGTAGGGGTGGTGAGGGCGCAGTACAGCTCGGTTCCCCCGGAGGCCAGTGAGATCCAACTGGTGTCGGGCCGACGGGCCAGGGCTTGGGCGACGGAGGCTGCGGAGTCGGGAGCGCAGTGGATGCGCAGCAGCCAGCGGCTCATCCCTACCCGGGCCGGGACGGGCTGGCCGACGACGCGCAGGCCCAGCGTGCGCAGGCGGCTGTAGCGGCGGGCGACGGTGCGTTCGGAGGCACCCAGCCGGCGCGCGATGCGGCTCAGTGCCGCGCGTCCGTCGAGTTGGAGGGCCTGGAGCAGCCCCAGGTCCAGAGCGTCGAAGGTGGCCGAGCCCACCATGTGTGACCTCCTGTGCGTTCACCGCTGCGTCGTGCTCCCCACGACAGGTCCCGACGATAGGGGTCTGATCCCGGCGGTGCGCCCCTGGCCTGTCGCGTTCTCCCGTTTCACCGCCGGGAATTGCCTGTTCCTACCGTTTCCCACCGGATGGCTGGGTGGTGCGCGTTCCTCGAACGACCATGGCCGGACCGCCTTCCCCCGGAGAGGGAAGGGCAAAGGAGGAGAAGGGCATCGTGAACGCTTCCACCATTCCCACCATTCCCACCATCGACCTCTCGCTCTGGCGAAGCGGGGACGAGCAGGAACGGGACCGTCTCGCCACGCTCGTCGACCAGGCGCTTGAGCGGGCGGGGTTCCTGCTCGTCACCGGTCATGGTGTCCACCCGGACCTGTCCGCCGCGCTCCGCACCGCGGCCCGCGTCTTCTTCCACCAGCCGGTCGACGTGAAGCAGGCGTTCCTGGCGGAGGCGCTCGGCCACTACGGCTGGAGCGGTCCGGGAGCGGTGGCCGCCGGCCGGGCCGAAGGCCTGATGACGCCACCCGACCTGGTGGAAACCTGGTCAGCGGCCCCTGCCCCATGGGACACCGCGGACGGTCGCCCCGAGCCCGGACTTCTGCCGCGGTCCTGGCCGTCCCAGCCCCCGGAGCTGCGCTCGCTCGTCGCACAGTACGTACGTGCCATGCGGGTGCTGGCCGGCGAACTGCTGGAACTCCTGGCAGCAGCCCTGCGCCAACCGCTCGATTTCTTCACTCGTCACACCACCCACCCCGACTGGACCCTGACCCTCAACTGGTATCCGCCCGTCAGTGCCGCAGGGGCGCCGCGGCCGGGCCAGTTCCGTGTCGGTCCGCACACCGACTTCGGGACCGTCACCGTCCTGGACCGGCAACCGGGCAAGGGCGGTCTGCAGATCCACACGCAGGACGACGGCTGGCAGGACGCCCCCTACGACCCCGAGGCGCTCACCATCAACATCGGTGACCTGATGGCTCGCTGGACCGGCGACCGCTGGCGCTCCGGCCGCCATCGTGTACTGGCCCCGCCCACCGACGTCACGTCCGAGGAACTGTTGTCCCTGGTCTACTTCTTCGACTGCGATCCGGACACGCTCGTCGCGTCAATCCCCGCCCCGATCGGCAGGGTGTCCCACCCTCCGGTCACCGCCCGCGCCTACGTCCGCTCCAAGGTCGCCGAGATCGCCATCCCCGTTCCGGTGAGCAAGTCCCGTCTCTGACTGCGCAGGTCGCACGGGCGACCAAGCCGGGCGGTACGAGGGCGACGTGGGTGAGAGACCGGCTGGACGGGCTGTGGTGCGAGGAGGACTTCGCCGACGGGTACCCGTGTGACGGGCGCACGGGCCTGTCGCTTGCTCAGCTGGCCACCGTCTGTGTGCTGCACTTCCTGCTCGGACTGTCGGACCGGCAGGCCGCTGAGAGGTCCGTTGCCGCTGCCGCATCGACTTCAAGTACGCAATGGTGCGCCACGAGGCGCTGCTAGGGCCTTTCCGGGCGATCACGTGCGGAGGCGTCGGTCCGGGCGGTGGTGTCTGGTCGCGTCACCGTGCGAAATGGGAGAAGAGCCCCGTCAGCCAGAGCACCACCAGGGACAGAACGATCAGATCTGGTCGGGCGTTGACGTTCCACGTGTATGCCAGCATCCGGTCCTTGTCCGGGCGTTCGAGAGGGTAGGCGACGGGGATCGGCTTGCCCTTGGGCGGGTGCACCAGGATCGGTAGTTGCTTGTGGTCCATTTCCCACCACGCGGCCACGCATTTCGTCCGAGCCGCGCAGGTGCACCGACTTCGCCCGGCGGCCGGACTCGCCGGTCTTCCACGCGGCGCGTTCGGCCGCGGAGAGCTCCCGGTGGAACGCGGTCTGCAGCGTGCGCAGCGCGACGGGGGCGGCGTTGGCCCAGCCCTCGCGCAGGAAGTCGTGGACCGGGGCGCCGGCGGTGGTGCCGTCTCCGTCGACGACGGCCTGGCGGGCGCGGTGCACGGCGGAGACGTTGCCGCGGTAGAGGGCGTATGCCTCGCGGTCGGTGTCGCTCAGTACGTACTGGGCGGACCTGCGGGGTTCGGGGCGCGGGTGCCGGCGGCCACCCGCCGCCACACCGTGCGCTCGCTGGCGCCCATGCCCTCGGCGGCCAGCCGCACGTGCGCGGCGGCCAGTTGGTCGGCGTCCCGCAGCTGCGTCAGTCGCGCGATTGTCGCCGCGAGCTTCGACGCGTCCTCCCCCTCCGTGATCGGGAGTCTCCGGCAGCGTCCCGGAACGCTCGCGGAACACCCGTCGCGTTCACCCGTACGAGTGAGCGAAGGTGGTCGGCGGGCAGTCTTCCCCGTCAGGTCCGCGCTGATCACGACGGGATGTGTGAAGGCCGCGAAGCGGAACCGTAGCCGCATGGTCCGGGCAGCACCGCCGCCGTGGGCCCCGAGGGGTACCGCCTGCCGCCCTACGCCTTCCCGCCCTTGCGACTCCAGATGCGGGTGGTGGTCCACCCACTGCTGAGGTCGATGGACTTGGCTGTGGAAAGGCCCGCGGTCTTTGTGGCATCGTCGATGTCACTTGGTTCGATGGATCCCTCGTGTCCATTCTTCGGTGTGAGGAGCCAGACCGGGGCGCTGTCATCGATCCGCCCGGTGGCGTCGAGCAGGGCGTCGGTCAAGTCGCCGTCGCCGTCACGGAACCACAGGAGCACCGCGTCGGCGAAGCCGTCGTAATCCTCGTCGACGAGGGCTTGGCCGGTCGCCGCCTCGACGCCCTCGCGCAGTTCGGAGTCGACGTCGTCGTCATAGCCGATCTCCTGGACGACCTGTTCGCGCTCGAACCCCATCCGGGCCGCGGGGTTGGTCGACTCTTCTGCCGGTGCTGTCATCAGTGCCTCCTTCGTCCGGGCCACGCCTGTCAGACTCAGATGTAGCCAACCAGATACCCAGTGTGTTTGCGAACGATCCGCAGAGCCGATCAGACGTACTCGGGGTGCCCGGCGGCGCTCACACCGTCCCGGAAATGACCGATTCCGCGACGGCCGCCCGACGCGGCGCCGGGCGACGAGAACCCGTCCCGGAAGGCGTCCCGAAACCTCCGGGCGCGAGAAGGAAGCGGGACGCGCATTCGGGACGGCGCGAGTGCCGCCGGGGAGGGAAGGGAACACGTGAACGGCGACCTGCACGAGATCGCCCGTGCCGAGCTCGTCGAGCGCGAGCCCTGCCCGGGCTGCGGCGCCCCGCCCGGATCGGCGTGCCGGGCCGACTCCGGCGTCGTCGCCGTCGACTACCACACCGGCCGCTACGCGAAGATCCCTCAGCTGAGGTCCGGGCCGGCGATCCGCATCCCCGCCGCCCGCGGCCCCGGCCGGCCGTGGCAGCCCGGCCCGGAACTCGACCTGTCCGTCGGCGTCGCGCTCGCGCGGGCCGGCGACCGCATCGGGTACGCCCGTGTCTCCAGCAAGTGCCCAGACCTCGCCGGACAGGTCCGCGTCCTCACACTCATCTCCTCATGGCGTCGCAGCGGCGGGGGCCATGTAAGACGATGTCCGGCAGCGCGGAGCCGGGCACGGAGGCCGTGACTTGCCTCTGCTCTGATGACAGCGGGTCTGCCTGAACCGTCGCCTGGTCGACCTGCGGCAGCGGCAGCTCAACCGAACCCACGACACGATTGACCGCCTGTGGCAACAGGCTGCCGGATCGGCGTGCACAGCGCCCTCGCTCGGTGCCAGCGGGGCTCCGGCGGCGAGGGCGGGCGCAGCATTCGCTGCGTCCGCCCCTTCATTGCGTCCAGCGATCCCTTACTCTCCGTCACACGAGGCGTCATCGGGCCGGGCTGCCGGGGCAGGGCTGGCAGTGATGCGACGTGCCCGCGAGGGCCGTGTCAGCGTCCTCTCTTACTTGTCCCAGATCCTCCGGTACACCGCGCGATAGCCCGGTGGGTCCCAGGACGTGACGCCGCCGCTGTTGGCGGCCGTGCTGATGTGCACGGGGGCGACGTAGCCGCTGGCGGGTCGGCCGGAGAAGGCGCGGTTGAACTCGTCGACGATCTGCCAGCCCTGTTCGAAGAGGGGCTCGGGAACGGTGGCGGACTGGAATTGGCGGCTGTTGACGCGTTGGAAGGCGGAGGGGTCGCCGTCGCCCGCGCCGATGTTGAAGGGGGGGCCGGCGCCCTTCTTGCGTGCCGCGCGCAGGGCCGGGGCGGCGTCGGCGAAGTAGACGTCGTTGATGGCGACGGAGTGGGTCCAGGTGTCGCGGAAGCGGGACAGGAGCGAGGACACGTCCTGGGGCGTACGGCTGCTCGTGTCCGAGATGGGGATGTTCTCCTCCGCCAGCAGCCGCACGCCGGAGCAGGCGGCGAGGCCCTTCTTGATCAGCTCGGACTTGTGCCGGGCGAATGGGATCGAGGCATCGGTGAACACCACGACCCCGGCGTCGCCGCGGGAGTGCGTGATGATCCAGTCCGCGCTGGTCCTCGCGACGTCCTCGACCCTGGTGGTGACGTTGCTGAAGAGCTTCGGGTCCTTGCTGGGGCCGGGGGAGCCGACCGCGTGCCAGCCGACGAGCGGGATGCGGTCCGCAGTGGCCTTCGTGACCTGCTGGGACGTCAGACGGGGGTCGAAGCCGGCGACGACGATCCCGGACGGCCGCAGGGCGAGGGCCTGGCCGAACGCGGCCTGGATCCCGGCGGGGGTGCCCTGACCGTCGTTCACCCGGACGCGCCAGCCGATGGCCATCGCGGCCTCCTCCACGCCCTTGGCGGCGCCCGCGACCCCCGGGTTGGTCATGCTCTGGGCGACGAAGACGAGGTTCTTGCCGGGCACCGCCTTGGGCCCGGTCGTGGGGCCGTCCCAGGCGGGGTCGGTCTTTTCGGCCTGCCGCACGGCCGCTTCGGACCTGGCCAGGGCGGTGGGGCAGCCGTTCCTTCCCGGCGGTGCGGAGGAGGAGGGAGGACCGGTCGACGACCCGCGCTCGCAGCCGGCCAGGACGGCGGCCGTCAACGCCAGGACGACCGCGCCCGACCGGTGGGCCCTGGTCATGGGGCGACCCTGGGCAGGTCCTGGAGCGAACGGGAGGACTCCGTCGCCCGCCGGCGCAGCTGTCGGCGGGCGGCATAGCCGGCCAGGCCGACGGCGATGAGCAACGTGCTGCCGTTGAACAGCGGGGTGACCCAGAACTGGGCGCCGAGCTGGCCGATCCCGGCGAGACCGACGGCGAGGACGGTGACCGCGACGAGCGTGCCCAGGGCGTTGGCCCGGCCGGGCCTGATCGCGGTGGAGCCGAGCAGCGCGCCGACGAAGGCGGGCAGCAGGTAGTCCATGCCGACGCTGGGGTTGCCGATCTGCTGCTGCGCGGCGAGCAGGACCCCGGCGACGCCGACGACCAGGCCCGATCCGGCGAAGGCGAGGATGACGTAGCGCCGGCAGGGGATGCCCACCAGGTCGGCGGCGCGGGAGTTGGAGCCGATGACGTACAGGTACCGGCCCAGCGGCAACCGTTCCAGGAGCAGCCACAGGACGGCGGTCAGGGCGAGGACGTAGAAGGCGGACACCGGCAGGCCGAGGAACCGGGAGTCGTAGAGGGCGGTGAAGTCGGCCGGCAGGCCGTTCGGGCCGGGGACGATCCGGGCCCCGCCGGTGATCCAGCCGGTCAGCGCGTACATGACGCTGCCGGTGCCGAGGGTGGCGATGAATGAGTTGATCTTCGCGAATTCGACGACGACGCCGTTGACGACGCCGACGAGGACCCCGCACAGGACCACCGCGAGGCAGGCGAGCGGCCAGGACCAGCCTTCGGTGACGATGAGCTGCATCGTCATGACGTGCGCGAGGCCGATGCCGTAGCCGATGGACAGGTCGAACCTGCCGGTGGCGATGGGGA
Organism: Streptomyces sp. NPDC046261; assembly: GCF_040646235.1. NCBI lineage: Bacteria > Bacillati > Actinomycetota > Actinomycetes > Kitasatosporales > Streptomycetaceae > Streptomyces > Streptomyces sp. NPDC046261. Next base: position 12,718 of record NZ_JBEYZU010000035.1, on the reverse strand, counting down.
TCGTCGCGCCGAGGGCGAGCATGGCGGGGATCGACTGGTTGGACAGGACGGCGGAGATGTTGTCCAGCGTGGGAAAGGTGTCCGGCAGGGCGAGGGAGAAGGCCGCGAACAGCAGGACGGTCAGGGCCGGCAGGCCGTAGGCGCCGACGAGGTGCCCGAACCGGCGGCCGGGCGCGGGGCGGGGGGCCCGGGTCATCGCTCCGGCGTCCCGGTGAGGCCGGCCGTGGCCGAGGCGGTGCGGGTGAGCGCGGCGACCGTGAGGGCTTCGCCGCCCAGCTCCGCCGTCACGCTCCCGCGGACGAATACCAGGGCCCGGTGGCACACGGTGGCGACCTCCTCGAAGTCGGTGGAGATGAGCAGCACGGCGAGGCCCGCGGCCAGCGGTTCCCGTAGCAGGCGGTAGACCGCCGCCTTGGCGCCGATGTCCACGCCGGCGGTCGGCTCCTCGAGGATCAGCAGGCTCCGGCTGAGCCCGAGCCACCGGCCGATCATGACCTTCTGCTGGTTCCCTCCGGAGAGGGCGGCGATCGGTGCCTCGCTGTCCCGGGGGTGCACCGAGAACCGGTCGAGCAGGGCGGTGGCCTCGGCGCGCTCGCGCGCGGGGCTGATCCAGTGCCCGCCCGTCAGCCCGGCCGCGCGGGGATTGGCCAGGAGGTTCTCCCGCACCGTCAGCTCGGGTGCGCAGCCCTCCTCCTGACGGTCGCCGGTCACGAAGCCGACGCCGGCGTCGACGGCCTCCGCGACCGTGCGCGGTGCGTACGGCCGTCCGTCGAGCAGGGCCCGGCCCGCCAGGATCGGCCGGGAGCCGGCGAGGGCGCGGCCCAGATCCATGTGCCCGGCGCCGGTGAGGCCCACCATGCCGAGGACCTCGCCGGGGTGCAGCCGCAGGGTGACCGGTCCCGCGTTCTCGGTCCGTACGCCGTCGAGGCTCAGGACGGGCAGGGCCACGGCGGGGTCGGCGAAGCGGTGGCCGCCCGGCGCGTGGCCCACGATGTCGTGCGCCAGCCGGGCGGGGTCGTAGCCGGCGAGCGGGCCGCGGGTGACGATGCGGCCGTCGCGCAGGACGGCGAAGACGTCGGCGACCTTGTACACCTCCTCCAGCCGGTGCGTGACGAAGACGACGGCATGGCCGCGGTCGCGCAGGGTGCGCAGGACCTCGAAGAGCCGGGTGCGGTCCGCCGCCGGGAGACTGGCGGTCGGTTCGTCCAGGACGATGAGTTCGGCCTGGGCGGCCAGGGCGCGGGCGATGGCCACCAGGGAGCGTTCGGCCCGGGTGAGGTCGGCGACGACGGCGTCCGGGTCGAGATGCGCGCCGAGGATGCCCAGGGCCTCGGCGCACCGCCGTCGCGTCCGCCGCCAGGACACCAGCCCCGCGCGGCGGGGGTATCCGGTGCCCAGGGCGATGTTCTCGGCGACCGTCATCCACGCGACCAGTCCCAGGTCCTGGTGGACGAAGGACATGGTGCGCGAGGCCGCCTCGGTGCCGAGCCGGTGCCCGGCGACGCTCACTTCGCCCTCGTCCGGATGGTGGATGCCGGCGAGCACCTTGATGAGGGTGGACTTCCCGGCGCCGTTGGGGCCGAGCAGGGCCAGGACGCTGCCGGAGTGGATGTCGAGGTCGACCGCGTCCAGCGCGCGCGTGCCACCGAACCACTTGCCCAGACCGCGTATGCGGACGAGCGGCTCGCCACGAGGGGGGCCATGGCCCGGCCGAGGGGTGTTCTCGGGAGTGTCGTGCACAGACTTCTCCGGGACCTGTCAGGACCGGCTACCGCATTTCGGACATGCTACGGCCCCTGTCGGCTTTGATGCCGGATGGGCCGTCGGATGGCGGGGAATGTCGTGGCGGCCGTCGGGGGCGGATATCGGCCATTGAGGCCGCGGCGCGGGCGTGCCGCGTGCCGCGGCCGTTACCTGCCCGACCCTGTGCCATCAGCCATTTCTCCGCGCAGGGCGGCGCCGGGTCGCGCGCGGGGAAACGTGACCCCTGAATATGACCGGATCCATGGCTTTCTCGCCCCCGCCCGGTTGTGTTCCAGTGCCACGAGGTGCCGACACTGTGTTCGTTGTACGAGAACGTGAACGACAAGCCGCACGAGGGATGGGTTCCCCCGCCCCCGCCCAGCGACCCCGTCGACCGCTCGATGAGAGGTGTCATGGCCCAGGAGATGAGGGACTGGATCGAGGCCGAGGTCGTGCCCTACCAGGACAAGCCCCTCGAGTGGCTTTCGCAGTACCACTTCTTCCGCGACCCCGCCCGGGCGGCGTACGTCGATCACAACTACTTCTTCTCACCGGCCGACGGGGTGGTCCTCTACCAGAAGGTGGTCGGCCCCCGGGAGCCGATCATCGACATCAAAGGCAAGTCCTACGCGCTGACCACCGCGTTCCGTGACGCGTCCTTCGACCACCGGTGCCTGGTCATCGGCATCTTCATGACCTTCTTCGACGTGCACGTCAACCGGATGCCCTACGGCGGGCGGCTGTCGTTCGCGCTCAAAGAGCCCATCGGCACCTTCAACCGTCCCATGCTGGCCATGGAGCAGGACCTGCTGGACCAGCTGCGCATCGACACGGTCCACGCGGGCTATCTGCACGACAACGAACGCATGATCAACAGGGTCGACTCGCCCCGGCTGCGGGGCCCGTACTGGATCCTCCAGATCGCCGACTACGACGTCGACTCCATCACGCCCTTCCGGCAGCGGCAGGGCATGTTCTGCACCCAGGGCCGCCGCTTCTCGCAGATCCGCTACGGGTCGCAGGTCGAGCTGGTGATCCCGTTGTCCGCCGACCGGGAGTACGTACCCGTCGAGTCCGTCGGCCGGCATGTGAAGGCCGGGCTCGACCCCCTGGTGAAGGTCCAGTGGTGAGGAGCGGCGAGCCGGAAGGCGGCCCCGGAGGCCGGTGAGCACACGCGCAGTGCGTCACGACGAAACGGAGGGACCTGTTCGTGAGTGTCCGGCCAGGGAGGGGGATCGCCCGTACACGGGCGACCAGGTCCGAGACGGCACGGTTTCGTCCGCACGGCCCACCCGCGCCCCGCGACCGTCCGCTGCCCCTGTCCGCGGGCCAGTTGTGCGAGTGGGTCCACGACCGGCGCATCGACGGTGAGCCGAGCCACGAGCCGACGCTCGTACGGCTGACCGGGCCGCTGCACAGCGCCGCCCTGCGCGGGGCTCTCGCCGAGCTCGTCCGCCGCCACGAGTGCCTGCGCACCCGGTACCCCGTCGTCGAGGGGGAACCGATGCAGGTGGTCGAGGAACCGGCGCCCGACCCGCTGCCGTTGATCGATCTCAGCGCGCTGCCGCGGGAGCACCGCGAACGCGAGGCCGTCAGGATCGGCGAGGAGGCGCTCTGCGCGCCCGTCCCCCTGGACGACCGGCCACCGGTGCGGATCGCGCTGATCCGTATGGCGCCCGGCGAGCACCTGTTCCTCGTGGGGATCCCGCACATCACCGCGGACCTGTGGTCGACCACCCTCCTCAACGACGAACTCCTGGCGCTCTACCGCGCCGGCAGCGGCGGCCGTCCCGCCCACCCGGCCGCCGATGTCGCGCAGTACGCCGACTACGCGGCCTGGCAGCGCCGGTGGTGGGACGAGACCCGGACCGCGGCGGAGACCCGGCGCTGGCGGGCCAGGCTGGACGGGCTGTCCGCGGTGGAACTGCCCCTGGACCGCCCCCGGCCGCCGGACCGCCGGCGGGAGTGCTTCGTCGTCGACGAGGAACTCGACGCCGCGCTGAGCGAGGAGCTGCGCGCGTTCGCCCGCTCCGCCGACGTGACCTTGTTCGTCGTCCTGCTGGCGGCCTTCCACGCCCTCGTCGGCCGGGCGGGCGGCGCCGAGCGGCTGGTGACCACCTCGCTCGTCGCGGCCCGGCACGGGCTCGCCGTACAGCAGATGACCGGCCCCTTCTCCGACTACCTGGCCCTCGTCGGCGACCTGTCCGGCGACCCCGGCTTCCTCGAGGTCGTGCGCCGCGTGCGCGAGGAGTGCCTGACCGCCCACGAACACCAGCGGCTGCCGTTCTCCGAGGTCATCCAGCGCATGGACCCGGCGCGGGAACTGCATCCCCATCCGCTGGAGCAGATCGGGTTCGACCTGCACAACCTCCCGCCCGCAGTCCTGGACTTCGGCGGCGACATCGCCGTGTCGGAGCTGGAGCTGGAGCCCGTGGAGGACGGCGCGGACCTGGTGCCGTGGATCGCGGACCTGTCCTTCGACGTCTACGACTACGGCACGGGGCACATCCCCTTCCACGTCATCCTCGACGGCCGCCTCTTCGACGCCACGTCGGCACGGATGTGGGCCGACCGGTACCGGGCGGTGCTGCGCGAGGTGCTCGCCGACCCCGGCGTGCGCGTGTCCGAGCTCAAGGCCGTCCCGCCGCCGGCGCCGGGCGGTACGGTCCTCGGCGGCCGGGAGATCGACGTCGGCCGGGTGGAACGGGAGCTGGAGTCGGCCGCGGACGTCGACGCCGCACTGGTGATGATCCGTCAGCGGCGGACGGCCACCGGGCTGCGGGTGCGGGAGCTGGTCGCCTACCTCGCGGCCGGGGACCCGCCCGGTCCCCGAGCCCACGACCTGCGCGAGCGCCTGCGGGGCGGCCTGCCGGCCGGCTGGGTGCCGACGGTGCTGATCGCACGGCCCCTCGCGGAGATCCGAAGAGCGGCGGCCGCCCGGTCGGCGGGCGCCGATCCGGCGGACCTGCTGCCACCGCCCGAGGACTGCACCCCTCTGCCCGAAGGGGCCCCGCCGCCCACGGACGCCGTGGAGCGCCGGCTCGCCGGGCTGTGGCGCGAGGCGCTGGGCGCCCCGCCGGCCAGTGTGACCGAGCGCTTCTTCCGCGACGGCGTCGGCGACAAGGACGCCATCGCCTTCCTCGACCGCGTCGCCGACGACCTCGGAATCGAGGTCCCCTTCACCGATTTCACGGCGGCCCCCAACCTCCTCTGTCTGAAGGACATTTGGTTGAGAAACAACCCTGTAACGCGTATCGCTCAAGTGGTAGAGTCGGAAACGACCGGGGCCGAATAGCGCCCTCCGGTCGTCGGGCGCCAAGTGCTCAACAGGCGCCGGCTCTCCAAAAATATCGAGCGCACCCTGAATGGCGGTGCGCTGTTCCCAAAAACGTTGTGTCCCGGTCGCCTCTGCTCCGTGCGCCGGACGCTTCATGGTGCCAGATCTCGGTGAATGGCCCCGGCATGCCCGGGGCGCGCTCAGCGCTGCTGTCCACACAACGCGCCAAGGGAGATGGATCGTGACGGAGACGGCGAATTCCGGCTACCGCGTCTCGCCTCAGCAACGCCACTTATGGGCCACGCTGAGCCGTGGCCGGAAGGACTCCTTCACGCAGTCCACGGTGACGGTGGAAGGCCCGCTGGACCCCTCGCGCCTGCGGGCCGCACTCACCGCGGCGGCGGCCGTCCACGAGTCGACGCGGACGACGTTCACCGGCCTCGCCGGCCGCACCGCGCCGGTCCAGGTCGTCCACGACGCCGGCGAGGTGCCCCTGTCCACCGTCGAGCTCCCGGCCGCGTGCGCCGACGGCGCGGGGCCCGAGCTGGACGCGCTGCGGCTCGCCGAGCGCGAGGCTCTCGACCCACGCAACGGCCCCGTCCTGCGGGCCGCCCTGGGCCGTGTCGACGACCGCCGCGCGGTGCTGGTGCTGACCGCGCACGCCCTGGTCGCGGACCGGGCGTCCCTGCGCCTGCTCACCGAGGAGACGCTCGCCGCCTACGACCGCGAGGACGGCCCCGGCGACCGGCCCGCTCCCTTGCAGTACGCCGACTACGCCGCCTGGCACAACGACCTCCTGACCGCCCAGGACTCCGCCGCCGACCGGGCGTTCTGGTCCGCCCACACCGGCCCCGCGGCCACCGCGGACACCGGGCCCCCGCCCGGCATCCTCCGCGAAGGCGCCGGCCCGGGCAGCTGGCGGGCGGGGACGTTCGAGCTGCCCGCGGACGTGACCGAAGGGGTCGGCCGGCTCGCCGAGCGGCTGTCCGTCGACCCGGACACGGTGCTGCACGCGGCGTTCCGCGTCGTGCTGTGGCGGCTGGCGGGGGAGCGGAACCTGCCGGTCGCGCTCACCCGGGGAGGCCGTTCCTACCCCGAGCTCCAGGGGGCCGTGGGCGCCTTCGAGCGCGAGGTCCCGCTCGTCCACGAGATCGGCCACGACCAGCCGTTCGCCGATTGCGTCACCGCGCTCGGCGCGCTCGTCTCCCAGGGCGAGGAGCGCTTCGACCATTACGACCCCGAACTGCTCGGCGGCCTCGATACCGCAGCGGACTGCCCCTATTTCGCATTCGACTGCCAACGGGCCGAACCACCGCTCAAGGGCTCCGAAGTCGTCTTCACCAGCGTCCACCAGGAAGCCACCTCCCCGATTCCGATCCGTTTGACCGTACGGCGGAGCAATGGCACGGTGCGCATCGAGCTGGGATACGACGAAGCCCGCGTCGACGAGTCCTTCGAGCAGAACCTCGCCTATTGCTTCAGCCGTATTCTGCGCGGCGCGATCGAGGCGCCCGAGCGCGCCGTCGGCGACATTCGCATGCTGTCGGAGGAGACCGAACGGGACCTCCGGGAAGCCGGCCGCGGACCACGCGTCGAATACCCCCGGAAGAACGTCCACGAGCTGTTCTCCGCATGCGCCGAAAGGACACCGCAAGCGGTAGCGGTACGCGCCGGGGAGGACGTCCTCACCTATGCCCGGCTCGACGAACGGGCCAACCGGCTGGCCCACCACCTCGCCGGGCTCGGCGTACGGCCCGGCGCACGGGTCGTGGTCTGCCTGGGCCGCTCCACCGACCTGCTCGTCGCCCTGCTCGGCGTGCTCAAGGCGGGCGCGGCGTTCGTCCCCGTCGACGTCGGCTTCCCCCGCAAGCGGCTGGAGTTCACCCTCCGCGAGACCGGCGCCCCGGTGCTGCTGTGCACCGCCGACGTACGGGACCGCGTCGATGCCGGTACCGCCCGGACGGTGGCGCTGGACACCGACTGGCCGGTCGTCGCCGAGCACCCCGCCACCCCGCCCGGCATCGCCACCACGCCCGACGACCCGGCCTACGTCCTCTACACCTCCGGCACCACCGGCACGCCCAACGGCGTGTGCGTCCCGCACCGGGCCTTCGCCAACTACCTCAACTGGTGCGCCGACGCCTACGGACTCGACGGGGGCACCGGCGCCCTCGTCCACACCTCGATCGCCTTCGACCTCACCCTGACCGGCCTGTTCGGGCCCCTGATCGCCGGCGGACAGGTCGTCATGCTCTCCGAGACCGCCGGAGTGACCGGCCTGATCGGCGCCCTGCGCACCTCGCGGGACCTCACGCTGGTCAAGCTCACCCCCACCCACCTCGACGTGATCAACCAGCTCCTCACGCCCGAGGACGTACGCGGCGCGGTCCGCACCCTGGTGGTCGGCGGGGAGGCCCTGCGGGCGGAGAGCCTGGAGCTGTTCCGCTCCGCGGGAACCCGCGTCGTCAACGAATACGGGCCCACCGAGACCGTGGTGGGCAGCGTGGCGCACGTCGTCGACGACACCACCCCGCACAGCGGGCCGGTGCCCATCGGCCGCCCGATCGCCAACACCACCGTCCACGTGCTCGACCAGAGCGGACGACCCGTACCCGACGGCGTCGCCGGCGAGCTGTGGATCGGCGGCGCGGGCGTCGCCGACGGCTATCTGCGGCGGCCGGAGGCGACCGGGCGGCGCTTCCTGCCCAGCACCTTCCCGCCCGACCGCGGCCGGCTCTACCGCACCGGCGACCTGGCGCGCCGCCGCGCCGACGGCACGCTGGAGTACCTCGGCCGCACCGACGGGCAGGTCAAGATCCGCGGCGTCCGCGTGGAGCCCGCCGAGACCGAGAGCGTCCTGGCCGCCCACCCGGACGTGGCCCAGGCCGTGGTCGTCGCCCGGCTGGACGACGACCCGGGCCGTTCCTCGCCGCTCGCCGGTGAACTCGCCCTCGTCGGCTACGTCGTCCCGGCCCCCGGCGCACCGGCCCCCACGCACCCGGAGCTCGCCGCGCACTGCCGCGAGCACCTGCCCGAGCACTTCGTGCCGGCCGTGTTCGTCACCCTCGACGCCCTGCCGGTCACCGGGCACGGCAAGATCGACCGGGCCGCGCTGCCGAAGCCGCACGCCGCGGCCCGGGAGACCGCCGAGTACGTGGCGCCCCGCACCGCCACCGAGGAGATCCTGGCCGCCACCGTCTCGAAGGTCCTCGGCGTCCCGCGCGTCGGCATCGACGACAACTACTTCGTCCTCGGCGGCGACTCGATCCGCAGCGTCATGGTGGCCAGCCGGGCCCAGGCCCGCGGCGTCGACGTCACCGTGGCCGACCTGCACCGGCACCCCACCGTCCGCGCCTGCGCCGCCCACCTGGACGCCCGCGAGGACCTGCCCGCCGCGCCCGCCACTGAGCCGTTCGCGCTGATCACGGACGAGGACCGGGCGATGATGCCGGCGGACGTCGAGGACGCCTTCCCGCTGAACCTGCTGCAGGAAGGGATGATCTTCCACCGCGACTTCGCGGCGAAGTCGGCCGTCTACCACGCGATCGCCTCCGTGCGGCTGCGCGCGCCCTTCGACCTCGCGGTGATGCGGATGGTCGTCCACCAGCTGGTGGAGCGCCACCCGATGCTGCGCACCTCCTTCGACATGGGCCGGTTCAGCCGGCCGCTGCAACTGGTGCACCGCGAGTTCGCCGACCCGCTGCACTACCGCGACCTGCGCGGCCTGACCGCGGCGGAACAGGACGCACGCGTCGAGGAATGGATCGAGCAGGAGAAGGAGCGCGGCTTCGAGCTGCACGAGTTCCCGCTGATCCGGTTCATGGTGCAGCAGCTGGAGGACGAGGTCTTCCAGTTCACCTACGGCTTCCACCACGAGATCGTCGACGGCTGGAGCGAAGCCCTGATGATCACCGAGCTGTTCAGCCACTACTTCTCGGTGATCTACGACGAGCCGATCACGATCAAGGCCCCCACCTCCACGATGCGCGACGCCGTCGCACTGGAACTCGAGGCGCTGGCCGATCCCCGTAACTACGAGTTCTGGGACTCCTACCTCGCCGACGCCACCCTCATGCGGCTGCCCCGGCCCGGCGCCGGGCCCCGCGCCGACAAGGGCGAGCGTGACATCACCCGCATCGCCGTCCCCGTGCCCGCCGAGCTCTCCGACGGCCTCAAGCGGCTCGCCGCGGCCAACGCCGTACCGCTCAAGACCGTCCTGCTGGCCGCGCACATGGTGGTGATGTCCCTCTACGGCGGCCACGAGGACACCCTCACCTACACCGTCACCAACGGCCGCCCGGAGAGCGCCGACGGCAGCACCGCGATCGGGCTGTTCGTCAACAGCCTGGCCCTGCGGGTCCGCATGAGCGGCGGCACCTGGCCGGAGCTGATCACCGCCACGCTGGAGTCCGAGCGCGCCTCCATGCCCTACCGGCGGCTTCCGATGGCGGAACTCAAGCGTCACCAGGGCAACGAGCCGCTCGCCGAGACGCTGTTCTTCTTCACCAACTACCACGTCTTCAACGTGCTGGACCGCTGGATCGACCGGGGCGTCGGCCACGTCGCCAACGAGCTCTACGGCGAGTCGACCTTCCCCTTCTGCGGAATCTTCCGGCTCAACCGCGAGACCGGCGCCCTGGAGGTCCGCGTCGAGTACGACAGCCTGCAGTTCTCCGACACCCTGATGGAGAGCGTCCGCGACAGCTACGCACGGGTGCTCGCCGCGATGGTCGCCGACCCCGACGGCCGCTACGACCGGCCGGAGTTCCGCTCCGACGCCGACCGGGCGGCCCTGGCGACCTTCACCCACGGACCCGGGCTCTCCACCGAGGACGGCACGCTGCACGACCTCGTGGCCCGGTGGGCGGCCGAGCGCCCGGACGCCCCCGCCGTACAGCTGGACACCGAGACCCTCAGCTACGGCGAACTGAACCGCCGCGCCAACCGCCTCGCCCACCACCTGCGCTCCCTCGGCGTCGGCGCGGAGACGGTCGTCGGCGTCCTGGCCGAGCGCTCCCTGACGCAGATCGTCGGCCTGCTGGCCGTGCTCAAGGCGGGTGGCGCGTACCTCCCGCTCGACCCGGCCCAGCCCGACGAGCGGATCGCCGCCCTCGTCACCGCCGCCGACGCCTTCGCGGTGGTCCACCAACCGGACCTGGCCGGGCGGCTGCCCGGCGGCGTACGCGCCGTCGACGCCGCGGCCGCGGGCAGCGACGGCGCCACGCACGACCCCGTGGGCGTCGCCGGCCCGCGCAACGCCGCCTACGTGATGTACACCTCCGGCTCCACCGGACAGGCCAAGGGCATCGTCGTCGAGCACCGCAACGTCGTGGCCTCGCTGGCCGCCCGCCGCGCCCACTACGGGGACGATCCCGCCCGCTTCCTGCTGCTGTCCTCCTTCGCCTTCGACAGCTCCGTCGCCGGGATCTTCTGGACGCTGACCCGCGGCGGTACCCTGGTCCTGCCCGGCGAGGGACAGCAACTGGACCCCGCCGGCCTGGTGGAGACGATCGCCCGGCAACGCCCCACCCACACCCTCGGCATCCCCTCCCTGCTGGCACCCGTGCTGGACCAGGCCGGCCCCGGCGAACTCGGCTCGCTGCGCACGGTCATCGCCGCGGGCGAGTCGTGCCCGGCCGAACTCGGGCGCCACTGCCGGGAGATGCTGCCCGGGGCCGGCTTCCACAACGAGTACGGCCCCACCGAGACCACGGTGTGGAGCACCGTCTGGTCCGGGGAGACCGACGGCGACGGACCGCACCTGCCCATCGGCAGGCCCGTGGCCGGCACCTGGGTGCACCCCCGCGACCACCTCGGCCGCACCGTACCGCTCGGGGTGACCGGAGAACTCGTCGTCGGCGGGGCCGGGGTGGCCCGCGGCTACCTGGGCCGCCCCCGCGACACCGCGGCGGCCTTCCGCCCGGACCCCGCCGCGCCGGCGCCCGGCAGCCGCGCGTACGCCACCGGCGACCTCGGCCGCTACCTGCCCGACGGGCACCTGGAGTTCCTCGGCCGTGCCGACCACCAGGTCAAGATCCGCGGCTTCCGGGTGGAGCTCGGCGAGATCGAGGCCGTCCTGGACACCCACCCGCACCTGCAACGGGCCATCGTCACCGCCCGCGGCGAGGCCGCCTCCGACCAGGTGCTCGTTGCCTATGTCCTGCCGGTACCCGGCAAACGCCCCGAGCCCTCCGACGTCCAGGCCTACGTACGCGACCGGCTGCCCCGCTACATGGTGCCCACCGCCGTGATCGTCCTGGACGCCGTGCCGCTGACCGCCGCCGGAAAGGTGGACCGGGCCTCGCTCCCCGCCCCGAGCCACGCCCAGCTGACCCACGGACAGGAGTACGTCGAGCCCGGCACCGAGACCGAGCGGGCCCTCGCCGCGATCTGGGCCCATGTGCTCAAGCTGGACCGGGTCGGAGCCGGCGACCGCTTCTTCGACCTGGGCGGGGAGTCCCTGCGCGCCATGCAGGCGACCGCGGCCGCGAACAAGGTCTTCAGGACCCGGGTCTCGGTGCGCAGCCTCTTCGAGTCCCCGTCGCTGCGGGAGTTCGCCCATGAGATAGACAAGGCCCGGCTGGCCGCCGCGGAGCCCGTCGGAACCGCCGGAGGTGCCGCCGAATGACCCCGGCCGCCGACACCACCCATCCGCTCTCGCCGGCCCAGCGCAGGATGTGGTTCCTGCACCAGCTCGCCCCCGAGGTGCCCGCGTACAACATCTGCACCGCCATCGAGCTGACCGGCGCGCCGCGTCCGGCGGTGCTGCGGGAGGTGGTGCGGCGGCTCGGCCTGCGGCACGAGGCACTGCGCTCGGTGTTCCCTGCCGCCGGGGACGCCCCCCGGCAACGGGCCGCCGGGCAGCCGGCGCCCCTGCGGGCGGTGGACCTGGGCCGGCTGACGGACGCGGACCGGGAAGCGGAGATCGAGCGGACGCTGCGGCGCATCGCCGCCCGCCCCTTCCGCCTGGACGCCGGGCCGCCGGCGGAATGGACCCTGCTGCGCTGCGGTGCCCGCCGCTGGCTGCTGGTCCTCTCCGCCCACCACATCGTCTTCGACGGCGGTTCGCTCGCGGTGGTGTGCCGGGAACTGGAGGAGGGCTACACGGCGGCCCTCGCCGGCCGGCCCGGCCCCCTCACGGCACCGGGGCCGCGCTACGCCGGCCGGTGCGCGGCGTCATCACGCGAGGACGGCGCGGCCGGCCGGGACTTCTGGCGCCGCGAGCTGGCCGGCGCCCCGGCCCGCACCGCGGCCCTCCGGCGCACCGGGCGGCCCGGCGCCGGGCCGCCCGACCGCGCCACCGTGCGCTACGGGCCCGGAGCATCGGCGGCCGCGGCCGCCCTCTGCCGCAAGGAGGGCGCCACCGGCTACATGCTGCTGCTGGCCGCCCTGGCCTGTCTGGTCGGCCGGTACACCGGCCAGCAGGACGTGGTCATCGGCTCACCGGTCTCCCTGCGCGAGGACGACGAACAGCTCGGCACCGTCGGCCCGATGATCAATATGCTGCCGCTGCGCGTCCGGCTGCACGGCGACCCCTGCTTCGGCGAGGTCCTCGCCCGTACCAGGACGGCGCTGCTCGACGCGCTGGACCACCGCACGACCCCCTTCGAGGACATCGTCGACGCGGGGGGGGGGGGGCGCGCCCCCCGCCCCCCCCCCCCCCCCCCCCGACACATGAGCGACGCACCCCCCCCCCCC
>NZ_JBEYZU010000034.1:0-30776 GCF_040646235.1 Streptomyces sp. NPDC046261 | reverse complement strand
GCCGAACCACGCACCACAGCCAACACCTGATGCCCATGACGCCGCGCATCCGACAACCGCTCAAGCACCAGCACACCCACGCCCTCGGACCAGCCGACGCCGTCCGCCGCATCGGCGAACGACCGGCACCGGCCGTCCTCGGACAGGCCGCCCTGGCGGGAGAACTCGACGAAAGTGGTCGGCGTCGACATCACGGTGACGCCGCCTGCCAGCGCCAGCGAGCACTCGCCCGACCGCAGCGCCTGTGCCGCCCAGTGCAGGGCGACCAGGGAGGACGAGCAGGCGGTGTCGACCGTGACCGCCGGGCCTTCGAAGCCGAAGGTGTACGACACGCGGCCGGAGGCGATGCTGGGGGCGCTGCCGTTGCCCCGGAAGCCCTCGAACTGTTCGTCGACCAGCATGTTGCCGTAGTCGTTGTACATCACGCCCGCGAAGACACCCGTCTGGCTGCCCCGCAGCGACACCGGGTCGATACCGGCCCGCTCCAAAGCCTCCCAGGTCGTCTCCAGCAGCAGACGCTGCTGCGAATCCGTCGCCAACGCCTCCCGAGGACTCATCCCGAAGAAGTCGGGGTCGAACTCCCCCGCCTCGTAAAGGAATCCGCCCGACCGCGTGTACGACGTCCCCGCCACATCCCGGTCTGCGTTGTACAGCGCCTCCACGTCCCAGCCACGGTCGGTCGGGAAGCCGCCCACCGCGTCCAGGCCGTCGGACACCAGCCGCCACAGGTCCTCGGGAGAGGCCACCCCACCCGGGTAACGGCAGCTCATGCCCACGATCACCACCGGATCGTCGGCCACCGGCGGCAGCGCCCGCACCGGCACCAGCGTCTCCACCGACTCACCGCCGAACAACTCGTCCAGCAGGTGGCCCACCAGCACGTCCGCCGTCGGGTAGTCGAACACCGCCGTGGCCGGCAGTCGCAGGCCCGTTGCCTTGTTCAGGCGGTTCCGCAGCTCGACGGCCGTCAGGGAGTCGAAGCCCAGATCCTGGAACGCCCGCGTCGGATCCACCGTCTCCGAACCAGCGTGCCCCAGCACCACCGCGATCTGCCCACGCACCAGATCGAGCAGCACCTCACGCCGCTCGGCCACCGCAAGCCCCGCCAGCCGCTGCACGAGACCGGCGGAGACGGTGCCCGAGCCCGCCGTGACCGACCGGCGTACGCGCGTACGGATCAGGCCGCGCAGCAGGGCGGGGATGTCGCCCTGCGCGCGCAGGGCCGCGAGGTCGAAGCGTACGGGGAGCACCACGGCCTCGTCGGCGGCGATCGCGGCGTCGAAGAGCGCCACGCCTTCGGCGGGCGACAGCTCCGGCATGCCCGAGCGGGCGATCCGCTGGATGTCGACGTCGGACAGGGTGCCGGTCATGCCTCCGTCCTGCGTCCACGGGCCCCAGGCCTGCGAGACGCCGGGCAGCCCCTGCGCGCGGCGGTGCCGGGCCAGGGCGTCCAGGAAGGTGTTGCCGGCCGCGTAGTTGCCCTGTCCGGGGCCGCCGAAGGTGCCGGAGACGGATGAGAAGAGCACGAACGCCGACAGGTTCAGGCCCTTGGTGGCCTCGTGCAGGTTCCAGGCCGCGTCCACCTTCGGGCGCAGGACCGTGGCCAGCCGCTCGGGCGTCAGGGCTTCGACGACGCCGTCGTCGATCACGCCGGCGGTGTGCACCACGGCCGCGACCGGATGCCGCGCCACCAGCTCGGACACGGCACCCCGGTCCGTCACGTCACAGGACTCCACGGCCACGACCGCGCCCTGCTGCTCCAGCTCAGCTACGAGCTCCTCAGCGCCCTCGGCGGCCGGCCCACTACGGCTGACCAGCAACAAGCTCCGCACACCGTGCTCAGCCACCAAGTGCCGCGCCACCGCACGCCCCAGACCACCGGTACCACCGGTGATCAGTACCGTGCCCTCCGAGCCCCACACAACCGGCCCAGGCTCGACCGGCGCCGGCACCCGGGCCAGCCGGGCAGCCAACACCTCACCGCCCCGGACAGCCAGCTCCGGCTCGTCCAGAGCGAGCGCCTGACGCAACAGGACCGACGGAGCATCCTCGTCGCCGCCCAGGTCCACCAGGCTGAACCGCCCGGGGTTCTCCGAGCGCGCCGAACGCACCAGACCCCACACGGCAGCGCCGGCGAGATCCTCGCCCGTCGTCGCGCCCCGCGTCACGAACACCAGACGCGAACCGGCAAACCGCTCCTCCACCAACCACGACTGCACCAGGCCCAGCGCCCACGCCGTAGCGGCATGGACGGACTCCACCACCCCGCCGAAGCCACCGCTGGAGGCCACCGGCACCGGCACCAGCACCACACCCGGGACGTCTGCTTCCGCATGTGCCGCCAGGGCGGCCAGGTCTTCGTAGGTGTCCGCCGGCAGACCAGCCAGAGCCTCCGTGCCACCGGACCCGACCACGGCCAGGGCCAGGGACCCGAGCGTCGAGGCCGGAGCCGGGAGCGGGGTCCAGTCCACCCGGAACAGGGAGTCGCGGCCGATCCCGTTCACCCCGGTCGCCGACCGGTCACCGGCGGCGACGGCTCGCAGAGTCAGCGTCTCGACCGAGGCGACCGGCCCACCGTCGGTGTCGGCGATCGCCACGGATACGGACTCGTCCCCGGTACGGGCGACCCTGACGCGTACCGCCGAGGCGCCGGAGGCGTGCAGGGAGACGCCTTCCCAGGAGAAGGGCACCACGCCGCGCGGCATGCCGTTGAAGGCGGTGACGTGCAAGGCGGCGTCCAGCAGGGCGGGGTGGAGCCCGAACGCCCCGGCGCCGGCCTCACCGTCGGTGGCCTCCGGCAGCATGACTTCCGCGAACACCTCGTCGCCGCGCCGCCAGGCGCTCCGCATCCCCTGGAACAGCGGGCCGTAGGCGAAGCCGCCTTCGGCCATGCCCTCGTAGAGACCGGTCAGATCCACCGGCTCGGCCCCGGCGGGCGGCCACACGCCGTCCCCGCCGAGGGGAGCGAAGTCGGCCGTGTGCTCCCCCACGGCCAGCACGCCGGTCGCGTGCCGGGCCCAGGGCTGGTCACCGGCGCCTTCGGGTCGCGAACGCACACTGAACGAGCGGTTGCCCGAGTCGTCGGCGGGCCCCACACGCAACTGCAGTTGCACGCCGCCCTGTTCGGGCAGTACGAGCGGAGCGGCCAGGGTGAGGTCGTCGATCCGGTCGCAGCCGACCTCATCGCCGGCGCGGATCGCCAGCTCGACGAAGGCCGTGCCCGGCAGCAGCGCCGAGCCCATCACGACGTGGTCGGCGAGCCAGGGGTGGGATTGCAGGGACAGCCGGGTCGTGAACAACAGGCCGTCGTCGTCGGACAGTTCCACCGACGCGCTCAGCAGCGGATGGCCCGTGGACTCCAGGCCCGCCGCGCCGACGTCGCCGCTCGCGGAGAGGGCGGCCGGCTTCGGCCAGTACCACTCGTGCTGGAAGGCGTACGTCGGCAGGTCGACGCTCCGGGCGCCGGTGCCCTCGTAGGCGGCGGCCCAGTCGACGTCGGCGCCCTGTACGGACAGCTGGGCCAGAGCAGCGAGAAGAGTGTGCTCCTCCGGCCGGTTCTTTCGGAGGACGGGGACGAGTACGGCGGCCTCGTCGGTCACCGACTCCCGGGCCATGGCCGACAGCACGCCGTCCGGGCCGAGCTCCAGGAACCGGGTGACACCTGCGACCTGCAACGCACGCACACCGTCCGCGAAACGCACGGCCTCACGGACGTGCCGCACCCAGTACTCGGCGGAGCCGAGCATCTCGTCCGAGGCCGGCTCACCCGTCAGGTTCGAGACCACCGCGATGGCGGCGGGCTGGAACGACAGGCCCGCCACCACCGCGCGGAAGTCGTCCAGCATCGGCTCCATCAACGGCGAGTGGAACGCATGCGAGACCCGCAGTCGCGTCGCCTTACGACCCTCACCCTCGAACTGCGCACGGATCGCCTCAACCGCGCTCTCCGCACCCGAAACCACCACGGACGACGGACCGTTGACCGCCGCGATCGACACCTCATCGGTCAGGTGCGGCAGAACCTCATCCTCCGTCGCCCGCACCGCAACCATCGCGCCGCCCGACGGCAGCGCCTGCATCAGGCGACCACGTGCCGCCACCAGCGCACACGCACCATCCAGCGAGAACACACCCGCCACATGCGCAGCAGCAACCTCACCAATGGAATGACCCGCCACAAAGTCCGGCCGGACACCCCACGACTCCACCAACCGATACAGCGCCACCTCGACCGCGAACAGCCCAGCCTGCGCGTATACCGTCTGGTTCAGCAGCTCCTCGTCCTCGCCCCAGACCACGTCCCGCAGCGGACGGTCCAGGTGCTCGTCCAGCCCCGCACACACCGCATCAAACGCCTCGGCAAAAACAGGGAACCGGCCGTACAACTCACGCCCCATCCCCAACCGCTGCGAACCCTGACCCGAGAACAGGAACGCCGAGCGCCCCGGGCGCACCGACCCCTCGACCACACCCTCGGCCACGCCCGCGTCCGTCTCGCCGGTCGACAGGGCCGACAAGGCCCGCGTCACGGCGTCCCGGTCGGCGGCGAGCACGACGGCGCGGTGGGGGAAGCTCGCGCGGCTCGTGACGAGTGAGAAGCCGAGGTCCGCGAGCGCGAGGGCGGGGCGGTCCTGAACGTGGTGCAGCAGGCGCCCGGCCTGGGCCCGCAGCGCCGCCTCGGTCTTGCCCGACAGCACCCACGGCACCACACCGGGTTCGACCGCAGGCCCGTCGTCCTCGGCCCCCGGCTCCTCGGCGGGTTCCGCCTGCTCGAGCACCACGTGCGCGTTGGTGCCGCTGATGCCGAACGCCGAGACGGCGGAGCGGCGCGCCCGGCCCGTCTCGGGCCACTCGATCCGCTCGGTCAGCAGCTCGACCGCGCCCGCGCTCCAGTCCACGTGCGAGGACGGGGCGTCCACGTGCAGCGTCTTCGGCAGCACGCCGTGCCGCATCGCCATGACCATCTTGATCACACCGGCAACACCAGCCGCAGCCTGCGCGTGGCCGAGGTTCGACTTGATGCCGCCCAGCCACAGCGGCCGGTCCCCGGGCCGGTCCTGGCCGTACGTGGCCAGCAGCGCCTGCGCCTCGATCGGATCGCCCAGCATCGTTCCCGTGCCGTGTGCCTCCACGGCGTCGACCTGGTCGGGGGACAGCTGGGCGTTGGCCAGGGCCGCGCGGATGACGCGCTGCTGGGAGGGCCCGTTGGGGGCGGTGAGGCGGCTGCTGGCGCCGTCCTGGTTGACGGCCGTGCCCCGCACGACGGCGAGCACCTGGTGGCCGTTGCGCCGGGCGTCCGCGAGCCGTTCGACGAGCAGGACTCCGACGCCTTCGGCCCAGGAGGTGCCGTCGGCCGCTTCCGCGAACGGCTTGCACCGGCCGTCGGCGGCGAGCCCGCGCTGCCGGGAGAACTCCGTGAAGAGGCTGGTCGTCGGCATCACGGCGACGCCGCCGGCCAGCGCCATGGAGCATTCGCCCGAGCGCAGGGCGCGGACGGCCAGGTGGAGCGCCACCAGGGACGACGAGCACGCGGTGTCGATGGTGACGGCCGGGCCCTCCAGGCCGAGGGTGTAGGCGATGCGCCCGGACAGGACGCTGGTGGCGCCGCCGGTGAGCAGGTGTCCCTCGGTCTCCTCGCTCTGCCGGGCGAGGGAGCCGTAGTTGGTGTCGGCGCCGCCGACGAAGACGCCGGTGCCGGTGCCGCGCAGCGACGCGGGGTTGATGCGGGCGCGCTCGATGGCTTCCCACGCCGATTCCAGCAGCAGGCGCTGCTGGGGGTCCATGGCCAGGGCCTCGCGCGGGGCTATGCCGAAGAGTTCGGCGTCGAAGTGGCCGGCGCCGGCGAGGAATCCGCCGTGGCGTACGTAGCTCTTGCCGGGCTTGCCCGGTTCGGGGTCGTAGAGCGCTTCGACGTCCCAGCCCCGGTCGGCGGGCAGGTCGCCGACCGCGTCGGTGCCGTCGGCGACGAGCCGCCACAGGTCCTCGGGTGAGGCGATGCCGCCGGGGAAGCGGCAGGCCATGCCGACGATGGCGATCGGCTCGTTGTCCCTGGCCTCGACCGACTCCAGTCGCTGCTTGGTGCGCCGCAGGTCGGCGGTGACCAGCTTGAGGTAGTCGCGGAGCTTGTCTTCGTTACCGGTGCTAGCCATGGGTGGGAACCTCCCAGTTCAGGAAAGATGTTTCGACCGACTGGGCTGTCAGGCGAGGCCGAGTTCTTTGTCGATGAGGTCAAACATTTCGTCGTCGCTCGAGGCGGCCGCGAGGTCGGCGTCGGTGGCGTCGCCGTCCTGCGCGGGGCCGCTGTCGTCGGCGCCGTCGAGTTTCCACTGCAATGTCTTGAGGCGTTGGATCAGGCGGGTGCGGGCGTCGGCGTCCAGCCGGGCGCCGGACTCGGCCACGACCGCTTCGAGGTCGTCGAGTTCGGCGAACACCGGGGGCGTCCCGGGGGCGTCGGCGCTGCCGGGGGCGATCTGTGCGCGGAGGTGGCGGACCAGGCCGATGGGTGTCGGGTGGTCGAAGATCGCGGTCGTCGGGAGGCGCAGTCCGGTCTCGGCGTTGAGGCGGTTGCGTAGTTCCACGGCGGTCAGGGACGACATGCCGAGGTCCAGGAAGCCTCGTTCGGCCTCGACGGCCTCGGGTGAGCCGTGGCCGAGTACCGCGGCGACGTGCCCGGAGACCAGTTGGAGGAGGAGGGCCTCCTGCTTCGGCACGCTGAGCCCGGCCAACCGTTCGGCGAGCGCCCGCTGTTCGCCGCCCGCCGGTGCGTGGCCGGCGCCGTGTCCCGGTGTGCCGGCCGCGCTCACGGTCCGTCGCGCGGGGGTGCGTACGATCCCGCGCAGTACGGGCGGGAGTTCACCGGCGGCGAGCAGCGCCCGGGGGTCCAGCCGGACCGGTACGAGGAGGGCGTGGTCGGCGCGGGGGGCGGCGTCGAGCAGGGCGAGGCCCTGGTCGGCGGAGAGGGGCAGCATTCCGGAGCGTGCGAAGCGGTCAACGTCCACGCGGCCCAGTGTGGAGGTCAATCCACTAGGTTCTTCCCAGAATCCCCACGCCATCGACACCGCCGCCATGCCCTGTGCGCGGCGGTGGTGGGCGAGGGCGTCGAGGAAGGCGTTGGCCGCGGCGTAGTTGGCCTGGGCCATGCCGCCGGCGACTCCTGCGAAGGAGGAGAAGAGGACGAAGGTGTGGAGGCCGGCGTCCTTGGTGAGCTCGTGCAGGTTCCAGGCGGCGTCGGCCTTGGGGCGCAGCACGCGGTCGGCCTGTTCGGCGGACAGGGTCTCCAGCAGTCCGTCCTCGAGTACCCCGGCGGCGTGTACGACGGCCGTCAGCGGGTGGTGGGCGGGGATGGTGTCGAGCAGGGCGGCGAGTGCGGTCCGGTCGGCGGTGTCGCAGGCGGCGATGTCGACGTGGGCTCCCAGGCTCGTCAGCTCGTCGCGCAGGTGCTGGGCGCCGGGGGCCGCGAGGCCGCGGCGGCCGGTGAGGACGAGGTGGCGTACGCCGTGGTGGGTGACGAGGTGCCGGGCGACGAGGCCGCCGAGTGCTCCGGTGCCGCCGGTGATGAGGACGGTGCCCTCGGGGTCATCGGGGCCGGTGTCCTGCCAGGTGTGGGTGAGGGCTTGGGCCGTGGTGACCGCCCGTCGCAGGCGGGGGATCGTGGCGGTGCCCGAGCGCAGTGCCAGTTGCGGTTCGCCGGCGGCGACGGCGGCGGCCGCCGCCTGGGCGAGCGCCGCGTCGGAGCGCTCGTCGCCGTCGACGTCGACCAGCAGGAACCGGCCGGGGTGTTCGGACTGCGCGGAGCGTACGAGGCCCCATACGCCGGCGTCGGCCAGGCCCTCGACGGCGTCGTCGGGGCCGGTGGCGACGGCTCCCCGGGTGACCAGGACCAGGCGCGATGCCGCGAACCGTTCGTCGGCGAGCCAGGTCTGGGCGAGGCTCAGGACGTGGCGTACGGACTCGTGTGCGGCGTCTGCCGTCGTGGTCCGGTCGGCCGGGGTCGTCCGGGGGGCCAGGTGGAGGATCACGGTGTCGGGTGCCTGGGCGGGTGCGCCGGCGTCGAGGGCCGCGCTCAGGGCGGTCAGGGTGCCGTCGGAGTCGAGGTGGTGCACGGGCACGCCGAGGTGTTCGAGCTGTTCGGCCGTCGCGGTGGCCGTCGGGCCGGTGCCGAGGACCGCCCACGTTCCGGAGGGCTTGTCCGTGCCGGCGCCGGTGAGCGGGGTCCATTCGACGTGGAACAGGGCGTCGTGGCCGGTGGTCCCGGCCGCTGTCCCGGCTGCCGCGGCGAGTCGTTCCGGTGACAGGGGGCGGGTGGTGACGGCGTCGATCGTGACCACGGGGGCGCCGGTGGTGTCGACGGCGGTCAGCGACACCGTGCCGTCCTCGCCCGTCGGTGTCAGGTGGACGCGGAGGGCGGTGGCGCCGGTGGCGAGGACCGAGACGCCCTGCCAGGCGGCGGGCAGCACGGGCGTGCTGTCGCCGGCTCCGCGGTCGGCGGCCCACAGTGCGAGGACCGTCTGGAGCAGGGCGGGGTGGACGCGGAAGCGGGCCGCGTCGTCCTGGTCGGCGGCGTCGAGGGCGACCTCGGCGAACAGGTCCTCCTCGCGCCGCCAGGCCGCTCGCACGGTCGGGAACGGCTCGTATCCCTGTGCGGCGAGCGTCGCGTGGAGCTGGTCGGTGTCGACGGGCCGGGCGTCGCGCGGCGGCCAGGTGTCCAGGGCCGTCGTGTCGGGCGTCGTGGTCGCGGTGGCGGCCAGCGTCCCGGAGGCGTGGCGGGTCCAGGCGATGTCGGTGCCCGGCTCCTCGTGCGAGGGGCGGGCGTGGACGGTGACGGGGCGCAGGCCGGCGTCGTCGGCCGCGCCGACGGCCACCTGGATCCGGACGGTGCCCTCGGCCGGCAGGACCAGTGGCTGGTGTTCGGTGAGTTCGGCCACGACCGGGCAGCCGGCTTCGTCGCCGGCCCGGACGGCCCATTCGACGAGGGCGGTGCCGGGGACGACGGCCGAGTCCAGGACCGTGTGGCCGGCCGGCCACGGGTGGGTGGTCAGGCCGAGGGTGCCGGTGAGGATCACGCCGGCGCCGTCGGCGAGGGCGACGACGGTGTCGGGGCCGGCCGGGTCGACGGGCTCCGTGGGCTCCAGCCAGTACCGCTCGCGCTGGAAGGCGTAGGTCGGCAGTTCCACCGGGCGGCCGCCGGCGAGGAATTCCCGCCAGTCGACGTGCACGCCGTGCACGTGGGCCTCGGCCAGCGAGGCGAGCAGGCGGGCCGGGCCGCCGTCGTCGCGGCGCAGAGAGCCGATGAAGACCGCGTCGGCTTCGGCGTCCGCGATGGTGTCCTCGATGCCCATGCTCAGCACGGGGTGCGGGCTGGACTCGACGAAGACGTCGTGGCCCTGGGCGAGCAGGGCGCGCAGCGATTCCTCGAGCCGCACGGTGTGGCGCAGGTTCTCGTACCAGTAGTGCTCGTCCAGTGCGGTGGTGCGGATCCAGTCGCCGGTGACCGTCGAGAAGAACGGGATGTCGCTCTCGCGTGGTGCGAGTCCGGCGAGGTCCGTGAGGAGGGTGGCGTGGAGGCGTTCGACGTGGGCGGAGTGGGAGGCGTAGTCCACGGGGATCTTCTTGGCGCGGACCTTGTCGTGGCCGCATTCGGCGACGAGTTCGTCGAGTGCGGTGCTGTCGCCGGAGACGACGACGGTGGCGGGGCCGTTGACGGCGGCCACGGACAGTTTGTCGCCCCAGCGTGCGATGCGGGTGAGGACCTGGTCGTGGGGGGCGGCGACGGACACCATGCCGCCCTGGCCGGAGAGTTCCCCGGCGATGGCCTGGCTGCGCACGGCGACGATCTTGGCGGCGTCGGCCAGGGACAGCGCGCCGGCCACGCAGGCCGCGGCGATCTCGCCCTGGGAGTGGCCCAGGACGGCGGCCGGCCGCACGCCGTGGGCGCGCCAGAGTTCGGCGAGCGAGACCATGACCGCCCACAGGGCGGGCTGGGCGACGTCGACGCGGTCGAGGCCGGGTGCGTCGGCGGTGCCGCGCAGGACGTCGCGCAGGGACCAGTCGACGTAGGGGGCCAGGGCGTGTTCGCACGCGGCGATGCTGTCGGCGAAGGCGGGTGAGGTGTCGAGGAGTTCGGTGCCCATGCCGGTCCACTGCGAGCCCTGGCCGGGGAAGACCAGGACGACCTTGCGTTCGCGGCCGCCGGTGAAGCCGCCGCGTACGACGTCGGCGGCGGGGGCGTCCTCGGCCAGGGCGCGCAGGCCGGCGGTGAGTGCGGCGCGGTCGGCGCCGGTGACGACGGCGCGTCGTTCGAGCGTGGAGCGCCGGGTGACCAGGGACAGGGCGATGTCGGCCGGGGCGGTGGAGGGCTCGTCCTCCAGGTGGGCGAGGAGGGCGCGGGCCTGGCCGCGCAGGGCCCGTTCGGTCCGGGCGGACAGCACCCAGGGCAGGGGCCGGGCGGCGTCGTCGGCGCCCGGCGCGGCGGGGGGCGTGTCGTGGGTGTCGGCGGGTGCCTCTTCGAGGATGACGTGGACGTTGGTGCCGCTGATGCCGAACGACGACACGCCGGCCCGGCGGGGCCGTTCGGTCTCCGGCCAGTCGACGGCCTCGTCCAGGAGGCTGACGGCGCCGGCGGACCAGTCGACGTGCGGGCTGGGCTCGTCGATGTGGAGGCTCTTGGGGAGCTGCCTGTGGCGCAGGGCCAGGACCATCTTCAGCACGCCGGTGACGCCGGCGGCGGCCTGGGTGTGTCCGACGTTGGACTTGATGGAGCCCAGCAGCAGGGGCCGGTCCGCCGGCCGGTCCTGGCCGTAGGTGGCCAGCAGGGCCTGGGCCTCGATGGGATCGCCGAGCCGGGTGCCGGTGCCGTGGGCCTCTACGGCGTCGACGTCCAGGGGGGTAAGGCCGGCGTTGGCGAGGGCCTGGCGGATCACACGCTGCTGCGAGGGGCCGTTGGGGGCGCTGAGGCCGTTGGAGGCGCCGTCCTGGTTGACGGCCGAGCCGCGTACGACGGCCAGTACCGGGTGGCCGTTGCGGCGCGCGTCGGAGAGCCGCTCGAGGAGCACCAGCGCCACGCCTTCGGAGAATCCCGTGCCGTCGGCGGCGGCGGCGAACGGTTTGCACCGGCCGTCGCCGGCCAGTCCGCGCTGGCGGGAGAAGTCGGTGAACAGCCGGGGCGAGGACATGACGGTCGCGCCGCCGGCCAGTGCCAGGGAGCATTCGCCCTGGCGCAGCGACTGCATCGCCATGTGCAGGGCGACCAGCGACGAGGAGCAGGCGGTGTCCACGGTCACGGCGGGGCCTTCGAGGCCCAGCGTGTAGGCGACGCGGCCGGATGCGACGCTGAACGCGTTGCCGTTGTTGACGTAGCCGGTGAGTTCCTCCGGCACGTCGGGGACGCGGGTGAGGTAGTCGCTGGAGGCCAGGCCGGCGAAGACGCCGGTGCGGCTGCCGCGTACCGACCTGGGGTCGATGCCGGCGCGTTCGAAGACCTCCCAGGACGCTTCCAGCAGCAGGCGCTGCTGGGGGTCCATGGCCAGTGCCTCGTGGGGGCTGACGCCGAAGAAGTCGGCGTCGAACTCGGCCGCGTCGTGGAGGAAGCCGCCTTCGCGGGTGCGGGAGGCGCCGGGTCCGTCGGGGACGGCGTCGTAGAGCCCGTCGATGTCCCAGCCGCGGTCGGCGGGGAAGGGGGCTATGGCGTCGGTTCCCGAGGCGAGCAGGTCCCACAGGTCCTTCGGGGAGCGGACGCCGCCGGGCAGGCGGCAGGCCATGCCGACGATCGCGACGGGGTCGTCGGCGGCGTCGGGCCGGGTCGTGGCGGCCGGGTCGCGCTCCTCGCCCCGGGCCGTGTCGTCGCCGTCCGACAGCTCGGCGTCGAGGAATTCGGCGAGCGCGGCGGGGGCCGGGTAGTCGAAGGCGAGGGTGGCGGGCAGGCGCAGTCCGGTGGCGGTGCCGAGGCGGTTGCGGAGTTCGACGGAGGTGAGGGAGTTGAAGCCGAGGTCGCGGAAGGCGCGGTCGGCGTGGACGAGTTCGGTGCCGGTGTGTCCGAGGACGGCGGCCACGCAGGTGCTGACGAGGTCGAGCAGCATGCCGTGGCGCTCGGCGCGGGGGCGCCCGGCCAGGCGCCGGCGCAGCCCGTCGGTGCCGGTGGCGTCGGCGGTGCGGGCCGTGCGGCGGGCGGGGCCCCGGTACAGGGCGCGCAGCAGGGGCGGGATGCCGTCCGGTGTGTGCGGGCGCAGGGCGGAGGTGTCCATCGGCACGGGTACGAGCAGGGCCCTGCGGGTCGCGAGCGCGGCGTCGAAGAGCGCGAGGCCGTCCTCGGTGGTCAGGGTCTGCGCGCCGGAGCGGCGTGCGGTGACGAGGTCGGCCTGGTCGACGTGCGCGGTCATCCCGCTGGCCTGGGCCCACAGTCCCCAGGCGAGTGAGGTGGTGGGCAGGCCGTGGGTGCGGCGGTGCTGGGCGAGGCCGTCGAGGAAGGCGTTGGCGGCGGCGTAGTTGCCCTGGCCGGCGGAGCCGAAGACGCCGGCGGCCGAGGAGAACAGCACGAGGCCGGCGAGGTCCAGGTGGGCCGTCAGCTCGTGCAGGTGGCGGGCCGCGTCGGCCTTGGGGCGGGTGACCGTCCGCAGGCGTGCGGGGGTCAGGGAGGCGATGACGCCGTCGTCGAGGACGCCTGCCGCGTGGACCACGGCCGTCAGGGGGTGCGCGGCCGGTACGGAGGCCAGGAGTCCGGCGAGCGCGTCGCGGTCGGCGGCGTCGCAGGCGGCGATGGTGACCCGGTCCGCGCCCAGTGCCGTCAGCTCTTCGCGCAGCGCTTCGGCGCCGGGGCTGTCGGGTCCCCGGCGGCTGGTCAGCAGCAGGTGGCGGATGCCGTGCCGGGACACCAGGTGCCGGGCCAGGAGCCCGCCCAGCTCACCGGTGCCGCCGGTGATCAGCACGGTGCCGTCGGTGTCCCAGGGGCGGGGCACGGTGAGGACGACCTTGCCGACGTGGCGGGCCTCGGACACGAAGCGGAACGCGTCGCGGGCGTGCTGGACGTCCCAGGTGGTGACGGGCAGCGGCTGGAGCACGCCCTGTTCGAAGAGGGTGACCAGTTCGGCGAGCATCTGCTGGATGCGCTCGGGGCCCGCCTCGATCAGGTCGAACGCCCGGTAGGTGACGCCCTGGTGGGTGCGGGCGACCTCGTCGGCGTCGCGGACGTCGGTCTTGCCCATCTCGATGAGGCGGCCGCCCGGCGGCAGCAGCCGCAGGGAGGCGTCGACGTACTCGCGGGCCAGGGAGTTCAGGACGACGTCCACGCCCCGGCCGCCGGTGGCGGCGCGGAAGCGGTCCTCGAAGTCCAGGGTGCGGGAGGAGGCCAGCTTCTCGGCGGGCCAGCCTTCGGCCCGCAGCAGGTCCTGCTTGCGGTCGCCGGCGGTGCCGAAGACGTCCGCGCCCCAGTGGCGGGCCAGCTGGGCCGCGGCCATGCCGACGCCGCCGGCGGCGGCGTGCACGAGGACGGTTTCGCCCTCGGTCAGGCCGGCGAGGTCGCGCAGCGCGTAGTAGGCGGTCAGGAACACCACGGGGACGGCGGCCGCCTGCGCGAAGGACCAGTCGCGCGGTATGCGGGCCAGCACCCGGTGGTCGGCCACGGCCAGCGGGCCGAAGCCGCCGGGCACCATGCCCATGACGCGGTCGCCGACGGCGAGCCCGCTCACGCCCGGTCCGACCTCGACGATGACGCCGGCGGCCTCGGAGCCCAGGAAGCGGGCGCCGCCGGGGTACATGCCCAGGGCGTTGAGGACGTCGCGGAAGTTCAGGCCCGCCGCCCGTACCTCGAGCCGGACCTGGCCGGGCTCCAGGGGTGCGGTGACGTCCGGGCAGGGCACGAGCGCCAGGTTGTCGACGGTGCCCTTCTCCGGGATGTCCAGCCGCCACGGTGTGGCCGGGTCGGGTACGGCCAGCGGGGGGTGGGCGTGGGTGCGGACAAGGCGCGGGGCGTAGGCGGTGCCCTGGCGGAGCGCCAGCTGGGGTTCGTCGGCGTCGATCAGGCCGGGCAGTGCCCGCCAGGAGGCGGCGTCGGTGTCGACGTCGGCCAGCACGATGCGGCCGGGGTGCTCGGACTGCGCGGAGCGGACGATGCCCCAGGCGGCGGCCTGGGCGAGGTCGCGGACATCCTCGCCGGAGTGGGTGGCGACGGCGTCGCGGGTGACGAGGACGAGCCGGGTGCCGGCGAACGCCTCGTCGGCGAGCCAGGTCTGCAGCAGCTCCAGGACGGGGTCCAGCGCGGCCGCCACCTCGGAGCGCGTGCCGTGGGCCGCGGGCAGGGGCACGAGGACGACGCCGGGGGCCGGTGCCGCGGCGAGCGCGGCCAGGCTGCCCCCCGTCCGCGGGCACAGCCCGGTGCCGGCCAGGCCCGCGGGCGCCTCGCCCAGCAGGGCCCAGCCGTCCGTGCCGGCCGGTTCGCCGGCGGGGCGGGGAAGCGGGGTCCACTCCAGATGGAACAGGGCGTCGCGGGCCGCGGAGGACGCCGGGTCGAGGAGTGCGGCCGCCACGGGCCGGACCGCCAGCTTGTCGATCGAGGCCACGGGGCGGCCCGTGCCGTCGGCCATCGCCACGGTGACGGCGTCCTTGCCGGCCGGGGTCAGCCGGACGCGCAGGGCGGTGGCGCCGGCCGCGTGCAGCGCGACGCCGGTCCAGGAGAACGGCATGCCGGGGCGGCCGTCGTCCTTGGCCAGCGGGCCGAGCCCGGCCGCGTGCAGGGCGGCGTCCAGCAGGGCCGGGTGGATGCCGCAGCGTGCCGCGTCCGCCAGGGCCTGCTCGGGCAGGGCCACGTCGGCGAAGACGTCCTCGCCGCGCCGCCAGGCCGCCCGTACGCCCTGGAAGACCGGGCCGTAGCCGTAACCGTCCTCGGCGAGCCGCGCGTAGAACTCCCCGGTCCCGATGGCCTCGGCGCCGGGCGGGGGCCATGCCTCGAAGTCCTGCCCGTGCGGGGCGGGTGCGTCGCCGGTGGCGAGCGTGCCGGTGGCGTGCTCGGTCCACGGTCCGTCGCCCGCACCGGCCGGCCGCGCGTGGACGGTCACCGGCCGGTGACCGGAGCCGTCCGGCTCGCCGACCACGATCTGGACCTGGACGTCACCGCGCTCGGGCAGGACGACGGGGGCGTGCAGGGTCAGCTCCTCGACGCGGCCGCAGCCGAGTTCGTCACCGGCCCGGATCACGGCCTCCACCAGCGCCGCGCCCGGCACCACGACAACACCGCGGACCGCGTGGTCGGCGAGCCAGGGGTGCGTACGGACCGACCAGCGGGCCGTCGCCATGAGCCCGTCCCCGCCGGCGAGCTCCACCGAGGCGCCCAGCAGCGGGTGGCCGGGCGAACCCAGGCCCGCCGAGGCGACGTTGCCGGCGGCGCCGGCGGCGCGCGGCCAGAACCGCCGCCGCTGGAAGGCGTAGGTCGGCAGTTCGACGCGGCGGGCGGCCGTGCCGGCGAACACCGCCTCCCAGTCGACGCCCACGCCGTGGACGCAGGCGTCGGCCAGGGACGTCACGAACCGGTCGAGCCCGCCGTCGTCACGGCGCAGCGTGCCGGTCGTGGCCGCCGCGGCACCGGCGTCCTGCGCGGTCTCCTGCACTCCGGCGATCACCACCGGGTGCGGGCTGACCTCGATGAAGGCGCGGTGGCCGTCGCGCAGCAGCGCCCGGGTGGCCTGTTCGAACTCCACGGTCTGCCGCAGGTTGCGGTACCAGTAGGCGGCGTCGAGCCCGGTGGTGTCGAGGGGTTCGCCGTCGACCGTCGAGTAGAACGGGATGTCGCAGGGGCGGGGCGCGATGGGCGCCAGCACGGTCAGCAGCTCGTCGTGGATGCGCTCCACCTGGGCGGAGTGCGAGGCGTAGTCGACCGGGATGCGCCGGGCGCGGACACCGTCCCTCTCACAGCCGGCGAGGAGTTCGTCGAGGGCGTCCGGCGCGCCGGAGACCACCACGGAGTTCGGGCCGTTGACGGCGGCGAGGGACACCCGCTCGCCCCAGGCGCGCAGGCGCTCGCGCACCGCCTCGACGGGCTGGGCGACCGAGACCATGCCGCCCTGCCCGGACAGTGCGGTCAGTGCCCGGCTGCGCAGGGCGACGACGCGGGCGGCGTCGTCCAGGGAGAGGGCACCGGCCACGCAGGCGGCGGCGATCTCGCCCTGCGAGTGGCCGAGGACGGCCGCGGGCTCGACGCCGTGCGCCCGCCACAGGTGGGCCAGCGAGACCATGACGGCGAACAGGGCGGGCTGGACCACGTCCACGCGGTCCAGGGAGGGGGCGTCCGGTGCGCCGCGCAGGACGTCGGGCAGGGACCAGTCGGTGTAGGGCGCGAGCGCTGTCGCGCACTCGGCCATGCGGGCGGCGAAGACGGGGGACGCGTCGAGGAGGTCCAGCGCCATGCCGGCCCATTGCGAGCCCTGGCCGGGGAAGACGAACACGGCCTTGCGGCCGCCTTCGGCGGTGCCCTCGATGACGCGGGGCGAGAGGAGTCCCGCCGCCAGGTCGTCGAGTCCGGCCAGGAAGTCCTCGCGGTCGGCCGCGAGGACGGCGGCGCGGTGGTCCATGGCGGTGCGGCCGGTGGCCAGCGAGTAGGCGATGTCGGTGGTGTCGAGCGCGGGGGTGGCCCGGAGGTGGGCGGCCAGGCGGCGGGCCTGGTCGCGGACGGCTTCGGGGCTCTTCGCCGAGAGCAGCCACGGAAGCGGGCGCGTGCCAGCTGCCTCGGGGAGTGCGGCCGGGGTGGTGGGGGCGGGCTCGGTGGCCGGGGCCGTCCGGGGGGCTTCTTCGAGGATGACGTGGGCGTTGGTGCCGCTGATGCCGAAGGAGGAGACGCCGGCGCGGCGCGGGCGGTCACCGCCGGGCCAGGCGGCCGGTTCGGCCAGCAGTTCGACCGCGCCCTCGGTCCAGTCGACGTGCGGGGTGGGCTCGTCGATGTGCAGGCTCCTGGGCAGGTGCCCGTGGCGCATGGCCAGCACCATCTTCATGACGCCGGCGACGCCCGCGGCGGCCTGGGTGTGCCCGATGTTGGACTTGACGGAGCCGAGGCGCAGGGGCCGTTCCCGGTTCTGTCCGTAGGTGGCGAGGAGGGCCTGGGCCTCGATGGGGTCGCCGAGCCGGGTGCCGGTGCCGTGGGCCTCCACGGCGTCGACGTCGGCGGCGGACACGCCCGCGTTGGCGAGGGCCTGGCGGATCACCCGCTGCTGCGAGGGGCCGTTGGGGGCGCTGAGGCCGTTGGAGGCGCCGTCCTGGTTGACGGCCGAGCCGCGGATCACGGCGAGGACGGGGTGGCCGTTGCGGCGGGCGTCGGAGAGCCGCTCCACGAGCAGCAGTCCGGCGCCCTCGCTCCATCCGGTGCCGTCGGCGGCGGCCGCGAACGGCTTGCAACGGCCGTCCGGGGCAAGGCCGCGCTGCCGGGAGAACTCGACGAAGGAGTAGGGGGTGGCCATGACCGTCACACCGCCGGCCAGGGCGAGCGAGCACTCCCCCTGGCGCAGCGACTGCACCGCCATGTGCAGGGCGACCAGGGACGACGAGCAGGCCGTGTCGACGGTGACGGCGGGGCCCTCGAAGCCGAAGGTGTAGGCCACGCGGCCCGAGACGACGCTGGCGGCGTTGCCGGTCAGCAGATGGCCGGCGACCTCGTCCCGGTCACCGTCCAGAATGTTCTGGTAGTCCTGCGAGTTGGTGCCGGCGAACACGCCCGTCACGCTGCCGCGCAGGGACTCGGGGTCGATGCCCGCGCCCTCGACGGCTTCCCAGGCGGTTTCGAGCAGGAGCCGCTGCTGCGGGTCCATGGCGAGGGCCTCGCGCGGCGAGATGCCGAAGAACGCGGGGTCGAATCCGGCGGCGTCGGCGAGAAATCCGCCCTCGCGGGCGTAGCTGGTGCCCTGGTGGTCGGGGTCGGGGTGGTAGAGCCCGTCGAGGTCCCAGCCCCGGTCGGCGGGGAACGGGGAGATCCCGTCGCCGTCGCCGGAGATGAGGGACCACAACTCCTGCGGGGAGCTGACGCCGCCGGGGAAGCGGCAGGCCATGCCCACGATGGCCACCGGCTCGTCGGACGCGGCGGACCCCTGCCGGGTGACCGCGCCGGCGGTGTCGGGGCCGCCCAGGGTCAGGGAGCGCAGGTGGGCGGCGACGGCGAGGGCCGTGGGGTGGTCGAAGAGGAGCGTGGCGGGCAGGCGGACGCCGGTGGCGGCCGTGAGCCGGTTGCGCAGCTCGACGGCCGTCAGGGAGTCGAAGCCCAGCTCCCGGAAGGCGCGGCCGGCGTCGACGGTCTCCGGTGAGGGGTGGCCGAGGACCCGCGCGGTCTCCTGGCGGACCAGGTCCACCAGGACGCGGTCCTGTTCGGCCGCCGGCAGCGCGGCGATGCGGTCCCGCAGCGGGGAGGCGGCCCCTGCCCCGCCACCGGCCGGCGTCGTGGGGGCCTGCTGGGTGCGGCGGGCCTCGGGCAGGTCGGCGAGGAGCGGGCTGGGCCGGACGGCGGTCAGCGCGGGGGCGTACGCGCCCCAGTCCACATCGGCCACGGTCACGTTCGCCGTGCCCCGGGCGACGGCCCGGTTCAGAGCGGCGACGGCGAGGTGGGGGTCCATGGGGGTGAGGCCGTCGCGGCGCATGCGGCCGGCGAGCGTGGTGCCGCCGGTCGCCATGCCGCGGTCCGCCCAGGGGCCCCAGGCCACCGAGGTCGCGGGCAGGCCCCGGGCCCGGCGCTGTTCGGCGAGGGCGTCGAGGAAGGCGTTGGCCGCGGCGTAGTTGGCCTGCCCGGCGTTGCCGAGCACGCCCACGATGGACGAGAACAGCACGAACATCTCCAGGTCCATGTCCTGGGTGAGCTCGTGCAGGTTGAGCGCCGCCGTGGTCTTGGGGCGCAGTACGGCCTCGTAGCGCTCGGGGGTCAGGGACGCGAGGACGCCGTCGTCGAGCACGCCCGCGGCGTGCACGACACCGGTCAGGGGCGTGTCCGGGGGGATGGCGGCCAGCAGGCCGGCCAGCGCGTCGCGGTCGGCGGCGTCACAGGCGGCCACGGTGACCCGGGTGCCCAAGGCGGCGAGTTCGGCCTCCAGCTCGAGTACGCCCGGGGCGGCCGCGCCCCGGCGGCCGGTCAGCAGCAGATGCTCCGCCCCGGCGCCGGCCAGCCAGCGCGCCACGTGCGCGCCCAGCGCGCCCGTGCCGCCGGTGACCAGGACCGTGCCGCGTACGACGGGGGCCTCCCCGGCGTCCGTGCCGGCCGTCGCGCGGACCAGGCGGCGGGCGAAGACGCCCGCGGGCCGGATGGCGACCTGGTCCTCGCTGTCACCGCCGGCGGCGAGCACACCGAGGAGGGCGGTGACGCTCCGGTCGTCCATGGCCTCGGGGAGGTCGACGAGCCCGCCCCAGCGCTGCGGCAGCTCCAGGGCGACGACGCGCCCAAGTCCCCATACATGGGCCTGTAGGGGGTGGGTCACCGTGTCCGGCCGGTCGGCCGCCACCGCTCCCCGGGTCGCGCTCCACAGCGGTGCCTCGGCGGAGAGGTCCTCCAGGGTCCGTACGAGCTCGGTGGTGGCGGCCAGCCCGCGCGGCACCGACGGGTGGTCGGGGTGGGGGCGTTCGTCGAACGCCAGGAGTGACAGGACGCCGGTGAGGGGGCCTTCGGCCAGCCGTGCCGCGACGGCGGCGCGGTCGTCGTCCTCCGAGCCCGGGCCGGACAGTGCCAGGCGTTCGGCCTGTACGCCCCGGGCGGCGAGAGCGTCGGCGAGGCCAGTGGCCCACGGATCGTCGTGGCCGTCCGGCACCACGATCAGCCAACGGCCCGACGCCGTACGGTCGGTGAGCCCGGTGACCGGCGTCCAGCGGGCGCGGTAGCTCCAGCCGTCCACGGTGGTGAGGGTTCTGCGCCGACGGCGCCATGCGGAGAGGGTGGGGAGCAGGGTGCCGAGGGAGGTCTCGGCGTCGTCGCCGTCGAGTGCCAGGACGGTCGACAGTTCCGTCACGTCACCGCGTTCGACGGCCGACCAGAAGCCGGATTCGACGGGGTCGGCCGCGGTGGCGGCGGGTGTGGCGTCCGGGCCGGTCAGCCAGTACTGCTGACGCTGGAAGGGGTAGGTCGGCAGCTCCACGCGCCGGGCGGCGGTCGTGGCGAAGAACGCCTGCCAGTCCATGCGGGCGCCGTGCGCGGAGGCGGCGGCCACGGCCTCGGTGAGCGCCCGCACTTCGCAGCGGTCGCGGCGCAGGACGGAGAGCAGCAGGGGCGCGGCGGTGGCGGCGGGGGTGGCCTCGGGGGTGGGGTTCGCGGAGGTGGTGGTCAGGGATGCCTCGACCATCGGGGTGAGCACACCGCTGGGGCCGATCTCCACGAACGTGGCGACGCCCTCGGCCTCGAGCGTGCGGACACCGGCGCAGAACCGGACGGCTTCGCGGACCTGGCGCACCCAGTACTCCGGTGAGCGCAGTTCCTCGGCCGTGGCGAGCTCGCCGGACACCGTGGAGAGCACGGGGATGCGCGGGGCGTCGTACCGCAGGCCCTCGGCGACGCGCCGGAAGTCCTGCAGCATGGCGTCCATGCGGGGCGAGTGGAAGGCGTGGCTGACGCGCAGCCGCTTTACCTGACGCCCCTGCTCCTGCCAGTGGGCGGCGATGGCGCGGACGGCCTCCTCGTCGCCCGAGACGACCACGGCCTCCGGCCCGTTGACGGCCGCGAGGTCCGCTCCGGCGTATGCGGCCAGCGAGGCGCGGATCTCGTCCTCGGTGGCCTGGATGGCCATCATCGCCCCGCCCGGGGGCAGGGCCTCCATCAGGCTGCCGCGCGCCGCGACGAGCGCGGCGGCGTCCTCCAGGGAGAGGACGCCGGCCACGTGTGCGGCGGAGAGCTCGCCGATGGAGTGGCCGCCGACGAAGTGCGGTGTCATGCCCCACGATTCGAGCAGCCGGAACAGGGCGACCTCGACGGCGAACAGTGCGGCCTGCGTGTACTGCGTCCGGTCCAGCAGCGCGGCGTCGGCCGAGCCCTCGGCGGCGAAGACGATCTCGCGGACCGGGCGCTCCAGGTGCCGGTCCAGCTGGTCGCACACCGCGTCGAACGCCGCGGCGAAGGCGGGGTGACGCTCGTGGAGTTCGCGACCCATGCCGGGGCGCTGCGAGCCCTGGCCGGCGAACAGGAACGCCATCGGCGCCTTGCCGGCCACCCCGGTGACGACACCGGCCGCGGCGCGGCCCTCGGCCAGCGCGTCCAGGCCGCGCAGGAACTCCTCCCGCTCCCCGGCCACGACGACCGCGCGGTGCTCCATCAGCGCCCTGGTCTCCGTGAGGGAGCGGGCGACGTCTTCAGGGGCCAGGTCCTCGTGGGCGCGGACGTGCCTGCCGAGCCGGGCCGCCTGTGCCCGCAGGGCCTGCGCCGAGCGCGCGGAGAGGACCCAGGGCAGGGCGCTGGGCGGGGCACTGGGCGGGGCGCTGGGCGGGGCTTCTTGGTCCTGGGGGGTCTGCTGGGGGTTTTGCTGCGGGGTCTGCTGCGGGGTCTCCCCTGGGGTCTGCTGCGTGGCCTCCTGCGGTGCCTCTTCCAGGATGACGTGCGCGTTGGTGCCGCTGACGCCGAACGCGGAAACGGCGGCACGGCGCGGCCGGTCCGTCTCCGGCCAGGCTTCGGTGTCGGTCAGCAGCTTCGCGCTGCCTGCGGACCAGTCGACGTGCGGGGTGGGCTCGTCGATGTGCAGGGTCCTGGGCACGACGCCGTGCCGCATGGCCAGCACCATCTTCATGACGCCGGCGACGCCCGCGGCGGCCTGGGTGTGCCCGATGTTGGACTTGAGCGAACCGAGCAGCAGCGGCCGTTCCCCGGGCCGATTCTGCCCGTACGTCGCCAGGAGCGCCTGTGCCTCGATGGGGTCGCCGAGGGTCGTGCCGGTGCCGTGGGCCTCCACGACGTCGATGTCGGCCGCTGCCACACCGGAGTTGGCCAGGGCCTGGCGGATGACGCGCTGCTGGGAGGGGCCGTTGGGGGCGGTCAGGCCGTTGGACGCGCCGTCCTGGTTGACGGCCGAGCCGCGCACCACGGCGAGCACCGGGTGGCCGTGGCGACGGGCGTCGGAGAGCCGCTCGACCAGGAGCAGTCCGACGCCCTCGCTCCATCCCGTGCCGTCGGCGGCCGCCGCGAACGGCTTGCAGCGGCCGTCCGCCGCCAGGCCGCGCTGCCGGGAGAACTCCACGAACATCTGCGGGGTCGACATCACCGTCGCCCCGCCCACCAGGGCCAGCGAGCACTCGTCCTGGCGCAGCGACTGCACCGCCATGTGCAGGGCGACCAGCGACGACGAGCACGCCGTGTCGACCGTGACCGCGGGGCCCTCCAGGCCGAGGACGTAGGAGATCCGGCCCGAGGCGACGCTGATGGTGTTGCCCGTCAGCAGGTGCCCGGCGACCTCGTTCCGCTTCTTGCCCGGGCCCTCGTCGTAGTAGCCGTGGCCGGTGCCGACGAAGACGCCGGTGCGGGTGCCCGCGAGGGACTCGGGGTCGATGCCGGCTCGTTCGACGACCTCCCACGCGGTCTCCAGCAGCAGCCGCTGCTGGGGGTCCATGGCCAGGGCCTCGCGCGGGGAGATTCCGAAGAAGGCGGGGTCGAACTCGCCCGCCTCGTGGAGGAATCCGCCCTCGCGGGAGTAGGAGGTGCCGTGGTGGTCGGGGTCGGGGTCGTACAGGCCGTCCAGGTCCCAGCCGCGGTTGCCGGGGAAGGCCGAGATGGCGTCGACGCCGTCGTGGACCAGTTCCCAGAGCTCTTCCGGGGTCCGGACGCCGCCGGGGTAGCGGCAGCCCATGGCCACGATCGCGATGGGTTCCCGGCGCTTGTCCTCCACCTCTCCCAGCTGCTGACGGGTGTCGTGAAGGTCCGCGATGGCCCGCTTCAGATACTCGCGGAGCTTCTCCTCGTTCGACGTCACGCTGTCAACCCCTCGGTGGTGTGCCGGGAAATGCCCGTTGGAGGCCTTGCCGTTCGGCCGTCGTCGAGGGGGGCGAAGAGACTGCCGACACCCACGTCCGACCATTTCCTGCTCATCTTCGTCAACGTGGACTGCGGGTTTCCCTAGATGCGCAGCCGAAATGGGCGCACCGCACACCCGGAGGGTGCGCGGTGCGCCCGTCGATGCGGCCGGATATCAGCCGATGTCTGCCGCGAGGGCGGCGAACGCGTCCGAGGTGAGCCAGCTCTCGATGATCTCGGCGGTCTTCGCGGAGTCCTCCCGCATCATCGACAGGTGGTCCGCCGCCACCAGCCGCACGGCGGCCGAGGCGACCAGCGGCTCCTGCTGCGCCGACCGCGTCGACTGCCCGCCGTCCGTCTCCGGAGCGGTCTCCAGCCCCTGGAGGGACCGGTCGCACTTGATCTCCAGGACGGGAGCCGTGGTGTGCTGGACGTCCAGGGCGTTCAGCAGGACCATCCACCGGCCCATCGCGGACAGCCGCGAGTTGGTCAGGCGTACGGGCGATTCCTCCCTGCCGTTGAAGTTGAGCCGCATCATGCCCATGTAGTCGACGCCCTCGTCGCTGTTGTGCTGGAAGCTCAGCGTGTCCAGCAGTACGACGGCCGTGGGCTTGATGCCCCACGTGTGCTCCAGCACCCCGGCCGCCGCGTAGGCGAACGAACCGCCGGAGGAGTGGCCGGCCAGGACGAAGGGCTCACCGTCGCTGGCGCGGAGCGCGCTCTCGGCGATGACCCGCGCGGCGACCTCGGGCGTCGCCGGCAGCCGCTCGCCCGTGGCGAAGCCGACCAGCGGCAGCGCGGCCACGTCCCGCCGGCCCCGGAAGTGCGCGGCGAGGCGGGAGTACTGGTGGACACCCGCGTTGGCGGTGGGCGCGCTGACACAGATCAGCCTGGGGCTGCCGGTGCCTTCGGCCAGCGTGGCCGACAGGGGCAGGTCCTCCAGCTCCGCCGTCGCCTCGAAGGTGGGGCGCAGCGCGGCGACCGTGGCGAGCATCCGCTGGGCCTCCCTGAGCTTGCCGTTCTCCATGGCGTCGAGGAACAGCCGCTCCAGCGAGTCGATTTCCGGTTCGCCGGACGACATCCTCATGGCGCCGCCGGACGAGGAGCTGCCGGTCGACTGCGAGGACAGCTCGCTGCGCAGCCAGGCGGCCAGGTCGGCGGGCGTCTTGCTGTCGAACACCAGGGTCGCCGGCAGGCTCAGCCCGGTGACGTTCATCAGCCGGTTGCGCAGCTCGACGGACGTCAGGGAGTCGAAGCCCAGCTCGTAGAAGTCCCGGTGCGCTTCGACGGTGTCGGGCGACGCGTGGCCCAGGACGGCGGCGGCCTCGGCGCGGACGACGTCCACGACGTGGCGGACGCGCTCGCTCTCGCCCATCGCCAGCAGCTGCTGGATGAACGTGTCCGGCGTGCCCGCCCCGGCGGCGGCGTTCACCGCAGCCCGGCGGGTCCTGCCCAGCAGACCACGGAACAGCGGAGCCACCTCGCCCTGCGGCCGCATGGCCCCCTTGGGCAGTCCGAGCGGCACCACGACGGGCTCGGCGCAACGGACGGCGGCGGTGAACAGGGCCAGGCCCTCCTCGACCGACAGCGGCGGCAGGCCGCCCGTCTGCATGCGCTGGGCGTCGGTGTCCGTGGGGGTGCTGGTGTCGGTGTCGGTCTGGGCGCCGGTGTCCGGGTGGGTGCTGGTGCCCGTGTGGGCATCGGTGTCCGTGTGGGCGTCGGTGTCCGTGTCGTGCCGTACGTCCGTCTCCGGGGCGGTGTCGGTGTCCAGGGCCCAGGGGCCCCAGGCGAGCGACGTGCCCGCGAGGCCCCGGGCGGTGCGGTGGTGGGCGAGGGCGTCCAGGAACGCGCTCGCCGCGGAGTGACCGCTCTGGTACGGGCTGCCCATCACCCCGGCGAGGGACGAGAAGGTGATGAACGCCGCCGGGCCGAGGTCGCGGGTGAGCTCGTGCAGGTGCCACGCCGCGTCGGCCTTCGCCCGCAGGACTGCGGCCACCCGGTCCGGGGTCAGGGAGGTGACGGCTCCGTCGTCGTGCACACCGGCGGTGTGGACGAGCGCGGTCAGCGGGTGCTCCGCCGGTATGCCGGCCAGCAGTGCGGCGACCGCGTCCCGGTCCGCCGCGTCGCATGCCGCGATCGTCACCTGGGCGCCCAGGTCACGGAGTTCCTTCTCCAGCTCGTCCGCCCCGGGGGCATCCGGTCCCCGGCGGCTGGTGAGCAGCAGGTGCCGGGTGCCCGACGCGGCCAGCCGCCGGGCGAGACGGCCGCCCAGCGCGCCCGTGCCGCCGGTGATCAGTACGGTGCCGTCGGCGTCCCACTCGGGGGCCGGCGTGCTCGCGTCGGTGGTGACGCGGGCCAGACGTCCCACGCGCACGACGCCGTCCCGGACCACGAACTGGGCATCGCCGGTGCCCAGCAGCGCGGGTAGGGCCGGCAGCAGCGCCTCGGCGTCCCGCTCGTCCCCGAGGTCGGCCAGGGCGAAACGGTCCGGGTGCTCGGCCTGAGCCGCGCGTACCAGGCCCCACACCGCGCCCGCGGCCAGGTCCTCGACGCCCTCGCCGGAATCGGCGGCGACCGCCCGGCGGGTCATGAAGACCAGGCGCGAGGCGGCGAACCGCTCCTCCCCCAGCCACTCCTGGACCAGCCCCAGGACACGGGCCGTCAGCTCGTGCACGGCACCGGGGACGTCCTCCCCGGCATCACCCCAGAGCGGGACGAGCACCAGGCCCTCGTCGCCGGCCACGTCCTTGAGGGAAGCCGTCGGCCTGCCCACCCCGAACTCGTCGGCGCCGCCCAGCGTCACGTGCCGGACGTCTCCGGCCGCCTGCACCTGCGGGGCCGGAGTCCAGTCCAGCCGGAACAGCGGATCCCGTCCGCTGCCGGCATCCGGCAGTCCGGCTGCCGAAGCGGCCTGAAGGGCCAGTGACTCCACGGAGAGCACAGGGGCGCCCACGGCGTCGGCCGCCGCGACGGACAGCGCGTTCTCACTCCCGGCGAGCTTCGCCAGACGGACGCGCAGGCGGGCGGCACCGGTGGCGTGCAGGGAGACTCCGCTCCAGGAGGAGGGCAGCAGGACGACGTCCTCGTCCTCCCCCGCTCCGGCGAGCCCGGCAGCGTGGATCACCGAGGACAGCAGCGCAGGGTGCAGGCCGAAGTGCCCGGCGTCCCCGTCCCCGTCTCCGTCCCCCGATGTGCTGCCCGGCAGCTCGACCTCGGCGAAGGTCTCGTCACCGCGCGTCCAGACCGCACGCAGACCCTGGAAGGCCGGCCCGTAGTCGGTCGCGTCGTAGAAGCCGTCCAGGTCGACGGCGGCGGCGCCCATCGGCGGCCAGACCGACGCGTCGAACTCCGCGAGCCGCTCGCCCACCGTCAGCACACCGGTGGCGTGCCGCGTCCACGGCTGGTCCGGGGCGTGTTCGGGGCGCGAGTAGACGGCCACCCGGCGGGCGCCCGACGCGTCGGGCGCCTCCAGCCAGACCTGAACGGCCATGGCCTCGTCCTCGGTCAGGACGAGCGGCTCGGTCAGGTCGAGCTGTTCGACCCGGTCGCATCCCGCCTGGTCACCGGCGCGGACGGCCAGCTCCAGGAAGCCGCTCCCGGGGAAGAGGACGGTGCCGCCCACCATGTGGTCGAGCAGCCAGGGGTGAGCCTGCGCCGAGAGCCGGCTCGTGAACATCATCCCGTCCGAGTCCGCCAGCGGCACGGCCGCGCCCAGCAGCGGATGCCCGGCCGGGATGAGACCCGCGCCGGTGACGTCACCCGTGCGGGTGGCCGGCGTGGGCCAGTACCGCTGGTGCTGGAAGGCGTACGTCGGCAGGTCGACGCGCCGGGCGCCGGTTCCGGTGAAGAAGGCGGTCCAGTCGAGGTCGACGCCTGCGACGTGCAGCCGGGCGAGGGCGGTGAGCAAGGCGGTCTCTTCGGGGCGGTCCTTGCGCAGGGCGGGGACGACGACGAGGTCGTCGTTGTCGCCGTCCAGGCTCTGCTGAGCCATCGCGGCGAGAACACCGTCAGGGCCGAGCTCGAGGAAGGCGGTAGCTCCGGCCTTGGCGAGCGTCTGCACGCCGTCGGCGAAACGGACGGCCTCGCGGACGTGCCGCACCCAGTACTCGGGCGAGCAGACCAGCTCCGCGGTCGCCTGCTCCCCAGTCACGTTCGAGATGAGGGGAATCTTCGGTGCGGAGTAGGACAGGGCCGATGCGACCTGGCGGAACTCCTCCAGCATCGGGTCCATCAACGGCGAGTGGAACGCATGACTGACCGACAAGCGCTGGGTCTTGCAGCCCTCGGACGCAAACTTCTCCGCGATGCGGAGTACTCCGGCTTCGTCACCGGCGATCACGACCGCGTTCGGACCGTTGACCGCCGCGATCGACACACCCTCGACCAGACGGCCGGCCACCTCGGCTTCAGCGGCCTGGATCGCGACCATCGCGCCACCTGATGGCAGCGCCTGCATCAACCGAGCCCGCGCCGCCACCAGCGCACACGCGTCGTCCAGGGACAGCACCCCGGCAACATGCGCAGCGCTGATCTCACCGATGGAGTGACCGGCGACGAAGTCCGGGCGCACACCCCACGACTCCACCAACCGGAACAGCGCCACCTCGACCGCAAAGAGTGCCGGCTGCGTAAAACCAGTCTCGCTCAGCGCATCGGCATCATCACCGAACAACACCTCCCGCAGCGAACCGTCCATCCGCTCCAGCACCGCATCCAACGCCCCAGCGAACACCGGGAACCGGCCGTACAACTCACGACCCATCCCCACCCGCTGCGAACCCTGACCCGAAAAGAGGACAGCAAGCGCCCGATCACCGATCGCCGCACCACGCGCCACCTCAGCCACCGCACCACCACCGGCCAGCAACACCGCACGGTGCTCGAAAGCCGACCGGCCCACCGCCAGCGAGAAACCCACGTCCACCGGGGACAGCCCGGTCAGCGACGAGACCTGCTCGAGCTGTTGGGTCAGGGCTGCCGCCGACTTCGCCGACACGGGCCACGGAGTCACGGCGGAGTCGTGGCCGGCCCGGGCGCGCTGCTGTCCGGCCGGCTCGTCGGCCGGCGGGGCCTGCTCGATGATGGCGTGCGCGTTGGTGCCGCTGATGCCGAACGACGACACGCCCGCACGCCACGGCCGGTCGACCTCGGGCCACGGCTTCTGGTCGGTCAGCAGCTCGACCGCGCCCATGGACCAGTCCACGTGGGACGAGGGCCGGTCGAGGTGCAGCGTCTTCGGCAGTACGCCGTGCCGCATCGCCATGACCGTCTTGATGACGCCGGCGACGCCGGCCGCCGCCTGCGTGTGACCGATGTTCGACTTGACCGAACCCAGCAGCAGCGGCCGCTCTTCCGGCCGGTCCTGCCCGTAGGTGGCCAGGAGCGCCTGTGCCTCGATGGGGTCACCGAGCGGCGTGCCGGTGCCGTGCCCCTCGACCGCGTCGACGTCGGCGGTCGACAGGCCAGCGCTGGCGAGCGCCTGGCGGATCACCCGCTGCTGGGAGGGGCCGTTGGGGGCGGTGAGCCCGTTGGACGCGCCGTCCTGGTTGATCGCCGAGCCGCGCACCACGGCGAGGACCGGGTGCCCGTTGCGGCGGGCGTCGGACAGCCGCTCCAGTACGAGCATGCCCACGCCCTCGGACCACGCCGTGCCGTCGGCGGTGTCCGAGTAGGTCTTGCACCGGCCGTCGGGGGCGAGGACGCCCTGCACGGTGAAGCCCGTGAAGTTGGCGGGGGTGGTCATCGTCGTGACGCCGCCGGCCAGGGCGAGCGAGCACTCGCCGTTGCGCAGGGACTGGGCGGCCCAGTGGAGGGCGACGAGGGACGACGAGCACGCGGTGTCGACGGTGACGGCCGGGCCTTCGAGGCCGAAGGTGTACGAGACGCGTCCGGAGACGACGCTCGCGGCGAGACCGGTGCCGGCGTGGCCGCCGACGTCCTCCTTCGCGTTCATCACCAGCGCGCCATAGTCCAGGCCGCTCGTGCCGACGAAGACACCGGTCCGGCTGCCGTGCAGGCCCTCCGGGTCGATACCCGCGCGCTCGAACGCCTCCCAGGACGTTTCCAGCAGCAGTCGCTGCTGCGGGTCCATGGCGAGTGCCTCGCGCGGTGAGATGCCGAAGAATCCGGCGTCGAAGTCGGCTACGTCGTGCAGGAACCCGCCCTCGAGGCTCGCGCTGCGGCCCCGGCCGTCCGGGCCGCCGGTGCGCAGGGTGTCCAGGTCCCAGCCGCGGTCGGTGGGGAAGCCGGAGATGCCTTCGCGGCCCTCGTGGACGAGCTGCCACAGGTCTTCCGGAGAGCGCACACCGCCGGGCAGGCGGCAGGCCATGCCGACGATGACGACCGGGTCCTCGGCCACCGCAGCCGTGGCCGCGGCCGGGAGGTTCGCCTCCCCGTGCTCGTCCAGCAGCTCTCTGACGATGTGCTGCGCGAGCGCGACGGGGGTGGGGTAGTCGAAGACGAGGGTCGCCGGCAGACGGAGGCCGGTGGCCGTGGTGAGGCGGTTGCGGAGCTCGACGGCGGTGAGCGAGTCGAAGCCCAGGTTGTGGAAGTCCTGCGTCGCCTCGATCGCCTTGGCCGAGGCATGGCCCAGAACGGCGGCCGCCTCGGTCCGTACGAGCTCCACCGCGAACCGGGCACGCTCTTCCTCGCCCAGGCCCAGCAGCTGGCGGGTGAGTGCCGCGGCCGTACCGGCTCCGCCGGCCGCGGTCGCGGCCGTTCGCCGGGTGCCCTTGACCAGACCGCGCAGGAGCGGGGGTACGTGCCCCTGCGCCCGGGTGGCCCCGGGGCCCGAGGTCTGGCCGATGAGGACGAGGTACGGCTCGTCGGAGGCCGTGGCGGCGTCGAACATCGCCAGGCCCTGCTCGACCGTCAGCGGGGGCATGCCGGAGGCCGCGATGCGCTGCATCTCGGCTTCCGACAGCGTGCCCGTCATGCCGCTCGTCTGGGCCCAGGCGCCCCAGGCCAGGGACTGCGCGGGCAGGCCCCGGGCGGCGCGGTGCCGGGCGAGTGCGTCGAGGAAGACGTTGCCGGCGGCGTAGTTGCCCTGACCGGCGCTGCCCATCACGCCGGAAATGGAGGAGTAGGTGATGAACGCGGCCAGGTCGAGGTCCTGGGTGGCCCGGTGCAGGTTCCACGCCGCGTCGACCTTAGGTCGTAGGACGGCCGACAGGCGGTCGGGCGTCAGGGAGGTCACGACGCCGTCGTCGAGCACGCCCGCCGTGTGGATCACGGCGGTCAGCGGG
Organism: Streptomyces sp. NPDC046261; assembly: GCF_040646235.1. Classification (NCBI taxonomy): domain Bacteria; kingdom Bacillati; phylum Actinomycetota; class Actinomycetes; order Kitasatosporales; family Streptomycetaceae; genus Streptomyces; species Streptomyces sp. NPDC046261. Next base: position 602 of record NZ_JBEYZU010000034.1, on the reverse strand, counting down.
TGCTCTTCGGGGATCGTGGCCAGCAGGTCGGCCAGGGCCCCGGCATCAGCGACATCGCAGGGGGCGACCGTCACGTCGGCACCGTGAGCGAGCAGCTCGGCCTGCAGTTCCAGCGCGCCCGGCGCCTCGGCGCCGCGTCGGCTCACCAACAGCAGGTTCTTCACGCCGCGTTCGGCCACCAGGTGCCGCGCGAGCTCGCCGCCCAGGCCACCGGTGCCGCCGGTGATGAGGACCGTGCCGTCGGGGGCCCACTGTCGCGGCATCGTCAGAACGATCTTGCCGATGTGACGGGCCTGGCTCATGAAGCGGAACGCCTCCGGCGCCCGCCGCACGTCCCACGAGGTGACCGGCAGCAGCCGAAGAGCGCCCTGCGCGAAGAGTTCGAGCAGTTCGTGGAGCATTTCCTGGGTCCGGTCCGGACCCGCTTCCGCCAGATCGAACGCCCGGTAACGCACCCCGGACGCCATCGCTTCGGGGTCGCGGATGTCGGTCTTGCCCATCTCCAGGAAACGACCACCCGGCGCCATCAACCGCAGCGACGCGTCCACGAACTCACCGGCCAGCGCGTTCAGCACCACATCCACACCACGGCCACCCGTGAC
>NZ_JBEYZU010000033.1:0-31997 GCF_040646235.1 Streptomyces sp. NPDC046261 | reverse complement strand
GCCCGCCGGGTGGTCGGTTCCGTACGGCGCAGGCGTCGGCGGAGGGGGTTGCGGTGCTCAGCCAATGACGGGTCGCTCCTCGGGTAGCTGGTAGCAGCCGGGCGGCGAGGGCCCCTCGCAGGGCGGCCGGGTCGAAGGGCCGCCCGGGCGCGGGGACGGCGAAGCCGACGAGGCGCCGCTCGCCGCGGGGCTCGCCGACCGCGATGACCGCGCCCGCCGCGACGTCCTCCAGCCGCTCCAGGGTGGCCTCGATCTCGCCGAGTTCGACCCGGTAGCCGCTGATCTTGACCTGGTCGTCCTGCCGGCCGAGGAACTCGAGGGTGCCGTCCGGGAGGTGGCGGGCGTGGTCGCCGGTGCGGTAGAGGCGCTCCCCGGTGGCGGGGTGGACGGGGAAGCGCCGTGCGGTCTGCCCGGCGTCGCGCCAGTAGCCCCGGGCGACGCCGGTGCCGCCGATGTAGAGCTCGCCGGGGACCCAGTCGGGCCGGGGCCGCAGGTCCTCGTCGAGCACGGCGAGGCGCTGGTTGGCCAGCGGGGTGCCATACGGGATGCTGCGCCAGCGGGGGTCCACCCGGCCGATCTCGTACCAGACGGACCAGATCGAGCCCTCGGTCGCGCCGCCGAGGCTCAGTACGGTCGCCCCGTCGGCGGCCAGGGCCCGTATCCGGTCGGGCAGGCCGAGGGGGATCCAGTCGCCGCTGAACATCACCGCGCGCAGGGTGCGCAGCGCGTCGGGGGCCAGCGCCTCGGCGTACTCGGCGAGGACGGTGCCCAGGGCGGGGACGGAGTTCCACAGGGTGACGCCTTCGCGCCGTACGAGGTCGGCCCAGTGGCCGGGGTCGCGGCGGCGGCCGTGGGTGGGGAGGACCACGGTGCCGCCAGCGGCGAGCACGCCGAACAGGTCGTAGACGGCGAGGTCGAAGCTCAGGGAGGAGACGGCGAGGACGGCGTCGTCCGGGCCGGTGGCGAAGCGCCGGTTGACGCATTCCAGGGTGTTGGCGGCGCCGAGGTGGTCGATCATGACGCCCTTGGGTTCGCCCGTGGAGCCCGAGGTGAAGATGGTGTAGGCGAGGTCGGTGAGGGTCTGGACGGGCTCCAGGGGGCCCGGGCAGGCGTCGAGCGCGGCCTCGTCGTCCACGGCGATCACGGTGACGCCTGCGGGGACGGCCAGTTCGGCCAGCAGGGCCCGCTCGGTGAGGACGACGGCGCACTCGCCGCGCCGCGTCAGGTGGACGAGCCGCTCGGCGGGCAGTTCGGGGTCCAGCGGCAGGAACGCCGCTCCCGACTCCAGCACGCCCAGCGCGGCCACCGCCTGTTGCCAGCCCTTGCGGGCGACGACGGCGACCAGTTGGTTCGGCCGGGCGCCGAGGCGGCGCAGGGTGTGTCCGACGCGCCGGGCGTGCCCGGTCAGCTCGCGGTAGGTCAGGCGGGTGTCGCCGGCCACCACGGCGGTCGCCCCGGGCCGGCGCCGCGCGGCGTCCGCGACCGCCTCGTGCAGCAGGCGGGTCGGCAGCGGTGCCGCGGTGGCGCCGACCCGGTCGCGGACCGCGGCCTGGGCGGCGGGCAGCGGTGGCCGGCCGGGCTCCGTCCAGGCTCCTGGCCCGGCGGCGAGCCGGGCCAGCGCGGCGGTGTAGGCGTCGAACATGGCGTCCAGGACGCCCGGGGCGAACAGCTCCTCGACGGCGTCCCAGTTGAAGACCAGTTCGCCGCGGTCCTCGGCGACCTGGTGGTCGAGGTGGACCTGGGGGGTCTGGCTGATGCCGAAGACGGGCTCCCCCAGCGTCCATTCCTCACCCGGCGCGTCCTTCGGGTCCGCCGCGGCGTCACCGACCGGCAGGTTGGAGGTGAACACGACAGGGGTCAGCAGGCGGGGCGGGGCGTCGCGGCGCAGGGCCCATTCCCGCATCACCGTGACCCCGCTGACGGCGGAGTGGTCCAGGTCCTCCCAGAGGCGGCCCTGCAGCCGCCGGGCCCGCTCGGTGAAGTCGCCGGGCAGGTGGTGGTCGACCTCCAGCAGGCTCAGCGAGGTGAAGTCGCCGACGATCCGTCCGATGTCGGGGTGTACCGGGGGACGGTCGAAGACCGTCAGCATCAGCGAGTAGCGCGGGCGTTCGCTCCAGGCGGTGACGACCTCGGCGAACGCGGCCAGCAGGACCCCGGAGGGGCTGAGTCCGGCGGCGCGGGCGCGCTCCTTGACGGCCGCCCAGGACGCGGCGTCGAGCCGCCCGGAGCGGCGCTCGAAGTGCGGCGTGCCGATGCTCTCGGGCGAGGTGGCCAGGGGCAGCTCCGGTCCCGGCGGCAGTTCGGGCAACCGCTGCCGCCAGTACGCCAGCGCCCGCTGGTACCGCGAGGAGGAGCGGAGCCGCTGCTGGTGCAGTACGTAGTCGCGGAAGCCCGCCGTCTGCGGAGGGAACTCGCGGGCGGGGTCGGTGTAACGTTCCGCGAGTTCGGTCATGACGAGGCCGAAGCTGTGGGCGTCGCAGACGAGCGCGTCCACGCCGACGTGCACCACGGTCGTGGCGGGGGCGAGGGAGACCCGTACGTCGAACAGCGGCCAGCGGTCGGCGGGCACCACCTGGTGGGACATCTCCTCGCGCAGTGCCACCCGCCGGTGGCGCCGCCCGGCCTCGTCCGTCTCCCGCAGGTCGTACACCGTCACCTGGTAGGGCGGTACGTCGGGCAGGACGTGCTGGAGGCCGTCGGGGCGGATGACCGCGCGCAGCATCGGGTGCCGCTCGATCACCCCGCGCAGTGCGGCGGTGAACCGCTCCACGTCGAGCCGGGGTGTCTCGATCTCCAGGTAGGCGTAGGTGGAGACGCCGCCGAGCGCGAAGCCGCCCTCGCGGCCGACGTAGTAGGCCCGCTGGACATCGGTGAGCGGGAACGCCTCGTGCCGGGCACCGGGGTCGGGGGTGAAGGCCGTGCTCTCCTGGGCGTCCAGCGGCGTGCGGGCCGCGATGCGGGCCGCGATGCGGGCCGCGATGCGGGCCGCGAGCGCGGCGACGGTGGGGGCGGCGAAGACGTCCGGCAGACCGGCGTCCACGCCGCAGCGCCCGCGCAGCTCGGCGGCCACGCGCGCGGCGAGGAGGGAGTGGCCGCCGAGCAGGAAGAAGTCGTCGTGCGCGCCGGGCGGCCCGTCCAGGGCCAACGCGTCGGCGAACACCTCGGCGACCGTGGCCTCGGTGGCGGTGCGCGGCGCGACCCAGGCGGCGCGGGCGGCCGAGAGGTCGGGCCGTGGCAGCCGGTGGTAGTCGGTCTTGCCGTGCGGGGTCGTCGGCAGGTCGTCCAGCACGGTGACGGCCGTGGGCACGAGGGGGGCGGGCAGCCGGGCGCGCAGGAAGCCGGTCAGCTCGGCCGCCGGCGGCGGGGCGGCGCCGGGCTCCGGCTGGACGTAGGCCCACAACCCGGTGGCGTCCGGGTCGGCGATCACGGCCGCGGCGCGCACGGCGGGGTGGGCCAGCAGGGCCTGTTCGATCTCGCCGGGTTCGGCACGGTGGCCGCGGATCTGCACCTGGCGGTCCGCGCGGCCCAGCAGTTCCAGGAGGCCGTCGGCCCGCTGCCGGGCCACGTCGCCCGTGCGGAACACGCGCTCGCCCCGGGTGCCGTGCGGGTCGGGCAGGAAGGCCGCGGCGGTCGCGGCCGGCCGCCCGTGGTAGCCGCGGGCCACGCACGCGCCGCCGACGAACACCTCGCCCGGCATCAGCGCGGCCAGCGGGCGCAGCCGCGCGTCCCGCACCACGGCGCTCACCCCGCTGATGGGCGTCCCGACCGGGCAGCGCGCCGGCAGGGGCGGCCCGTCGACGGCGTGCGGGTCGACGCGGGCCGCGGTGGCGTCGGCGGCGACCTCGCAGGAACCGTAGAGGTTCAGCAGGGTGCGGCCCGGCAGGCAGGCGTGGAAGCGGTGGGCCAGTTCGGGGTGGAGGGGCTCGCCGCTGGTGATCCAGGTCCGCAGACACGCCAGCCGCGTGTCGAGGGACGAGGAGTCGACGGTGTTCCCGGCATCCTCGGCCAGCAGCATGGTGAGCAGCGAGGGCACGGTCACGATGCGGCTGACCTGCTGTTCCCGCAGGGCGTGCACGAGCAGGGCGGGGTCGCGGGCGGTGTCCGTGGGCAGGACGACGAGGGGGACGCCGGCCAGCAGGGGGCCGAAGAGCTCCCAGACCGCGTCGACGAAGCCCGGGGCGGTGCGCGCCACGGACACGTCGCCGGCCGCGAAGGGGTGGGTGGCGCTCATCCAGGCGACGCGGTTGACCGCGCCCCGGTGCGGGCCGAGGACGCCCTTGGGTTCGCCGGTGGATCCGGAGGTGTAGAGGAGGTGGGCGAGGTTGTCGGCGTGGACGGGCAGGTTCAGGTCGTGTCCATCGCGCCGGGCGACGGCGGCGGCCTCGTCGCGCAGGAAGGCGGGGGTGAGCACGGCGGCGGGGCGGGCGTCGGCGAGGATCGCGGCGCGCCGTTCGCGCGGGTGGCCGGGGTCGAGCGGCACATAGGCGGCGCCGGCCTTGAGGACGGCGAGGGTGGCGGTCACGGCGTCGGCGCCGGGCGCCAGGTCGAGCGCCACCCGGTCCTCGGTGCGCACGCCGCGGGCCCGCAGGTGCCTGGCCAGGCGGTTGGCGCGGGTGTTGAGGGCGCGGTAGGAGATCCGGTGGTCGCCGTCGACGACGGCCACCGCGTCGGGCGTCTTCGCGGCCTGGGCCTCGAAGAGCCGGTGCAGGGTCGCGGCGGCGGGGGCGGCCGTGGTGGCGGGTGCGGGTGCGGCGGTCAGGTGGGCGCGCGGCAGGTCCGCGCAGGGCAGTGCCGGGTCGGTGGTGGCCTGTTCGAGTACGGTGCGCAGGTGGTCGGCGACGATCCGGATCGTGGCGGCGGTGAACAGGTCGCGGTCGTACTGGAAGGCGATCTGCAGGCCCTCGGGGCGCTCGCGCACCTCGACGACGAGGTCGAACTGGGCGGTGCCGAGGTCGACGTTCTCGGCGCTCGCCTCGAGCCCGGGCAAGGTGATCGCGGGTGCGGGCTGCTGTGCGACGCACACCACGCTGACGGGCGGCTCGGTGGGGGCGGCGCCGCTGTCGGAGCGCCGCAGCTCCAGGACCTTCTCCAGGGGCAGTTCCTGGTGGGCGTAGGCCGCGACCAGCCGTTCGCGGACCTGCCGCCACAGGTCGAGGAAGGAGGCGCCGCCCGGGGCTTCGAAGCGCAGCAGCAGGACGTTGACGAAGTAGCCGATCAGGCGCTCCAGTTCGGGGCGGGTGCGGCCGGCGGTCAGGGTGCCCACCGCCAGGTCGTCCTGTCCGCTCAGCCCGCGCACGACCACCAGCAGTGCGGACAGCACCAGCATGAACAGCGAGCCGCCCTCGCGGCGGCGCAGGTCGGCCAGGCGCGCGGTCAGCTCGGGGGTGAGTACGAGGGCGTGGTTGGCTCCCTCGCCGCGGCGGGCGGCGGAGCGGGGGTGGTCGGTGGGCAGGGCCGTCCGGGGCAGGTCGCGCACGGCGTCGGACCAGAAGTCCGTCAGGGCCGTGAGCTCGGGGCCGTCCATGCGCTCGCGCTGCCAGCGCGCGTAGTCGCCGTACTGGACGGCGGGCGGGGCGGTGCGTTCGGGCCGTCCGGCGCGCAGGTCCCGGTAGCCGGCGGCGAGTTCCTCCATCAGGACGCCGTTGGACCAGCCGTCGGTGACGGCGTGGTGGATGGCCAGCAGCGCGATGTGCTCCCGCGCGCCCAGCCGGAAGAGGGTCACCCGCAGCAGGGGGCCGTGCTCCAGGTCGAAGGGCCGGCGGGCCTCCTCGCGCATCAGCCGCCCGGTGTCGGGGGCCGGGCCGGTCAGGTCGACCAGGCGTACCGGTACGTCCGCCGGGGGGTGTACGACCTGGGTGAGGCGGTCGCCGTCCAGGCGGAAGGTGGTGCGCAGCGCTTCGTGGCGGCGCACGATGGCGCGCAGCGCGCCGCGCAGGGCGGGGACGGCCAGTTCCCCGCGGAGCCGCAGGGCGGTGGCGTAGTTGTAGGCGGCGGGCATGAGGTCGGCGAGCAGCCACATGCGTTCCTGGCCGAAGGAGGGCGGTGGCAGGGCGTCGCCGTGGCGGCGGATGCCGGTGTGCGGGCGGTGCCCTGGGCCCGTGCGGCGCAGGATGGCCTCGAACGCCGCGCGGCGTTCGGCGGGCAGGGCGGCGATCCTGGCCGCCAGGTCGTCCTCGGGGACGGCGCCGGAATCGATGTCAGACACGTGGGTGGCCTCCCAGCCCGCGGTGGCTCGGGGTCAGGTGCGCGGGCGCGCCCGCGCTCAGGCCGAAGGCGCCGGCCAGCGCGCAGGTGCTCGCGACGAGTTGCAGCAGGCGTTCGCTGCCGGCCCGGCGCGCGGCGGGCGCCGTGGCCAGCCGGTCCAGCAGGGTGCGGACGGCGTGCGGGTCGAAGAAGGGGCTGTCCTTCAGGACCGGCTCCTCGGTCAGGGCGCGCAGGCCGGCGAGCATGGCGTCGTCGTCGACCATGGGGGGTGCGAAGAAGCCCCGCTTTTGTCCCTCGGTGACCTCGCGGGGCAGCCGGTCGCGCATCGCGGCGCGCAGCGGGTACTTGCCGGCGCCGTCCTTGTCGTACCAGGCCAGGGGGGTGCGCCGGACCACGTCGAAGAGGTGGTGGTCGAAGAAGGGCAGGCGGACCTCGACGGCCTGGGCGGAGTCCAGTCGTTCGGCGGCGAGCAGGTAGCCCGGCAGCCAGCTCTTGGCGAACAGGTAGCCCGACTGGTGCACCGGGGCGCGCCCGGCGAGCTGCCCGGCCCCGGCGTCGAGGAGGGGCGTGGCGGCGTCGGCCGCCGCCAGCTCGGCGGCGAAGTCGGGGCGCAGCAGGGCCGTGACGGGCTGGGTGACCTTCAGGTGGCGGTCCACGATCCAGCCCGGCAGGAACCCCAGGGTGCCCAGCAGCGCGCACAGGTACGGCGGCAGGCCCTGGCCGGCCAGGCGGGCGTAGCCGGTGGCGGCGCGGGCGCGGGCGCCGGCGGACAGGCTCAGGGCCAGGTCCTTGCGGGACTGGGGGTAGCCGACGAACACCTCGTCGCCGCCCTCGCCCGCGAGGACGACGGTGAAGCCCTCTTTCTTGATGTGGGCGCTGTGCAGGTAGCGGGCGATGCCGTGGGAGTTCTCCTGCACCATCTCGCCGGCGCGGACGGTGGGGGCCAGCTGGTCGGCGAACCGGTCGCGGCGGCAGGCGATCTCGCGGTGGGCGATGCCCAGCCGGGCGGCGGTGCGCCGGGCGATGGCGCTCTCGTCGAAGGCGGGGTCGTCGAAGGCGACGGTGAAGGCGGTGAGGCGAGTGTGGCGGGCGGCCGAGGCGGCGATGGTGGAGGAGTCGAGGCCGCCGCTGAGGTGGCAGGCGACGGGCACGTCGGCGACCGTCCGCAGCCGTACGGCCTCGTCGACCTGTTCGCGTACGGCGCCCAGGTGCTCCTCCAGCTGCCCGGGGCCGCCGGCGGGGGGAAGTTCGGCGGTGGGCGGGTAGTCGAGGTCCCAGTACGGGCGCACGCGCGTGCCGCGGGCGTCGGCCTCCAGGTAGCAGCCGGGCGGGAGCTGGCGGACGCCGGCGAGGAGGGTGCGGTCGGCGGGCAGGCCCAGTTGCAGGTGGGCCGCGAAGGACGCGGTGTCCCAGCGGGCGTCGGCGCCGCAGGAGAGCAGCGCCTTGATCTCCGAGGCCAGGTGGAGGCGGCCGGCGTGCTCGGTGTAGTAGAGGGGTTTGACCCCGAACCGGTCGCGGGCGGCGAAGAGGGTGCCGCGGCGTTCGTCCCACAGGACGAACGCGAACTCCCCGCGCAGCCGCTCGAGCGCCCGGTGGCCGTCCCTCAGGTAGAGGTGGAGGGCGATCTCGCTGTCGCTTGCGGTGCGGAAGCGACAGCCTTCGGCGCGGAGTTCGCGGCGGATGGCCCGGTAGTCGTAGAACTCGCCGTTGACGACCAGCCGCACCGCCCCCCGTGGGCCGGCGATGGGCTGGTGCCCGGAGGCGGGGGCGATCACGGCCAGCCGGGTGTGGCCCAGGGCGGCGCGGCCCGTGGGCGACACCCAGGTGCCCTCCCCGTCGGGGCCTCGGGGGCGCAGGTCGGCCATCGGCGCGTTCAGGTCGGCCGGGTCGAGTCCGCCGTCGGCGGAGAAGATCGCGACGATGCCGCACATGGTCCCTCACTCCCCCGCCGCGGGCCGGGGCACCACGAAGGTGAGCGCCAGCAGGGGCCGGGTGCCGTCGTTGCGCAGGGTGCCCGGCGCGGCGGCGTCGTGGACAAGGCACTGTCCGGTGTCCCAGGGCACCGGCCGGTCGTGGAGGCTGACGTGGCCGCCGGCCGGCACCCGCAGGCCGAACAGGACGCGCAGGGTGTCGCCGCCGGGTGGGGCGGCGGTGTGCCGCGTGCCGCCGGGCGGCAGCACGATCAGCTCGGCCCGGCCCTCGGCGCCGGTGGCCTCGGGGATCGCGTCGATCAGGCCGGTGGCGAGGGGGAACGTCTGGTACGCGGCGGTGGTCCAGGCGCCGTCGGCGAACAGGACGGCGCCGTCCGGCGCGTTCTCGGCGACGGCCGCGTCCTCGGCTTCGGCCAGCAGCTTGGCGTGGTTGTCGCGCAGGACGTCGGTGAACCAGAACGCGCCCGCGTCGTGCACGGCCGCGGACGGGGCGTCCCGCCGGGGCGCGGCCGCGATGACGGCGCGCAGTTTGTCGGTCTCCTCGATGCGGCTGCGCTCGGTGCGCAGGAACAGCGCGTGGTCGGCGAAGGACTTCTCCCGTGTCATGCGGTGGCGCTGGTAGGTGGCGTCGAAGGGGGCCTTGTAGTCCTGGTAGTGCCGGTGTTCGACGAGGACGCCGGGTACGGGGTACAGCCGGCGCAGCCGGTCGGCGATGTCGAAGACCCATTTCTCGACCTCCCACTGCTGGAAGATCGTGGGGGTGAAGTAGCCGAGCGTGTCGTACCAGGGCCTGGTCAGGATCGGGAAGTCGCAGGCCCCTTCGGGGTACTGGCCGTCGTCGAAGTACAGGCACAGCACGCCGTCGGGGTGCAGGGCGGTGAGCTCGGTGATGCGGGTGTCGAGGCGGGCGTCCCAGCCGTAGTCGATGTAGAGCTGGTCGTCGTTGGCCATCATCAGGGCGTCGCCGCTCGCGTGGGCGGCGAGGTGGTTCCAGGCGTGGGGTACGCCGACGGGATCGCCGACGTGCAGGGCGCACCGGCCGATGCGGCCGAAGCGCCAGCGGGCCCGTTCGAACAGGTCCTGGTAGGCGGCCAGTTCGGGGTCGTCGGAGTCGACGTAGAACAGGGCCTCCACCCGTCCGGGTGCGGCCGCGGTGCGGGCGACGCTGTCCAGGAAGCGTTCGACGTTGCCGACGCGCTCGCGCGTGGGGCACAGCAGGGACAGCGTCCTGGGCGGGGCGGCGGCGTGGTGGGCGCCGGAGAACGGGAAGCGCAGCCGGGAGATCCTGCGGCGCGGTTCCAGGCGCAGGGCGTGGTCCAGCGCCTGGCGGGCGCGCAGGCTGGCGTTGACGACGGACACCACCCAGGCGTGCTGCCCGTCGGGGGCGCGCAGCGCCCGGGTGGCGACGTCCTGCAGTTCGCGGCCCCGGTAGCGGGCGGCGTGGCCGAGCAGGAGCCGACCGAGGTCCCTGACCGGTTCGCGCTCAGCCATCGAGGCTCCCGGACGCGGCCTTGACCTGTCGCTCGATCCACGGGTAGGTGCGGGCCAGGCCGTCCGCGAGGGAGGTTTCCGGTGCCCAGCCGAGGAGCCGGCGGCAGCGGGTGTTGTCCGAGCTGCGGCCGCGCGGTCCGACGGGGCGGTCGGGGGCGAAGGCGCACCGCACCTTCTTCCCGGCGACCTCGGCGATGCGTTCCACGAGGGTGGCGATGTCGACGCGTTCTTCGGAGCCGAGGTTGACGGGCTCGCTCACGTCGGAGCGGGAGAGCCGGATCAGTCCCTCGACGCAGTCGTCGATGTAGCAGTAGGAGCGGGTCTGGGTCCCGTCCCCCCACACCTCGATCTCGCCCTCGTTCCCGGGCAGGCGGGCGATCTTGCCGCAGAGCATGGACAGCGATTTGGCCCGCGGTCCGTCGAAGGTGCCCACGGGTCCGTAGATGGCGTGCAGCCGGGCAATCTTGATGTCCGTGCCGTGGCTCAGGCGGTAGGCGCGGCACAGGATTTCGGTGGTGAGCTTCTCCCAGCCGTATTCCATGTCGGGCTCGGCGGGGAAGACCGGCTCCTCGGCCAGCGGGGCGGCGTCGGGCTCGCGTTGCAGGGAGCCGGGGTAGACGCAGGCCGAGGAGGAGTAGACGGTGGTGCGCACGCCGGCCGCCCGGCAGGCCTCGATGGTGTTGGCGGAGATCAGCAGGTTGTCGTGGAGGATCTCGGCGGGGGCGGTGTGGGTCCAGCCGATGCCGCCCATGTTGGCGGCGAGCGCGAAGACGGTGTCCGCGCCGGCGACGGCTTCCGCCGCGCGGGCGGCGTCGCGCAGGTCGGCGATGACGAATTCGGCGGCGGCGGTGGGTTCGTAGTGCGGGTGCACCAGGTCGACGCCGCGGACCCGGTGCCCCTCCCGGGCGAGGCGCCGTACCAGGTGGGAGCCGATGAAGCCGCCGGCTCCGGTCACCACGATCAGTGTCACGGTGTCTCTCCCTCAGTCGTCTGTCGCCGGGCGAGGGCCAGGCGGGTGCGGTCCTCCTCGCGGCGCCGGCCGCGTGCCGTGTCGTCCCGTCGTGCGTGGCCGCGCGCCAGTTCGGCGCGCAGGGCCGGCAGCGGGCGGCCGGGGTCGCCGGTCACCAGCTGGAGGTAGTCGTCGAAGGCGGCGAGCCGCGCCTGGAGCCGGTGGCCGTCGACACGGTGCGGGTCGTAGCGGGCGCGCAGCGCCGGGCTGCCGCCCACGGTGGCCTCCAGGACCAGCGGGTAGCCCTCGTCGACGAGGGCGGTGGGGCGCTCCACCCGCAGTCCGCCCGCCAGATGGCCGTCGGCGACCCAGGCGGGGAAGTTCTCGACGACGAGGATGCTGTCGAAGAGTCCGTCGCCCCAGCCCAGGCCCAGCCCCCGCTCGACGCGGCTGAGCGGCACGTGTTCGTGGGCCCGCAGCTCCGTCAGGTCGCGCTGGAGCCCGTGGAGCCATTGCAGCGTGCTCGTGGTGGCCCCGCAGCGTACCCGCAGGGGAAGGGTGTTGATGAACAGCCCGACGCATTCGGTCACTCCCGGCAGGTCGGCGGGGCGTCCGGCGAGGGTGGTGCCGAACACCACGTCGTCCTGTCCGCAGTGGGCGGCCAGCAGCGTGGCCCAGCCGCCGTGCAGCACGGCGGCCGGGGTCAGCCCGTGCCGGCGGCAGAAGGCGGTCAGCGCCTCGCCGGTGGCCACGGTCAGGCGGTGTTCCCGCTCGGCGCGGCGTACGGCGACGACCTGGCCGTCCCGGCAGCCGGGCCCCGCGACGCGGGAGGGGCCGGGTACGCCGGCGAGTGCGCGCCGCCAGTACGCCTCGTCGGCGCCTTCCCGCCCCGCCAGGCGGTCCAGGTAGTCGGAGAAGGGCGGTCGCCGGGGCGGTGCGGCGGCTCGGCCGGCGCGCAGCCGGGCGTAGCACTCGAGGACGTCGCGCAGGACCAGTTGCTGTGACCAGCCGTCGAGGACGAGGTGGTGGTGGGTCCATACGCAGCGGTACGCGTGCTCGTCCTCCCGGAAGAGGGCGAGGCGGGCGAGCGGGGCGTGGGTGAGGTCGAATCCCCGTTCGCGGTCCGCGTCGAGGAAGCGGTCGAAGTCCCCGGCACGCTCGGCCGGGGTCCGCTGCCGCCAGTCGGCGCTCTCCAGGGGGATGCGGGCGGCGGGGTCCACCACCTGGACGGGCAGGGGCCGGTCCGCCCAGCGGAAGGCCGCGCACAGCGCCGGGTTGGCGCTCACCACGGCCTGCCAGGCGTCGTGGAACGCGTTCTCGTCCAGCTCTCCCGTCAGCCGGCAGCAGACCTGCACCACATAGGCGCCGGGGGTGCTGCCGCCGGCGGAGTGGTAGAGCATGCCCTGCTGCATGGGGGTCAGCCGGTGTTCGGTCCGCGGGCCCGCGGGGGCGGGGTCGGCGGCCGTGGGTCCGCTCACCTCCGTGGCCCGTGCGGCCACTTCGGCGAGGGTGCGTGCCTCGAAGAGGTCCTGGGCCTCGACGCCAAGGCCCGCCTGGCGGGCCTTGGCGACGATCACGATGGCGTGGATGGAGTCGCCGCCCAGCGCGAAGTAGTCGTCGTCGAGGCCGACCCGGTCGGCCTCGAGCACCTCCTGCCAGACGGCGGCCAGGACGCGCTCCGCCCCGGTGCCCGGCGGGCGGTGGGCGGGCCTCGCCGCCGCCGGGTACGCGTCGTCGCCGGCGTAGGTGTCGGCGTCGGGGTCGGCCTCGGCCTCGGCGAGGTCTTCGGTGACCCAGCGGTCCAGCAGGGCACGCTGGGCCGGGGAGAGCCTGCCGATGCGTTCGTCATGCTCGGACATCGTCACCTCCTGGTGCGCATCCCTGGACGGATCCGCGTGCGGTGCCGTGCCGCAGGGCCGCGGCGGCCTCGGCGTCGGACAGTTGCTCGACCCGGTCCAGCAGCTCGGCCAGCCGCCGTGCCCGCCCGGTCGCGGGCCGGGCCGGGTCCGGCAGCCTGGCGTGGTCGACCTTGCCGCCCGCCGTGACGGGCAGGGCCGCGAGCCGCACCAGCTCGGCGGGGACCGCGTACGCGGGCAGCCGGGCGGCCAGCGCCGCGGTCAGCTCGCCGGCGGCCGGGGGCGCGGCCGGCTCGGCGGGCACCCAGTACGCGACCAGCCGGCGCCCGCCGCCCGGCGCGGCACGGGCCACCACGGCCGCCTCGCGCACCCCGCGGTGCGCGGTGAGCGCCTGCTCGACCTCGCCCGGTTCGACCCGGTGGCCGCGGATCTTCACCTGCCGGTCGGCGCGCCCCGCCAGGAGCAGCCCGCCGTCCGGCAGGTGGCGGGCGAGGTCGCCGGTGCGGTACCGGCGGGCGCCGTGGCCTGCCGGATCGGGCACGTAGGCGGCCGCGGTGGCCGCCGGCCTGCCCAGGTATCCCCGGGTGACGCCGGCACCGCCGACGTACAGCTCGCCGAGCACCCCTGCCGGTGCCCGCACCCCGTCCTCGACGACGCAGGCGCTGAGTCCGCCGATGGGCCGGCCGACCGGTATCGGTGCGTCGCCGGGGTCGCCTTCGACCCGGTGGGCGCAGCAGCCGACCGTGGTCTCGGTGGGCCCGTACTCATTCACGAGCGTCGCGCCGGGCGCGACGGTACGCAGGGCGCGCACGTGACCGGCGTGCAGGGGCTCGCCGCCCACCACGACGGTGCGCAGGTGCGTCGGCCGGGTCAGCTGGTGGCCGAGCGCGGCGAGGTGCGCGGGGGTGATCTTGAGCAGGGTGTGGTGGCCGTCCGCCAGCGTCTCGCCGAGCGCGCCGGGATCGTCGGAGGCGACCAGCCGCACCCTTCCGCCGGCGACCAGCGGTGCCAGCAGCGCGGTGACCGTCAGGTCGAACGCCAGGGAGGAGTGCACGGGTGATTCCGTCTCCTCGTCGATGCCGTAGGAACGGGCCGCCCAGTGCAGGTAGTTCACCAACGCGCGGTGCGGAACACCGATGACCTTGGGCGTGCCGGTGGAGCCGGACGTGGCCATCACCGAGGCCAGGCTCTCGGGGTGGACCCGTGCGGGAGGGACCGGTTCGCCGAGGTCGTCGGGGGCCACGACGGGCAGGCCGCACGCCCGTAAGGGGGTGTCCAGGTCGGCCGGCAGGACGAGCAGCCGCCCGCCGGCCTCCGCCAGCACCTGGCGGTGCCGCTCCGGCGGGTGGGAGGGATCGAGCGGGAGGCAGGCGGCTCCGGCGTGGAGGATCGCGAGCAGCGCCACGACGGTGTCGGTGCGGCGCCGTGCCCACAGTCCGATGACGGTCTCGGGGCCCGCGCCGGCGTTCCGCAGCGTCGCGGCGAGGCGGGCGGCGCGGTGGGCGAGGGCGCCGTAGCCGGTCTGTCCGGCCTCGTCGCGGACCGCGATCCGGTCCGGGGCGCGCCGGGCGCACGCCGCGAACAGCGCGTGCACGGATTCGTCCGCGACGTCCGCGGCCGCCGGGGGGCCGGCGTGGTCCGTCAGCGGGGTGTCGCGGTACGGCCGGTGCGGCGTGGTGGCGGCGGCGCGCAGGGCGCGGCGGTAGTACGCCGCGATCTCCTCGGCCTGGGGGGCGGGGAGTTCCCGGGGGTCGGACTCCAGCAGCAGGCGCAGCCCGCCGCCGTCCGTGGCGTCGACGTTGAAGTGCGCGGTGAGCGGCACGTACGTCTGGTCGGGGGCCCGCAGGTCGGAGACCACCATGCCGTCCCGGCCCGCCAGTTCGCGGTAGAGGCGGAAGTGGGTGTAGACGAAGAGGGTGTCGAAGAGTGCGGCCGCCCCGAGGTCGCGCTGTGCCTGGGCGAGCGGGTAGCGGCGGTACCGCCCGGTGCGTGCCTCGGCGGTGTGGGCCGCGCGTGCCAGGTCCGCCCAGGTTCCGCCGTCCACGCGCTGCCGCAGCGGCAGGATGTTGTTGAACACCCCCACCATCCGGTCGCCGTCGTGCCGTTCCGGACGGCCGTTGGTCTCGAGCCCGGTGATGACGTCGGCGGTGCCGGACAGGGCCCGGACGACGCGGAGGTGGACGCCGAGCAGGACGTGCTTGAGCCCGACGCCGAGTTCGGCCGCGAGCGCCGACAGGCCCTCGCTCACCGTGGTCTCGACGGGGACCACGTGGCGGTGCTGGCGGATTCCGTCCGGCCCGGGCGGCGGGACGGGGCGGCGGGGCAGGCGGCTGGGGCGGGCGCCGGCCAGCTCCGCCCGCCAGAACGCGCGGTGTGCCGGGTCGCGCTGGGCGGCCCGCTCCAGGGCGACGAACTCACGGTAGGAGGTGAGGGGCGCCCGGGGTTCGTGCCGTTCGCCGCGCAGCGCCGACCAGTAGTGCGTCAGGACTTCGGTCAGCACGATCGCCACGCACCAGCCGTCGAGGGCGAAGCTGCTCAGCGTGAGCCGGAATCCGGCTCCCGCGTCGTGTGCGGTGAAGCGTGCCAGGGGGCCGGTGGCGACGTCGAAGGGGCGGATGCGCTCGGCCCGCAGCCATGCGTCGAAGCCGGCCGGTGGCGGCATGTCGCGTATCTCGAGCGGCAGCTTCAGCCCGGACCGTACGAGCTGGGTGGGCTCGGGGTAGGTCACGAGGTCGAACGACGAGCGCAGGTAGGGGTGGCGGTCGGCCACCCGGTCCACCGCTTCGGCGAGCAGCGCCCGCCGCAGGGGCAGCGAGACGGCGACGGAGGTGACGTACACCTCGTAGCCGGGGTGGTGGTCACGGTGGAAGAGCAGCGCCCGCTGGGCCATCGACACCGGGTAGGCGTCCTCCAGCCCCGGCACCCCCGCGGCCTGCGGGCACAGCGCGAACGGCTCGGTCACCATGTCCTCGGCCGTGCTCTCCGGCCCTCCGCTGTCCCGCAGATGGGCCGCGAGGGCGCGCACGGTCGGCAGCCGGAGCAGGTCGGTGACGGTCACGGGCAGGCCGGCGGCGCGGCAGTCCGCGACCACCCCGATCGCCTGCACGGAGTCACCGCCCAGGGAGAAGAAGTCCTGGTCCACGCCGATGTCCGGGCGCCCCAGACGCTCGCCCCACACCCGGGCCAGGAGACGCTCGGTAGCGGTGCGCGGCGGCTCCCCGGCGGCCGCGGGCGGCGCGGTGGGGCGGGGCAGCGCGCGGCGGTCGAGCTTGCCGGCGGCGGTGACCGGCAGCCGCTCCACCGGGAGGACGACGGCGGGCACCAGGGCGGCGGGCAGTCGCTCGCGCAGCGCGTCGCGCAGGGATCGCGGCGACGGGTGCCGGCCGGCGGCGTCCTCCCGCGTGACCACGTAGGCCGCGAGGCGCCCGTCGTGCGGGGTGACGGCGGCGTCGGCGACGCCGGGCAGCGCGCGCAGGGCCTCGGCGACCTCGCCGGGCTCGACCCTGACGCCGCCGATCTTGACCTGGTCGTCGGTGCGGCCGCGGAACTCCAGTGCCCCGTCGGTCCGGCGGCGGACGAGGTCACCGGTGCGGTAGCGGCGCCCGCCGCCGGCGGCGGGCAGGAAGCGGGCGGCGGTCAGGGCCGGGTCGCCGTGGTAGCCGCGGGCCAGGCAGGCGCCGCCCAGGTACAGCTCGCCGGGCACCGGCCGGGGCAGGGGCCGCAGCCGGTCGTCCAGGACCTCGGCGGTGGTGTTGGCGATGGGCAGGCCGATCGGCACCGGCCCCGGCTCCGTGGGGTGGCACCGCCAGGCGGTGACGTCCACGGCGGCCTCGGTCGGCCCGTACAGATTGTGCAGGGCGGCGTCCAGCAGCTCCGCGGCGCGGCTCACCGCCCGCGCCGGGAGCGCCTCGCCGCTGCACACCACGCGGCGCAGGGCGGGCAGCCGGGTACCGGCCCGGGCCGCTTCGGTGAGGAAGGGGGTGAGCACCGACGGCACGAAGTGCGCGGTGGAGACGGCCTCGCGGTCGATCAACCGCACCAGGTACGCGGGGTCGCGGTGGCCGCCGGGGCGGGCCTGGACCGAGGTGCCGCCGGCGGCCGGTGGCCACAGCAGTTCCCACATCGAGACGTCGAAGGTCACCGGTGTCTTGTGCAGCACCCGCTCCCCGGGCCCCAGTCGGTAGGTCTCCTGCATCCACAGGACGCGGTTGACGATCGCCCGGTGCGGGACGAGCACGCCCTTGGGGGTGCCGGTCGAGCCGGAGGTGTAGAGGAGATAGGCGGCCTGCTCGGGGTGTACGTCCACGGAGAGGCGTTCGGTTCCGTCGATGCCGTCGCGCACCCGCAGTACGCGCGCGCCGAGTCCTTCCGCCCGGTCGGCTGACGCCGCGTCGGTCAGGACGAGGTCCGCCCCGGCGGAGGCGATCGTCCCGGCCAGCCTGCGGGGCGGGTCCTCGGGGTCCAGGGGCAGCACGGTGGCTCCGGCGTGCAGGACGCCGAGGTAGGCGAGGGGGAGGTAGGGCCCGCGTTCGACGAGTACGGCGACGGGCTGTTCGGGGCGGACGCCCAGCCGGCGCAGCCGGGCGGCGAGGGTGGTGGCCTTCCGGTGCAGGGCGCCGTGGCTGAGGTGGTGTGCGGTGCCGTCGGGGGCGGGGGCGACGACCGCCGTCCGCTCCGGGTGGCGCCGGGCCGTGGCGGCGGCCAGGCCGTGCAGGGAGAGCGCTGGCCGCGGCACGACGGGCCCGCTCGTGTGTCCGGCCCCGGCCGGTTCGCCGGCCGGGGTCAGGCCGATGGCGTCGACGGGGAGGTGCGGGTCCTCGGTGACCGCCCGCAGTACAGCGGTCAGTGCCCGGCCCAGCTCGGCGACGGTGGCCTCGGTGAACAGGTCGGTGCGGTACTCCCACACCCCCGTCAGGCCGTCGGCGGTCTCGGCCATGCTGAGGGAGAGGTCGAGCTGGGACCACCGGCGCGGCAGCGGCACCGCCTCCAGGTCGAGGCCGCCCAGGCGCAGCCGGCCGGCGACGCCCAGGGCGAGGGAGCGGAAGCCGTCGGCCTGTTCGCCGTACTCGCGCTGGAGCACGAAGAGGCTCTGTACGAGCGGTGCCCTGTCCGGGGTGCGGTCCGGTGCGAGCCGGGAGACCAGTGGGCCGAAGGGGTAGCCGCCGTGTTCCACCGCTGCCCGTACGGTCTGCCGGGTCCGGTCCAGCAGCGCCGCGAAGGGCTCCCCGGGCCCGTGGGTGGAGCGCAGCGGCAGCGGGTTCACCAGATAGCCCACCGCGTCCGCCGTGCCGGGGTTCTCGCGCCGGGCGAGCAGGGAGCCCACGACGATGTCGCGCCGGCCGGTGAGCCGGTGGAGCAGCACCTGGTAGCCGGCGAGGAGGGTGGTGAAGAGGGTGGTGTGCCGCTGCCGGGCGAGCGCGGTCAGCCGTGCGGTGAGGTCGGCGGGCAGGGAGAAGGTGTGGGTGGCGCCGGCGAACCGGCGTACGGCGGGCCGGGGGAAGTCGGTGGGCAGGTCGAGGGCGGGCGGTGCGTCGGCGAGCGCCTGTGACCAGTGCGCCCAGGCCCGGTCCGTGGCCGTTTCGTCGAACTCGCGCTCGGCGGCTAGCAGTTCGCTCTGTCCGGGGGCGTCCGGCGGCAGGTCCGCTCCGGCGTGGGCGCGGGCGAGGTCGCGCAGGAGGACGACGAGCGACCAGAAGTCGGCGACGAGGTGGTGGGCGGCGAGCAGCAGGACGTGGTGGCCGTCCCGCCGGTAGAGCGTCAGCCGTACGGGCGGGCCGGCGGCGAGCAGGTCGAAGGGGCGCTCGCCGGCCTCGGCCAGCTGGTCCAGGAACTCCTCCTCCGGGATGCCGGTGGCGTCGAGCACGTCCAGCCGTGGTCCGTCCGGTTCGGTGCGGCATACGGGTGCGCCGTCGCGCAGGGCGAAGCGGGTGCGGAGCGCGGGGTGCCGGCCGACGACGCGGTCGACGGCCCGGGCCAGCGCCGTCTCGTCGAGCGGGCCGTGCAGGGTGAGCGCGCGGACGAGGTGGTAGGCGGCCGCGTGCGGGGCGAGGGCTTGTTCGAACCACAGGGCGCGCTGTCCGTGGGTCAGCGGCAGCCACTGGCCCGCGCTGTCGGCCGGGGCGGGACGGGCGCGCTCGCCGGTGGCGGGGGCGGTGAGCGTCAGCTCGGCGAGTTGACGGTAGGTCAGGTCTCCGAGGAGTGCGGTGGTGGGCAGGGTGACGTCGTAGGCGGCCTGGATGCGGTGGTGCAGGTGCAGGGCGGCGAGGGAGTCGAGGGCGAGGGCGCTCACCGGCTCGTCCAGCGCGGGCGGGTCGCCGGACAGACCGGCCCGGGCGGCGGCGCTGTCGCGCAGCGCCGTGGCGAGCAGCTCCGGGTCGGTGGTCACCGGCAGCGCGTCGTCGGCGTGCCGGGCGGCCGGGCGGATCTCGCCGTGCACGCGCAGCGTCCCGTCCAGGTAGGCCGCGCGGCAGTGCCGGCGCCGTATTTTGCCGCTGGTGGTCTTGGCGGTGCCGCCGCGGCGCAGCACCACGAGCGCGTGCAGGGCGACGCCGTGCCGGGCGGCGATCGCCGCGCGGACCGCCTCGGCGATCGCGGGCAGGCCGGGGGCGCGGTAGGAGGTCAGCTCACAGCACAGGACCAGCCGTTCCTCGCCGCCCTCGGCCACGGTGAACGCGGCGGTGCAGGTGGGGCGCAGCGCCGGGGCGGCCTGCTCGGCCGTGCGTTCGAGGTCGTGCGGGTAGTGGTTCTGGCCGCGGATGACGATGAGGTCCTTGTGGCGGCCGGTGATGAACAGTTCGCCGTCGTACAGGGCGCCCAGATCGCCGGTCCGCAGGTACGGGCCGACCCCACTCTGCAAGCGCGCGTTGAGCAGCCGTCGCGACTCCGCCGGGCGGTCCCAGTAGCCGCGTGCGACGCCGGGGCCGCGCACCCAGATCTCGCCGACCCGCCCGTCGGGGCAGGGCGTCGCGGTGGCGGGGTCGACGACGCACAGCTCGGTGCCGGGGCGGGCGGTGCCGTTGCCGACGAGTTCCGGGCCGGCCGCGCCGTCGGGGGCAGGGCGTACGTGACCGGCGCGCAGGGCGGCGGGGTCGGCGGTGAGGGTGGGCGGGGGCCGGTCCTTGGGGCCGGTGGCGACGAGGAGGGTGGCCTCGGCCAGCCCGTAGCTGGGGAAGTGGGCGCCGGCCCGGAAGCCTTGCGGGGCGAAGCTGTCGGCGAATCGCCGCAGGGTGTCCGCCCGGACGGGTTCGGCGCCGTTGTAGGCGACCCGCCAGGACGACAGATCCAGTTCCGCGCGCTCGGCGGCGTCGACGCGTTCGGCGCACAGGTCGTAGGCGAAGTTGGGGCCGCCGCTGGTGTGCGCGCGGTACCGGCTGACGGCGCGCAGCCAGCGGCCCGGGCGCTGGAGGAAGGCCATCGGCGGCATCAGGACCGACAGGGAGCCGAGGTACAGAGGTTGCAGCAGGTTGGCGACCAGGCCCATGTCGTGGAAGAACGGCACCCAGCCCACGAAGGTGGAGTCGCGGTCGTGGCCGCATGCCTCCGCGATGCACCGCTCGTTGGCCAGCAGGTTGCCGTGGTCGACCATGACGCCGCGGGGCCGGCGGGTGGAGCCGGAGGTGTACTGCAGGAAGGCCAGGTCCGCCGGGTCCGTCCCGGGGTCGGTCCACGCGTCGGCTGCGGAGTCGGGCACGTCGGCGGCGTCGAGGCTGGGCAGGCCCGCCAGGCCCGTGCCGCCGGCCGCGAGGGCCAGGGCGGGCCGGGCGTCGGCCCGGATGCCGGCCAGCCGCTCGGCGCCGGGTCCGGAGCGGGGCTCGTCGCAGGGGACGGCGATGGCGCCCGCGTACAGGCAGCCCAGGAAGGACTGCACGTACTGCGGGCCCGACGGGTAGGCGACGAGGACGCGTTCGCCGGCGAGGCCGCGGCCTTGGAGGGCGGCCGCCACGGCGCGGGCCCGCAGGTCGATGCCGGCGAAGGTGAAGCGGACGGTCTCCGTCTCGCCGTCGGGCAGGAACGCGTACGCGGGACGGTCCGGGGTCAGCGCGGCGTGCCGGCGGGCGATCTCCACGATGCCGGTGGCGGGGCTCACTCGGGGCGAGGGCATGGCTCCCCTTCCTGCGGCGGCGTCGCGAGCTCCATCGACTCGGCCTCGGTCAGGGCGCTGAGGATCGCCTCCCGCTCGGCGCGGCGGCGGAAGTCCTCCACGGTCGCGGCGAGCGCGGCGATGTCGAGGGCCTGGTAGACGCGGCGCACGGGCAGGTCGACGTCGAACTCCTCGACGACCCGGGAGTGGAACTGGGTGACCATCAGCGAGTCGCCGCCCAGGTCGAAGAGGTTGTCGTGCACGCCGATGGTCTCCGGCTCCGTCTTGAGCAGCGCGGCCAGGAGGCGGGCGAGGGTGCGCTCGGTGGCGGTGCGCGGGCGCTGGCGGTCCGGGCGGGGGCCGCGGGTGGTCGCGGGGTCGGGCAGGGCCGCGAGGTCGAGTTTGCCGTTGCGGGTGAGCGGGATCTCCCCGAGGGGGACGACCACGGCGGGGACCAGGTACCGGGGCAGCCGTTCGGCCAGGTAGGCGCGGAGCCCGGCGGCCTCGCACGGGCCGTCGAGGACGGTGTACGCCACCAGGTACCGCCGGTCGCCGTCGGCGTGGGGCACGACCACGCAGGCCCGTACGGCGGGATGGGTGAGGGCGGCGGCCTCGGTCTCGGCGGGCTCGACGCGGTATCCGCGCAGCTTCACCTGGGCGTCGCGGCGGCCCAGGTAGGCCAGTTCGCCGTCGGGCAGCACGCGGGCGAGGTCGCCCGAGCGGTAGCGGCGGGCGCCCGTGCGGCCCGGGGTGTCGTCGGGGACGAAGCGGTCGGCGGTCAGGCCCGGCCGTCCCAGGTAGCCGCGGGCCAGTCCGACGCCGCCGATGAACAGCTCGCCCTGCCCGCCGGGGCCGGCCGGGCGGCCGCGGGAGTCGAGCACGGCCGCGCGCGCTCCCGGCACGGGCACGCCGATGGGGCTTCCCGTGCGGTCGGCCGCGGTGAGCCGGCGCGCGGTGACGTGGACCGTGGTCTCGGTGATGCCGTACATGTTGACCAGTGCGGGCCGTTCGTCACCCATGGCCTCCCACCAGGGGGCCAGCCGGGCCGGGTCGCAGGCCTCACCGCCGAGGACCACCAGTTCCAGTGCGGACGCGGGCGCGCGCGCCGCGGTGGGCATGAGGTGGTGGAAGGCGCTGGGGGTCTGGCCGGCCACCTCGACGCGCTCGTCGCGGAGGGTGTCCCACAGCTCGTCCGGGGCGCGGACGACGTCCGGGGGGACCATGACGAGCCGGCCGCCGGTGGTCAGCGCGCCCCACACCTCCCAGACGGAGAAGTCGAAGGCCGGGGAGTGGGTCGTCGCCCATGTCCGGGGGCCGTCCGAGGCCGGCAGGACGTCGCGGCACGCCTCCAGCAGCCCGGTGATGTTGGCGTGGGTGACGAGCACGCCCTTGGGCCCCCCGGTGGAGCCGGAGGTGTAGACGGCGTAGGCCAGGTTGCCGGGCCGGGCCGGGCGGCCGGTGGCCGCGGGGGTGTCCGCGGCGGGGGTGGCGGTGACGTCGATGCGCCGCGCGGGGGGCAGTTCGGTGTCGGAGACGACGAGGGACAGCCCGGCGTCCGCGGCGACGGCGGCGCGGCGCTCGGGCGGGTCGCCGGGGTCGAAGGGCAGGTAGGCGGCGCCGGACTTGAGGATGGCCAGGGCCCCGACGACCCACTGCGGGCCGGCCGGCAGGCACAGGCCCACCAGCTGTTCCGGTCCGGCGCCGTGGGAGCGCAGTACGGCCGCCAGCCGGTCGGCGCGCGCGTTCAGCGCCCGGTAGCTGAGCTGGGCACCCCGGCAGGTCACCGCGACGGCGTCGGGGTGGCGGGCCGCCGCCTCCTCGACGAGCCGGTGCAGGCACGCGCGTCCTTCGCGTTCCGCGTGCCGGGGGCGGGGCAGGCGGCGTGCGGCGGCCCGGCGCAGCACGCTCTCGGCCGGGGCGCCCGGTGCGGCGACGGAGCCCGCGAGGACGTCCCGCAGCCGGGTGAGGATCTCCGCTGCCGCCGGCTCCGCCAGCCGGGCCGGGTCGTACTCCAGCTCCAGGCCGATGCCGTCGGCCTGTTCGGTGGCGGTCAGCGCGAGCGGGAACTTGGGGGCCACGCTCGGCGCGGGCAGCACGTGCACGTCCAGGCCGGGCAGGTCCACGGGGGTGCGGGGGGTGTTCTGGAAGGCGAACGACACCGCGAACAGCGGGTTCTCGGCGAGGGTGCGCTCGGGCCGCAGCGCCTCCACCAGCCGCTCGAAGGGGACGTCCGGCCCGTCGAGCGTGTCCTGGAGCTGCCGCTGCGCCTGGGTGGCGAGCCCGGTCAGGGTGGTGGTCCCGTCCGTCGTCAGGCGTAGGGGCACGATGCCGGCGAAGCAGCCGATCAGCGGTTCCAGTTCGGTGCGTGGCCGGCCGGCCACGGGCACGCCGACGACCAGGTCGCGCTGGTCGGACAGGTCGGCCAGGGCCGAGCCGAACGCGGCGAGCAGCAGGGAGAACACGGTGGTGCGGGCCCCGCCGCCCAGCGTCCGCACCCGCGCGACGAGGTCGCCCGGCAGCCTGGAGCGCAGGGCCCGGGCCGGTGCGTGCGCGGGTTCGGCGGGTGCCGGGCCGAGGAGGCCGAGCGTCGGCGGGGCGCCGGTGAGCTGCCGGACCCGGTGGGCCAGGTGTTCGGCGCGGGCGGGCCGTGCGGCCTCCGCGCGCTGCCAGGCGGCGAAGTCGCCGTAGCGCAGCGGCAGTTCGCCGAGGGCGTCCGGGGTGCCCGTGGTGTGCGCGCGGTAGAGGGCGCCCAGTTCGCGCAGGAGGATGTCCAGCGACCAGCCGTCGCTGGCGATGTGGTGCCGGGTCAGCAGCAGCCGGTGTTCGGTGGGGGTCAGGCGTACGAGCAGGGCGCGGATCACCGGCCCGGTCGCCAGGGCGAAGGGCCGGCGGGCCTCCTGCGCGGCCAGGCGCGTGAGGGTGGCGCCCCGGTGGGGTTCGGGGAGCGCGCCGAGGTCGGCGAGGGGCAGGGGCGGGGTGCGGAACGGTTCGACGACGGGCCGCGGCCGGCCGCGGCTGAGGGCGTACCGGGTGCGCAGCACCTCGTGCCGCCGTAGCACCTGGCCGAGGGCGTCGCGCAGGGCGGCCGGCCGCAGCGGGCCGTGCAGGGCGATCTCGAGCGGGATGTTGTAGGCGCTGTCGTCCGGGTGGAACTGGTGGAGCAGCCACAGCCGTTCCTGCGCGAAGGACAGCGGTGCCGGCCCGTCGTGGCGCGGGATGCGGTGGGCGGCGCGCAGGTGGGCGAGCAGCTCCTCCCTGCGGGCGCGGATCACCGCGAGCAGCTCGTCGGTGAGCGTGCCGCGGGGGGCGCGGCAGCGGAGCCGGTCGCCGTCCACGGTGAGGGTGACCTGTCGCCCGCTGAGCTCCGTGAGGAGGTCCGCGATGCTGGACGCGGTCATAGCAGCACCTCTTCCTGGCCGGTGGGTCCGTCCGGCCCGCCGGGCCGGTCGACGGCGGCGGCCAGCGCCGCCACGGTGGGCTCGGCGAACATGCGGGCGAGCGGGATCTCCACGCCGTGGGCGTCGCGCAGCTGGGCCAGCAGGCGCAGCGCGAGCAGCGAGTCGCCGCCGAGGGCGAAGAAGTCGTCGGCGACGCCGACCTCGTCGAAGCCGAGCAGGTCGCGGAACCAGTCGGCGATGCGGCGCTCGGTGGGTGTGGTGGGGGCTCGGTAGGGGGTCGGCAGGTGGGCGCGGTCCCGGTCCGAGCCGCTGATCCTCAGCTCGCGCAGGGCGGCGAGGTGGTCGTCGGTGGTGTACGCCTCGTGCCGGGCGAGCAGCTCGTCCAGGTCCTGGGTGGAGATCACCACGCCCGGGCCGGTGCCGGAGGCGAGCAGCCGGGCGAACAGCTCGACGCCTTCCCTTGGGGTGAGGGCGCCGAGCAGGTCGCCACCGGGCCGTACGGGCAGGTCCGCGCCGGTGCCGTAGCGCTCGGTGAGCCGCCGCTGCGCGGTGGCCCACATGCCCGATTCCCGCCAGTCGGTCCAGGCGATCGACAGGGTACGCCCGGGGCGCCGGGCGGCGCGGTGGGCGGCGAAGGCGTTGAGGAACTCGTTGCCCGCGACGTAGCCGACCTCGCCGAACTTCAGCTTGTGCAGCACCGTGCCGATCGAGGAGCACAGCACGAGGAAGTCGGGCTCCCGGCCCGCGAAGACCTCGTCGAGCACGAGGGCGCCGGTCAGTTTGGCGGCGACGGCGGCGTCGGTGGCGGCCCGGTCGCGGCGCTGGATCATGCCGGCGGTGTCGGGGGTCCCGGCCGCGTGCACCACGCCGCGGACGGGCCCGTGGTCGCGTTCCACCTCCGCCACCAGCGCGTTCATGGCGCGGTGGTCGGTGATGTCGGCCCGGCGCACGAGGACGGTGCCGCCGGCGGCGGTGATTCGGCGCAGCCGCCGGACGACGGCCGCTTCCGGGTGTCCGCCGGGCAGGTCGTCCCATTCCCCGGGGGCGGGGAAGGGCCGCCGGTGGGTCAGCACCACGGTGGCGGGGGTGCGGCCCAGGTACTCGGCCAGGTGCAGCCCGATCCCGCCGAGGCCGCCGCACACCACGTAGACGCCGTGCGGCCGGACGCCGGCAAACTCCCCCACCGGGGGCAGGGGTTGGCGGGTGTGGCAGGGCGTGAAGCGGCGCCGGCCCCGGTAGGCGGTGACGGTGCTCTCGCGGGCGGTGCGCAGTTCCGCGACGACGAGGCCGGCCAGGTGGTCGGCGTCGATGTCGGGGGGTACGTCCATGGCGGTGCAGGCGATCCACGGGTACTCCCTGGGGATCACCTTGGCGGCGGCGGCCACGGTGGCGTGCTCGGGGTGCGCCAGGTCGTCGCCGAGCACCTCCTGCGCGCCGGTGGTCACCGCGACGAGCCGGACGGGTCGCCGTTCCTCCCGCGCGCCGAAGGCCCGGGCGAGGTGCAGCAGGCTGTGCAGGCCCGCGTTCTGCGCCGCGCGGACGGTGCCGGCCGAGGCGGCCCGGCCCCGGCGCCGTGCGTCGTGCAGCGGCCACAGGTGGACCGCCAGGCGGGTGTGGTCGCCGACGAGTTCGCGGTACTCCCGCGGGGTCGGTGGCTCCGCGCCGCCGACGGTGGTCACCGCCACGCCGAGGGCCTCCAGCCGGCCGGCCACGGCCTTGGCCGCTTCGCCGTCCCCGAACAGCAGGCACTCCCCCGCCACCTCCGCGGCGGGTGCCGGAGCGGCGTGCCGCCAGCCAGGCGCGTAGCACCAGGTGCCGACGTCCCGCGTCGCCGGCTCGCCCGCCCGGCGGGCGAGTACGAGCGCCGCGTCGCGTGGGCCGGTGGCGGGCACGATCACATCGGTGGCCCGGAAGTCCTGCCCGTCCAGCAGCGCCTGCCAGCCGTCCGCGTCGAGCAGGGGGCCGTGGACGCGCCGGTCGGTGGAGCTCCACCAGCCCGACGTCAGGCCCCAGATCATCGTCAGCCAGGGGTCCTGGGCGGTGGTCTCGATCAGGGCGAGGGTGCCGTCCGGGGCCAGCAGCGACCGCAGGTGGCCGAGGGTGGTCCGCAGGTCGGCGGTCGCGTGCACCACGTCGAGGCCGCATACGAGGTCGAAGTGCTCGCCGGCGAAGCCCTGCCCGCCGGGGTCGCGGGCGATGTCCAGGACGCGGGTACGGACGAAGTCCAGGCCGCGCCGGGCCGCCTCCTCAGCCAGCCGCGTCACGAACAGCCGGGAGATGTCGGTGGCGTGGTACTCGAGCCTGCCGGGCGCCCGGCCGACGAGGGCCCGGGTGAGGTTGCCCTCCCCCGCGCCCACCTCCAGGACCCGCAGCGGACCGTCGCGCTCGGCCGCGAGCCGGTCGAGCAGCGACCCGGTCAGCTCGGTCAGCCGGCCGGTCGCGCGGTGGTCGGCCGTGCGCTCCCCCAGCGTGCGGCGCAGCAGTTCGCCGTCGCCCGCCGGGTACAGGACGTCCAGCGCCGCGCCCGGGGTGGACAGTGCGCGGGGGTAGGCCCGGGCGCAGTGCGTGAGCAGTTCCACCAGTCCGGCGAAGTCCGGGTGGGCGCCGACGACTTCCGCGGCGACGGCGTCGGCGGCCTCGGCGGGCGCTTCGCCGGCCATGGTGCGCAGGAAGTCGGCGAACCGGCGGAACTCCGGCAGGACGCCGCCCGGTCCGGGCCCGGTGGCGAGGTGGTCGCGGGCGAGGGCGGCACACAGCCGGTTCAGGCCCGTACGCAGCCCGGGCCGGTCGTCGATGCCGCGCGGTCCGGCGGCACCGGTACGGAGTTCGGCGCGCAGGGCGGCGGCGAGGTCCGCCAGGGCGGGAGGTTCCGCGCCCGGGGCGGCGAGGCCGGCGGGAGGCGTCGGGGCCAGGGCCCCGGTGGTACCGGCGGGGATGCCGTCGGGGGCCGTGCCGGCCCGGGGCGGCGCGGCTGTGGTGCCGGTGTCCGTGTGCGGCAGGGCCGGAGCCGACTGAGCCGGGCGCGTGGCGGCCGTGGCGGGCGCCCTCCCGGCCGACGTGCGGTCGGCGGGCACGGCCGGCCGGTGCGGCGCGGCGGCCCGGCCGGTGGCGGCAGGCGTGCCGTCCTGCGTCGCCTCCACCCAGTGCCGGGCGCGCTGGAAGGGGTAGCCCGGCACCGTGGTCCGCCGGGGCCGGTGGGGGCGGTGGAACTCCGTCCAGTCGACGTCGCAGCCGGCCCGCCACAGTTCGGCCACCGCCCGCGTCAGGGAGGTCGCCTCATCGCCTGCCGTCAGGCAGCGCACCGTGCGGTGCCGGTCGTCGAAGCCGGATGCGCGGCGGGCGAGGGCGGTCAGCCCGGCTGGCGGGCCGGTTTCGAGCAGGGCCACAGGGCCGAGGTCCAGGCAGCGCCGCAGCGCGTCGGCGAAGCGCACGGGCCGGCGCATGTGCTCCAGCCAGTAGGCGGGGGACGCCACCCGCGCGTCGGCCCAGTCGCCGGTGAGGGAGGAGACGTAGCGCAGCCGGGGCGGGCGCAGTTCGACGCGTTCCAGGACCGCCCGGAAGTCGTCGAGCAGCGGTTCGACGGCCGCCGAGTGGAAGGCGTGGTCGGTGGCCAGGACTGTGGTGTGCACGCCCCGGCCGGCGAGCAGCGCGGCCAGGGCCTCCACCGGCTCCGGCGGGCCGCCGACCACGCAGCGGTCGGGGGCGTTGAGCGCGGTGATCTCCAGTTCGCCGTCCAGCAGCGGGCGCAGGGCGTCCGCCGTGAGCGGCACCGCGAGCATGCGGCCGGGCGGCAGCCGGTGCTGGGCCGCCGCGCGGGCCTGGACGAGCGTCGCCGCGTCCGGCAGCGACAGCACCCCGGCCAGGGTGGCCGCGACGTACTCGCCGAGGCTGTGGCCGAGCATCGCCGCGGGGCGCAGTCCCCAGTCCGTCAGGGTGCGGGCGAGGGCGTATTCGACGGCGAACAGCGCGGGCTGCGCGGCCCCGGTGTCCTGCGGCCGCGGCGCGGCGCTCACGTCGGCGCCGAGCGCGTCGAACGCCGCCGCGCACGCGTCGAAGTGGGCGCGGAACCGCGGTACGCCGTCGTACAGGCCGCTGCCCGGCAGCGCGGCGCCCTGTCCGGGGAAGAGGAACACCGTTGCCCTGCCCGGGTGGGCGGCCTCGGCGGGCGCGTCGGTCAGCAGGCGCGCGGCCTCGGGCAGGCTGTGGCAGACCACGGCGGCGCGGTGGGGGAAGGCGCGGCGCCCGGCCAGGGTGGCCGACAGATCGGTGAGGCGTGGCGCCGGTTGCCGCGACGTCCAGGCGGCGAGGTCCGAGAGGGCGGTCGTCAGCGCCCCGCGGCTGCGGGCGGAGACCACCAGCGGCATGGCGGCCGCGGCTTCGGGGGCGCGGGACGCCAGGGGCGGGGGTTGCTCCAGGACCACGTGGGCGTTGGTGCCGCCGATGCCGAAGGAGCTGACGCCGGCCCGGCGGGGGTGGGCGGTCTCGGGCCAGGGGATGGTGTCGGCGTTGACGTAGAAGGGGGTGCGGGGGAAGTCGATCGCGGGGTTGGGCGAACGGAAGTGCGGGGTGCCGGGGATGACGCCTTCGCGCACCGCGAGCACGGCCTTGATCAGCCCGGTGACGCCGGCGGCCGCGTCGAGGTGCCCGACGTTGGCCTTCACCGAACCGAGCGCGCAGTAGCCGCTGCGGTCGGTCTGGGCGCGGAAGGCGCGGGTGAGCGCCTCGACCTCGACCGGGTCGCCCAGCCGGGTGCCGGTTCCGTGTGCTTCCAGGGCGCCGACGGTGTCGGCGGGTATCCGGGCCACGGCCAGCGCCTCGGCGACGGCGGCGCTCTGGCCCGTGACGCTCGGCGCGGTGTAGCCCACCTTGTCCGCGCCGTCGTTGTTCACCGCCGAGCCGAGGATCAGCGCGTGCACGCGGTCGCCGTCGCGCACCGCGTCGGCGAATCGTTTCAGCAGGACGAGTCCCACACCGCTGCCGCCCACCGTGCCCCCTGCGCCGGCGTCGAACGGCGCGCAGCGCCCGTCCGGCGCGTAGATGCCGTCCTCGGCGTAGACGTATCCCTGGCCCTGCGGGACCTGGAGCGAGATGCCGCCGGCCAGCGCCATGTCGCACTCGTGGGCGAGCAGGCTCTGGCAGGCCAGGTGCACCGCGACGAGGGAGGAGGAGCAGGCCGAGCCGACCGCGTAACTGGGCCCGGTCAGGCCGAGCTTGTGGGACACGGTGGTGGCCAGGAAGTCCTTGTCGTTGTGGATGAGCAGCGGGAAGCCGCCGAGGAGGCGCTGCGCGGCGCCGCCGGGCAGCACGTTGCGGATGAGGTACGAGCTCAGGCTCGCGGAGAGGAACACGCCGGTCGCCGCCCCGGTCGCCGCCGGGTCGTAGCCCGCGGTGTCGAAGACGTGCCAGGCCGTCTCCAGGCACAGCCGGTGCTGGGGGTCCATGATCGCGGCCTCGCGGGGCGGGTAGCCGAAGAACTCCGCGTCGAACAGCTCGATGTCGCCGAGCACGCCCTCCGCGCCGACGAACCGCGGATGGCGCACCCAGGCGTCGTCGCGTCCGGAGGCGAGGAGCTCCCCGGCGGAGAAGCGGCTGATGGAGTCCTCGCACCGCACGAGGTTGTCCCAGAACGCCTCGACCCCATCGGCGCCGGGGAAGCGGCCGCCCAGCGAGATCACGGCGATCGTCCCGTCCGGCTCCGGCGCCCTCCCGTCCCCGCTCATCGGCGCCCGCCTTCCCGGCGCCGGGCTCCGGCGGCGGCGCGGCGGCGGCCCGCCCGGCGCGCCGCCTCGGCCACGGCGCCGTCCGCGCCCGCGTCGCCCGCGTCACTGTCGACGAACGCGGCGAGCGCGGCGATGGTCGGCAGCCGGAAGACGTCCGCCAGGCGCAGGTCGGCCCGCACGCCGGCGGCCAGCCTGCGGTGCACCCGCAGCAGCGAGAGGGAGTTGCCGCCGGCGTCGAAGAATGCCTGGTGCGTGCCGACCCGTTCGACGCCGAGCACCTCGCACCACACCTCGGCGATCGCCTTCTCCAGGGGCGTGCGCGGCGCGGTGTACGAGCCGCCGGTGCTGTGGTGTCCGGCGGCGAGGCGGGTGAGGGCGGCCCGGTCGGTCTTCCCGTTGGCGGTGTGCGGCAGGGCGTCGCGCACCACCAGTGCGGCGGGCACGAAGACCGCGGGCAGCCGGGCGCGCAGCGCCGTCAGCGTCCGCTCGGGGTCGACGTGTTCGCCCGGCAGTGGGCTGACGAAGGCGACCAGCCGGCGGCTCTCGGGGGTGGTTCCGGCGACGACGACCGCGGCCTCGGCGACCGGCGCGCAGTCCCGCAGCGTGGCCTCCACCTCGCCGGGTTCGATCCGTACCCCGCGGATCTTGACCTGGGTGTCGGCGCGGCCGACGAAGACGAACTCGCCGTCGGGGCGGCGCAGGGCCAGGTCCCCGGTCCGGTAGAGCCGGGAGCCGGGCGGGCCGTAGGGGTCGGGCCTAAACGCCTCGGCGGTCGGCCCGGGCCTGCCCAGGTAGCCGCGGGCCGGGGCCACCCCGCCGATCAGCAGTTCCCCGACGACCGCGCCGGGCACGGGCCGGTCCCAGGTGTCGGCGGTCCACACCCGGGCCGGACCGACGGCGCGTCCGATGGCCGGCGGCCGGGCGTCCCCGGCGGGCACGCGTGCCATGGTGGCGTAGGTGGTGGCCTCCGAGGGGCCGTAGAGGTTGCGGACGACGGCCCCCGGCAGCCGCGCGTACAGCCGCTCGACCAGGTCGCCGGCCAGCGGTTCACCGGCCAGGTTCACCGCCGTGAGGCCCTCCGGCAGGGCGTCGGTGTCCAGGAGCGCGGCGGCGGCGGAGGGGACGGTGTTCAGGAGCGTCGCCGCCGGGGCCCACGGCAGCGTGCCCACGTGGAGGGCGCTGTCGGCGAGCACCACGGTGCCGCCGTGCGCGAGGGGCGCGAACATCTCGAAGACCGACAGGTCGAAGCCGGCCGAGGTGGTGGCCAGGACCGCGGAGAGGTCCCCGCCGCCGAAGGCGCGGCCGGCCCAGCGCAGGAACGCCGCGGCGCTGTCGTGCTGGATCGCCACGGCCTTGGGGCGGCCGGTCGAGCCGGAGGTGTAAAGGAGGTAGGCGAGGGCGCCGGGCCGGTCGGGCCCAGGATGGTCGGCGCTGTCCCCGGCGAGCGCCACCGGTGCCGGACCGTCCACCCGCAGCCGCGGCACACCGGCGGCGGCCGGCAGGTCGTCGAAGCCGGGCCGCTCGGGCCCGGTGTCGTCGGCGCTGCCCCCGGCGAGCGCCACCGGTGCCGGATCGTCCACCCGCAGCCGCGGCACGCCGGCGGTGGCCGGCAGGTCGTCGAAGCCGGACTCGGTGATCAGGAGCGAGGCGTGGGCGTCGGTGAGCATCAGTTGGACCCGCTCCACCGGCAGTCCGGGGTCGACCGGCAGGTAGGCGGCACCGGACTTGAGCACGGCCAGGAGGGAGACGAGCAGTTCCGGGCCGCGCTCCAGCCGGACCGCGACCACGTCCTCGGTGCCCACGCCCGCCCGGCGCAGCCACGCGGCGCGCCGGTTCGCGCGGGCGTTGAGCTCCCGGTAGCTGAGGTGTCCGGTCCCGGCGACCACCGCCACGGCGTCGGGCCGGCGGGCCGCCGTCCGCTCCACCAGCCGGTGCACGGGGCGCTCCGGGTCCGGCCGTGCGGTGCCGGCCGGCACGCTGTCGGCGAGCCGGCGGGACTCCTCCTCCGTGACCAGGGGAAGGCGGCTCAGCGGCACGTCGGGCGCGCGGACGGCGGCCGCCAGCAGCACGCCGAAGTGGTCGGCGAACGCGGCGAGTTCGCCGGGGTGGCCGTAGCCGTGGTCCGCTTCGACGACCAGCTCCGGGCCGCCGGGCGTCTCGGTGGCCGTGACGGCGAGTTCGTACTTCGCGGCCGCGGCGGGCACCGGCACGATGCGGCCGCGCACGCCCGGCAGGGCGGGCGGCGGGGCGGGGCGTTCGTAGGCGAAGAGGATCTGGAAGAGTGGGCTGAGGTCGGGCTCGCGGGGGGGGGCGCCCGCGTCGTCGCGGGAGACGACGTCGTAGGCGGGACACAAGACATATAAACACA
>NZ_JBEYZU010000032.1:0-50123 GCF_040646235.1 Streptomyces sp. NPDC046261 | reverse complement strand
TGCCGGTTCCGGGCAACCACTCAGCCTGTCCGGCGTTTGAGGACCGGGGGTCCGGGGGCGGAGCCCCCGGTTACGGGAAGGGGCGGGGCAGGGGAAAGAGCCACCCGTCACGACCACCCGGACCGCACGGAAGGGAGGGAAACATGGGCGCACCGAAGCCCGCTCGCATCTGCGTCTTCGCCCGCCTGCAAGGCCCCGGCCTCGGCGACCTCATCCAGCGCAACATCGGCCTCGCACTCATCCGCCGCGCCCACCCCGAAGCGGACGTCACCCTCGTCGTCGGCGAGGACCTCGCCACCCGCTTCCACGAAGCACTCACCCACCACACCTACGCCACCGACGTCCTGCCGTGCCCGGCCCGGGGCGAGAGCGACCCCCGGTGGCCCGGCTTCCTGCGCACCCTGGCCGAACGCCGCTTCCAGTGCTGCGTCGTCGACCCCGACAGCGTGGGACTGCACGCCGGGCACGCCCGCGCCGCCGGGATACCCGAGCGCATCGGGCTGCCCCGGCAACGGCCCGGCGACGAGCACATCACCCGCCCACTGCGGCTGCCGCCGCCCCTGTGGGGACGCCCCGACCTGTTCGACCACGCGACGGCACTGGCCGGCGCCCTGGGCCTGCCCGGCCCGCTGCGACCCGGCGAGGTCCTGCCCGAACTGCCCCGGCGGCCACCACCGGTACCCGGGGCCCGCCCGGCCCGGACCGTCGTCGCCGTGCATCCCGGCGGGGCACCCCACTGGAACCGCCGGTGGCCGCAGCGGTACTACGCCCGGCTGTGCGCCCGCCTGGTGACCCGGCGGGCGGCCGCCGTGTGCCTGCTGGGGGACGCGGCCGAGCGCGCCGAGCTGGAGCTCCTGCGCGACACCGTCCTCGGCGAGGCCCCCGAGGCCGCCACCGCCGTGCGCGTCGAGGCCGGCGCGGGCCTCGGCCACACCGTCGACCTGCTGGCCGAGGCGGACCTGCTGGTCGGCAACGACTCCGCCCTTGCGCACATCGCCGCCGCCGTCCGCACCCCCACCGTCGTCCTCTACGGCCCGACCGGCACCGAATTCCTGTGGACCAGGATCTACCCGCACCACCGCGGCGTGTCCCTGCGCCGGCCGTGCCAGAACCTGCTGCACGCCCCCGGCCGACTCGCCGACCGGCGCTGCGAGCACGACTGCGTGGCCGCCTACCGGGGCCCCGCGGGCCCGTACCCGCGGTGTCTGACCGAGCTCCCGGTGGAGCGGGTGTGGAGCGCGGTGACGGCCCAGCTGGCGAGCCCTCACCCCGCGACGATCAGGAGTACCCCATGAGCGCCGACCGACCCCCGGTGCGGACGATCCTCTCCGTCAACTTCAACCACGACGGCTCCGCCGTGCTGCTCCGGGCGGGCCGGGTCGCCGGCTACGTCACCACCGAGCGCTTCTCCCGCCTCAAGAAGCACCCCGGGCTGCGCGAGGAGGACCTCGACGAGCTGCTCGACCAGGCCGGGGCCGAACTGGCCGACGTCGACCACGTCATGCTCTGCAACCTGCACCTCATGGACTCGCCCGACGTGGCCCGGCTGCACGGCTCGGACCTCAAGGAGACCTGGCCGGAATTCTGGGTGAACCAGCGCCACGACGAGGTGAGCATCCGCGGCCGCCGCATCCCCTGCACCGTCAACCCCGACCACCACCTCATCCACGCCGCCACGGCCTACTACACCTCCCCCTACGACTCCTCGATGGCCGTGGCCATCGACCCCACGGGCTGCCGCGCCTTCGTGGGCCGGGGCAGCCGCCTCTACCCCCTGCGCCGCGATCTCGACGCGTGGTTCAACGCCAACATCGGCTACTGCTACGTCGCGGAGCTGATGTTCGGTTCCAGCATCATCGGAGCGGGAAAGGTCATGGGGCTCGCGCCCTACGGCAGGCCGGCGGACGGCGAACCCGAGGAGGAACTGCCCGACACCGTCCACGACTTCGCCTCGCTGGTGGCCCTCGCCGACTGTCACCCGCGCACCGTCGAGGTCGACGGGCGGCACCTCAACGCCACCCTCGCCCACTACATCCAGCTGGGCCTGGAGCGCCAGATGGCCGCGGTCTTCGCCGACCTCGGCCCCCTGTGCGCCCGCAACGGCATCGAGCCGAACATCTGCCTGTCCGGCGGCACCGCCCTCAACGCCATCGCCACCCAGCTCGCCTTCGAAAGCTCGCGGTTCGAGCGCATGCACTTCCACCCCGCCTGCGGCGACGACGGCACCGCGATCGGCGCGGCCCTGTGGCACTGGCACCACGTGCTGGGCAACCCCCGCCGCCACCACACCAACCCCGACCTGATGTACTCCGTGCGCGGCTACTCCGGGCACACCGTGCGACGGACCCTGGACGCCCACGCCCGGGAGCTGGTCGTGGAAGAGGTCGGCGACTACGTCGGCAAGGCCGCCGAACTGATCGCCGGCGGCGCCGTCATCGGCTGGTACGACGGCGCGAGCGAGGTCGGGCCGCGCGCGCTCGGCCACCGCAGCATCGTCGCCGACCCGCGCGACGCGGCCATGCGGGACCGGCTGAACTCCCGCGTCAAGTTCCGCGAACACTTCCGGCCCTTCGCGCCGTCCGTGCTCAACGAACGCGCCACCGAGTGGTTCGGGCTGTCCGACAGCCCCTTCATGCTGCGCGCGGCCCCCGTCCTCAAGGCGGGGGTGCCGGCCATCACCCACATCGACGGCACCTCCAGGATCCAGACGGTGACCCGCGCGGACGCCCCCGCCTTCTACGACCTCATCCACGCCTTCGAGGACCGGACAGGAATACCGATGGTGCTCAACACCAGCCTGAACACCAAGGGCGAGCCGATCGTGGAGACCCCGCAGGACGCCGTCCGCACCCTGCTGGCCTCCCGACTCGACTACCTGGTGATGCCCGGAGTCATCATCAGCGGCCGGGCGGCACACGCATGACCGGGGGACGGGGCCGGCGGGGCAGGCGCCGCGCGCTGGAACGTGAGATCACCGCGATCTGGGCCGAGACCCTCGGCCGGGACAGCGTCGGACCGCACGAGAGCTTCGTCGAGCTGGGCGGCAACTCCATCCACGCCATGAAGATCATCAGCCGGGTGGAGGAACTCATCGACGCCGAGCTGTCCATCCGGGTGCTGCTCGAGACCCGCACCGTGGCCGGGATGACGGACCACGTCGACCGGATGCTGGCAGAGGAGCACGACGCGTGAACACCGACCTGCCCGGCCTCCTCGACCGCATCGCCGGACAGCGCGTCCTGGTCATCGGCGACGCCATCCTCGACACCTATGTGTGGGGCGCCACCTCCGGGCTGTGCCGCGAGTCGCCCGTGCCCGCCGTCAGCCTTACCTCCGTGCGCCACCAGTGCGGGGGGGCCGCCAACGTCGCCGTGAACCTGCGGGCGCTGGGGGCCGAGCCCGTACTGCTCTCCGCCGTGGGCGAGGACCCGGCCGCCCGCCGGCTGCGCGAGGCCCTGCGCACGGAAGGCGTCGGCACCGACGGGGTACCGGGCCACCCCGCCCGCACCACCGTGACCAAACGCCGGGTCATGGCCGACGGACAGATGCTGCTGCGCCTCGACGAGGGCGCCGAGCAGCCCCTGACCCCGGCCGACGGCAGCCTGACCGCGCTGACCGCACGCGCCGAGGACCTCCTGCCCACCGTCGACGCCGTGATCGTCTCCGACTACGGCTACGGCGTGTGCGCAGCGGAGACGGCCGCCTGGCTCGCCACGCGCCGCGACCGGTGCCCGCCGACCCTGGTGGTCGACTCCCGGTGGCCCGCCCGCTTCGCCGCGCTGCGGGCCAGCGCCGTCAAACCCAACTACGACGAAGCCCTGCGGCTCCTCGACGACCCCGGCACCCCGCCCGGCCCCGCCCGGGCCGACCGGCTCGCCCTCCTCGGCGACAAACTCCTGCGCCTGACCGGAGCCGACCGCGTCGCCCTCACCCTGGACGCCGACGGATCGATGCTCTTCGAGCACCACCGGCCCCCACTGCGCACCTACGCCCGCGGCGACCGGGCGACGACGAGCACGACCGTCGGCGCGGGCGACACGTTCACCGCGGCCCTGACCCTCGCCCTCGCGGCGGGCGCGGACTCCTCGGCCGCCGCGGAACTCGCGGCCGCCGCCGCGAGCACGGTCGTCGGCACCCCCGGCACCAGCAGGTGCGACGCCGGCGAACTGCGCCGCCTCTTCGGCGGCACCGGCAAGGTCCGGCCCACCGGCTCGCTGCCCGACTGGCTGCTCGACACCGCCGGCCGAGGCCGCCGGGTCGTGTTCACCAACGGCTGCTTCGACCTCCTGCACGGCGGCCACGTCTCCTGCCTGAGCCGGGCGAAGGAACTGGGCGACCTGCTGGTGGTCGGAGTCAACTCCGACGCCTGCGTGCGCCGGCTCAAAGGAGCCCAGCGGCCGGTGATCCCCCTGGCCGAACGCATGCGGGTGCTCGCCGCGCTCAGCTGCGTGGACCTGGTCGTGCCCTTCGACGAGGACAGCCCCCTCGCACTGATCGAGGCCCTGCGCCCCGAGGTCTACGTCAAGGGCGGGGACTACACCCGCGCGACCCTGCCCGAAGCGCCGCTGGTGGAACGGCTCGGCGGCACCGTCCACCTGATGCCCACCGTCGCCGACACCTCGACGACCGACATCATCCGGCGCATCCACGCCATGTCACCACCCGGCGGCGAGGGAGGGACCCGATGAGCCCGACGAGCACAGCGATGGGGCCACGCCGGCTCCTCGACGCGATCGGCGAAGCACTGGACGGAGAACGCGAGCCGAAACTCGCCCTCTACGTCCACGTGCCGTTCTGCTCCTCCAAATGCCACTTCTGCGACTGGGTCACCGACATCCCCGTCAGCAGGCTCCGCAGCACCGGCGAGGAACGCTCCCCCTACGTCAAGGCCCTGTGCGACCAGATCCGCTTCTACGGCCCCCAGCTGACCCGGCTCGGCTACCGCCCCGAGGTCATGTACTGGGGCGGCGGCACGCCCACCCGGCTCACCGGAGCGGAGATGACGGCCGTCCACCGGGCGCTGGACGAGGCGTTCGACCTGTCCGGGCTGCGGCAGTGGTCGGTGGAGACCACCCCCAACGACCTCGACCCCGCCACCCTCGACGTCATGCGCGGCCTCGGCGTCTCCCGGGTCAGCGTCGGCGTGCAGTCGCTCAACCCGTACCAGCTGCGCAAGGCCGGCCGGGCCCACTCCAGGGAACAGGCCCTGGCGGCCCTGCCCATGCTCCGCCGCGCCGGCATCGACGAGTTCAACGTGGACCTGATCTCCAGCTTCCCCGGCGAGGCCAGGGAATCCTTCGAGGAGACCCTGCGCACCGTCCTCACGCTCGACCCGCCGCACGTGTCGGTCTACCCCTACCGCGCCACCCCCAGGACCGTCATGGCGATGCAGCTCGACCGCGCGCTGACCGAGGCCCAGGACCGGCACAGCATGATCGACGCCTACGAGCTGGCCATGGACGTGCTCGGCGAGGCCGGCTACCACGAGTACTGCCACGGCTATTGGGTGCGTGAGGCCCGCCACGAGGACCAGGACGGCAACTACAAGTACGACCTGGCCGGCGACAAGATCGGCTTCGGCAGCGGCGCCGAATCCATCATCGGGCACCACCTGCTGTGGAACGAGAACAGCAAGTACGCCCAGTACCTGCTCGCCCCCCGGGACTTCACCCACGCCCACCGGTTCACCACCGACGAACCGGACCGGCTGACGGCCCCCATCGGCGGCGCCCTGATGACCAGGGAAGGAGTCGACTACGCCCGCTTCCGCAGGCTGACCGGACTGGACTTCGCGGACGTACGGGCCACCCCGTACGTCACCCGCTGGTTCGACCTCCTGGAGCGCTGCGGCGGCCGGTTCGTCGAGACCGGCCACAGCCTCCGCCTGGAACGGTCCTCCATCCACCGCGCCTACATCACCCACCTCGCCCACACCATGGCCCATGGCCTGGCGCCCGAACGCGCCTGAGGCGCGCGGCCCACAGGAGCTGCCCATGACCCACCCCGCCCCCCGCAGGTCCCAGGACGTGCGCACCCGCTACACCGAGCTGATCAACGCCCTGCAAGCCGAGGGCGACCACGACGCGGCGCGCCGCTGCGCCGCGCTCGCCGTGGAGCAGGGGGTGTGGCGCCACCCCGCGCAGCGCCCCGTGCACTACCTCCCCTCGATCCCCCCGCGACCGGTGTACGACCCGTCCGCGTTCTGGTTCACCGCCCACCTCCAGGAGAACCACGCGGCGATCCGCGCGGAGCTGGACGCGGTCACCGACCCGGCGGGCCAGGGCTTCCTGCCGGTCGAGGAGCCGCTGCTGGGCAAGGGCCGGTGGGAGCAGGTCACCTTCTACGAGGCGGGCCACCGCTTCGACGACGCCTGCGCACGGTTCCCGGTCACCGCCGCGGTCATCGAGGGCATCCCCGAGGCCGCGCACGCGGGCAGCGGCGTCGCCACCCTCTCCTGGCTGTACCCGGGGACGCACATCGTGCCGCACTGCGGCGGCACCAACGCCCGGCTGCGGGTGCACCTGGGACTGAAGGTGCCCGAGGGGCCCGTCATGCGGGTCGGGGAGGAGTGGCTGCACTGGGAGGAGGGCAGGTGCCTCGTCTTCGACGACTCCTTCGAGCACGAGGTCCGGCACGAGGGCACCGAGCCCCGCGTCGTGCTGCTCCTGGACGTCACCCACCCCGCCCTCGACGAGCACACCCGGGACGCGATCCTGGCGGACCGCGCGTCCTTCGAGGAGCGCGTCGTCGGCTTTATGCGGCGGCAGGGTATCGGCCGGGTGGAAATCGACGACGACGCGGTCAGGCTCTTCGCGGACCGCAGCACCGCGAGCCTGATCCACCGTCATCTGCGTGAAGTCGGGGCATCCGCAGTCGAGTTGCGTGACGGTCGCTTATGCTACGATGAAAAAATTCTCCACACATAACAGAGCGTGACTTTCCGTGCCGTGTGCAGCATTCATGTCCCGGGATGTGCCGGAGCCGGAGAAGCTTGAATTCCTGATAAGTGGAAGACGATTTCCCACCCGTACGTCAGAGAAATTCCGAAAAGGATCCGTCATGGTGAAATTCACGGGTGCCATCCCGGTGCTGACCGCCCTCGACGTGCCGGCCGACGTCGCCTTCTGGGTCGGCACGCTGGGCTTCGAGGAGGACTTCGCGGACGAGGGCTTCGCGGGCATCCACCGCGGCGATGTGCAGCTCTTCATCAGCCGGACCGAACACCAGGTCGTCGCGGACAACACCTCCGCGTGGGTGGAGGTCGTGGGCCTCGACGAACTGCACGAGGAGTGGTCACGGGTGGTCTCCACCGACTACGCGGACGCCTCCGGCCCGGCCATGACCAAGGTAACGGATTCCCCCGCGGGCCGCGAGTTCGCGGTGCGCGACCCGGCCGGGAACTGCGTCCACTTCGCCGCCGAGCACTGAGCGGCGCCGAGCCGGCACACCGCGCACGCGACCGTCCGCGTACCCCGTCCGGACGGCACCGGAGAAAGACGGAGAGGAATCAGGCATGGGAGACAGCGCGACGGCCCCGGCGCCCGTCGAAGCGGCCAGGAACGGCGACCTGGAGGCCCTCCACGCGGCGGTCGCCGCCGGGGCGGACCTGTCCGCCCGGGACGAGGACGACTGGAGCGCCCTGGACTGGGCGGCCGGCCGGGGCGACGTCGAGGCCGTACGAGCCCTGCTGGCGGCCGGGGCGGCGCCCGGCGCGGTGGGACGGGAGGCGCGCACGCCCTACGAGATCGCCCTGGCGGCCGGCCACCTCGACGCCGCGCGGGAGCTGCGCGCCGCCGAGGACGCCGCGAGCGGCACCGGCCCGGCGCCGCGCCGCACCTGGGAACCGTACTGCCGCGCCTACCCGGTGGCGGAGCTCGCCCGCTACCCCGCATGGGAGGAGCGCGGAGACAGCGCCCAAGAGGACCCAGAGGACCAGGAGGAGGGGCTGGAGGAGGACGGCGCGGCCACGGTGTTCTACCTCCACCACGACCTCACCGTCACCCGGTCCATCTGGCACGGGGAAGACATCGTGTTCGACGCGGTGACACCGGAGTGGGAGCGGTTCTGCCGCGAAGACCTCGGCTTCGCCGCCCCCGACGACTTCGACCTGGTGCCATGACGGCGGCCGGCGACGACAGGACCCTCCGCATCCTCCTCACCCTCCCCGCACC
Source organism: Streptomyces sp. NPDC046261 (assembly GCF_040646235.1). Taxonomy (NCBI): domain Bacteria; kingdom Bacillati; phylum Actinomycetota; class Actinomycetes; order Kitasatosporales; family Streptomycetaceae; genus Streptomyces; species Streptomyces sp. NPDC046261. The sequence continues at coordinate 41,952 of NZ_JBEYZU010000032.1, read as the reverse complement.
GCCCCGCGACGCCGGGACCACCGGTGACGTCGGACTGCAGGACAAGTCCGGCGAGCTGCTGCCCGGCCGGGTGCTGCCCGACGCGACGACGCGCTACGAAGTCGACGTGAAGCTCCGCGCGGCGGGCGCCGGCAAGGGCGCCGGCGGCGAAGCCCTCGACTTCTCCGGCCCCTTCGTCCACGGCACGCGCGGCGCCCGGTTCCTGTACCTGAGCACGCGCGACCCGCACGGCCCCGGCTGGGCCCGCCGCTGCAAGATCATGCTGCCGGGGAGCGCACCCGCCGACGGCCACAGCCTCGCGGCGACCGTGACCGACACGAGCACCAGCCGCGCCCGGCTCTCCGCCGACGGCTGGACCGTGGGGAAGCGGCCCGGTGGCTGACGACATGCGAGCACACGACACGACGCTGCGCACGGCCCGGCTGACCCTGACGCCGCTGGACCCCGCCGCCGACGCCGGGCAGCTGCACCGCGCGTACGGCGACGGGGAAGTGATGCGCTGGTGGACCAGACCGGTCTGCGCCGACGTCGCCGACACCGAGCGCCACCTCGCCTCCTGCGCCGGGCGGAGCGGCGCCCGGCTGTGGACGGTCCGGACGGCCGACGGCGAGGCCCTCGGCATGGCGGGGCTCCTGGGCGAGGTCGAGGTGCCGGGGCTGACCTGGCTGCTGCGCAAGGACGCCTGGGGCCGGGGCTACGCCACGGAGGCGGCGACGGCCGTCGTCGGCCACGCCCTCGGCGACCTCGGCCTGGACCGGGTCGAGGCGTGGGTCGAAGCCGCCAACCACCGCTCCCTGGCCGTGGCCGCGCGGGCGGGCCTGAGCGAACGCGCCCGCATCGCCCAGCACTACGCCCACCGCGACGGCCCCCACGAGGCCGTCGTCCTGGGCAGGCCACGCGAGGAGGAGCCCAGGACGACCCTGGGCGTCATCGCCGAACTGCCCGTGCGGGACGTCGCCGCCACTCTCGCCCTGCTGGGCGCCGCGCTCGGCGCCCGCACCGGCTTCGCGATCGGCGAGCCGCCGGAGTTCGCCGAGGTCGCCCTGACGCCGTGGAGCGCCGGGCCCCGGTTCCGTCTCGCGGCCGTCGGCCGCCGGCAGCGGGTGAGCCCGGTGCGGCTCCACCTCGACGTCGCCACCGCGGCCGGCCCCCTGCACCGCCGGGCCGTCGCCGCCGGGGCCCGGGTCGACGGGGAGCCGACGCGCCAACCGTGGGGGCGGACGGAATTCGTCATCACGCTCCCAGAGGGCCATGAGCTGACCGTCTCCGCCCCTGCCTGAGCGACGGCATCCCCGCCCGCGCGGGGCGTTCTCCGACCAGTACCGACCGAGGATCCGTGCGCCGCGATCCGGTTCCCGCACGGGAACCGGCCGCCCAGCGGCGTTCAACCGTCCGCGTGCCGATCAAGGAGACACACCCATGTCCAACGTGGCCCGTCCGGCCGAATCGTCCAGCGAGCCCTGGGAGCGGCTGAGCGAGCGCCCCGCCAACCCCAGCCAGCTGGGGCGGCCGGCCTTCCTGATGAACCCGCCGTTCTCCTACTCCTGCGAGGTCGCCAACAACGTCTGGATGGAGGACCTGACCGACGAGGACCGGGTCCCGGACGCGCAACGGGCGTTCGTGCAGTTCTTCGACCTCTACAACTACGTGGCCTCCGAGGCCCTGGTGACCCTCCTGCCGACGCCACGGACGACCGGGCTCCAGGACCTGGTCTTCACGGCGAACCTCGGCATCGTGCTGGAACACCTCGAGGACCGGAACACCGTCGTCATCTCCCGCTTCACCTCACCGCCCCGGCAGGCGGAGACCCCCGTGGGCAGGGACTTCTTCCGGGCCATGGGCTACGACACGCACATACCGCAGGCCCGCTTCGAAGGGGAGGCGGAACTGAAGTACCTCCGGGGAAACGTTTATGTGGGCGGCTACGGCCAGCGCTCCGACCCCGAGGCGTACACCTGGATGGAACGCACCTTCGACATGCAGGTCGTCAAGCTCCGGATGACCGATCCCCGCATGTACCACCTGGACTGCACCGTCTTCCCGCTCACCCCGGAACAGACGCTGGTGTGCACCTCGCTCTACGACCAGGCCGAGATCCGCGAGCTCGAGAAGCACACGGAGATCATCGACGTCGACGAGGACGACGCCTACACCGGCATCTGCAATTCGGTGCGGCTCGACAACGTCATCCTCAACTCCTCGCACATCCACGACCTCAAGGCGGGGACGGAGGAATACGACAGCGAGATCCGCAAGAACCGGAAACTGGAGGACGTCGCCTCCCGGCTCGCCTTCGAGGTCTCCTACTTCAACCTGTCCGAGTACCACAAGGGCGGCGCCCTGCTGTCGTGCATGATGATGCACCTCAACCGCTTCTCCTACGCCTTCCCCCTGCTGTGACGGTTCAGGAGACGGGCGACGCGGACGCGGAGCCCGCCGGGGCGGACGCGGCGGGCGGGCGGTGGCAGAACGCGGCCGTCCTGTGGTCGTTCGCCCGCCCGCACCGCCGCCGGCTCCTGCTGGGACTGCTGCTCGGGCTGGGCACCACCCTGGCCCAGCTGGCCACCCCCCTGGTCACCAAGGACATCCTGGACGGACTGGGGACCAAGGCCCCCGTCGGCCCGTCGATCACCCTGCTCGTCGGCCTGCTGGTGGCCGGCACGGGCTGTGCGCTCATCCAGTGGATCATGCTCGGTGCCCTGGCCGAACACATCGTGCTGGAGGCCCGCAGCGCCATGGTCCGACGGCTGCTGCGCGCCCGGGTCGGCGTGCTCGCCGGGCGCTCCAGCGGTGAACTCGTCACCGGCGTCACCTCCGACACCCTGCTGCTTCGGGAGGCGGCCGCCACCTCGGTCGTCGACCTCATCAACGCCGTCGTCCTGCTCACCGGGTCGCTGGTGCTCATGGGCACCCTCGACTGGGTCCTGCTGGCCACCACACTCGGCGCCCTCGCCGTCATCGGGCTGGTGATCGCCCTGCTGATGCCGCCCCTGGCGGCCGCCCAGCGCCAGGCCCAGGCCGCCGTCGGCCGTCTGGGCGGCGTACTGGAAGGCTCCCTGCGCGCCATCCGCACGGTCAAGGCCGCCCGGGCGGAGGGCAGACAGTGCGACCGGGTGCTCGCCGAGGCACGCGAATCGACCCGGCAGAGCATCAGAGCCGTCCGCTTCGAGGCCGTCGCCTGGACGGTGGCGGCCGGAGGCATCCACATCGCCATCCTCGTCGTCCTCGCGCTGGGCGCGTGGCGGGTGACCGAGGGAGCGCTCCCCGTGTCGAGCCTCGTCGCCTTCCTCCTCTACGCCTTCCAGATCCTGGACCCGGTCAGCGGACTGACCCACACGGTCACCGAACTCCAGGCGGGCATGGCGGCCTCGGCACGCATCCGCGACGTACAGCGCATCGAGGCCGAACCGCTGCCCGCGTCACCGACGACGGCCCCCCTGCCCAGGCCCAGGACCGCCTCCGGCGCGCCCTCCGTCCCCGTCGTCGCCTTCCGGGAGGTGACCGCCCGTCACCGACCGGACGGCCCGCCGGCCCTGGACGGCGTCACCTTCAGCGTCCCGCGCCGCGGCCACACCGCCATCGTCGGCCCGTCCGGGGCGGGCAAGACCACCGTCTTCTCCCTCATACTGGGCTTCCTGCACCCCCAGCACGGCGAGCTCACCCTCGACGGAGTGCCCTACCCCCGGTGGACCCTGGACGACATCCGCGCCCGGATGGCCTACGTCGAACAGGACGCCCCCCTGCTGCCGGGAACCCTGCGCGAGAACCTGCTCTGCCGGCACCCGGCGGCCGACGACGACACGCTCTGGACGGCCCTGCGCGCCGTACGGCTCGAGGAGAGGGCACGGGAACTGCCGGACGGCCTCGACACGGTGCTGTCGGGACCGGCCGTCTCCGGTGGCGAACGCCAGCGGATAGCCCTGGCCCGCGCCCTCGTCGGCGACCCCGAGATCCTCCTGCTCGACGAGGCCACCGCCCAGCTGGACGGCCTGACGGAGATCGCGGTACGCGAGGTCGTCCACCGGGTCGCGGACCGCGGAGCCGTCCTCACCATCGCCCACCGGCTCTCCACCGTCACCGACGCCGACCAGATCCTCGTCCTGGACCGCGGCCGCCTGCGCGCCCTGGGCACCCACGCCCAGCTCCTCGGCGAGGACGGGCTCTACCGCGACCTGGTGGCCGCCCTGCGCATCGGCCCGGCGGCCACCGGCGGGAAGCCGGGCGACACGGACCCCGGTGACGCCACGTCGCTTGCGCTGGAGCGCACTCCAGCCCGTACCGTCGCAGGCACCACCCCGACCGAAGGGAACACCGTGCGATACACACTGTTCGGCAGGACCGGCCTGCGGATCAGCGAGCTGAGCCTGGGCGCCATGACCATCGGCGAGGACTGGGGCTGGGGCGCCGCCAAGGACACGAGCGGGCGGATCCTCGACGCCTACGCGGACGCGGGCGGCAACTTCATCGACACCGCCAACAACTACACCGACGGCAGCTCGGAGACCATCCTCGGCGAACTGCTCCACGGCCGCAGGGACCGGTTCGTCCTGGCCAGCAAGTACAGCTGCGCCACCCGCGAGGGCGATGTGAACGCGGCCGGCAACCACCGCAAGAACCTCGTGCAGTCGGTGGAGGCGAGCCTCGGCCGGCTGCGCACCGACCGCCTCGACGTGCTGTGGGTGCACGCGCGGGACAACTTCACACCGGTCGAGGAGGTCATGCGGGCCCTGGACGACCTCGTCCGCACCGGCAAGGTGCTCTACATCGGGGTCTCCGACTGGCCCGCCTGGGAGATCGCACAGGCGAACACCCTCGCCGAGCTCCGCGGGTGGACCTCGTTCGCGGGCTCGCAACTGCGCTACAACCTCCTGGACCGGACGCCGGAGCGTGAACTGCTGCCGCAGGCCCGCGCCTTCGACCTGGCGGTGCTGGCCTGGAGCCCCCTCGCCGCCGGCAAACTCACCGGCAAGTACCGGCGCGGCGAAACGGGCAGGCTCGACACCGAGGGCTGGGACAGCGGCACGGACCGCCGCGAGGACGAGATCATCACCGCGGTGCTGGAGATCGCCGAACAAGGCGGCTGGAGCCCGGCCCAGGTGGCGCTGGCATGGCTGCGGAGCCGGCCCGGCAACGTCGTCCCGATCATCGCCGCCACCAAGGAGAGCCAGCTGGCGGACAACCTCGCCGGCCTCGGGGTCGAGCTCGACGCCGCCGCCGTCGCACGGCTCGACGAGGTGAGCGCGGTGCCGCTCGGCTTCCCCCACGACTTCCTGCGGGAGCCGGGCATCACCGAGAACGTCTACGGCGACCGCTGGGCCGCCATCGAGGACCGCCGCTCCACCCACCGCCGCACGACCGACCGGATCCTCTAGGGGGCCGTTCGACTGCTTCGCCGCAGGAGGCGCGACGAAGGCCGCACAAAGCAATGATCGAACTGTTGCGGCACCGCAGAAGCTTCGCCTAGTGTGACAACTCGCTGCAAGATCGCCTGATTTGAGAAGCCATCTGCCGCACCGGGTGGGGACGCCGTTCGAACGGACCCGCCGGTGCACGCCGGCAGAGCTCACTGTTCCAGGGGGATTCGAGACATGCGCACCACTTGGCACCGGGGACGCCGCAGCGCCCTCTCCTTACGGCGTCCGGCCTTCCCCTGCCCGCCGCGGTCATGACCCCGCGGATCGGCATCACCACGCGCTACCGCAAAGCCCTGCGCAGCTACAGCGTCCACGAGGGGTACGTCGACGAAGTCGTCCGGGCCGGGGGCCTTCCCGTCCTCATTCCCTTCGGCGACGCGTCCCGCTGCGATGACGTCCTGCGATCCGTGGACGGCCTCATGCTCACCGGCGGCGAGGACATGGACCCCTCGCGCTACGGCGGCGCCGAACGGCAGGACGGCTACGACTACTTCCCGGACCGCGACGACTTCGAGCTCGCCCTCGCCCGGAAGGCCCTCGACGCCGGCGTTCCGACGCTCGGCATCTGCCGCGGCTGCCAGGTCCTCCACGTCGCCGCCGGCCACACCCTCATCCCGCACATACCCGACGTCCTGGGGGACCTCGTCGCCCACCGCACCTCGGTGACCGAGACCTCGGAGCACTTCGTCACGCTGACGCGGGGAAGCCGCGTCCGGGACGCCTACGCGCAGCCGTCCCTGCTGGTCACCTCCTACCACCACCAGGGCCTGGAGTTCGCCGAGGGCGCCGACGCACGCTGGCGCGCGACAGCGCGTGCCGACGACTCGCTCGTCGAGGCGATCGAGTACACGGGCGACACCTGGGCCGTCGGCGTGCTGTGGCACCCCGAGCTGCCGGTGAAGGGGGAGAAGAGGGAGAACGGGACGGGCGACCCGCTGATCTCCGCGTTCGTCACCGCCGCCGGAGCCGCGTGATGTTCACCGTCGAACGCCTGGGTCCGCAGGCCCTCGGGCTCCTCCTCGACCTGCAGGAGCGCATTCATGCCGCCCTGCCCGACGGGAGCGTGTTCCAGCGCAGCTCCGCGGACTTCCTCTCGTATTGCCTGGCGGAGGGCGGGCGCTGCTACGCGGTCCGGCACCGCGGCGAGACGGTCGCCTACCGAGTCGTCTACTTTCCCCGGGACCGTGAATTCAACCTGGCGAAGGACGTTCCGCTGCCCGCGGAGGAATACGCCCGCGTCGCCCACTGGGACACGATCGCGGTCCTGCCCCGGTGGCGCGGCCACCGGCTGTCCGCCCTCATGAACGCCCGGGCCCTCTCCGACCTGCGCGAGACGGGGATCCGGCACCTCTTCGCCACCAGCTCGCCCAGGAACCCGCACGGTGTCCGGTCGCTGATCGCGGCGGGATTCCGTCCCGTCCGTCTCGTCGTGAAGTTCGGCGGAAACCAGAGATTCCTGTTCTACCGGCCTTTCCCCGGCGGCTGGGAGCCCGCGGGGGACGACGCACCGGACGACGCGCAGGACCACACCGGCGGAAAGCTCCTGCCGCTGTCCGCCACCGGCGATCTCGAAGCCGCTTTCGGGAGCGGCTGGATCGGCACGGACCTCCACATGGGCGTCGCGAACGCGACGAACGGCACGGACGGCACCGCCCCCCGGCTGCGGATGCGCCGCCGTTCCCTCCCCTTCGGCACCTGACCCTTCTCGTCGCTGCACCGCGCCAGCGGACACAGGGAGCGCTTCCACCATGAAGATTTTGCTGACCACGGCCGACCCGGACCTTCAGACCTCCGACTTCCTGCGGCCGGGAAACGTGATCCACGCGCCGGGCCTCCACGACGGGCCGGACGAGGACCTGATCGACGCCCTCATCCTCCACGGCGCCACGGCGCTGATCACCCCGCGCCGGCCGGCCGATGCCGTGCTCCGGCTGTGGTCCAAGAGCCTCAAGGGTCCGAAGTTCCTCGCTTACGCGGCCACCCCCGCCGAGCCGGCCGGCCCGGTGGACAGCGGGACGGAGGACATGGACGGCACGGACGGCATCAGCGCGTACCGGTACGACGGCCCCGGCCTGGAGCCGACCGGCGAGGCCCTGCGCCGCTGCGAGCGGTGGTTCACCCACCACAGGCCGACGGCCCCCCTCCTCGTCGAGGAGGGACGGCGCGACGTCGTCCTCATCGGCGCCGGCATCGTCAACCTGATCACGGCGGTTCACCTGGCGGACCACGGATACCGGGTCACGGTCGCCGACCGGTCACCCGCGCCGGGCAGCGCCGACTGGCGGCGGTACGGCTGCACCCACGCCGGTGACGACGCCCGGATGTTCACCCTCACCGAGATGGACAGCTACAACAACCGCGATCCGCACACGGTCGGCCCCGGATACTTCCGGGCACCCGTGGAGGAAGCGGGCTGGCTGGCCGCGGACCGCCGCACCGCCCCGGGCGAGGAGCGGGCGTGGATCGAGGAGTTCGAGAGGATCCCCTCCTGGCTCGCCCGCTCCTACAACGCCGACGTCTTCGCCTTCAACGCCGAGGCCCACGACGGCTGGCAGCACCTGCGCCACCACCACCCCGGCCTGTTCGAGGACGTCGTCCTCACGGACGGCATCCTGCGCCTCTACAGCGACCGCGCCCACCTCCGGGCGGCGGTGGCACGCCACCGGGCGCTGGGCGTCGACGTACGCGAGCTCACACCCGGCGGCGTCGCCCGTCACTTCCCCGGCCTCGTCCAGCCGATGCGCACCGGAGTCCTGGTCGGCGGCTTCACCGTGCCGGGCTTCACCCTCAACGTCCACAAGTTCTCCGCCAGGATCATCGGCCACCTCCGGGAGAGGGGCGCCACCTTCCTGTGGAACACCCCCGTCACCGGGGTCCGGAGGGACGCCTGCGGGCGGGTCGTGGCCTTCGACTGCCCGGCGCGGCTGCCCGCGGGCGCCCACGTCATCGCCTCGCCCGGCGTCCACGGCAAGGCTCTTGTCGAGGGATCCCCCTGCGAAGGGCGGATCCACGGCGTGCTCGGCGGCTGGATACGGATGAGCAACGAGACCGTCCGTCTGAAGAACTCGCTCAAGGTGGCCCGGAAGGGACACGTCACCGAGGACGCGAACGTCACCGTCGCCGTGGACGCCGACGGCCGGGACATCCTGATCGTCGGCTCCGGCTACGGCTACACCGGAGCCGACCCGAACGCCGTGGACGACCGGCAGCTGGAGGCGATGAAACGCGGCATCCTCGACACCGTCGAGCGGCTCTTCCCCGGCCGCGAGCCCCTCACCGGCTCCTCGCACCCCGCCGAGAACTACGCGTTCAAGTACTGCGTCCGGCCCTGGACGGCGACCTCGCTCGGCATCTACCACGCCGAACCGACCCAGGACGGCGGGCTCTTCGTCATCAACGGCGGCCACAACACCGGCGGCTTCGCCCAGGCGCCCGCCATCGCCCACGCCGTCCTCGCCTCGCTCCAGGGCCGGCCGCACCCCATGCACCGGCTCTACCGCCCGGACCGCTTCACGGGATTCGCCGATGGTGACGGCGTGGCCGGCCCGCCCGAGAAGGAACCCGTCACGCGACAGCTGAGCGCCAACTGAGCGTCACCCGTACCACTCGCGACAGTTCAGGATCGAGAATGTCAGTGGACAACACCACGCCACCGGACCGCACCGCGCCCCTCGCGCCTGCCGGAGCAACGGTTCCCCCTCTGGAGCCCGCGGACTGGGAGGAGTTCCGGGCGCTGGGCAAGCGGATCATCGACGACACGGTCGACTACCTCGCGGGCCTGCGCGAGCGGCCCGTCTGGCAGCCCGTGCCCGACGAGGCCCGCGCCGCGCTGGGCCGGGGCCTGCCCGAGCACCCCACGCCGATGGCTGCCGTCTACGACGAATTCCGCTCGACGGTCATGCCCTACCCGCGCGGCAACATCCACCCGCGGTTCTGGGGCTGGGTCAACGGCTCGGGCCTGCCCGTCGCGGCCTACGCCGACCTCCTCGCGTCCGTGATGAACTGCACGCTCGGCTCCGGCGAGAACGCCGCCATGATGGTCGAGGAACAGGTCATCGAGTGGCTCAAACAAGTCTTCGACTGGCCGGCGGAGGGCTCGGGGATCCTCACCAGCGGCTGCTCGATGGGCCAGATCGTCGCCCTCGCCGCCGCCCGCCAGGCCGGGGCCGGGCGGTGGGACATCCGGCACGACGGCGCCGGGGCCGCCCCGCGGCTCACCGTCTACGGCTCCACGGAAACCCATCACTCGTTCGAGAAAGCGGTCGAGCTGCTCGGGATCGGGACGGCCTTCTTCCGTGCCATTCCGGTCGACGGGGACTTCCGGATCGACGTCGCCGCCCTGCGGCGGGCGATCCGCGAGGACCGCGCGGCGGGATTCCACCCCCTCTGCCTCGTCGGGAACATCGGAACGGTCAACACCGGTGCCATCGACCCCCTCGACGAGCTCGTCACCGTCGCCCGCGAGGAGGGCCTGTGGCTCCACCTCGACGGCGCCTTCGGAGCGTTCGCCTACCTCCTGCCCACCCACCGCGGCACGCTGGCCGGCATGAGGGAAGCGGACTCCCTCGTCTTCGACCTCCACAAGTGGTTCTACATGCCGTTCGACGTGAGCTGCGTCCTGGTCCGGCGGCCCGGCATCCTCGAGGAGACGTTCGGCTCAAACGCCGACTACATCAGCAGGACGACCAGCGGCCCCGCCGCGTACCCCGTCGCCTTCTCCGACCGCGGCATCGAGCAGTCCCGGCGCTTCCGGGCCCTCAAGGTCTGGTTCGCGCTCAAGACCCACGGCATCCACGCCTTCGCGCGGTCCATCGCCGGCAACATCGACCAGGTCGCCCACCTCACCCGCCTGGTCGACGCGGCGCCCCGGCTCGAGACCGTCTCCCGCAGCGACCTCAACGTCGTGTGCTTCCGCTACGTCCTGCCGGACGCGGGGACCGACGAGCTGAACGCCGTGAACCAGGAGATCCTGACGCGTCTGCAGGTCGGCGGGCTCGCCGTCCCCTCGCACACGATCATCGACGGTACATTCGTCATCCGGGTCGCCAACACCAATCACCGGACGGTCAAGGACGACATGGACTTCCTCGTCGATCAGGTCGTCTCGATCGGCGACGAGCTGGCCGGGAACCGGGCGGGTACCGGTGCTTAGCGCCCGCGCCTACTCGGTGGGCCTGCCGGCCGCCCTCGCCGCCACGGCGCTGTGGGGCTTCACCTTCCTCGGACCCGCCGCCGTCGAACCCGTCAACATCTACTACCTCGTGGTGGGCAGGTACGCGGTCTTCGGCGTCATCTCCCTGGCGGTCCTGCTGAGCAACCTCGGCAGACTGCGGGCGCTCGGCACGGCGAACGTCCTGAAAGCGATGCACCTGGGCGTCGTGGGCTACATCGGGTTCTACCTCCTGCTGTCGATGTCCGCCTCGATCGGCGGCGGCGTGCTCGCCTCGACCCTGACCGGGCTGATCCCCGCGATGGTCGCGCTCGTCTCCAACTCGATGGAGAAGGCGCTGCGGTGGCGCAGACTGCTGCTGCCGGTCGTCATCATGTCCTGCGGCCTGGTACTGGTCAGCGGGGACATCACCTCGGTCTGGTCCGACGGCCGGGGACGGGACGCCCTCATCGGGACGGCCCTGGGCGTCGCGGCGTGCCTGGCGTGGTCCTACTTCGTCATCGTCAACGGAGTCATCCTCAAGCGGGCCAGGACACCCGTCGACAACAGGGTCTGGACCGCGAGCATCGGATTCGGCGCGTTCTGCGCCTCGCTCCTCCTGCTGCCCCTGGCCCGGGCGGGAGAGGGCCCCTCGCCGTTCTCGGACGGTGCCACGTTCTGGTCCTTCCTGGCCTGGTGCACCGCGCTGGCCCTGCTGGGGTCCTGGTGCGCCACCTGGTTCTGGAACATCGCGACGAAACACCTGCCGACGACGATGATGGGCCCCATCATCGGCATGGAAGCGGTGTTCGGAGTGGTCTTCAACCTGATGTGGGAGGGGCGCACGCCCGCCTTCCATGAGCTGTGGGGCGGGCTGCTCGTCGTCTCCGGCGTCTTCCTGTGCGCCTACATGTTCAACCGGGCCCGGCTGGCGGCCACGGGCTGAGTCGGCGGCACGGACGGCGGTTCGAGCGTCGTGCTGGCGTACCCAGTGGCCCTCTTGGCGCCCGGGGCGGGCATGCGTACCGTCACCGGTGGTGCGTCCGCGGTCCCACGGACGGCGCAACGCGGATCGCCGTGCTGCCACCTCACGGTGAGGATGGGAGCGGAGTGGTCGGCCCGGGCGCCCGGGCCCGGCGACGTGGGCGCGGGCCGCGCAGGGGTCCGGGCGTCCGCGCGGCTCGCCGGAGGCGTCCCCTTCCCCCGAAAGGCGGCGGTGTGCCCCTTTTCCCGATCGCGCTTCGTGCCGCGTTCCGGCGCCCGGAGACCACCTCCGCGCCGGCTACAAGCCCGGACGCGGCGCGGGGCCGGTGCGGGACGGCGTGGGTGACCTGGGGCCTGGCGGCGCTGCTGTGCGCGGTGTACGCGACGGCGTCGGTGCGCCGGCACCAGCGGATGCAGACCACCGGCTACGACCTGGGCATCTTCGAGCAGGTCGTCCGCTCCTACGCGCACGGTCACCTGCCGGTCGTCGAGCTGAAGGGACCGGGCTACGCGGAGCTCGGGGACCACTTCTCCCCGATCCTGGCGACCCTGGCGCCCTTCTACCGGCTGTGGCCCTCGCCCCTGGTGCTGCTGCTGGCCCAGGCCGCCCTGCTGGCGGTCGCGGTGGTGCCCCTGACCCGGTGGGCGCGCCGGGATCTGGGAGCCGGGGCCGCGTGGGTCGTGGGGCTGGGCTACGGCGCGTCCTGGGGGATCGCCTCCGCCGTGGGCTTCGACTTCCACGAGGTGTGCTTCGCCGTGCCGCTGCTGGCGTTCTCGCTGACGGCGCTCGGGCAGGGCCGGCTGGTCCCGGCGGCCGCGTGGGCGCTGCCCCTGCTGCTGGTCAAGGAGGACCTGGGGCTGACCGTGGTGGTGATCGGCGTCCTGATCGCCCGGCGCGGCCGGCTCCGGCTGGGGCTGGGCACCGCGGTCGCCGGGATGGCCGGCACCGCCCTGGAGATCCTGGTGGCCATCCCCGCCCTCAGCGACGACGGCCACTACTCCTACTGGGAGAAGCTGCCGGAGTCCACCGGCTCCACCGCCTCCTCTCTGCCCGCGCTGCTGTACCGGGGAACGGTCGGCCTGGTAGCGATGCCCGAGCCCAAGGCCGTCACCCTGATCCTGTTGTTCGCCCCCACCGCGTTCCTCGCCCTGCGCTCCGCGCTCGCGTGGACGGTCGTGCCCACGCTCGCCTGGCGCTTCGCCTCCGACAATCCGCTGTACTGGGGGACCGGCTTCCAGTACAGCGCGGTGCTGATGCCGATCGTCTTCGCCGCCTATCTGGACGCCCTCACCCAGCGGCCGGCGGTCGATCCGCGGACCCGGCGGCACTCGCTGATCGTCACCGGGGCGGTCACCGCGCTGCTGGTGCCGCAGTTCCCGCTCTTCCAGCTCGCCCTGCCCGCCACTTGGCGCACCGCCGCCCGGGTCGCCGTCGCCCACCGGGTCATGAGCCTCATACCCGACGGGGCGACGGTCGCCGCCTCCAACCATCTGGCTCCCCAGCTGGCCGCCCGTACCACGGTCTCCGCGTTCGGCATGAACGGCAGCCGGCCCGACCCGCAGTGGGTCATCGTGGACACCAGGACGTCCCAGGGCTGGCCCATGTCCGGGGTCGAGCAGGGCCGGCTGCTGCCCGGCCTGCGCGCCCAGGGCTACCGCGTCGCCGCCGACACAGCGGGCTACGTGCTCCTGCGGCGCACGTCCGGCGCGCCGTAGCGGTGTGCGACGGGGCGCTCAGTCGTGGACGCGGGCGAGCAGTTCCCGGGTGCGGGGACCGTCGAACTCCGCCAGGAGGACCGCCTGCCACCGGCCGAGGTGGAGCGCCCCGGCAGTGATGGGGATGCTCAGCTCGGGGTGGGTGCTCACGATGGCGCGGGCGTGGGAGTGGCCGTTGTCGCGTTCGCCGTGGACCAGCCGCTCGGCGGGGGTGCGCGTGGTGTCGTGGGCGTAAGGGTGGTGGGCGCTGTGCGGGGCGAGGCGTTCCAGGAGGTCGCGCAGGTCCGACTCCAGCCCCGGATCGCGTTCGTTGACGATCAGACCGCAGGTGGTGTGGCCGCAGTACAGGTGCAGGGTGCCTTCCGCGACGCCCGACTCCTCGGTCAACTGACGCAACTCCCCGGTCAGGTCGACGATGCCGTCGGGTCCGCCGACGGTGACGGTGATCCGGGCCGAGAGGGCGATCGAGCTGCCTTCCGGGCGGGCGTCGCGTGAGGTCACCTCGACGCGGGGGCCCGAGACGGTGGTCATGGCGCCTCCAAGAGCGTGCGTTTCCACTGGGACCGAGCGCACCCTGAACGCTGACAGCCCTCCGTCAGGACGCGTAACGGCCGTTCCGGTCACTTCCGCGCCGTCCGCCGGCCGTAGGGGGTGGGACGCCGTCCGGGCCCCCGGCGCAGGGGGAGGCCCCGCACCAAATGACGCATAGGGTTGTCGAACAGTCAATTGTTCGAATCGTGCACAGGGGGCGTGCCGCTCTGTGTCACGCGTCCCACAGAAAGGCGGTCCTGCGGTGGAGGCTCCGCGCGTCGAGTTCAGGGTGCTGGGGCCCCTCGAAGTCATCGCCGGCGGCCGTGCGCTCCCGCTCGGCGGGCCGAAGCAGCGGACGCTGCTCGCCACGTTGCTGGTCAACACCCACACCTCGGTGTCCGGGGAGCGCCTGTGCGACGCCGTCTGGGGTGCGGCCCCTCCCGCCTCGGCCCAGGCCAACGTCCGCAGCTATGTCGCCGCGCTGCGCAGGGTGCTCAACCCGGCGGCGGGCGAGGACCGGTTGAGCCTGGGCCACGGCGGCTACCAGCTGCGCGTGCTGCCCGGCGAAATGGACCTGCACCTCTTCGAGGACCTCGCGGCACGCGGCCGCTCCGCCCTGGCCGGGGGAGAATACCGGGCGGCCGCCGGCCATCTGCGGACCGCCCTGGCACTGTGGCGCGGCGCCGCCTTCGACGGGGTGGCGCACCACGACGCCCTGCACATCGAGGCGGCCCGCCTCGAAGAGGCCCGGCTGGCCGCCACCGAGGACTACGCCGAGGCACGCCTGGCCCTCGGCGAATCCCGCGAGGTGGTGGGCATGCTCAGGGCGGAGGTGACCCGCTACCCGCTGCGCGAGTCGCTGTGGGCCAAGCTGATGACCGCACAGTACCGCTGCCACCGCCCGGGCGACGCCCTGCAGTCCTACGCCCTGGCCCGCACGGCGCTGCGGGACGAACTGGGGCTCGAGCCGGGCGCCGAACTACGCCGGCTGCACCGCACGATCCTCACCGGGGGACCGCTGCTGGGACCGTCGCCCGCCGGCGTACGCGCCGAACGCCCCACCGACGCCTGGCGGCCCTCCAGCCAGCTGCCCGCCGACACCACCGACTTCGTCGGCCGGGGCCAGGTGCTGGCACGGGCCTCGGCACTGCTCGAACCGTTCGGCGCGGCGGCGAACGCCGCCTCGCCCTGCGCCGTGCCCGTCGTCATCCTCACCGGGCTCCCCGGGGTCGGCAAGACCGCCCTGGCCACCCGGCTCGCCCATCAGCTGCGGGACGTCTTCCCCGACGGCCGTCTGTTCGTGCACCTCGACGGCGCCCGCGGCCCTGAGCGCTCGCCCGGTGCGGTCCTCGCGGACCTGCTGGTCAGCCTGGGCGTCTCCGGCTGCTCCATCCCCGAGGCGACGGTGGACCGCGCCGCGATGTTCCGTGCGCTGCTGTCCGGCCGCAAGGTGCTGGTGCTGCTCGACGACGCACGGGACGAGGCCCAGATCCGGCCGCTGCTGCCCGGCACCCCGGGATCAGCGGCCCTGGTCACCAGCAGGGCCCGGCTGGCGGGCCTGACGGGGGCCCAACTGGTCGACGTGGCCCCGTTCGGCGACGAGGAGTCGCACCACCTGCTGCGGCGCATCGTCGGCCCCCAGCGGCTCGCGGCGGAACCGGAGGCGACCGAGCGGATCCTGGCCGGCTGTGCGGGCCTGCCCCTGGCGCTGCGCGTGAGTGCCGCACGGCTCGCGAGCCGCCCGCACTGGCGGATCGGGCACCTGGCCGACCGGCTCGCCGACGAACAGGGTCGGCTGGGCGAGCTGACGGTGGGTGACCTCGCCGTCCGCACCAGCGTCGCCGCCAGCTACCACGCCCTGCCCGCCGACGCCGCCCGGGCCTTCCGGGCCATCGGCATGCTTCCCTCGCCGAAGTTCCCGGGCTGGGCCCTCGCCGCCCTGCTCGACTCCTGCGACACCGACCACGCGACCGACGCGCTGATCGACGCCAACCTCGTCCAGGTCGAGTCGCTCGACGCCCAGGGCCGGCCGCGCTACCGCATGCACGACCTGCTGCACGTCTACGCGGCGGAACGCGCCACGGCCGAGGATCCGCCCGAGTGGCGGCGGACCGCGGTGGCGCGGGTGCTGGACGGCTGGCTCTCCCGGGTACGGACCGCCGCCGACCAGCTCATCCGCCGGGGACCGGGCGACCGGCCCCCGGGGGAGCCGGGCGACCTCGTCCGATGGCTGGAGGGCGAGCGGACGAGCCTGGTCACCGCGGTCGAGTTCGCCGCGGGCAACGGCTACGGAACCCAGGCGTCCGCCCTGGCCCACGCCATGGAGGAGGTCTGCCACCTGCGGAACTGGTGGGACGAGTGGGAACGGGTGGCACGGGTCGCGCTCGAACGCGCCGAAGCCGACGGCGACGCCGTCGCCGCCGCGGTCGCCGAGGGCTCCCTGGCCCGGGCCTTCGCCGTACGGGGCCGCGTCGACGACGCGGTGACGCGGTGGGCCACGGCCATCGAGCGCCTGGACGCGCTGGGCGAGGAGCACCACGCCGCCCGCCTGCGCACCCACCGCGGCTTCGCGATCGCCGACCGGGGCATGGGCGACCTCGCCCACGACGACGCCGCCGAGGCGGCCGCCGTGATGGGCCGCCTCGGCGACGAACACGGCCGGATCGTCGCCCTGCGCAGCCTCGGCTTCGCGCTCGTCCACCGCCGGCGCGACGCGGAAGCCGTCGAAGCCCTGGAGCCGGCCCTGGAGGCCGCGGAGCGACTCGGCCACCCGCTCGCCCTCGCCGACATCCTGCTCCTGCTGGCCTCGGCCGAGATCGGCCAGGGCCGCCTCGACCGGTGCGCCCGCCACCTGGACCGGGCCCTGGACGGCTTCCGGACGGTACGCCACCGCCCCGGCGAGGCGTACGCGCTGCTGACGCTGGGCAGGATGCACCTCGCCCTCGGCGCCGAGCACGCCCCGCGGGCACTCGCACCGCTCGGCGAGGCCGCGTCCGTCTTCGCCGAGCTCGGCGAACGCCGGGGCGAGGCGCTGACCTCCTACTGGCTCGGCCGCGCCCACGCCGAGCTGGGAGACGCCTCCCGGGCGGCGAGCCATCTCACCGCGGCCCTGGCCGGATTCCGCGGACTGGGCATGCCCTTCTGGGCCGAAGAAGCCCAGCTGTGGGCCGACCGCCTCACCCGGGCCGCGGCACCCTCCGTGACCCCCTCGGCGGAGCCCTCCCCTCGACGCTGACCTGGCCGCTGTGCGCTCCTTGTGCGTTTCTCATGCGCGCACGGAGCACGGTGGGAACCAGTCCACGAAGGGAGGCGCGGTGTCCGATCTCGCCGCACCCGATATCGAACTGGTTTCCGTCCAAGTTCTCCGGGAAGTGCTGTCCCACCAGCGCAGAATGCGCGGAGGCGGCTGCACCGGAGACGTCTGTCCCCAGTGCGTCAGGCACCACCTGGACACGGTGCGCAGCGCCATGGAGAGCGGCCGGCGGATCGAGTTCGTCCTGCCGGCGTTCCCCACGAAGTCCCCGAACCCCGCCAAGGTGCTCGGCCCGCTGCCCGACCTGGCCGAGGAACTCGCCCTGCGCTTCCTCAACCAGCTGTGCGAGCGCATCACCGAGCTCTACCCGCCCGGCGCCGCCATCCTCATCTGCTCCGACGGACGGGTCTTCAACGACCTGCTCGGGGTGAGCGACGAGAACGTCACCGGCTACGCCCGGGCCCTCGACGCGATGATCACCCGGATCGGCGCCGGCCACCTCGAACAGTTCACCCTCGACGACGTCTACAGCAACGCCGGGCACGAGGACATGCGCACCATGCTCGCGGCCGGCTACGCCCCGACGATCGAGGAACTGCGCGAAGAGGTACGCGGCGGAGGCGCCCCCCTGGCCATGTACCGCGGCATCACCCGTTTCATGCTGGAGGACCTGTCGGGCCCGCACTACACCGGCACCCGCTCCGCCCTGCAACGCAAGTGCCGCGAGCTCGCCTACCGCGTCATCCAGCGCAGCAGGGCGTGGGGCGATCTGCTGGACCGGCTCTTCCCGACGGCCGTCCGCCTGTCGATCCACCCCCAGCCGTGCGGCACGGAGAAGATCGGCATCCTGCTCGCCGACACCCCCGACGCCTGGCTGACCCCCTGGCACAGCGTCGCGGTCGAATCCGGCGGACGCTTCACGCTCATGAAGCGCGCCGAGGCCGAGCAGGCCGGCGCCCGGCAGGCGTTCACGGAGGGACGCCCCAGCCACTACGTGCTGGAGCCGGCCGACCCCACCACCATCACAGGAGAGCACCATGACCGATGACCGCCACCCGCTCGCCGACAGCCGGTACGAGATCACGGCGATCGAACCCTTCGGCGTGGCGATACGGCCCCGCCAGGAGGGCGCCCACGTCGGCGACGTACCCGTCGCACACTTGCGCTCGCTCGTCGGCGAGCACCACATCGTGCTGCTGCGCGGCTTCGAGACCTTCGCCGGACCGGACGAGCTGTCCGCGTACTGCGAGCGCTGGGGCGAGCTGAGCGTGTGGCCGTTCGGCACCGTCCTCGAACTGGTGGAGAAGGAACAGCCCGAGGACCACATCTTCGACTCCAGCTACATGCCGATGCACTGGGACGGCATGTACCGCGAACAGATACCGGAGTTCCAGGTCTTCCAGTGCGTCCACGCGCCCGGCGCGGGCAACGGCGGCGAGACCACCTTCTCCCACACCACCTCCGTGCTCGAGCACACCGACCCCCGCACGGTCGAGCGCTGGTCGAAGGTCACCGGCACCTACCACCGCGCGATGGAGTACTACGACAGCGTCACCGTCTCCCCGCTCGTGACGGCCCACCCCGTGCACGGCACCCCGGTCATCCGCTACAACGAACCCACCGCCGCCGACGACAGCGACTTCGTCAACCACCCCGACCTGACGTTCTCCGGCGTCCCCGACGACGAACTCGCCGAGGTCCACCGCAGCCTGCGCGCGGCCCTGTACGACCCCGCGCACCTGTACGCCCACAGCTGGCGAACCGGCGACCTGGTCATCACCGACAACTACACCCTGCTGCACGGCCGCAACGCCTTCACCAGCGGCGCCCCCCGGCACCTGCGACGCGTACAGGTGCTCGGCACCCCGCCCCTGGACAACCCGGGGCTGGTGCGATGAACGCCGACAACACCCTGATGACCGGCGAGGAGTACCTGGAGAGCCTGCGCGACGGCCGCCAGGTGTATCTGGACGGGGAGCGCGTCAAGGACGTCACCCGGCACCCCGCCTTCCGTAACTCCGCCCTGTCGGTGGCCCGGCTCTACGACGCCCTGCACGACCCGGCGACCGCCGACGTCCTCACGGGCGTCGATCAGGACACCGGCATCCGCACCCACAAGTTCTTCAAGCCCAGCCGCTCGGCGGCCGAGCTGGTCGAGGCCCGCGAGGCCATCGCCACCTGGGCCCGGATGAGCTACGGCTTCCTCGGGCGCACCCCCGAGTACAAGGCGTCCTTCATGGCGGGCCTGGGCGTCAACGCCGACTACTACGGCCCGTACGCCGCCAACGCCACCGCCTGGTACCGCGAGTTCGCCGGCAAGGCGCTCTACCTCAACCACGTCATCATCAATCCGCCGGTCGACCGCAAGCGCGCCATCCACGACATGGAGGACGTCTTCGTGCGCGCCGTGCGCGAGACGGACGCCGGCGTGGTGGTCAGCGGCGCGAAGATGCTGGCGACGGGCTCGGCCATCACCAACGCCGGCTTCGTCGCCCCCGTCGGCTCGGCGGTCCTCGCACCGGGCAAGGCCGAGGCGTTCGCCCTGGTCTTCTTCGTCCGCATGGACAACCCCGGCGTGAAACTGATCAGCCGCACCTCCTACGCACAGGCCGCAGCCGGCCCCTTCGACGCCCCGCTGAGCAGCCGCTTCGACGAGAACGACAGCGTGCTCCTGCTCGACGAGGCGCTCATCCCCTGGGAGGACGTGCTCGTCCACCGGGACATCGAACGGGCGACGGGCTTCTACGCCACCTCCGGCTTCCCCAACCTGTACAACTTCCAGTCCGGCACCCGGCTGAGCGTCAAGCTGGAACTCATGGCCGGCCTGCTCTCCCGCGGCACCAGGGCCAACGGCACCGACGCCTTCCGCGGGGTCCAGGCCGCCGTCGGCGAGATCATCACCATGCGGGACATGGTGTGGGCCCTGACGTCGGCGATGGCGTACGACCCCGAGCCCGGCAGCGGCGGCACGGTCGTCCCACGCCTGGAGCACGCGTCTGCGATGCGGATGTACAACGCCCGGGTCTGGGACCGCGTCCACGAACTGTTCGAGACCACGCTGGGCGGGTCGCCCCTGGCGGTGCCCTCCAGCGCCCGCGACCTGACCAACCCCGAACTCCGCCCGCTGATCGACCGCTTCTACCGCGGCTCCGACACCGCCGCCGTGGACCGGATCAAGCTGCTCAAGCTGGTCTGGGACGCGATCGGCACCGAATTCGGCGGCCGCCACGAGCTGTACGAACGCAACTACTCGGGCAACGGCGAGCAGGTCCGCCTGGACGCGCTGAAATGGGCGACCCGGCGCGGCAGCCTCGCCCGCTACGAAGCCCTGGTGCAGGAGTGCCTCGACGACTACGGCCTCGACGGCTGGCGCAGAGGCCCCTGGCACGACCCGGCATCCACCGACTGACGACGAAAGAGAACGAAGCCATGTGTGGCATCACCGGATGGGTCGACTTCACCCGCGACCTGACGACCGCGTCCACGGTCGTCGACGCCATGACCGACACCCTGGCGGCCAGAGGGCCGGACGCCCGCGGCACCTGGCTGGACAGGCACGCCGCGCTCGGACACCGGCGGCTGTCCGTCATCGACCTCGAACACGGCACCCAGCCCATGCGCACCCCGGAGCGCGGCCCCGGGGACCTGCCGCGCGCCGTGATCTCCTACGGCGGCGAGATCTACAACTTCCCCGAACTGCGCGAGGAACTCGTCCTGCTCGGGCACCGGTTCACCACCCGCAGCGACACCGAAGTGGCCCTGCGCGCCTACCTGCAGTGGGGTGAGGACTTCGTCCGCCGGCTCAACGGCATGTACTCCCTCGCCATCTGGGACACCGCCCGTGAGGAACTGCTGCTGGCGCGGGACCGGCTGGGCGTCAAGCCGCTCTACTACCACCCCACCGCGGGCGGCGTGCTCTTCGGCTCCGAGCCCAAGGCCATCCTCGCCAACCCCCTCGCGGACGCCGCCGCGGGAGCCGAGGAGCTCTGCGACGCGCTGCTGTTCCTGCGCACCCCCGGCCGCGTCCCCTTCCGCGGCATGCGCGAACTCAAGCCCGGCCACCTGCTGCGGGTCAGCCGCGCCGGAATCAGCGAGGAACGCTACTGGGCGCTGGAGTCCCGCCCGCACACCGACGACCTGCCCACCACGATCGCCACCATCCGCGACCTCCTCGACGACATCGTCCCGCGCCAGATGGTCGCCGACGTGCCGCTGGTCTCGCTGCTGTCCGGCGGACTCGACTCCAGCACGGTCACGGCACTCGCGGCACGGGCCCGCGCCGCCGACGGCGGGACACTGTCCACCTTCTCCGTCGACTTCACCGGCCACACCGAGAACTTCCGCGCCGACGCCATCCGCCCCACCCCGGACGGCCCGTACGCCCTCGAAGTCGCCCGGCACGTCGGCAGCGACCACCACCCCGTCGTCCTGGACCGGGCCCGCCTGCTCGACCCGGCGGTACGACGCACCGTCCTCGGCGCCTGGGACCTGCCGTTCAACTTCGCGGACCTGGACGTCTCCCTCTTCCTGCTCTTCGCCGCCGTCCGCAGGCACGCCACCGTAGCGCTGTCCGGGGAGGGCGCGGACGAGGTCTTCGGCGGCTACCTGTGGTTCTCCGACCCCGAAGCACGCCGCGCCGAGACCTTCCCCTGGCTCAAACTGGGCGCCCACCGCGGCCTGGACCCCCGCTCGCTGTTCCACCCCTGGTTCGTCGACGGCATCGACCTCGCCGAGTACGAGGCCGACCTCTACCGCACCGCGCTCGCCGAGGTCCCGGTTCTGGACGGCGGGGACGCCGAGAATGCAGAGGACCGCCGCACCCGCGAGCTGGGCTATCTGACCCTCACCCGGTGGCTGCCCATCCTGCTGGACAAGAAGGACCGCATGGGCATGGCCAGCGGTCTGGAGGGCCGGGTGCCGTTCTGCGACCACCGCCTGGTCGAGTACGTCTTCAACATCCCCTGGGACATGAAGACCTACACCGGCGAGGAGAAGGCCCTGCTGCGCGCGGCCGCCGCCGACCTGCTGCCGGAATCGGTCCTGCGCCGCAAGAAGGCCGCCTACCCCTCCATCCAGGACCCCGCCTACGACCGTGCCCTCATCACCGGCCTCACCGCCGCGGCCGGCGACGGCGGCGCACCGCTGAGCCCGTTCCTCGACGGCGACGCGGTACGGCGGACCACCGCGAAGACCACCACCGGCAGCCTCTCGGAGTTCGAGCGGATCCTCGTCGAGTCCACCGTCCGCCTCGACGACTGGCTGCGCACCTACCAGGTCGAACTCACCGGAGTGAAGGGAACGCACTGATGCACGCCATCGAGATCCGCCAGACCGGCGGCCCCGAGGTCCAGCTGTACGTCGAGAAGCCCGACCCCGAGCCGGGCGAGGGACAGATACTCGTCGAGCTCGCCGCGGCCGGGGTGAACTTCATCGACCTCTACCGCAGGGAAGGCCGCTATCCGCTGCCCGTGCCCTGCGTCCCCGGCGAGGAAGGCTCGGGAACCGTCCTCGCCGTCGGCCCCGGAGTCAGCCGGTTCAAGGCCGGTGACCGGGTCGCCTGGACCACCGTCCTCGGCAGCTACGCGAGCCGGGTGGTCGTACCCGAGGACAAGGCCATCGTCGTGCCGGACGGCATCGACCTGCCGACCGCCGGCGGCGTGCTCGTCCAGGGCATGACAGCCCACTACCTGGCAGGCGACTCCTACCCGGCACGCGAAGGCGACACGGTGCTGCTGCACGCCGCCGCCGGGGGAGTCGGGCTGCTGCTCACCCAGCTGCTCAAGCGGCGCGGCGTCCGCGTCATCGGCACGGTCTCCACCCCGGAGAAGGAGAAGACGGCCCGGGCCAACGGCGCCGACGAGATCATCCGCTACACCGAGACCGGCGACCTGGCCGCCGAAGTGCGCCGCCTCACCGGCGGGAAGGGCGTCCACGCCGTCTACGACGGCGTCGGCGCCGCCACCTTCGACGCGAGCCTGGACTCCCTGCGCACCCGGGGGACGCTGGTGCTCTACGGAGGCGCCAGCGGGCCGGTGCCGCCCGTCGACGTGATGCGGTTGCTGTGGGGTGGATCACTGACGCTGACGCGTCCCTACCTGGAGCACTTCCGGGCCACCCCCGAGGAGTTCGCGTGGCGGGCGGGCGAGGTGTTCGACGCCATCGCCGACGGCACCCTGAAGATCACCATCGGCGGCACCTACCCCCTCGCCGAGGCACACCGCGCCCACGCGGACCTCGCGGCGCGGCGCACCACCGGAAAGCTCCTGCTCGTCCCGTAGGCCCTCGAACGAAGGAGGTCACCCCATGGGTGACATCGTCGGTGCGGGCCTGATCTCGCACGCACCGGTCATCATGTTCCCCGAACCGCAGCGGATCGAGGCGAACGGAGGCCGTGACTTCACCCTGGCGACCGGTCTGAGGCGGCTCCGCCACGAGGTGGTCGACACCACCGGCCACGACGTCGTCGTGGTGTTCGACAGCCACTGGGCGACGACGACCGAGGTGGTCGTCACCGCACACCCGCGCCGCGCGGGCCTGTTCACCTCGGACGAGATGCCCAGCGCCCTCAGCCGGCTGCCCTACGACATCCCCGGCGACCCGGAACTGGCCCACGCCATCGCCGGGGCGGGGCGGAAGAGGTCGCTGTGGATCACGGCGAACGACGACCCGTACCTGCCGATCCACTACGCGACCCTCAATCCGTGGACCTACCTCGGCCCGCCCGGTACGCCGTGGATCTCCGTCTCGGTCTGCCAGACCGCGACCACCGAGGACTTCCTCGCGGTCGGCGAGGCCGTCGCCGAGGCGGTGGCCGGCCTCGGACGAAGGGTGCTGCTGGTGGCGTCGGGGGGCCTGTCCCACCGTTTCTGGCCGCTGGCCGCACTGCGCGACCGCATGGCGGGCGATCCGCGCAACATCGTCACCCCCGAGGCACGCGCGGCCGACGAGCAGCGGATCGCCTGGCTCGAGGCGGGCCGCCACGACCAGGTCATCGCGTCCATGCCGCACTACCTCCGCTTCGCCCCCGAAGCCCGCTTCGGCCACTACCTGATGCTGGCGGGCGCGGTGGGCGGCGCGGCGTGCGGGGCGCGGGGCCGGCGCTTCGGGGAGTACGAGAACGGGATCGGGACCGGCCAGGTCCACCTCTGGTTCGACCGCCTCGCGTCCGGCTGGAAGCGCGCACCGGCCGGTTGACGAACCCGATTGATTGCCGACAGCGGATGGTTGCCGCCCGATGCGGATAGGGCGGAGAGCCGACGGATCTTACGGTTCGGAGAAACCAGTGCTCTGGAGGCGTCAATGGACAACTATCGCGGTGTGCGGACGGCCCTGATCGTGGGCGCCGGTGTCGCCGGCCTGACGGCGGCCACAGCCCTCGCACGCGAGGGATGGCAGGTTGAGATCGTCGAGGTCAGCCCGTCAAGAGCGACATCCGGCTGGGGGCTGTGCCTGACCGGGCCTTCGCTGCGCGCGCTGGCCCAGTTGGGGCTCGCGGAAGCGTGTCTGGCCGAGGGCCACGGCATGAGCGAGATCACGCATGTGGATGTGGACGGCGAAACCGCGGATCGGGTGCCCTTGCGACGTCTGATCGGTGCGCGGCGGCCGGCGATGGTCGGCATCGCACGTCCCGTACTGCACCGCATCCTGCACACGGAAGCAGAGCGGTGCGGCGTGGTGGTGCACCACGGACTGACCGTCACCGCGGTGGACCAAGAGGCAGAACTGGTTCGCGTGCTGCTGTCGGACGAGACCGAGCGACAGGCCGCGCTCGTCGTCGGAGCGGACGGGATCCGTTCCTCGGCACGGGGGCTGCTGGGCCTTCGGACCTCGCTCGACTATCACGGACAGATGGTGTGGCGGGCGCTGGTGCGGCGCCCGTCGTGGGGCACCGGGATCCATCACTTCGCCGGTAAGGCCCATACGGCGGGACTCGTACCGCTCTCGGCCAGTCAGGCATACGTCTTCCTGACGGAGAACGGGGTGGAGCAGGGCATCCTCCCCGACGCCGAGCTCGTCCCGCGCCTGGCGCGGTTGCTGGATCCCTTCCCCGGCCGGGCGGCGGAGCTCGCCCCGCTGGTGTCCGCGTCCGGGTCGGTGGTACGCCGCCCGGTGCGGACGCACTTCCTTCAGGGCGACTGGAATCGCGGCAGCGGCGTGGTCATCGGCGACGCCGCCCACGCCCCCGCACCGCAGATGGCCAGTGGCGCGGCCCTGGCCATCGAGGACGGCCTCGTGCTGGCCCAGGAGCTGGGGCGGCACGAGTCGGTCGGCACAGGGCTCAAGGCGTTCGTGCGCCGGCGCACACAGCAGTGCCGCACGCTTGTGGAGACCTCGGTGGCCATCGCCGGTCTGGAGCAGGTCCAGCGCCACAGCGAAGCGCATCGGCTGGCCGATGCCTGTCACCGCCTCATGGCCGAACCCGCGTAGCCGACCGGCTGTTCGTACCAAGGGAGTGCACCACCATGAGCAACAGCAGTCTGATCACCCACCTGCGGCACATCGACGTCGCCATGCCGAACTTCGCCGAGCAGCGTCGCTTCTACACCGAGCTGTGGGGCCTGACGGAGACCGCCTCCGACACCGGTGTCTCGTTCTTGGCGGCCGAAGGCTCCCCGGAGCAGTACGTGGTGCGGCTGCGCGAGGACGCCCACAAGCGCACTGACCTCATCGCCTTCGGTGCCCACAGCGCCGACGACGTCGACACCCTGGCCTCACGGCTGAGCGCCCAGGGCGTGCGGCTGGTGCACGAGCCGAAACAGCTGGACACCCCCGGGGGCGGCTACGCGGTCCGCTTGTTCGACAACGAGGGCCGCGTGGTCGAGGTCTCCGCCGACGTCGCCCCACGCCGGCACCGCACGATCGAGGCCCGCGAGCCGATCCCCGTGCGCCTCTCCCACGTGCTGATGAATTCCCCCACCCCCGAGGCCACAGTCGCCTGGTACATCAAGCACCTGGGATTCCGCCTCTCGGACACCATGTGCCTGGGCGACCACGGCGGGATCATGTGGTTCCTGCGGTGCAACGCCTTCCACCACAGCTTCGGCATCGTGCGCGGCCCGCACGCGGCCTTCCACCACGCCTCCTTCGAGATGCGCGGGATCGACGAATTCATGCGAGGCACCGGCCGGATGCGGCGCCTGGGCATCGAGCGCCTGTGGGGACCGGGACGGCACCGTGCGGGAGACAACTCCTTCAGCTACTACCTCGACCGGGCGGGCAACACCGTCGAGTACACGACGGAGTTGCAGATCCTGGACGAGGACACCTGGCACCCCCACCTCTACGACCTGCGCGACCCCGCCAACGCGGATCAATGGGGCACAGCCAACGAGATGGACGAGTTCATCGCCGCCAAGTCCCACAACGACGCCGATCCCGGGCTGTTCGTCGCTCCGCCGATGTGAGCACGCCACCACCACGCGCCCGTGGCGGCGCCCCCGAAGGAGGTGAACGCGTTGCCGGCCCCGCTGCGCAACTTCCTCATCACCCATTCCCCCAACCCCGTCGACCTCCTGAACGCCGCCACCCGCCTGTTCGGCGGCTCCATCGCCACCTCGCCGCTGGACGGCCTGTGCGGGGGAGACCACGAACTGCGCGGGGTGGCCGCGCACGACTTCGCCGTCGGCTACTTCGCCTCGCCGCTCGGGGTACGCGTCTCCTCGGCGGAAGGGCGCCGCTCCTACTTCGTCAACATAGGCGTGTCCGGTGCGATCGCCGCATCCCGCGGTGGCCTGAACGCTACCCTCGACACCGCCACGGCCGGGGTGGTCAACCCCGGGGACACCCAGGAACTGCGCCCCGCACGACCGACCCCGCCACGCTTCCTGGGGCTTCGGATCGACGCGGCCCTGGTCGACCAGGAGTACGCGGCACTGACCGGGAGCCCGCCGGAGTCCACCGTCCGCTTCGACTTCGCCCTGGACCTGGCCAAGCCCAAGGGCCGGGCCGTACGACTCCTTGTCCGATCCTTCCTGGAGCAACTGGACTCGGGCGATCCCCTGTTCCAGCGCGCCGAACTGCAGCGCAGCCAAATTCGCTGCATCGTCGCCGCGCTGCTCCTGGCCCAGCCGCACTCGCACACCGACGAGCTGCGAGAGGGTCCTCGACCCGGCTACCCGCGCTCCTTGCGCGCGGCTCTCGCGTTCATCGAAGCCAACCTCGCCGAGCGCATCGCCCTCGGCGACATCGCCAAGGCCGCCGACTGCGCCCCGCGGACCATCAGCTCCGCATTCCGCGACCGGCTCGGCCTGTCTCCCATGTCCTACGTACGCAACCTGCGGCTGGACCGGATCCGCCAGGACATCCTCACCACCACCGACAACGTCGGCACCATCGCCTACCGGTGGGGCGTCTCCCACCTGGGTCGCTTCGCCGGCGACTACCGCGGCCGTTTCGACGAGCTGCCCTCCGACACCGCGGCCCGCCGGTAGCGGCGGTTCGGAACCAGGCCGTCAGGTCTTCTGGGCCTCGTCCGGGGCGTCGAGCAGGTGTGGGCCGTTGTTGCGGACATCGTTGACCGCGGTGGACACCGCGCGGGCGTCGAGGCGGCCGGCGGCCGGGGCTGTGAGCAGGGCCCGTAGCTCGGCGGGGTCCTGGTGAGCGGGGTCGAGCCAGCTGTCCCAGTCGTCGGGGGCGATGGCCAGGGGCATCCGTGGGTGGATCCGGCCTGCGGTGTCGGTGGCCTCGGTGGTGATGATGGTGCATGTCGCCACCCACGCCGCCGGGTCGTCATCGGCGACAGCGGGGTCGCGCCACAGCTCGTACAGCCCGGCCATCGCCATGACCTGCTCGTCAGTGGGCGTGATGAAGTAGGGCTGCTTGTACGCCTTCTGCTTCCCGGTGGCCGGCACGGGTACCCACTCGAAGAAGCCGTCGGCGGGCAACAGGCACCGGCGTTTGGCGAAAGCGCGACGGTAGGCCGGCTTCTCCGCCACGGTCTCGGCACGAGCGTTGATCATCTTCGCGCCGACGCTCACGTTCTTCGCCCAGGACGGCACCAGGCCCCAGCGCAGCGGCCGCAGCCGCCGCACCACCTCACCCGTCTCCCGGTCGGCGCGGTCCAGCACGGACCACACGTCATCGGTCGGTGCCACGTTCCAGGACGGGGCCAGGACCTCCCGCGGATCCCACAGGGTCGCGTGGAACAGCCCGGCCAGGTCCTGCGGGCTGCGCGTGGATACGTATCTGCCGCACACGCGCACCACCCTCTCAGACGTCCGCGGCGGGCAGGCGCAGGGCGATCAGGCAGATGTCGTCGCGGCCGGTGGCGGCCGGCTCGGCGAGCAGGGTGTCGCAGAAGACGTCCAGGGGCTCGCGCGCCAGCTGGGCGGCGGTTTGGGCCAGCCGTCCCAGGCCCTGGTCGATGTCCTCGTCGGGGCGCTCGACGAGGCCGTCGGTGTAGAGCAGGAGGGTGCCGGCGGCAGGCAGCGGCTCGATGGCGCTGACGCGCCAGTCGTCGCCGAGGGGCAGGCCCAGCAGCGGGGAGGTGGCCTGCTCGAGGTAGCGGGTGGCGCCGTCGGGGCTCACCAGCAGCGGCGGGGGGTGGCCGGCGACGCTGTAGTGGGCCTGCCAGCCCCCGGTGGCGGTCCTCTCCAGGCGTGCCAGGGCACAGGTGGCGGTGCCCTCCTCGGGGTTGAGGGTCTGGGTGGCGCGGTCCAGGCGGCGGATGATGTCGCCGGGCGGTTCCTGGCGGTCGGTGGCCAGGCCCCGCATCATGTTGCGCATCTTGCTCATCGTCACGGCCGCGGCGATGTCGTGGCCGGCGACGTCACCGATGACCAGGACGGGGGCGCCGTCGGGCAGAACGAAGCTGTCGTACCAGTCGCCGCCGACCTCGGCGGCGGTGGGGCTGGGCAGGTAACGGGCGGTGATGTGCAGGCCCTGGGGCTGGGGCGGCGCGGTGAGCAGACTGTGCTGGAGGGCGAGAGCGACGCGCCGGGTGCGCTGGAACTCCGCGATATGGCGCAAGGGCTCGTGAGCCTGTTCCAGGAACTCTCGCATCAGGGCCATGTCGGCGGGTCCGATCGCCTCACGCTCGCCGCAGGCGAAGGCGTCCACGACCGCGGCGAGGGCTCCGTCGATGACGATGGGCACGATCACCATGCTGTGGGCGCCGGCCCGCTCCAGCCAGGAGATGGTCGCTGGCGGCGCGGTGTCGGGCGGGATGGCATCGGGGGTGAAGGTCTCGTGGATGGCACGCCGTTCGCGGATCGCCCGGACGAAGGCGCTGCCCGCCTCCAGGCGCTCCTCACGACGCCCGGGCAGTTCGGAGGGCAGCCCCTCGCGGGTGCGGGTGGCGATGCGCTCGACGGTGACGGGTCCCTCGACGGCCACGTGGCCGTCGATGGCCGGCAGGAGGTAGATGCCGCACTTGTCGGCCAGTGCCGGGACGATCACTTCCGCCAGAGCGGCCAGTGCCTCGCGCGGCTGGGTGGCTTCGGCCAGGACCGCCGCCGCACGGGCCAGCAGGTCCTTGCGGCGCGTCTCGAGCCACCGCTGCTCGATGTCGGTGCAGGTGCCCACCCACTCCACGACCGTGCCGCCCTCGCGGACGGGGACGGCCTTGACGTCGAAGTGCCGGTAGGTGCCCTCGACGGTGCGCAGCCGGTAGACGTGTTCGAACTGGTCGGGCACCTCTTCCAGGGCGCGCCGCCAGGCGGTCATCATCGGTGCGCGGTCGTGGGGGTGCAGGGCGTCCAGCCAGCCGTCGCCGCGGAACTCCTCCCAGCTCTGGCCGGTCACCTCTTCCCAGCCGGGG
This sequence comes from Streptomyces sp. NPDC046261, assembly GCF_040646235.1. Classification (NCBI taxonomy): domain Bacteria; kingdom Bacillati; phylum Actinomycetota; class Actinomycetes; order Kitasatosporales; family Streptomycetaceae; genus Streptomyces; species Streptomyces sp. NPDC046261. Next base: position 12,148 of record NZ_JBEYZU010000032.1, on the reverse strand, counting down.
CTGGGTTCGATGGTGCCGCCCTTGGCGGCGGTCACCCACATCATGTGCGTACCGGTGGCCACCAGGCTCTCGTAGCGGCGCAGCGCACGCAGACGTTCCTCCGACAGCAGCCGGGCCCGTTCGGCGGCGCGGACCTGGTCGCTCACGTCCACCGCCACGACCAGGACACCGCCGTACTCCTCACCGGGGGCGGGGCTGATGGCCGAGAGGCTGAAGGTGAAGAAGCGCTCGGCGGCGGCGATGTGCACGGGGGCGGCGGTGACGGTGACGGCCTCGCCCGTGGCCATGACCTGGTCGAGCAGTTCGAAGCAGGCGTGCTCGCGCAGGTCGGCGAAGACCTCCGCGAGGGGGCGGCCCAGCGGGCGGTCACCGAAGAGTTCACGGTAGACGCGGTTGGTATAGGCCAGAGTGTGGCGGGGGCCGCGGGTGACGGCCATGGCGACGGGAGCCGGGTCGAACATGGACCAATCCGGATCCGGGGGCGGTGGAGCACCCTCCCTTTCGTGCGGTGCGCGTCCTCTGGGCGGCCGTGTCATAGCTCCCAGAGTGCCCCACCAGCCCAAGAGATCTCGGCAGACGCCCCGCGCGGGGGACCGCGCCACGTCCGAGTCCTCCGGCGGAGGTATCCGTAACGGTGCGTGAGGCATTCACACACCTGTATGGAATTATGATCTATGTGCGAAGATTCCGTCCCCCGGTCCATCCGGACCGGGTGACAAGGGGAACTTCGTGAAAAAAACTACGCTCAGATGCGCGATCGGAGCGGTCCTCACCGTCGCCGTCTCGGCCGCGTTCCTGCCCTCGGCCATCGGCACGGGTGCGGACAAGAAGCCGGGCAAGGTGGACAACGCGACGGTCGATTCCTTCGGCCGCCTCGCCGAAGCGGTTCTGACCGACCGTACGACGGCGCTCCTGGACAACGGATCCACCGGGCGAATAGCCCCGAAGCGCGAGAAGAAGGTCCGCCTCTCGGCCGAGCTGGCACGCAGTGAGGACGGCGCGCTGTCCTCGCTGCGGACCCGCAAGTCCCGCCTCGCCGGCCTGGGGGAGGCGTACACCTCCGCCGCCACCCAGGTCACCGCGGACAGGACCAGCGTCAAGGGCAAGCGCGTCACGGTCGAGGTCACCGAGACCACGACGCTGACGTACAAGAAGATCCGCGGCGACGAGCCGGAGAACACCGGCTTCAAGGCCCGCCACGAGCTGACCTTCACCGCCTCCGGCGGCAAGTGGGAGCTGACGGCCATCCGGCCCATGGACCAGGGCCCCAGGCCGGTCAACGCTCCCGTGACGAAGGTCGCGGCGGCACCGAGCGCCAACTCGATGCCGAAGGCGAAGCCCGCCTCGATCTCGTACCCGGGACGCAAGCCCTCCGGCAAGCAGGCGACCGCCGGCAACGACTACAAGGCCATGGCCGCCTACGCCGAGAAGTACTGGCGGAACTACAACCCCGAGTACCAGAAGTTCAACGACGCCGGCGGCGACTGCACCAACTTCATCAGCCAGGCCCTCAAGGCCGGCGGCTGGAAGAACGCGTCCGGCTCGGCCTCGGACTACCGCGCCTGGTGGTACGACTCCTCGTCCCAGTCCACCTCCTGGGTGGGCGCCAACGAGTGGTCGTGGTTCACGCTGAACGCCAAGCGGGCGACCAACCTGGCGAACGTGTACCAGATGGACATCGGCGACATCATGCAGATGGACTTCGACGGTGACGGGTCCAAGGACCACTCCATGATCACCACGTACCGCAGCAGGGCCGGTGTCCCGTACCTGACGTACCACTCGACCAACACGTTCCGGAAGTCGGTCGCGAGCATCATCGCGTCCAACCCGGACGCGGTCTACTACGCCTACCGCACCTGATCGCCCGCCGGGCCGGGCTGACCGCCCGGCCCGGCGGCCCATGGGAACAGGCAGGTCGCAGGGCCCCGGAACGGTTCGCCGTCCCGGGGCCCTGTCGCTTCTCTCCCGCCCCGGCGCGGGCCTCGAACACCAGCTCGTCACCCCTACGGTCAACTTCCCCTGCGGGGACGGTGACCATAAGCTCGACAGTGCGGCAGTGTCCCCTGCCGGGCGGCGACGACCGCCGCGGTCACCTGCTCGTTCGGGTTCGGCGGCCGGAGCGCCGTCCTTCCGTTCACCACCCCCCTGACCCATTCCCCGACCCTTCGCGGCGCCGCGTCGCCCTGCGGAGTGGTCCGGGACAGGGGCGCACGTCCGCGCCCCGGCACGTCATCCACCCCGTGAATGAGCGCGCTCGAAAGGAGCCGCCATGCGTGTTCTGTGCACGGTGACCGGATCGCCCTCGCATGCCCGGGCCATGCTGCCCCTGGTGTCCGCGCTCGCGGCGGCGCGCTGCGAGGTGCTGATCGCCGGCCCGCCGCAGCTCGTACCGGTCTTCGCCGACAGCCCCGGGCGGACCACCGACGTCATGGCGGACCCCCACGACCACATGCGCCGGCTCCTGCGCGACGGCGCGGACACCACCGGGCGGCCGGAGGCGGACCCGGCTCAGGCATGGATCGAGGTGTTCGCGGGCACGCACGTCGCCGACAGCTTCACCGCTCTGCTGCCCCTCGCCCAGCAGTTCGCCCCCGACCTCGTGGTGCGCGACGGCGGGGAGTTCGCCGGATGCCTGGTGGCCGAGGCCCTCGGCGTGCCGCACGTGTCGGCGCCCTCGGGGGCCGCCAACCACATCGACCCCGTACAGCTGATGCCCGTGCTGAACGGACACCGCAGCCGGCTGGGCCTGCCCCTCGCGCACGATCCGTACGGCATCCACCGCTACGGGCGCATGGACTGCATGCCGCCCCAGTACTCCTTCACCGTCCACCCCGCCCCCACCACCATCAACTACCGTCAGCCGGCCGACGTCGACCACGCCGAGGCCCTGACACCGTGGATGGCCGCGCTGCCCACCGACAAACCCCTGGTCATCGCCGCCGTGGGCACCGTACTGCCGGCCCTGGCCCGGATGCGCGACGCCGGTGCGCGGATCCCCCCGGCCATGGAGGCCCTCTTCGACGCCTCGGAACTGCTGGACGCGATCGTCGCCGGACTGTCCATGGTGGACTGCGTGGCCCTCGTCGCCACCGGCGGCACCCGGCCGGCAACCACCCGGCGCCACGGCAACACCCACCTCGTCGACCACATCCCCCAGCCCCTGCTGCTGCGCTGCGCCCAGCTGTTCATCACCCACGGCGGCTACAACAGCATCAGGGAAGCCGTCGGCGCCGGGGTGCCCATGGTGGTGACGCCCCGGTTCGGCGACCAGCTCGCCAACGCCGACCGCGTCCAGGAATTCGGACTGGGCAGGCGGATGGGCGGCCCCGGGCAGGTCCCGGACGCCACGGACGTCGCCGCCGTCTGCGAACGCCTCCTCGACGACCGGCACGTCGCCGCGCACACGCGCCGCGCCCAGCGGCAGATACTGGCCCTTCCGCCCATCGAATCGGCCGTCGCCGACCTGGAACGGCTCGCGCGCACCGCGTAATATCCGCTGTCACGGGCGGACATGAAAACGGCAACGGCTCTTTTCCGTCGCTGCTCAGCTGATTATCGGGAACCGATGCCTGACAATCCGCTGACGAAGTACTGACAGAACTGGACGGGGCACCGACGCGGGTCCCGGGAGCCGTCCCCGGGACCCGCGGTACGTCCGTCAGTCCCGGCCCTCGGGCCGTTCGCCGTCGGCGGTGATGCCCTCTTCGTCGGCGACGCTCTCGACGAGCTGGGCGGCCGTGACCATCCCGATGCGGTCCAGCACCTCGAGGGACTCCAGCACCACCGCACGGGCCAGGTCGGCCATGACCGCTCCCCAGCGGTCCCGCTCCTCGAGTTCCCCGGGCGTGGCCGCCGACCTCAGGGCGTCGACCCGCGCCGACGCCTCGGCGTGCCGTGCCTCCAGCTCCCGTACCCGGTGCACCGCCGCGAGGATCTCCTCGTCCGTCACCTTTCCGGCCATGTGCGCGCTCCCTTCCTCGTTTCCGCTCGCCCGCCCCTCGTCCCCCGGGCGGGCTCTTCCGTACCGCAGGACGCCGGACGAGCCGGGCGGGTTGTCACGGCAGGTGATGTGCGCCGAAACACTTCCCGGCCGCCGGACCGGGACAAGAATCACATTCCCCTTGCCTTCCAGCATTCTCAAAAAGGCACTCGAGCCCATCCGATCATTTCGCCCCCGCAGAGTTCGGACGAGCCGGGGATCAACTTCCGGAAAACCCCCGTGACCTGCGAAGCTTGCGATTTCAACGAGGGAATGTTCAGGTTTATCGGGCACTGCGCCGCCTAGCGGCCGCCCCCGTCGACGCCGAAGTCCCGGCCGTCCGGATAAGCCTTGCCTTTGTAAGGGTCTGTGTTTGGAGTATTGACGTGCCTGCTTTGTCGTCGGAATCATCTTTGTCCGTGGTGCCACACCTTCGCCCCACCTCCGCCACGACACCGGGCGCCCGTCACGCCCGGCCCATGGGTCTGTACGACTCCTGGTGGACGATCACCGGCGCCGCACTGGCGATCTGCGCCATCTGGGGCGCGAGCGTGTGGATCTCCCTGCACCTGCAGGCGGACGCGGCCCTGCACACCGCCGCACTCTTCGTCCACCTCGCCTGCCTCGTGCTCGGCTTCGGCGCCGTCCTCGTGGCCGACTACTACGGCCTGCTGTGGATCACCGGCCGCTGCTCCCTGCGCGACGCCCTCGGCAGTGCGAGCCGTCTGCACCTGCCCATCTGGGCCGGCCTCGCCGGACTCATGGCCAGCGGCACCCTGCTCCACCCCGACCCGTCCTCCACCCTCACCTGCGTCAAGCTGGCGCTGGTGCTGCTCCTCAGCCTGAACGGCCTGCAGGCGGGCCTCCTCAACCAGCGCATGGCCCGGCACGCCGGCGCCGCCCCCGGACCCCGCCTCCTGGCCTGGGGCGGGGCCACCGCCCTCGTGTCCCAGGTCTGCTGGTGGGGTGCCGTGATCATCGGATTCCTCAACACCCAGAGCTGAGCCGGGCGGAGTCCGGGGAGGCGGCGACGGCGCCGTCAGCCGGTGGCGATCGCCGGATCGCTCACCCCGGCCTCGCCGTTCTCCACGTGCCCGGCGAACCGGCGCAGGAACGTGCCGTCGGAGCCGGAGACCACGGACAGGTCGTACCAGCGCTTGCTCGGGCGCAGGTCGACGGTGTGCACCACGCGTCCGCCGGCCCGCACCGTGAACGTCCGCCTCTCTCCGCCGTAGGCGTTCGTCACGGTGAGGCGGCATTCGGTACCGCCGGCGTTGGTCATGGTCAGCTCGATGCCGCCGCCGTCGGCGGCCACGTGCCGGGCGGTGACTTCGGGGCCCGCCACCGAGCCAGGGCCCCTGAAGGTGCGCAGGAAGCCGTTCGGGCCGAACACCGACAGATCGTACGAACCCTTGGAGTAGGCGGAGTTCCAGGTGTCGGACAGCTTCGCGCCGGGCCCGGCGGTGTACGTCCACGGACCGTCCGAGCGGTTCTGTGAGGTGACGGTGAAGCACGCCCCCGCCGCCGGGCCGGCGCTGAAGGTCAGCGTGAAGCGCCCCGTCGACGGCGTCGCCGAGCCGTCCACCACGGGCGCGTACGGCAGCGGGCGCGTGGGCCTGGAGCCCGGCTCCTGCTTGGGCAGGGAGGGGTTGGCGGGCGGCTTCGGTATGTAGTCGGGGTGCCGCTCGTGGTCGCGCGGCCGGTAGGCGGAGGTGTCGGGGAGCTCGGCGTGCCCGCTCTGGTGCAGCCGGAAGTCGAAGGCCGAGGTGAGGTCGCCGCAGATCGCGCGGCGCCAGGGCGAGATGTTGGGCTCGCCCACGCCGAAGCGGCGCTCCATGAACCGCAGGACGGAGGTGTGGTCGAAGACCTCCGAGCAGACGTAGCCGCCGGTGCTCCAGGGGGAGACGACGATCATAGGAACGCGCGGGCCGAGTCCGTAGGGTCCGGCTGCGTAGCGGCTGTTGCCGGCGAAGACGTCGAGGGCGGTGGCGACGGTCGAGGCGCCCTGAGCGGCGGAGGCGGGCGGGAAGGGCGGCACGACGTGGTCGAAGTAGCCGTCGTTCTCGTCGTAGGTGATGAACAGGGCGGTCCTGCTCCACACGTCCGGGTCTGCGGTGAGTGCGTCGAGGACCTGCGCGATGTACCAGGCCCCGTAGTTCACGGGCCAGTTGGGGTGCTCGGAGAACGCCTCGGGGGCGGCGATCCAGGAGACCTGGGGCAGTCTTCCGGCCTTCACGTCGGCCTTCAGGATGTCGAAGTAGCCGTCCCCCTGCTTGACGTCGGTCCCGGTACGGGCCTTCTCGTAGAGGGGATCGCCCGGCTTGGCGTTGCGGTAGTTGTTGAAGTACAGCAGCGAATTGTCGCCGTAGTTGCCGCGGTACGCGTCGTCGATCCAGCCCCAGTGGCCGGCGGCGTCCAGGCCGTCGCCCCGGTCCTGGTAGATCTTCCACGACACCCCGGCCTTCTCCAGCCGCTCCGGGTAGGTCGTCCAGCCGTACCCCGCCTCCTCGTTGCCGAGGACGGGGCCGCCGCCCTTGCCGTCGTTGCCCGTGTGCCCCGTCCACAGGTAGTAGCGATTGGGGTCGGTGGCCCCGATGAACGAGCAGTGGTAGGCGTCGCACACGGTGAACGCGTCGGCGAGCGCGTAATGGAACGGTATGTCCTCACGCGTGAGGTAGGCCATGGTGCCCGCCGACTTCGCGGGGATCCACTGGTCGTACTTGCCGCGGTTCCAGGCCCTGTGACCGCCCGCCCAGTCGTGGTTGAGGCCGGCGATGAACTGCATGCCGAGGTTCTCGGCGTCGGGGCGGAAGGGCAGTACCTCCCGGCCGCCGTCCGGCTGGTGCCAGACCGACTTGCCGCCGGGCAGGGTCACCGGACGGGGGTCGCCGAACCCGCGAACGCCCTTCAGGGCACCGAAGTAGTGATCGAAGGAGCGGTTCTCCTGCATCAGGACGACGATGTGTTCGACGTCCTCGATGGTGCCGGAGCGGCGCGTGGCCGGGATGGCGGCGGCGCGTTCGATGCTGCCGGCCAGGGCCGCGTAGCCCGCGGTGGCGCCCGCGATCTGAAGGAAGCGGCGGCGATTGAGTTCAGCCATGAGTCTGGGCACCTCTTGGAGTGTGAGGGCTGGGACCAGCGAAGTGTTCCAAGTGCAGCGAGCGTCTGGGAAGGGAGGGAAGGGGCGGTGTCGCCCGGGTGACGGGGCGCCGTACGGGGGACGAACGTGATGACCGGGGCCGTGCGGCACGGAGCCCGCCGGCGCCCGCATCCCCTCCGGCCGCGGCGGTTCAGCCGCCGTCCGGCAGCCGGCCCGACCGCAGCGGGACGGGCAGCGGCAACGGCGTCCAGGCCGGGGGCGCGACCCCCACCGGCCCTGTGCGGCCGTCGCGGCAGTACGCGTCACGCACCAGGCCGTAGCCCGGGACCTGCACGGACGCCAGCAGCGTCGCCCACGCGGCGGCGTTCGCCTCGACGGCGCGGGAGGCCGCGCGGAACTCTCCGGCGCCGTCCGCGGCGGCCAGCCGCCGGGCATAGTGCCATGCGTTCTGCCGCCACAGGACGAACAATTCGTGCGCGGTGAAGTGCGCGACGGGGTTCCACCGGTCGTCGGCCAGGGCCAGCAGCGGATCGTAGCGGCGGGCGATGTCCCGCACCGAGGGTCCGTACGCGCGGTCGAGAACGGTCTGGAACCGGTCGAAGTCGCCCTTGCGTGAGGCCCCGTCGGCGCGGACGAAGCCGAGCGCCGCGAGGACGTAGGGCATGTCGCGCTGGATGTGGGCGTTGGCGCCCAGCAGGGCGTCCTGCCCGGCGTTGGTGCGGCCCGTACGGGCCGCGTCGAAGGCGATGCGCCAGGCGTCCGGCGCCGGGCGCCCGGCCCGGTCGGCCTCATAGGCCCGCAGATAGCTGCTCACGAACGCGGCGTTGAGGTCACGCGCCACCCAGGAGGGTTCGGCGAAGAACCCGGGCCGCTCCCGCAGCGTCTCCCGCAGCGTTCTCTGCACCCATGTGTACTCGGCGGCGAAGGGCGCGTGATGGTCACAGCCCAGCCGGTCGCGCAGCGAGACGAGCGTCCCCTCCAGCCGTGCCGCGCACTCCACCGCGGACCCACGGCAGGTCAGGGCCCGGCCCTGGGACCGCCCGTCCGCCGGTGCCGCGCCCAGCTGCACCACCACGGCCGCGGTGAGGGACACCGCGACGGCCCGCACGGTCTCAGTCGTGAACACGAGAGGGCCTCCGGACCGATGAGCGGAACGGGAAGCTCCGCTGCCTCCCGGCCCTGCCCAACGAGCCCGCCCCTGCCAGGCAACGCGGCGGATCGAGACGCTGCGTGACCTGCCCGCACGGCTCGACCGGCTGTCGGGCATCGACTGCACGGGTGACGGCACGCGCCGCGAGCCCGACGAGTACGAGGACCCCGACCTCCTGGACATCGCGCAGAAGGCGGTCCACGAATCCGATCCGTACGCGTGATCCGGGGCTAGCCTCGGATCATGAGCGCTGACGTTCCCCGGTACACCGTCGTCCTGAAGCCCCAGCTGACCGACGAGGAGGCCCATCCCCGCCACGGGGCCACGCTTCGCTCCGCGACCGTCGAGGCCACCGGGGAGCTGGGCAGGTCGGGCTTCCCCCGTTACTCCGGCGAGGGTGTCCAGGCGGACATCGACCCCGAGACGCGCACCGTCGAGGCGGTGACGGTCGACGGGAAGGCCCTGCCGTACGGCTGGGTCGCGCAGGTCGCCGACAATGGCAAGTAACATCCCGAGGTTCGGCTCAACCTGACCTGTACATGACCCGTTTCCGGTGGTGGCATGAACCCCGCGGCGTCGGTCCGCGGACCAGCGGGAGGGTCTCCATGTACAGACCGGTGATGACAGGCAGCGCGGCCGTAACGCTTCTGGTCGCTTCGTTCACGCCGGGGACGGCCGTGGCGGACGTCAGGGTGCCCCCGCCGGACCGGGTCGTGATCGACCTGGTCTCGGTCAACGGGTCGGGCTGCCCCGCGGGCACGGCCGCCGTGGCGGTCGCCCCGGACAACACGGCGTTCACCGTCACCTACAGCAACTACCTCGCCCAGGTGGGCGTCGGCTCGGCACCGACCGACTTCCGCAAGAACTGCCAGCTCGGCCTGAACGTCCACGTCCCGCAGGGCTTCACCTACGCGATCGCCAGGGCGGACTACCGCGGCTTCGCCCACCTGCAGCGCGGCGCCACGGGCCTGGAGCGGGCCAGCTACTACTTCCAGGGCATGTCGCAGACGTCCTCGGTCAGCCACCGCTTCGCCGGCCCCCTCAGCGACAACTGGCAGACGTCCGACGTCAACGAGGCCAGCGCCCTCGTCTACGCCCCCTGCGGGGCCCAGCGCATCCTCAACGTGAACACCGAGCTGAGGGTGAACGCGGGCAGCTCGGACGCCTCGACGACGAACAGCTTCATGGCGATGGACTCGACGGACGGCAGCGTCAACACCCTCTACCACTTCTCCTGGAAGGAATGCTCCTGACCGGCTGCCCCGGTCCCGTTCCCGGCTTGCGGAACGGGTGAGGCGGACACGGTGCGGCGCCGGGCCATGGGCCGGCGCCGCGGGCCGCACGACAGCGCGGTATCGGCTCAACCTGATCTGTACACCTCTCGTCGCTGGTGGTGCTATGAGCCCTCAAGCGTCCGAGTGGGCCCCAGGGCAGTAGGAGGGATCTCCATGTTCAGACCCGTGACGATCGGCAGCGCGACCGCGGTTCTCCTCGCCGCGTTGTTCACGCCCGGGACCGCCGCCGCGGACGGGGTTCCTCCGCCGGACAAGATCGTGATCGATGTCGTGTCCGTCAACGGGTCGGGCTGTCCCGCCGGCACCGCGAACGTCTCCGTCTCACCGGACAACACCGCCTTCACCGTCTCCTACAGCAACTACATAGCCCAGGTGGGCGTCGGGTCCAAGCCCACCGACTTCCGCAAGAACTGCCAGCTCAGCCTGAACGTCCACGTCCCGCAGGGCTTCACCTACGCGATCGCCCAGGCGGACTACCGCGGCTTCGCCCACCTGGAGAAGGGCGCCACGGGCCTGGAGCGGGCCAACTACTACTTCCAGGGCATGTCGCAGACCGCTTATGTGAACCACCATTTCACCGGCCCGGTCAACGACAACTGGCAGACGACCGACACCACGGACATCGAGGCGCTGATCTACGCGCCCTGCGGGGCGCTCCGGTACTTCAACGTCAACACCGAGCTCCGCGTGGACGCGGGCACCTCCGACCCCACCAAGACGACCAGCTTCGTCGCCATGGACTCGACCGACGGAAACATCAGCACCCTCTACCACTTCGCCTGGAAGACGTGCCCCAAGCCCAGGTCGTGAGGCCGGCGCTCACCGCACCGGGCCGAGCGGTCACGGAGCCGCGCCGGCGGGGGCGAATACGCGCCGCATGACCGCCTCCACCTCGCCGCGTGCCGGTGGCGTGCTGCCGGCCAGGCCACGCAGGGTCAGTCCCGTCATGGCCGCCGCGGCGGCCTCCGCGGTCGTCCGGTCGACGTAGGAGAGCAGGGCCCCGACGGTGAGCTCGATGTCCCGGTCCGCGAGCGCCCGCAGCGCGGGGCGCCGCAGGGCGGCCAGGTACAGCTCCAGCTCGACCGTCCGCTGGTCGCGCTCCGGCCCGAAGCAGCCCATCAGCACATCCGTGAGCAGCACGGTCAGCTGCTCACGGGTGAGCTCCGGGCGCTGGGCGACCCACTGCTCCAGGTCGGCGGCGTACCGGTCGACGGAACGCCGCAGGGCGGCCTCGATGAGGTCGTCCTTGGTGGCGAAGTGGTAGGTCGTCGCCCCGAGCGGGACCCCCGCCTCCTCGGCGACCGCGCGGTGCGTGAGCCCTTCGACGCCCCGTGCGGCGATGACGCGCTCGGTGGCGGCCGCGATCTCCTCGATCCGCCGCTGCGGGTCGCGCCTGCGCCGGGGTGCTTGCTGGTCGGCCGTCATTGCCTGTCCTCTCGGGAGCTCGTCTCTACGGTCAGCGTAGTACGTACGTACTGAAGCGGCGCCTCTTGGCCCACACATCCGGCCCAACCTGCGGTTACTCCGGCCCGGTGCTGCCGTTTCGCGGCCATAAATTGAGGAGTATGTCCGTATTGCGCACCCTTCGCGGCAGCATTACAGTACTAATGTACTGTTCGGAAGTCAGCGCAAGGAGCACCCTCATGAAGATCGCAGTCCTGGGCACCGGTGGTGGCGGCCGCGCCCACGCCGCCAAGCTGCTCGAGCTCGGTCACGAGGTCATCGTCGGCACCCGTGACCCGCGGGCGACCCTCGCCCGCACGGAGCCCGACATGATGGGCAACCCGCCCTACAAGGAGTGGCTGGCCGACCACCCCGGCATCACCCTCGCCACCTTCGCCGAGGCGGCGGCCGCGGGCGAGCTGATCATCAACGGCACCGACGGCATCAACTCCGTCAAGGCCCTCACCAGCGCGGGCGCCGAGAACCTGGCCGGCAAGACGCTCGTCGACTACGCCGTCCCCTTCATCTACAACCCCGACGTCGAGCACCCGTGGCCCACGCCGTGGGGGATCATGCCGCGCCTCGAGCCCGTGGACGTCGACAGCCTCGGCGAGCAGATCCAGCGCGCTTTTCCCGACGCCAAGGTCGTCAAAGCGTTCGTCACCCAGGAACAGGACACCGTCGTCAATCCCCGGGCCATCGGCGACGGCGACCACACCATGTTCATCGCCGGTGACCACGCGGACGCCAAGAAGGCCGTCACCGCCCTGCTCGAGTCCTACGGCTGGAGCGACATCCTCGACCTCGGCACTCTCGTCGCCGCGCGCGGCATGGAGATGTACGCCCACATGCACAGCGCCATCGGCCTGGCCCTCGGCGGCCACTTCGGGGTCAAAATCGTGCGCTGACCAGCGAGGACGCGCCGCATGGCGGCCAGGCGTCCACCGGCCTCACTCCGTGCGCGGCCCGTAGGCGAGCGCTCGCGCTCGGTGCGCACGGTGTGAGGCCGCCCATAGGGCCCGGATCACCTTCCCCTTTCTTTAGTAAGAGGTGGGGTGTATTCGGTGGGGTGCTCGGTGGTTAGTGGGGGTGTTTTACGGGGTGGGGTAGTAGGTCACATGATTGCCAGGGGTTTTCGCTGCCGCTAACAATTACGGGGTCGCACGGCGCCGTCGATC
>NZ_JBEYZU010000031.1:0-55661 GCF_040646235.1 Streptomyces sp. NPDC046261 | reverse complement strand
CCAACGGCATCATGCACGTGACCGCGAAGGACCTGGGCACGGGCAAGGAGCAGAAGATGACCGTCACCGGCGGCTCCTCGCTCGCCAAGGACGAGATCGACCGCATGATGCGCGAGGCCGAGCAGCACGCCGAGGACGACCGCCGCCGGCGGGAGGGCGCCGAGACCCGTAACCAGGGTGAGCAACTGGTCTACCAGACGGAGAGGTTCCTCAAGGACAACGAGGGCAAGGTTCCGGCCGAGGTCAAGAGCGAGGTCGAGACCGCGGTGTCCGAGCTGAAGGAGAAGCTCAAGGGCGAGGACACAGCGGAGATCCGCACCGCGACCGAGAAGGTCGCCGCGGTCAGCCAGAAGCTCGGCCAGGCCATGTACGCCGACGCCCAGGCCGCGCAGGCCGCCGCGGGCACCGAGGGTACGGGCGCGCGTACGCCCGGGCCCGGCGGCACGGGCCCGGAGGACGAGGTCGTGGACGCCGAGATCGTCGACGACGAAAAGGGAGGAACCGCGTAAGCCCCCGGCCGGGGGCCGCACCTCATGTCCGCAGGTATGACGCCCCGTTGAGGTCGAGCACCGCGCCGGAGCTCCACTGGGCCTGCGGCGAGGCGAACCACAGCACCGCCGCCGCTATCTCGTCCGGCGCGGCCACGCGGCCGTACGGGCTCTGCGCGCGGATCGCCTCGCCCCGGGCGCCCGCGAGCCGGTGCGCGACCCGCTCGGTCTCGATGAAGCCGGGCGCGACCGAGGTGACGGCGATGCCGTACGGGGCGAGGGCGACGGCCAGGGACTGGCCGAGGGCGTGCACGGCGGCCTTCGTCGCCCCGTACGCCGGGTGGTCGGGCTCACCGCGGAAGGCCCCGCGCGAGCCGACGTTCACGATGCGGCCGCCCGTGCCCTGGGCGATCATCCGCTGGGCGGCGAGGTGGCTGACGTTCGCCGTGCCCAACAGGTTGACGGCCGTGTGCCGCTGCCATGCGGCGGACCACTCGGCGTAGGCGGTGTCGACGGGTGGGTGTGGGGCGTTGACGGCGGCGTTGTTCACCAGGACGTCGATGCCGCCGAGCGCCTTCTCCGTCGCCGCCACGAGTGAGGCGGTCTCGTCCGGGTCCGCCAGGTCGCCGCCGACCAAGGCGTGCCCGCTGCCCGGGAGGCTCGCGCGCGTGGCCTCCGCCTCCTCGCGGCTCGCGCCGTGGTGCACGGCGACCCGGTCGCCGTTGGCCGCGAAGGCGTGCGCCACCGCCCGCCCGAGCCCACGCGCGGCGCCTGTGACCAGGACGCGCCGGCCACTCGCCGGGAACGTCTCGAGAACGGGCTGCTGCATGTGTGGCTCCTCCGTGCGGTGGCGCGATGACCGGCCACACCCTAGTACTTGCCTGATGCGACATCAGGACTGCCCGGGGCGCCAGGGTCGGAGCCGGTTGCCGTGCCGTCAGGCGCGCTCGGTGGCGAGCGGGCGGCCGGGGGAGAAGGCGAGTTCGGCGAAGCGTTCGCCGATGCGGCGGTGGGTGGCGGCGTCCGGGTGGAGCTGGTCGGGCAGCGGCAGTTCGGCGAAGTCCGCCTCGCCGTAGAGCTCTCGGCCGTCGAGGTAGTGCAGGTGGGGGTCGTCGGCCGCCCTCTGGCGCACGATGCGCGAGAGCTCGTCCCGGATGACGTTGAGCGTCAGCTTTCCGGCGGCGCGTTCCGCGGGGTCACCGGCGGCGCGGAACTGCAGCTTCCCTGCGCTGAGGTCGCTGAAGTCCGGGGCGCTGGGGCCGGGGGTGTCCTCATGGATGGGGCACAGAACGGGCGAGACGACCAGCAGGGGCGTGGTGGGGTGGCCCTCGCGGACGGTGTCGAGGAAGCCGTGCACCGCCGGGGCGAAGGCACGCAGCCGCATCAGGTCGGTGTTGACCAGGTTGATGCCGATCTTGATGCTGATCAGGTCCGCGGGGGTGTCGCGCAGGGCGCGGGCGGTGAACGGATCGAGCAGGGCGCTGCCGCCCAGGCCCAGGTTGATCAGTTCCACGCCGCCGAGGGAGGCGGCCAGCGCGGGCCAGGTCGCGGTGGGGCTCGCGGCGTCGGAGCCGTGGCTGATCGAACTGCCGTGGTGCAGCCACACCTCGCGGCCCCGGTCCGGCACGGGCTCGACGGGGGCGTCGGTGCGCAGCGCGACCAGCTGGGTGATCTCGTTGTACGGCAGCCAGATCTCGATGTCCTTCTCACCGTCGGGCAGACCGGTGAAGCGGACCGTGCCGACCGGGCCGGGCCGGGTTTCCGCGGAGCCGGTGGTCATGTCCACCATCAGGACGTTGCCGCCGGTCGTCCCGGCCTGGCCGGCCAGCCGGCCGTCGACGAGCAGGTCGTACACGCCGTCCGGCCGGGGCGGGGCGCCCTGGTAGGCCATCTTGGTGCGCAGCGTGTCCAGCTCGACGGCCGTGGCCCGGCTGCGGAACACCAGCCGTACGCCGGAGGGCTGGGCCTCGGCCATGGCCAGCTGCCCGTCGGCGCACTGCGCGCGGGCCCGGGCGGGCAGCCGGTGCGGGAGCACGCCGTGCTCGGTGCGCTCCAGGTCGAGGGCGCCGCGCAGGAGGTCCGCGGTGATGGGCGTGGTCACCCACTGTGTCGGGCGGGGCGTGGTGGAGGGGCCGGGGGTGTCGTCGTGCCGGTGGTTCATGACCCCAGCCTGTCAACCGGGTTCCTGATCCGCACATGATTTTCGGAAAAGGGAAAGCCCCCGCCGGTGAATGGCGGGGGCTTTCCTTCTCTGTGCGCCGCCAGGGACTCGAACCCCGGACCCGCTGATTAAGAGTCAGCTGCTCTAACCAACTGAGCTAGCGGCGCGCGGCATGAATATTACATGAGGGATGGGCCCTGGCGGAAATCGCCCGCCAGGACAGCGGCCCGGTGGGGCACCCGGCGGCTGCCGGGTGCCCCGCGCGGCCTTACTTCTCTTCGCTGATGCAGGTCGTGTGGTTCAGAATGCCGACGGTCTCGGTGCCGCAGTTGTTGCTGTTGCCGGAGGCGTTGCGGGAGTCGATGTTCGACAGCAGGCCGCCGCTCGGGCCGGTGACCTGGTGGTCGTCGCCGTGGTGGGAGGCGTGACGGTTGACGCACGTCCGCTCGTTCAGGAGTCCCATCCTGTTGGCGCCGCACAGGTTGGAGTGACCCGAGGAGTTCTTGCCCAGGATGTTGGACAGCATGCCGCCCGCCCCCGCGTCGATGGTGTCGGCGCTCGCGGCCCCGATGCCCGCGGGGGACACCAGGATCGCCGCGGCCATGCTGGACAGAACTGCGAATCGCTTCAGTGCACTCACTGGTACGCCCTTGTCTTTTCAGAAGATGCGGTGGGAACCCGTCGGATTCCACTTCCTCAGTCGGATGGGCTAACGCGATCACACGATCACAGTTACGGGCTGGGGGCGGGTGACAGCCGTGCGTGTTCGCGGCGCCGTGGTGGTATGCGGCGGTGGGCGATAATGAGGCGGTGAATCGCGCCGCCCACGATCCGGTCCCCGTCAGCGATGCGGCACCGCATCCGGTACCCGACGTCGTGGCCTATCTGTCCGGGCGGTGGACGGTCGACCGTACGCTGCTCGACCTGGCCACCGGCGCCCAGGGGACGTTTCACGGCACGGCCGAATTCCGGGCGGCCGGCGACGGCGCCCGCGTTCTGCACGTCGAGCAGGGCGAGCTGACCTGGAACGGTTCCGTCAACCGGGCCGGCCGGACGCTCGGGCTGCTGCCGCGGCCCGACGGTACGGCCGAGGTCACCTTCGCCGACGGCCGGCCGTTCCACGACCTGGACCTTCGTACCGGCCGGTGGACCGCCCGCCACCCCTGCGCCCGTGACCTCTACGACGGGACGTTCACCGTCGTCTCCCCGGACGAGTGGCACCTGCGCTGGTACGCGACCGGCCCGGCGAAGGACCAGCTGCACCGCTCGGTCTACCGGCGCCAGGCCGAGGGCGCGTAACGGGCCCACCGATCGGCGCAATGTACCGGTATACGCGGTATGTCCGGGTAGGGTGCGGGCCTGACAGCGACCGGTGACAGGAGGTCGGCAGGTGGCGGGTCGTCGGCTGGCTCGATTGCGGCGGGCGCTGCGGTCGCTGCTCGTCGTCCACCCCGCCCGCACCCTCGTCCTCGCCTTCGGCCTGGTGATCCTGGCCGGGGCGGTTCTCCTGGCGCTGCCGCCCGCCGCCGAGCGCGGGGGCGGGACGGACTGGGTCACCGCCCTGTTCACCGCGACCTCCGCGGTCTGCGTGACCGGGCTGGTCACCGTGGACACCGGCACCTACTGGAGCGGCTTCGGCGAAGGCGTCATCCTCGCGATGATCCAGGTCGGCGGCTTCGGCATCATGACCATGGCCTCGCTGCTGGCGCTCCTGATCTCCGGCCGGATGCGGCTACGGCTGCAGCTGACCGCGCAGGCGGAGACGAAGAGCCTGGACATCGGCAACGTACGGCGCGTGCTGCTCGGCGTCGCCGGGAGCACGCTGATCGTGGAGGCCGGCGTGGGCGCCGTCCTCGCCCTGCGCTTCCGCTTCGGGTACGGCCACGGCGCGGGCGACGCCGTCTACCTCGGGTTCTTCCACGCCGTCTCGGCCTTCAACAACGCCGGGTTCGGGCTGCGCGTCGACAACCTGGTGCCGTACGCGCAGGACCCGTGGGTGACGCTGCCGGTCGCGCTCGCCGTGATCCTCGGCGGAATCGGCTTCCCCGTCCTGCTGGAGCTGCTGCGCCACCGGCGCCGCAAGCGCACCCAGGGCAAGCGCAACTGGTCGCTGCACACCAAGCTCACCCTGCTCACCAGCGCCCTGCTGCTGATCGCCGGAACCGTGCTGACCTGCCTGCTGGAATGGACCAACCCCGGCACCCTGCGCCCCCTGGACTGGGACCAGAAGGTCCTCAACGGCTTCTTCCACTCGGCGATGAGCCGCACCGCCGGCTTCAACGCGCTCGACATCGGCGCCCTGCGGCCCTCGACGCTCCTGGCGACCTGCATGCTGATGTTCGTCGGCGGCGGCAGCGCGGGCACCGCCGGCGGCATCAAGGTCACCACCTTCGCCGTGCTGGCCGCCGCCATGCTCGCCGAAGTCCGCGGCGAGCCCGCCGCCGAGGTCATGGGGCGACGCCTGGCGCCGTCCGTGCTCCGCCAGGCCCTCACCGTCGCCCTGCTGGGCGTGGGCCTGGTGATGGTCGCCACCCTCGCCCTCCTCACCGTCTCCGGAAAGCCGCTGGCGGCGGTGCTCTTCGAGATCGTCTCGGCCTTCGGCACCGTCGGCCTGACGACCGGCATCACCCCGGACCTCCCCACGTCCGGCCAGTTCATCCTCATCGCCCTGATGTTCGTCGGCCGGCTCGGGCCGGTCACCTTGGTGTCGGCCCTGGCGCTGCGCGAGCACCGCCGCCGCTACCAGCTACCCGAGGAGCGACCCGTCATTGGCTGAGCACCGCAACCCCCTCCGCCGACGCCTGCGCCGTACGGAACCGACCACCCGGCGGGCCCGCCCCACCGGCGAGCAGCGGGTCGTCGTCATCGGCCTCGGCCGGTTCGGCAGCTCACTCGCCCACGAACTGATGCGCCGGGGCTGGGACGTCCTGGGCGTGGACACCGACCCGCGACTGGTCCAGAGGCTCAGCGAGGAGATCACCCACGCGGCGACGGCCGACTGCACCGACGCCATGGCCCTCGAGCAGCTCGGCGTGCACGATTTCAGCAGCGCCGTCGTCAGCATCGGCACCGACGTCGAAGCCAGCGTCATGGTCACCTCCAACCTCCTGGAAGCAGGCGTGCCCAACGTCTGGGCCAAGGCCATCAGCCGGCAGCACGGCCGGATCCTGGAACGGCTCGGCGCCCACCACGTCGTACTCCCCGAGCACGACATGGGCGAGCGCGTCGCCCACCTGGTGACCGGCCGGATGATGGACTTCATCGAATTCGACGACGACTACGCCCTGGCGAAGACCAGCGCCCCGCACGTCGCCACCGGAATGCCCCTCGGCGAGAGCCGGGTCCGCACCAAGTACGGGGTGACCGTCGTCGGCATCAAACGACCCGGCGAGGACTTCACCCACGCCACGGCCGAGACCGTCGTCGAACCCGGCGACATCATCGTCGTCACCGGCAAGACGGCGGCGGTGGAGCGGTTCGCCGAGCTCGGTTAGGCCGCCCGCCCGGGCCACGCGCCCGTCGTGGTGGGGGCAGGGCCGGGGGAGGGGGACGCAGGATATATCTTGATGTCGAGCAATGTTACAGACGTGAAGCGGAGCACCCGGTGACTGACTCGACCATCATCTACACCCACACCGACGAGGCTCCGGCCTTGGCGACGTACTCGTTCCTCCCCGTGGTCGAGGCGTACGCCTCGACGGCCGGGGTCACGGTGGAGAGCCGTGACATCTCCCTGGCCGGGCGGATCATCGCCAGCTTCCCGGAGCGTCTCGAGGAGAGCCAGCGTATCGACGACGCGCTCGCCGAGCTCGGTGAGCTGGCGAAGACTCCCGGGGCGAACATCATCAAGCTGCCGAACATCTCGGCCTCGATCCCGCAGCTGAAGGCCGCGATCGCCGAGCTGCAGCAGCAGGGCTACGCGCTGCCGGACTACCCGGACGACCCGAAGACCGACGAGGAGCGCGACGTCCGCGCCCGTTACGACAAGGTCAAGGGCAGCGCCGTCAACCCGGTCCTGCGCGAGGGCAACTCCGACCGCCGTGCCCCCGCCTCGGTGAAGAACTACGCCAAGGCGCACCCCCACCGCATGGGCGCCTGGACCGCCGAGTCCAAGACCAACGTCGCGACCATGGGTACCGACGACTTCCGCTCCACCGAGAAGTCCGCCGTCATCGCCGAGGCCGGCTCGCTGCGCATCGAGCTCGCGGGTGACGACGGCACCACCACCGTCCTGCGCGAGTCCGTGCCCGTCCTCGCGGGCGAGGTCGTGGACGCGTCCGTCATGCGCGTCGCGGCGCTGCGCGAGTTCCTCACGGCGCAGGTCGCGCGCGCCAAGGCCGAGGGCGTGCTGTTCTCCGTGCACCTGAAGGCCACGATGATGAAGGTCTCCGACCCGATCATCTTCGGCCACGTGGTGCGCGCCTTCTTCCCGAAGACCTTCGCCGAGCACGGCGCGGCGCTCGCCGCGGCCGGCCTGAGCCCGAACGACGGCCTCGGCGGCATCCTCAAGGGCCTGGAGGCCCTGCCCGAGGGCGCGAAGATCAAGGCGTCCTTCGAGGCCGAGCTCGCCGAGGGCCCCGCCCTGGCCATGGTCGACTCCGACAAGGGCATCACCAACCTGCACGTCCCGAGCGACGTCATCGTCGACGCCTCCATGCCGGCGATGATCCGCACCTCCGGTCACATGTGGGGCCCGGACGGCCAGGAGGCCGACACGCTCGCGGTCCTCCCGGACAGCAGCTACTCCGGCGTCTACCAGGTCGTCATCGACGACTGCCGCGCCAACGGCGCCTTCGACCCGGCGACCATGGGCTCGGTCCCGAACGTCGGTCTGATGGCGCAGAAGGCCGAGGAGTACGGCAGCCACGACAAGACCTTCGAGATCCCCGCCACGGGCACCGTGCGCGTCGTGGACGAGGCCGGCAACGTCGTCCTCGAGCAGGTCGTGGGCGCCGGTGACATCTTCCGCATGTGCCAGACCAAGGACGCGCCGATCCAGGACTGGGTCAAGCTCGCCGTCACCCGTGCCCGCGCGACCGGCGTCCCGGCCGTGTTCTGGCTCGACGAGGGCCGCGCGCACGACGCGCAGCTGATCCAGAAGGTCCGCACCTACCTCGCCGAGCACGACACCGAGGGTCTGCAGATCGAGATCATGTCGCCGGTCGAGGCGACCGCGTTCTCCCTGGAGCGCATCCGCCGCGGCGAGAACACCATCTCGGTCACCGGCAACGTGCTGCGCGACTACCTGACCGACCTCTTCCCGATCCTGGAGCTCGGTACGAGCGCCAAGATGCTCTCGGTCGTCCCGCTCATGAACGGCGGCGGTCTGTTCGAGACCGGTGCCGGCGGCTCCGCGCCCAAGCACGTGCAGCAGCTCGTCAAGGAGAACTACCTGCGCTGGGACAGCCTGGGCGAGTTCCTGGCCCTCGCGGTCAGCTTCGAGCACCTCGCGCAGACCACGGGCAACGCGCGCGCCCAGGTGCTCGCCGACACCCTCGACCGCGCGACCGCCACGTTCCTCAACGAGGACAAGTCGCCCAGCCGCCGCCTCGGTGGCATCGACAACCGCGGCAGCCACTTCTACCTGGCGCTCTACTGGGCCCAGGAGCTGGCCAAGCAGACCGACGACGCCCAGCTCGCCGAGGCGTTCTCGGCCCTCGCCGCGACGCTGGTCGAGCAGGAGCGGACGATCGTCGACGAGCTGATCGCCGTGCAGGGCTCGCCGGTCGACATCGGCGGCTACTACCAGCCCGACGCCGCCAAGGCCTCGGCCGTGATGCGTCCGTCGAAGACGTTCAACGAGGCCATCGCGACCCTCGCCTGACCCGTCAGGTCACCCGCGTTCCGCCCCGGCCGGCACCCGCCGGCCGGGGCGGTCCCGTCCCACCGCGCCTGGTGGAGCCGGCCCGATGCGCAGCCCGTCCGCGACGATCGTGTCGCTGGTGACGAGGGCCTGCTCGGCGTCGACGTCCGTCATGAAGACGAACGGCGGTACGACCGGGGGGACGGGCAGGGCGTCGGGGGCGAAGGTGGTGCACACCAGGCCCTGGACACAGCCGCTGAAGCGGGTGAGGTAGAGCGTGACGTCGCCGCTCAGCCGCAGGTCGGCCACGTCGAGGGCGAGTTCGTCCCCGCCGTCGTGGGTGCGCAGCCGGTAGTCGGAGAGCGAGGCCGCCCGCATGCGCAGCACGATGACCCGGCGCGGGCCGTCGACGGTGCGCACGGTCTCGACCCCGGCGAGCATCAGGCCGTGGGGCGCGAACCGCGTCGTGGTCACCGTCGGGGGTGTACGGGGCGCCGTCACGGCTCCTGGCGCCCGGTCCGCCCGTGGGGGGACGGCCAGGCCGGCCAGCAGCACGACGGGCAGCACGGCCGCGAGGCTCCTGGGCGGTCCCGGCGGCGTGGGGGAGCGGTGCTCCGGGGGTTCCGGCGGGGTCACCGGCGTCCAGGCGAAGCCCATCGCACCGCCCGCGATGCCGAGCAGCGCGCCCACGAGGAAACCGCCGAGGTTGGTGGCGGCGAAGGACACCACCGCCAGGATCACCGCGTGGATGCCCACGTAGTGGTGGGTGTGCGGAAGGAACCACAGGAACAGGCCGGCGGCCACCAGCGCGGCCCCGATGCCCAGGGCGGCGATGCCGCCGAGGCCCATGCCGACCAGCACGGTCCACGGCGCGAGCGGGACGACGAGCAGTTCGGCGCCGCCCAGGATCAGCAGGGCCCCCGCCCAGAACGGGCGGCTGCGCCGCCAGCCGCGCAGGGCCCGCGCGCCGCGCGGGACGCGGCCCGGTGCCGTGCTCAGAAGCACGCCCGGCCGTTGAGGCTCACATCGAGGGTGAGCCCTTTGAGATGGAAGTCGCCGCCGGTGGCGGACCAGGCGTGCGACCGCACTCCGGTCACCGTGACATCTCCGGCCTGCAGGCCGAACCGCCCCGGCTCGCCCCGCACGCCGGGCACCCGGTCCAGCGTGGAGGCGTCCCGGCCGATCTCCACGTCGCCGAACTCCGCGTCCCCGGAGAGATCCTGACTGTGCAGCACCAGATTGCGCACGGCGATCTCCCCGGCACGGCCGCCGGCCTTCAGCTTGAACACCACCGTGCCCACCGGCGTCTCGACCCGGGCGGCCTGGCAGAGGTCCGACAGCCGCGCGTCGCCGATGGCCAGGAGGGCGCCGGGGTGCTGATCCCCGCCGGCGGACCGGTCGACGTCGACGAACGAGGCCAGCCCCTTGCTCGACAGCCGGCCCGACGACACCTGAAAAGCCTTGCCCGACACCGCGAAGGACGAGGCCAGCACCCCTTCCGCCATGCCGACGGACATCGCCGCGACGG
This sequence comes from Streptomyces sp. NPDC046261, assembly GCF_040646235.1. Lineage (NCBI taxonomy): Bacteria > Bacillati > Actinomycetota > Actinomycetes > Kitasatosporales > Streptomycetaceae > Streptomyces > Streptomyces sp. NPDC046261. The sequence continues at coordinate 45,681 of NZ_JBEYZU010000031.1, read as the reverse complement.
CCGCCACGGCCGGCAGAGCGACAAGCGCGGCCTTGCGCCAGGCCGTTCGGCCCTCGGGCGGCCTCCGTCCGGTTCGGCTCACGACGCCCCCCTCCTCGGACTTCTCGTTCCACGCCAAAGGCTTGGATGCCCACGTAAGGGACAGCCACCCCTCTATCGGTATCACCCACACGGATGAGTTCCGGGGTGACGGCGCCAACGGTGCCGTATCCGCACTCGCGACGTCCCAAATCCCGTGCCTCACAAAGGGTTTGTCGGCAATTCGCCCACGCTTTCGCGTGGTTCATGCGAAGGGGGTATTGCCCGTTTGTGCCCGTTCCGGAAGGCAACTGATATCAGCGTCGCGTCGCGACCGGTTGCTCTCTGCTGGCGAAAGGGCTGAGAACCATGGGCGTTGACGGATACGGAACAGTGGCCGCCGACGAGCTGATCGCCGTGGTGGGCGCCTCCTGCCGGCTGCCGGGCGGCATCACGGACCTCGACGGGCTGTGGCAGGCGCTGCGCCAAGGTCGCGACCTCATCACCAGCGTCCCCGCCGACCGCTTCGACGCCACGCGGTTCGTGGACCCGTCGATGCCCCGGCCGGGCAAGAGCTACACGGACGCGGGCGGCTTCCTCGACGACATCGGCGGCTTCGACGCCGACTACTTCGGCATCTCGCCGAAGGAAGCCGCCCAGATGGACCCCCAGCAGCGGCTCCTGCTGGAGCTGGCGGCCGAGGCGTGCGACGACGCGGGCCTGGGCCCGCGGAAGCTGGCCGGATCCGACACGGCCGTCTTCGTGGGCATCTCCGACCACTCCTACGGCGCGCTGCAACTGCTCATGACCGAGAGCGTCAACGCGTACACCATGTCCGGTGCCGCCTCGTCGATCGCCGCGAACAGGATCTCCCACTTCCTGGACCTGCGCGGCCCCAGCCTGGCCGTCGACACCGCCTGTTCGTCCGCGCTCGTGGCGCTCGTCCAGGCATGCCGGAGCCTGCGGGCGGCAGACGCGCGCGCCGCGCTGGTCGGCGGCGTCAACCTGCTGCTGAGCCCCTACCACTACGTGGGCTTCTCCCAGGCGTCCATGCTCTCCCCGACCGGCCGGTGCCGGTCGTTCTCCGCCGGCGCCGACGGCTACGTACGCGCCGAGGGCGGCGCGGTGGTCGTCCTGAAGCGGCTGGCCGACGCGGTGGCCGACGGGGACCGCGTCCACGCCGTGATCGTGGACGGCGCCTCCAACAGCGACGGCCGCACGCCGGGGCTGGCCCTGCCCCGGGTGGAGACCCAGGAGAGCCTGCTGCGGCAGCTGTACGACCGGGCGGGCATCGACCCCGACGACCTCGCCTACCTGGAGGCGCACGGCACGGGGACCCCGGTCGGCGACCCCATCGAGTGCGAGGCCATCGGCCGCGCCCTGGGCAGCCGGCGCACCCGCGGCGAGCTCCCGATCGGCTCGGTCAAGTCCAACCTCGGGCACCTGGAGCCCGCCTCCGGCATGGCGGGCCTGCTGAAGGCCCTGCTCGTGCTGCGACATGGCGTCATCCCACCGACCCTGCACGCCGAACCGCCCAACCCCCACGTCGACTTCGCGGCGCTGCGGCTGGCACCGGCGCTGGACTGCCGGGAGGCGGACATCGGCCGGCGGGGCGTGGTCGGCGTCAACTCCTTCGGATTCGGCGGGGCCAACGCGCACGTCATCCTCGCTCCGCCGCCACCCGCCACCACCCCTGCCGTGGCCCCGCCCGACGCGCCCCGCCCGGTGGTCGTCTCCGCCAGGTCCCGGGAGGCGCTCGCCGAAGCGGTCCGCCGCACCGCGGACCGCATGGCGCAGGCCGGACCGCACGAGTTCTACGACCTCGCCTACACCTCCTGCCTGCGCCGCGGCCACCACCCGCACCGCGCCGCCGTCCTGGCCACCGACCCCGAAGACGCCGCCGCCCACCTCACCGCGCTCGCCGGCCGGCTCGCGGGCCCGGAGGAGCCGGCGGCGGCCCAGGACGTCCCGGAAGGCGAGGAGACGGAGGCGGCCGGCGAGGGCACCTCCGACGGTGACACGGCCACCCCCCAGGCCGCCGAGGCCCCCGCCAGCTCCGGGCACGCCGCGGCGGTGGCCGAGGGCGTCGGCCGCGGGCGCGTCGTCTTCGCGTTCTCCGGCAACGGGGCGCAGTGGGCCGGCATGGGCGTGGACCTGCTCGCCCAGGATCCGGTGTTCCGTGAGGCCGTCGAGGGCGTCGACGCGTTGCTGTACCCCCACACCGGATGGTCCGTGGTGCGGGTCCTGACCGACCCCGCCCTCGCCACGCGCATCGGCGCCACGGACGTCTCCCAGCCCCTGCTGTTCGCCGTGCAGGTCGCCCTCGTCGAGGTGCTGCGGCGCCGGGGCGTCGAACCGGCCGCCGTGGTGGGCCACAGCGTCGGCGAGATCGCGGCGGCGTACGTGGCCGGTGCCCTGACCCTGGCCGAGGCCGCCCGTGTGATCGCCGCGCGCGGCAGCGCCCAGGCCGCCACCGCCGGCACGGGACGCATGGCCGCCGTGGCCCTGCCACGGGAGCGGGCCGAGAAGGCGGTCGAGGGCCACCCGGGGCTCACGGTCGCCTGCGTGAACACCGGCCGGGACGTCACCGTCTCGGGCCCCGCGGACCGGCTCGCCGCGCTGGCGGACGAGCTCGCACGCGACGGCGTCGCCTGCACCGTCCTCGACGTCGACTACGCCTTCCACAGCCCCGCCATGGACCCCGTCGAAAAGCCGCTGACGGCCGCCCTCGCGGGGCTGCGGCCCACGCCCGTCCGCATCCCGATGGTCTCGACCGTCACCGGCGCCGCCGTCGACGGCACCGAGCTGGACGCCGCGTACTGGTGGCGCAACGTCCGCGAACCCGTCCTGTTCGCCCCGGCGGTCCAGTACCTCCTGGGCAAGGGCCACGACGTCATCGTCGACATCGGCCCGCACCCGATCCTGCGGCCCTACCTGCGCCGGCTGACGGAGAAGAGCACCACCCCCGTGGCCGTCGTGCCCACCCTCGTCAAGGACGGCGAGGGACCGGCGGCGCTGGACACCGCCGTCGCCGCACTGGCCGCAGCCGGCGCCGACCTGGCCTGGGACGTCCACTTCCCCGTCCCCGGACGCGTCGCCGCCCTGCCCGCCTACCCCTGGCAGCGGCAGCGGCACTGGAACGGCTCCCCCGGCGCCTGGTCCGGCAACTTCCGCGACGGGGGAGTGGACCACCCGCTGCTCGGCGACCGGATGCCACTGTACGAGCCCACCTGGCGCGGCGCCGTCGAGCCCGTGCTCGTCCCCTGGCTGGCCGACCACCGCGTCGGCGGCTCGGTGGTCGTCCCCGCCACCGGCTACGCCGAAATGGCGCTGGCCGCGGGCCGGCGGGTGCTGGGCGCCCGGGCCGAACTGGAGCACCTGGAGATCACCAGGGCGCTCCCCGTCCCCTGGCAGAACCCGGCCAACACCCACCTGTACACGCAGCTGTCCTCGGACGACGGCGCGGTCACCGTCACCAGCGCCACCGGACTCGCGGGAGACCCGGTGCACCACGCCCGCGGCCGCGTACGCCGGCTGCTGCGCGCCCGGCCCGCCCCCCTCGACGTCACGGCGGTCCGCGAGCGGTGCGGGCGGCAGGCGGACCCGCAGGAGCTCTACGCGACCGTCGCCGCCGCCGGGCTCGACTACGGACCGGCCTTCCGGACCCTGCGCGCCCTGCACGTCGGCGACGGCGAAGTCCTCGCCGCCTACCGGCACGAGGCGCCCTGTGACGACTACGAGGCCCACCCCGCCCTGCTGGACGGGGCGCTCCAGGCCGGGCTCCCGCTCATGACCGGCGACCTGCGCCGCCGGAGCGCCTTCCTGCCCGGCGCGATCGATGCCGTCCGCGTCTGGCAGGCACCCCCTGCCGACGGCCTGTTCCACCTGCGCGAGCGCGGCCGCACCTGGACGGAGATCTGCTGGGACGTCACCGTCACGGACCCCGACGGCACCGTCATGGCCGAGCTGGAGGGATGCCGGCTGCGGCGTTTCGACGGCCTGCGCTCGACAACGCTGAGCCGCCATGCGAACGTCATGCGGGCCCAGCCCCACCCGGACGTCCCCGCCGCCCCCTCGCCGCTGCCCCCGCCGACGGACATCCTGACCGCCGCACAGCCGCGCATCGACGAACTGCGCACCGCATGGCGGAGCTTGCGCTACGAGCGGGCGCGACCGTGCCACAAACACGTCGTGGCGCTCGGTGTCGCGGAGTTCATCGCCGAATCCCTGCCCGACGCCACGGCACCCTTCGCGCCGGACGCGGTCGTCGCCCCGGACGTGGCACCGCATCTGCGCCGGCTGTGGGCGTACCTGCTGGACTTCCTCGAACGCCGTGGCCTGGCACAGCGCGAACAGGACGGCCTGTGGCGGCTGACCGCCCGCGACGTGACGGCACGGCAGGCCGTCCAGCGGCTGGTGGGCGACTTCCCGGCCTACGCGGCCGAGATTGCCCTGTCGGCCAGCCACGCCCGGAACCTGGCGGAGGTGCTGCGGGGCACGAGGGACCCGCTCGGGCTCCTCGCCGAAGGCGGCGCCGACCTGATGGAGCACTTCTTCGACATCGCCCCGTGGTACCGCTTCCACAACCGCCTGGCCCAGGCGCTCCTCACGGCGATGACCGATCGCTGGCCCGCCGACCGGCCGCTGCGCGTCCTGGAGATCGGCGCCGGCACGGGCGGCACCACGGCCGCCCTGCTGCCGCTGTTGCCCCCCGAGCGCACGCGCTACGTCTTCACCGACCTCTCCCCGCTCTTCCTCGGCCGGGCCGAGAAACGCTTCGCTGCCTACGACTTCGTCGACTACCGCACCTACGACCTGGACGCCGACCCCGCCGGACAGGGGCTGACCGACGGCGGCTTCGAGCTGATCGTGGCGTCCAATGCCCTGCACACGGCCAAGGACCTCAGGCGCTCCCTCGCCCGGGTGCGCCGCCTCCTGGCCCCCCGGGGGCAGCTCCTGCTGATCGAACAGCACGACACCGAGAGCATCATCCTGTTCTTCGGCGCCCTGGAGAGCTTCTGGAGCCCCACCGACCGCGACCTACGCCCTGACACCCTGCTGCTGTCGGCCTCGCGCTGGCCGGAGCTGCTGCGGGAGTGCGGGTTCACCGACGTGGTCCGCACCGGTGACGGGCGCCGCCTCTCCGACGCCCACGGGTCCGTCCTGCTGGCCGCCGCCCCCGAACGCCCCGTTCCCGTCCCGGCCCTGCCGGCCGCGGAGCGGACGACGACATGGATCGTCGCCGGCGAGGGCACCGACGACGGGGAACTGCTCGACGCGGTGGCCCTGGCCCTCGACGGCGCCGGCGGCCGGGGCCTGCGGGCGCCCGCCGCTCCCGGCTCCCGGCAGGAATGGGAAGAGCTGATCCCCCAGGACGCGGGCGACGTCAGCGTCGTCCTGATCCTGGACAGCGGAGGCCGGCAGACGCCACCGGAGGACCTGCTCGACATCACCACCCGCCGCGCGTCGGTGCTGCGGGCCCTCGCGGCAGCCGTCGAAGGGCTGCCGGAGGGGGCCCGGTGCACCCTGTGGCTGGTGTCCCGCCCCAGTGGCGCCCTGCCGGCCCCCGAACGCCCCGCGGTCCCCCTCGACGCGGCCACCTGGGGCATCACCCGCACGCTGGCCAACGAACACCCCCGGCTGACGGTGCGACGGCTCTCCCTGGAACGCACCGCCGACGACCCCGCCGGTGACGGCCACCGCGTGGTCCGCGAGCTGCTCACCCCGACCGACGAGGACGAGATCGCCCTCACCGCCGCAGGACGCTTCGTCCCCCGGGCGGTCGACGTGACCGAGACCCCGCAGGGCACCGCCGACAGCCGCGACGTGCCCGCCTACGCACTCCAGGTCCGCGACCCGGGGCTCGCCTACCGGCTCGCCTGGACCGAGACCGAGGCCCCCGCCGAACCCGGCCCCGATGAAGTGGTCGTCGCCGTGCGCGCGGCGGCCCTGAACTACCGGGACCTGATGCAGACGGTCGGGGTCCTGCCGCCCGTCGAGGCGGCCCAGCGGCTGGCACGCCAGCCCGGGCCCGGCATGGAATGCGCGGGGGTCGTCGAAGCGACCGGCCCCGGCGTGACCACGGTCGCCCCCGGGGACCGCGTCTTCGGCCTGGCGCCCGGCACCTTCGCCTCCCACGTCGTCACCACCGAGCACGCCCTCGGCCGGATGCCGGACAGGATGACGTTCACCGAGGCCGCCACCCTGCCCGTGGTCTTCCTCACCGTCCACTACGCGCTGGGCCACCTGGCCCGGCTCGCCGCCGGCGAGACGGTCCTGGTGCACGGGGCCACGGGCGGCGTCGGCCTCGCGGCCCTGCAGTTCGCCCGCCGGCGCGGCGCGCACGTCATCGCCACGGCGGGCAGCGGCGTCAAGCGCGACCTGCTGCGCGTGCTGGGAGTCGAGCACGTCCTCGACTCCCGCGCCCTCGACTTCGCCGAGGACATCCGCGAGATCACCGGCGGCCGCGGCGTGGACGTCGTACTGAACTCCCTGGCCGGCGAGGCCATCCCGCGCGGACTCGAGGCGCTGCGCCCGGGCGGCCGCTTCATCGAGCTCGGCAAGCGCGACATCCACGAGGACAAGCCGCTGCGGCTGCGCCCGTTCGACAGGAACATCGCCTTCTTCGGCGTCGACCTCAGCAGGCTCCTCCACGACCCCGAGCTGGCCAGGAAACAGTTCGCCGAGGTCGCCTCGCTGGTGCGGTGCGGCCGCTACCGGCCGCTGCTGCACAGCGTCCACCCCGCCGCGCGCGTCACCGAGGCGTTCCGGCTCATGCAGCACTCGCGACACATCGGCAAGGTCGTGGTCGCCTTCGACGACCTGGACGAGCCGCTCACGGTCGAACGTGCCGTACGGCCCGCGGCCTTCGACCCCCGGGGCACCTATCTGGTGACGGGCGGCCTCGGCGGCTTCGGAGCGGCCAGCGCCCGCTGGCTGGCCGACCGCGGCGCGCGCCACCTCGCCCTCGTCGGCCGCAGGGGCGCCGACTCGCCCGAAGCCCCCGCCCTGTTGGCCGACCTGGCCGCCCGCGGCGTCGAAGCACGGGCCTACGCCCTGGACGTCTGCGACGCCGCCGGGATCCGGCAGGTGGTCGCGGAGGCCGGGGAACGGGGACACCCCCTGCGCGGAGTCGTCCACTCCGCGATGTACCTGGACGACGGCTTCCTGGCCAAGCTCTCCGACGAGCGGTTCCGGGCCGGTCTCGCCGCCAAGATGGGCGGCGGAGCGGTTCTCGACGCCGCGACCCGCGACCTGCCCCTCGAGATGTTCCTGGCCTACTCCTCCATCGTCGCCACCGTCGGTCACCTGGCCCAGTCCAGCTACGTGGCCGGCAACCTCTACCTGGAGGCGCTGACCCGCAAGCGCCGGCACGACGGCCTGCCCGCGACGGCCGTCGCCCTGGGGGCGGTCGGCGAGACGGGCTACGTCGCCCGCAACAACCTCCTCGACACCATGAGCCAGGTGGGGATCGAGCCGGTCCTGCCCCGGGAGGCGTTCGAGGTCGTCGAGGAGTTCCTCACGGGCGAGCGGGACGTGGCGGGGACCGGCCGCTACAACTGGATCTCGCTGCGCGGACTCCTGCGGACCGTGGACGTGCCGCGCTTCGCCGTCCTGGTCCCCGTGCTGGCCACCGACCAGGCCCCGACCCGCGACGAGATCCTCACCAAGCTCGCCAAAATGCCGCCCGAGGAATCCCAGAAGTACATCGCCGACTCGCTCGCCAAGGGGCTCGCCGACGTCGCCCAGCTGCCCGTCGAGCAGATCGACCACCACCGCAGGATCGACACCTACGGCGTCGACTCCCTCATGGCCACCGAAGTCCTCACCTCGCTCCGGCAGCAGTACGACATCGACATCTCCCCCATGGAACTGCTGCGCAGCGACGGCACGATCGCCGACATCGCCCGCATCATCCACCTGCGGCTCGGCCTGGCCGCCGGCGGGGACGGCGACGAGCCTGCCCGCCGGATCCCGCCGCAGCGCGCCGCACCGAAGCAACTGGAGGCACCGCGGGAACCGGAGCCCCAGGGCGTGGCCGTACCGGACGGGGAGCGGGGCGATGCCGGCGCGCAGGAGTAGTGGCCTTCCCGACGACTTCTACGCCCTGTGGCTGGGCAGGACGATGAGCCACACCTGCGCCCTGTGGGCCGACGGCGACACCCTCGAGGACGCCCAGATCCGCAGGATCGACCACCACGCGGCGCAGGCGGCGGCGGGCGGGGCCGCCCGCGTGCTGGACATCGGCTGCGGGTGGGGCGCCACCCTCGAACGCCTGGTGCGCGTCCACGGCGTCGGGCATGCCGTCGGTCTCACCCTCGACCAGCGGCAGGCCGCCCGGGCACAGCAGCGGGCGGCCCGCTGCGAGGTACGGCTGGAGGGCTGGGCGGATCACCGGCCCGACGCACGGTACGACGCGATCCTGTGCACCGGCGCGTTCGAACACATCGCCGGACTGGAGCTGTCCCGCGAGGAGAAAGTCGCCTGCTACCGCGCCTTCTTCACCCGGTGCCGCTCATGGCTGCGCCCCGGCGGGCGGCTCTGTCTCGAGACCGTCGCCCAGGGATACCCACCGGACGGCCCGCAGGCGGCCCGGGACGCCATGCTCATGGCGCTCACGCTCTTCCCCGGCGCCCAGCCGCCGGGCCTCGCCGAAATCCATGAGGCCGGCTCCGGCATCCTGACGTGTGTCCGGGTGCGCAACGACCACGAGGACTACGCCCGGACCTGCCGCTGCTGGCTGGCGCGGCTGCTGGCGGCCAGAGCGCGGGCCGTCGCCCTCGTCGGCGACGAGACGACGGCGGACCACGAGCGGTATCTGCGCGCGTCGGTACGGCTGTTCGAGCAGGGCCATGCGAGCCTGCTGCGCCTCACCTTCCGGCGGTGAGCGCCGGGACGGGTCAGGCGAGGCTCCGCCAGCCCATCCACACCAGCAGCGGCACGAGCAGGGCGACGAGCACGACCGCCGCCGGGCGCCGCATGCGCGGCGAGCGCAGGGCGGAGACCAGAGCGGGGCCGGCCGCGCTCATCACGTAGAAGAGCCAGGACCGGGCGAGCTCTCCCACCTCGGCCCAGAGCATCATGGTGCACAGCGACAGCGCCATGCACGCCGCCACGGCACCCGCCAGGGGCCTGACCCGCAGGACCCACAGCAGGATCAGCAAGCCGGCCAGGGCCACGGCGATCCAGCCGGCGATGCCTATCAGGGGGTAGAGGGTGAGGCAGCCCTCAAGGGGGTCCTTCCGGCAGACGCGGGCCTCGGCCTCGTCGGCCCGGCGCAGGATCTCCAGACCGGCCGCGCCGATGGCGGCGCCGCCCAGGGCCGCGCCCACGACCGTCAGCCGGTCGTCCAGCACGCGTCGTACCACGGAACCCTCCTTGGGGGCTGCACTCATCCTCGTCGTCCCTTCCTACATGTCCTACATGCCGATCTTCCGCAGGGTGCTCTCGAGGGAGTCGGCGTAGAGCCGGGCGCCCTCCGTCTTCGGGTGGAACGACTGCGCCGACGCCGGCTGGTCCGTGGTGCCCGGCTTGTCGCCCGGAGTCTTGTCCGTCACGATGCCGTGCACGGTCTCCGGGTCGCCGCAGATGGCCTTGCCCTTGAAGTGCTCCTTCGGGTTGGAGAAGGCGACGTTCGCCCCGGCGGCGTTGGCGTCCGCCGTCGCGTCGTTCATCACCTGGAGCATGAGATCACCCATCTCGTTGATCCAGGGGGCCTCCGCCGTGCCGATGCCGATGATGCACTGGCCGCCCTTCTCCAGCAGGATCGGGTACCCCATGAGCACGATCCTGGAGTTGGGCGCCTTCTTGTGGATCGCCTTCAGCGTCTCGGCGATGACGGCCCGCACCTTGCCCTTCATGACCTTGGGCTGTGCGTCCTTGAGCGCCTCGCCGTCGCCGTCCAGCTTGCCTTCCTGGCAGACCTCGGGAAGCCCGATGCCGCCGAAGATGCACTTCTGGATGATCTTCGCGAAGCGCGAGTCGTTGCCGCCGATGGAGATCGTGACGAGCGAGGTGTTCTCGTCCAGGTAGCCCTGGTCGAGCTGGGTCAGCTCGCCGTACTGCATCTGGTCCCAGGCGACCCGGCCGTTCTCGCCGCCCGGCAGGATGTTGTCGGTGGTGGCACCGGAACAGGCGATCAGGTGGTAGTCCATGGAGGCGTCCCAGGAGTCCGCCCGGGCCCCGATGGAGCTGCCGGAGTCGGCGAGCTTCGCCTGGCGCGACCACGCGTTGCGGGAGCGGTGACAAGCGTTGCGGAGCTTGTCGTTGTCCCCGGAGATGTCGGTCTCCTTGTAGTAGTCGCCGCCGCCGGACTTCGAGGCGCCCTCACCGGAGGAGTACGAGTCGCCCATGGCGACCACGAAGTCCTTCGGCTTGGCGGACAGCTTCTGGAACGCGACCGCGTCCCAGGCGATGTCCTCGCTGCCGTCCCCGTCCAGCGAGTGGTTGTCGAGCGAGACCTTGGGCGTTCCCGAGAACTGGAAGACGCCCAGGGAGACCCACTTGTTCTCCAGCGTGCGCTGCGGCACGACACGGAACTTGGTCCCCTTGCCGGTGTCGACCACGTACTTCGCCTGACGGGTGTGGGCGCCGTGGTCGGGCGTGTGGACCATCACCCGGGCCCAGCCGTTGATCTGCTGGCCCAGCGTCCAGGTGCCGGTGACCGTGAGGTCGTGGTTGTTGGTCGCGGTGCCGGAGCCGCGGGTGTGGGCGAAGTAGAAGTGCCCGTTGTACCCGCCACCCAGCTGGTGGGTGTCCATCTTGGACGGGTACAGCCCGGCGGCGGCCTCATTGGTGGCGAAGGTGAACTTGAACGAGCCGTCCGAGGTCACGTTGCCGCAGCCGGGCCGGGTCGTCGGCGTGCCCTTCGGCAGGTCGTCGACGACGAGCGTGCCGGCGGGCAGGCCGTTCTTGGAGCAGTTCGGCTTGTAGGCCTCGCCGTCGGCCTCTTCCTTGTACGTGTCGTCGAAGCGCAGGATCTCGTTGCCGCAGGCCGCGGAGTCACAGTTCTTCCAGCTGACCGGCTGGTTCCACCAGCACTTGAGGTCCTTGCGGTTGCAGGCGCCGAGGCCGGGCTGGTTCTGGTCGTTCGGCCCGATCTTGCTCTTGTCGCAGTTGTTGGCCTCGGTGCAGAACAGGCCCTCCGCGGGCTTCACCAGCGTGCGCAGGGAGGGGGTGGTCCACCAGGCGGGGCGGAACCCGGAGACCATCTTGCCCGGGGACTCCAGGGCCTCCAGCGGCCGTGCGGCCCAGCCGAGGACCTTCTCCTGGTAGGGCCAGTCCTGCGGGTGCGAGGCGTCCTTGTAGCGGTCGCGCCCGTACTCGTCCTCCAGGAACGGGGTGCGGTTGGCCTTCCAGAGCGGGTTGGCGGGGTTGTTGGTGAAGCCGACGCCCCACAGGCCGCCGTTCTTGGACGCCTGGGCCTTGGGGTAGTACCCCGCGTTGTAGGCCCACAGCGCGAAGAACCAGTTCTCCATGTACTGCGGCTTGCCGTTGTTGACGATCAGGCCGTCACGACGGGTCTGGTTCCACTTGTCGATCAGGATGTTGATGCCGCCCGCGATGTTGGCGGTGTAGTCCAGCGCCGCGGCTTCCTGCTGCGTCGTGGTGAGCGGCTTCTCGTCCTTCTTCTCCTTGCCGTGCATCCGCATGCCGTCGGTGATCTGCGTGATGCCGTAACCGCAGTCGGCCTCGGCCCAGTTGATCGCCCACGGGTCGCTCTGCTCGCCGTCGGGGTTGTAGTCGATGCCGTAGAAGTTACCGATCAGCGAGTTGGCGGTGACGCCGGGCACGGCCATCCGCGCCGCCTGCCACATGTTCGACTCCTGGGCGGTGATGCCGAGCATCACCTGAGCCGGGACGCGGCCGCCGCCCTCGAGCTCGACGCGCGGGAAGAGGGTCTGCGGCTGGTACGCCGCCATGCCCGTGTTCTTCCAGTTCGCCGGGCGGGAGATGTGCTTGTTGAGGTTGTTGGTGATGGCCTGGTCGACGGCCCACTCGACCTGGCGCGGCTTGGGCTGCATGGCCATCTTGCCCGGGTCGTTGCGGGGCACCGAGCAGTAACGTTCCGCCTCGACCGGGTTGTTGGGCGAGCCCGCCAGGGCGCGCGGCGCGGCCGGCTTCTTCGTGGACGGGCCAGCGGCGAGGCTGGGCGAGATCTCCCGGCCGGTGCTCGCCGTCTTCTCGGCGCTGACCGGCGTGACCTCGAACCCGGCGGCCTTGCCGGTGCCGAGCACCTTCATGCCGATCTTGACGGTACGGGCGGTGAGGGCCTCTTCCGGGCGGACGCGGGAGTCCTTGCTCCCGGCCCAGGCGGTGTCGGTGACGAGGGCCTCGCCACGGGTGGTGGCCTGCGCCTCCTTGGGCGCTCCGGACGGCCGCTTGACCGAGCCGGGCAGCTTGGCCCCGGCGGTGGTCTCACCGGTGATGAACACCGTGCCGCGGGCGCTGCGCGAGAGGTCCATCTTCGTCAGCGCGCCGGTGGCCAGGACCGACGGCTTGGCCTTCTTCGCGTCGCCCTTGGCGATGTCCCCGGCGGTGACCCGCTTGACCTCGCCCTTCGCGGAGGCGGCCGTCGGGGCCGCCAGCGAGGGCACCTTCGTGGCGGGACGGTCGAGGTAGACCACGCCGCCGTCGCTGTCGGGCTTGAGCTGGAAGGGGATCTGGGCGGTCGTGGCGATGGCGGTCCGCTTGCCGGAGTCGTCGATCTTCACGAGACGGGCGTCGTCCGCCGCCACGATGTCCTTGCCGACCGGAACGGCCGAGGTGATCTGGCCCTTGAGCTCGATGGCCTTGCCGAGCGTGGCCGCCGCGGCGTCGACCTTCAGCAGCCGGGTGGCGTTCTTGTCCTCGCCGCCGGCCTGGGTCAGCACCGCCGTCTCGCCCGTACCGCAGCCGGGGCTGAAGTAGGCCAGTGACGCCTGCCGGTTGAGCTTGGTCACCTTGCCGGAGGCCAGGTCGACGACGGCGGTGAAGGCGCCCCGGGCCATCAGCTGGGCCTTGTTGGTGAACGTCCGCGGCGCGTAGGCGACCACCGCGCGCTGACCGGAGCCGGTCACACACGCGTTGCCGATCCACATGTCCGTGTCGAAGCCGGGCTCCGAGAGCGTCGCCGCGGTCCGCCAGGCGTAACCGTTCTTCTTGTCGGCGACGAGCAGGTGGAAGCCGTCGGCGTCGCTGCTGGTCGTCCAGGCCCGGTCCGTGGAGCCCTCCCAGCCCTTGCCGAGGACGGCCTTGCGGTCCGCCGGTGCCACCGCGGCGGGGGAAGGCCCGTCCTGCCGCACGGCCCGGGTGTCCGCGGCCGGTGCGGTGGGGCGGTTCGCCGCCCAGGACGCCGGCGCCTGGAGCGTGGAGGCGCCCACGGCGAGCACCGCGGCCGCGATGGGTATCGAGTGTTTTCTGCGTCTGTGCATGTATCCCCGTCTCGAATCACACGGAATGGCGGACGAGGCCACACGCTACACAGCAAGTCGGGGTGGGATAAAGAATTAACAGAAAGCAGGTGCATGTTACACGGAGGTGAGTGGAATCCGGAATTAATTCCTCCGAATGTGTTTGTCGCGGCAATTGCGGAGGAATTCGGCGGCATGGTCAACGTCACATCGCGAGGCGCGTGAGCGCCGGGTTACCGAACGGTTCAGCGGGCTGTCCGAATGATCACCACAAGGTGGGTGATGGGGGATGTGGAAACGTCACGCAGCGCCGTAGAAATAAAACGTAGCATTCCGGTTCCTGGTCCGGGGTGCGCGTCGGCGGGGTAATTGTTCTACGCTCCGTCCTGATCGCGGGATTCGCCCTTCGGCGGCCCTTCCGCGCATTTCTCAGCTGCCGCAGTAAGTCAGGGGGACGTTCATGTTCACTCTCGCCAGGCCCGTCGTCATGGGTGCGGCCGCCGCCATCGGCGTGCTCGGGTTCGCCGTGCCGCAGGCCCAGGCCGCCGACGTCACCGTGGCACCCGGCGTCAAGGTCACCGCCAAGGCCGACAAGAACACCCGCGCGATCGCCGCGGCCAGCCCGGCGGCCGTCGCGGCGGGCACCAGCCTCTGCGGCGCGGGTTACACGCTGGACTACGCCGAGCGCCTTCCGGACGCGTCCCGCAAGGGCACGCTGTTCACCTACACCAAGCCGATCCCCCCGGGCGGCAGCTACAACGACATTCCGACCTGCGCCATCTTCGACAACAACACCGGCTCGGCGAAGTACATGAAGCTGAAGCTGTGCTCCAACTACACGGCGGTGCCCTGCGCCGTGAACGAGGGCACCTTCTCCCAGTACGCGGGCCCGGTCTTCCAGAAGAAGGGCGGCTGTGGACTGGTCTACGCGATCATGAAGACGTCCAAGAGCGCCTCCAGCGCGATCATCGACGCCAAGCGCGGCGCCACCGCCTGCGACTGATACCTGGTCGCCACCCGCGCGCACGCACAAGGCCGCAGCCTTCCGGCTGCGGCCTTTCGCGCGGGGAAGCGGGTCCTACTCGTGGGGCGGACGGCTGAAGCAGCGCACCGCCACGAAGCCCGCCACCGCCAGGACCACCGCACCCGCCCCGAGCGCGCCGGGGACGGCGAAGCCCAGCTCCCAGCCGAGGGCGAGCCGGCGGGCGCCGCTGACCGCGTGCGTGACCGGGTTGACCTGGGCGACCGCCCGCAGCCAGGTGGGCAGGTTGTCGAGAGGGACGAAGGCGCTGGAGGCGAACATCAGCGGGAACATGAAGAACACCGAGATGCTCGACATCACCTCCACCTTCCGCAGCCAGGCCGCGAGCGCGATGAAGACCCAGATCAACCCCCAGATGACGAAGGTCGACAGCAGCAGCGCCGCCACCGCGCCCGCCGCCCCGCCGTCGGGCCGGAAGCCCAGGACGGCCGTCGCGAAGACCAGCAGCACGACCAGTTCCGTGAAGATCCGCAGCAGGTCGGCCAGCGACCGGGCCGCCAGCACCAGGGGCAGCCGTACCGGCAGGGTGCGGAAGCGGGCCACGATGCCGTTGTGCATGTCCTTCACCAGCCCGATGCCCGCGAGCTGGGCGGAGCTGATGCCGGTCGTCACCAGCAGGGCCGGCATCAGATAGTCGATGTAGGGCACGCCGTGGGGCAGCTGGGAGGGCCTGGTCATGCTGCCGAAGACCTGGCTGAGCAGCAACAGCATGATCAGGGGCTGCAGCAGACCGAACAGCGCGAGGCGCCGGTCCCCGTACATCGCCCGGACCTGCCGTCCGGTGAGCACCCACAGCTGGGTGGCGGGACCGTGGCCGCGCCACGCGGCACGGTCGTGGGGCGCGCGGACGGCGGTGCCCGCGACGCCTTCCTGGATGGCCAAGGGGACTCCTGGGATCAGACCGCGGTGCGGACGGCTCCGGACGCCTGGGTGAGCGCCAGGTACACGTCGTCCAGCGTCGGTTCCTTGTAGGCGAGTTCGTCGATCTCCGCCGCGACGGTGTCGAGCGCCCGGACCACCTCGGCGAGCTGGGCGGAGCCGGCGACCGGCGTGGACAGCGTCCGTCCGGCACCCGGCAGGGGCTCGAAGCCCGCGGTCGCCAGGGCCGCGACGGCGGCCGCCGTGTCGGTGTGCGGCGCGAGCCGGACGTGGACGGAGCGGCTGCCCGTTCCCGCCTTGAGCTCGGCGCTGGTGCCGGACGCGATGACCTCGCCCTTGGACAGCACGGTGATGCGGTCCGCGAGCCGGTCGGCCTCCTCCAGGTACTGGGTCGTCAGCAGCACGGTCGTGCCCTGGGCCACCAGCTGCTCCACCGTCTCCCACAGGGCGATGCGGGTCGTGGGATCGAGCCCGGTGGTGGGCTCGTCGAGGAACAGCACGTCGGGATCGCCCACGAGGCTCGCGGCGAGATCGAGCCGCCTGCGCATGCCACCGGAGTACGTGCGCGAGGGCCGCCGGGCGGCCTCGGTCAGGGCGAACGCCTCGATCAGCTCCTCCGCCCGGGCCGCGGCCGCGCGCCGCCCGGCCCCCAGCAGCCGTGCGATCAGCACGAGGTTGTGGAAGGCGGACAGCTGCTCGTCGACGGACGCGAACTGCCCCGTGACACCGATCCTGCCGCGCACCTCGCGGCCGTGGGTGGCCACGTCGTACCCGGCGACCTCGACGGTTCCGCCGGACGCGGGGGAGACCGTGGAGAGGATGTTCACCAGCGTCGTCTTGCCCGCGCCGTTGTGCCCGAGGAGGCCGAGCACCTCTCCCCGGGCCACCTCGAGGTCCACGCCGCCCAGGGCGTGCACGCCGCCGAAGGACTTGCGGACGCCGACCGCCTTGATCATCGGCCGGGACCCGGCGGTTCTCTCCTGGGACACGCGTTTCCTTGCTGTCGGTACAGCGCACTTGGCAAGAGAACGCCTGTGCGCCCGCCGGACAACGTATCGTCGCCAAAGGATCAAGACAAGCAGTATCGCCGCACGTCGCACGCACTGCATGCGGAAGCAAGCAGTCCGCAAAGTGGGCGACGCTTAGCATGTGTTGACTCGACTCCGACATACGGATGTGCGAACGATGAGGAACGGACTGGGAATGCTGAACCGTCGGCCCACCTGGATAGGCGGCGAAATCGTCAGGTTCGGGGCGGTGGGGAGCCTGGGGTGGGTCGTGGACACCGCGGTGTTCAACGTGTGCCTGCACCTGTTGCAGTTGCAGCCCGTCCGCTCCGGGCTCATCGCCTCGGCGGTCGCTGTCGTCGCCACGTATCTGGGCAACCGTTACTGGACATACCGCAGCCGCGCCGGCGGCAGGCGTTCCCGGGAATTCGCCCTGTTCGTCCTGTTCAGTGGTGTGGGAATGGTCATTCAAAACGGCGTTCTCGCCCTGTCCCACTATGGCTTCGGCTATACCTCGGCCCTGGCCGACAACGCCGCCAAGAACGTCATCGGCCTCGGCCTGGCCACCCTCTTCCGCTTCTGGGCCTACCGCACCTGGGTCTTCCGGACCCCCGCCCCCCTCCCCGCCCCCACCGTCGTCACCGGATCCGAGGCCATGCCCGGGGCCGCGCCCTGGACCGGCGCCGAGCGAGCGGAGCGCGTCCACCGGTGACCCTCCCCCCGCGTGCGGTCAAGACCACCCACCCCGACCGCGACCCCCGGGCGACGGACCCGCCGGGCACGGCCCGCGTCCACGGCGACGAACCGCTGCTCGCCGCCCGCGTGCACCGGCCCTCGGACCTGATGCGCTTCCTCGCCGGCCTGCTCGGCGTCATCGCCGTCCTCGCCCTCGCCGGCATCGCCCACAACACCACCACCGGCATCACCAGCGACATCACCTCCGGCGCCACCAAGGTCCACGGCCTCTCCACCACCCTGGGCGACCTCCTGTCGGGCGCCGCCGTCCTCCTGGTGCCCCTCGCCTTCACCGTCGAACGCCTCGCCAGGCGCGACGGCATGCGCCTGGCCGACGGCGTCCTCGCCGCGGTCCTCGCCCACAGCCTCACCCTCGGCCTGGACTGGTGGGTCGTCGAAGGCGCCGGCGAGGGCATCCGCAACGCCCTCACCCGCGGCCCCCAGCCGGGCGGCGGCCTCACCGACCCCGTCCACGGCTATCTCGTCCCCGTCATCGCCTACATGACGGCCGCCGCCCCGGCCGGGCGGCCCCGCTGGCGCGTCGCCCTGTGGTCGGTCGTCGTCCTCAACGGCGGCACCGAACTCATCAGCGGCTACAGCGCCCCGATGTCCCTGGCCCTGACCGTCCTCCTCGGCTGGACGGTCGCCCACGGCACCCGCTACGCCATCGGCTCGCCCAACGCCCGCACCACCGGCCGCACCCTCCTCGTCGAACTGCGCAAGGCCGGCTTCCGCCCGGCCACCGCCCACCGTGCCCCCGACGGGCCCGGCGGCACCCACCGCTACTACGTCGCCCAGCGGCACGGCCCGCCGCTCGACGTCCACGTCATCGACCGCGAGCTGCAGGCATCCGGATTCTTCTACCGCCTCTGGCGCCGCATACGGCTGCGCTCCGCCGCCGTACGCCGCAGCCCCCGCTCACCGCGCCAGGCCCTGGAACACGAGAGCCTCATCTCCTACGCGGCCGCCTCCGCCGGCGCCCGCGCCCCCCGCCTCGTCGCCACCGCGGAGCTGGGCCCCGACGCGGCGATCCTCGTCTACGAACACGTCACGGGCCGCACCCTCGACGAACTGCCCGACGCCGAGATCACCGACGAGCTGCTGAGCGGCCTGTGGGAATCGGTCCGCGCCCTGCAGGACCGGCAGATCGCCCACCGCCGGCTCACCGGGGAGTCCCTGCTCGCCGTCGCACAGGGCCCCGCCCGCCTGACCAACCTCTCCCACGGCGACATCGCCGCCGGCGACTTCGCCCTGCGCATGGACATCGCCCAACTCCTCACCACCTTCGCCCTGCGCGCCGGCCCCGAGCGGGCCGTCGCCACCGCCGCCGACGTCCTCGGCCCGGCCCGGGTGGCGGCCGCCCTGCCCCTGCTCCAGCCCATCGGCCTGAGCCGCTCCACCCGCGCCGACCTGCGCCGCTACAACAGCGACCACAAGGCCGACCCGCCGGCCGACGACGAGGACAACGCCGAGCGCGACCTGCTCTCCCGCATCCGCCGGCTCATCCTGGACATGGTCCCCGAGACCCCCGCCGCCCCCGTCCGCCTCGAACGCTTCAAACCCAAGACGCTCTTCACCGCCGTCGGCGGCGCCATCGCCGTCTACTCCCTCCTCACCGCCTTCCCCGCCACCCAGATCGACTTCGCCCACATGAACGGCGCCTGGGTCCTCGCCGCGTTCGCCGCGGCGGCCCTCAGCCACCTGGCGGCGGCCATGTGCCTCATCGGATTCGTCCCCCGCAAACTCCCCTTCGGCACAACCCTCCTGGCCCAGATCGCCGGCTCGTTCGTCAAACTCGTCACCCCCGCCGCGATCGGCGGCGTCGCCCTCAACACCCGCTTCCTGCAGAAGTCCGGCGTCCGCCCCGTACAGGCCGTGGCCAGCGTCGGCGTCTCCCAACTGGCCGGACTCGCCTGCCACCTCGTGCTGCTGTTCACCTTCGGCTACATCGGCGGCACCGAACAGGGCAAGGACCTGGCCCCCTCCCGGACCGTGATCGCCGGCCTGCTGACCGCCGCCGTCCTGGTCCTCACCGTCACCGCCGTCCCACCCCTGCGCCGCTTCGTGGCCGCCCGGCTGCGCCCCCTGCTCTCCGGCGTCGTACCGCACCTGCTCGACCTCCTGCAGCGCCCCTACCGGCTGGCCGTCGGCTTCGGCGGATACCTGCTGCTCACCGCGGCGTTCGTGGCCTGCCTGGACGCCTCGCTGCGCGCGTTCGGGGGCTCCGCGAGCATCGCCGTCGTCGCCGTGGTCTTCCTCACGGCGAACGCGGTCGGTTCCGCCGCGCCCACCCCGGGCGGCATCGGGGCGATCGAGGGAGCGCTGATCGGCACCTTCGTCGGGCTCGCCCATGTGCCGATCGAGATCGCGACCCCGGCGGTCCTGCTCTACCGGATCCTCATCTTCTGGCTGCCCGTACTCCCGGGCTGGGCGTGCTTCGGCTACCTCCAGCGAAAGGGCGCCCTGTAAGGCCGTCACCCTGTGATCCCGTGAGATCGACCGCTGTTCCCGGCACACTGATCAACTATGCTGGCCGAGCCGGATGTTGATCAACGGGGACGATCCGGACGGAAAGCCGAACACGACTTGAAAGGGCGGCGGATCATGTCGTTCACCACTGATCCCAAGCCCCCGCACACGGGGGAAATCCGGCTGGAGACGCCGCGACTGGAAGACGGTCACGCGATATGGCGTCTCGCCCGGGAACATGCGAAGACGGTCGATGTCAATTCTCCTTACTTCTATCTCCTTTGGTGCCGTGACTTCGCGAAGACCTCGGTAGTCGCCCGCTCCGCGGACGGCCTCTGCGGATACATCATCGGATTCGCCCGGCCCGACGACCCGGAGACGGTGTTCGCCTGGCAGAGCGGGGTACACGCCACCCTGCGGGGCAAGGGGCTCGCCCGTCGCATGATCGACCACATCGCCCACGCCGACCCCCGCTTCCGCTACCTGGAGGGCACGGTCACGCCCGACAACACGGCCTCGGAGAACCTCCTGCGGTCCTTCGCCCGCGACCACGGGGCGCCGCTGAAGCAGATGCCGTTCATGGGCGCGGAACTCTTCCCCGACGGCCATGAGCCGGAAGCGCTCTTCCGCATCGGCCCCTACGATGCCTGACCCCCATTCCGGTTCCCTCTCCGATCCCTCCACTCCGATCCCCGACAAGGGAGCGACATGACGGCAACGGGCGTATTCGAAGACCGTGAATCGGTGGTGCGCAGCTACTGCCGCGGCTGGCCCGCGGTCTTCGGCAGGGCACTGGGCAGCCATCTGTACGACGAAAGCGGCCGTCCGTACCTCGACTTCTTCGCCGGGGCCGGGACGCTCAATTACGGGCACAACAACCCGCGCATCAAAGCGGAACTCCTCTCCTATCTGGCCGACGACAACATCGTGCACAGCCTCGATATGTACACGGTCGCCAAGCGGGAGTTCCTGACGGCATTCCAGGACGTCGTCCTGGTGCCGCGCGGGCTCGACTACAAGGTCCAGTTCCCCGGGCCGGCGGGCACCAACGCGGTCGAGGCGGCCCTCAAGCTGGCCCGCAAGTACACCGGCCGCCGCACAGTGGTGAGCTTCACCAACGCCTTCCACGGGATGACGCTCGGCGCCCTCGCGGTGACCGGCAACGCCATGAAGCGCGCCGGCGCCGGCGTCCCGCTCGGGCACACCGTGACGATGCCCTACGAGAACTACCTGGGCGAGGGCACCGGGGACGCCGGCGGACCGGCGCTGCTGGAGGCCATGCTGCGCGACAGCGGCAGCGGCCTCGACAAGCCGGCCGCGGTCATCGTCGAGACCGTCCAGGGCGAAGGCGGCCTCAACGCCGCGTCCGCGTCCTGGCTGCGCGACCTCGACGCGCTGTGCAAGCGGCACGAGATCCTGCTGATCGTCGACGACGTGCAGATGGGCGTCGGACGCACCGGGGCGTTCTTCAGCTTCGAAGAGGCCGGGATCACCCCCGACATCGTCTGCCTCTCCAAGTCCCTCAGTGGCCTGGGCCTGCCGCTGGCGGTCACGTTGTTCCGCGGCGGCCTGGACATATGGGAGCCGGGGGAGCACAACGGAACGTTCCGCGGCTTCAACCCGGCGTTCGTCACGGCCACCGCCGCCCTCGACTACTGGCGCGATGACGCCTTCGAGAAGGAGACCCTCGCCAAGGGCGAACAGGTCCAGCGGGCACTCGCCGGCATCGCCGAGTCCCGGCCGGGAAGCGTGCGCGGCCTGCGCGGCCGCGGACTGGCCCGGGGCATCGTCCTGGCCGAACCGGAGAAGGCGGCTCTCGTCTGCGAGGAGGCGTTCCGGCGCGGCCTGCTGATGGAGACCTCCGGGCCGAAGGGCGAAGTGGTCAAGCTCATGCCTCCGCTGACCGTCACCGCCGAGGAGATCACCGAAGCCCTGGAGATCCTCGACGCCTCGCTGGACGCGGTGCTCTAGCACGCGCTCCCGCGGTGCCCACCACGCGACCGGCCGCGGACGCCCCTGACGAAGGGGGCGTCCGCGGCCGGGACTTCGGCGTCAGCTACGGGCCGCGGAGGCCGCGGTGAAGCGGCCGACCTTGCCGATCACGTCCTCGCTGTACAACCGTACCGACTGCTGCAGGGCGAACTCGGCCATGTACCGCCGGAACGCCTCCGGCGGCTCCTCGGCGAGGTTGACCATCCGCCGGTTGGTGACCACCGCGGGGCTGTCGAGGCGCCGCAGGGCCTCCTCCACCGCCGCGTCCAGCTCCCGCGGCTCGACCACCTCGTCGAAGAGGAACCCGGCGTCCGGCTCGGTCGCCCGGATCAGGCGGCCCCACAGCACCACCTGGCGGGAGATCCGCCCGCCGGCCAGCCGGCCCAGCCGCAGATTGCCGGCGCCGGGCACGATGCCCTCCTGCGCCGCCGGCAGGCTGAAGTAGGTGTCGGCGCCGGCCAGGACCCGGTCGAAGACCATGAGCAGCTGGGCGCCGCCGCCGATGGCGAACCCGTCCACCGCCGCCACCCACGGCTTCTCGATCGTGCGGGACTGCCACGCGTGGTCGTGGTCGGTCAGCACCCCACGGATGATCTTGTGGATGTAGCCCAGTTCCCTGCGCAGCAGGAAGTCGACCAGGGAGATCTCCCCGGCGTGCAGGCTCTTGAGGTTGATGCCCGCGCTGAAGACCCGCCTGCCCCGGTACCGCGGATGGGTCATGACGCCGCCGCGCACCAGCGCCACGTGGACCGCCGGGTCGAGCAGCGCCAGGTCGACGGCGGTCTCCATGTCCTCGACCTGCCGGTTGTCCTCGGCGTTGAGACAGTCGTCCCGGCACATCGTCAGATGCGCCGCGCTGCCGCGCCGCTCCAGCAGGACGGAGCCCAGGTCCAGGCTCCCCTCCCGCTCGAACTCCGGCAGCAGCCGCAGGGCCCGCGGCGTGGGCCTGAGCATCGCGTCCATGAGGTGGGGCCCGGACACCGGCGAACCCAGCACCTCGCTCAGGAAGATGCCCTGGTCGATCTCGTGCCCCTCCTTGCCGGCCTGCGGACGGGCCTGCTCGGCCGCCATGTGCGCGGCCGTCGGCACCAGCCCGGGAAAGGCCGTCGCGGCGGCCTCCACCAGCTCCGGAAGGCGCAGGTGGACCGTGCGGCCGGCCGTCAGCTCGGCGTACACCGACTCGCCGTGCGCCCGCATGAAGCGGCTGCGCAGCTCCCGGCCGCGGTTCTTGGCCCCGGCGGCCAGCTCGCGCTGTCGCGGGGAGCGCTCGGCGGGCTCGGGGAGCGACGCCAGCAGCTCGTCGATGCCCGCGGCCGCCTCCGCCAGGGCCTGCCGCGCGGTGTCGAGGCCGGCCGGCCCGGTCACGGCGCGACCTCGGCGGGCACCCGGCGCAGCACGCGGTCGCAGGCCGCGAGGTGGCTGCCCAGGGCGTCCTCGAAGCGGGTCGTCGTCGCGTCGAGCATGAGCTGTCGCCGTACGCCCAGGCCCTGGCCCATCGACGGGCCGAGGAGGGAGACCGCCTTCGCCAGGGCGGTGTCGGTGTCGTCGGCGACCTCGTCGACCAGGCGCAGGCCCAGGGCCTCGCTCGCGGTGAGGGGGAGGCCGAAGAGCACCGCACGGCGGGTCGGACCGACGCCGATCTGGTTGGCCAGGCGGTAGACGGCCATGCCGGGCCAGACTCCGCTCGCGTCGGAGGGCACCGTCAGGCGGACGTCGCCGCCGGCTATGCGGTAGTCGGTGGCGAGCAGCGCCTCGAACGCCACACCGCCGCAGTCGCCCGTCGCCACCGCGATCGTGGCGGCGTCGAGCCGCTCCAGCCGGCGCAGGGCCCGTTCCCACTTGTTGACCAGGGGCAGGCTCACCTCGTGGGTCCAGGACTCCTCGGGGGCGCCGTTCACATGCAGGACGGCGACCTGCGGGGCGCCGGAGTCCTCGACGCGGTCGGCGAGGGCGGTCAGCTCCGCGACCGTAGCGGCCGACAGGGGCCGGGAACCGTCGATCCGGATCGTGAAGTCCTCGGCGGCCCGGGGGGAATTACCGGTGGGGTTCAACTTCTCAATGCCTCTCTGCTCGGTCACATCGTCACCAGCGGACCAGGGCGGTCTCGATCGTCGACCCCGGTCCCATCGTCATCAGCACGCAGTACTCACCCGGCTGGGCGACGCCCTCTTTGAGCAGCCGTTCGTAGGAGAAGAGGAAGGAACCGCTGGAGAGATTCCCGTAGTCGCGCAGCACACCCGTGGTGTGCCGCAGGTCGTAGCGCGTCAGGCCGAGATTGACCATGACGGCGTCGATCACCTTCTTGCCGCCGGAGTGCACCAGCCAGTGGGCGATGTCGCTGCGGCGCAGCCCGGTCCCCTCGAGCAGCCGGTCCACGACGATCTCGGCGTGGGCTCCCACCACATAGGGCACGTGGGGGTCGAGGTAGAAGCTGAACCGGTCCTGCTCCGCGTCCCAGTCGTAGCGCATCGCGTCGATGGCGTCGGTGATGACGCAGCTGGCGAACTTCAGGACGCGCGGCTCGGGCACCCTGGCCGCCTGTGCCGCCGGCAGTGCGGCCGACGGCTCGTCCCGGCCGTCCCGCTCGCCGGCGACCAGGGCCACCGCGGCCGCGCCGTCGCCGAACAGGCTGTTGACGACGGAGGTGCGCATGGTGCCGTCGAAGACGTACGCGGCGGAGCACGACTCGACGCACACCATGACCGCCAGCTTGCCGGGGTGGGCCCGGGCCCAGCCGGACACGGCGTTCAGGGCGTTGAGCCCGGCGTTGCAGCCCATGCCGACGATGTCGATCCGGCTGCAGTGGCGGCTGATGCCGAGCTCGCGGATGAGCAGCGCGCTCAGCCCCGGGGTGAGGAAGCCCGTGGAGGTCACACAGCACAGGTAGCCGATGTCGGACAGTTCGGCGCCGGCGTCCTTCAGGCACTCCTCGACGGCCCGCACGCCCATCTCGATGCCTTGCGCCTTGTGCTTGGCGAGCAGTTCGCCCTGCTTCTCCAGCACCCGGGTGCCGTCGTCGCCCTGCGGCGGCAGGGTGAGGAAGCGCCGGTCGATGGCGCTGTTGAGGAAGATCGAGCGGATCCGCGGATCCTCGATCCGGAAGATGTCGAGCAGGTCCTGCTGGGAGTACGAGGTGGGGGGCACGGCGGTCCCCACCCCGACGACGCGGGCCACGCCGGGCACGTCGAGCGCGGTGTGCGGAGCGGAGGCCAGCGCACCGGGGTGCGGCAGGCCCGCGGTGGCGGACAGGGGGCTGGGCAGGTGGGCGGTCATGGTCATCGGTAGGTCCATCCCCACGACCTGCGCTTGCTCCGGTAGACCGGAATGTAGTGTTCCATGGCTCCTCTTGATCGCGTCGCGCTGATCTCGCGCTCTCGGTGGTGTGCTCTTGGCGGTGTGCTCTTGGTGGTATGTCAGGAACTAACGTGCGGTGGACTGCTCACGGACGAAGTCCGCGAGCCGGTCCAGACCCGCCTCGATCTCCGGCGCCCGCAGATGGCTGAAGGACAGCCGGATCTGATCGCGGGGCCGGGAGTCGGCGTAGAAGTGGTGCATCGGCGTCCACAGCACCCGGTGGCGCCGCGCGCTGAGCTCCAGCAGGTCGTCGCCGGCCGGGAAGGGCACCGTGACGACCAGGAAGAAGCCGCCGGCCGGCACGTTCCAGGAGACCCCGGGAGCCTCCCCGCCGCCGAAGCGCTCGGAGAGCCCCTTGAGCATCCGGCGGAGGTTGTCCTGGTACGTGCGGATCTCCCGCTCGTTCGCCGTGCGCAGGCTGCACCCGTTCTCCAGCAGCTTCCCGCCGATGACCGCCTGCGCGATGGGCGAGGTGTTCACGGTCAGCATGCTCTTGACCTTCGCGAGCTGGTCGGCGAGGCTCTCCGTCCCGCCGCCCGCCACCGCCACCCGCTGACCGGCCACGGCGAAGCCCACCCGCGCACCCGGAATGCCCGTCTTGGCGAACGAGCCCAGATAGACCACGCGTCCGCCGCGGTCCAGCGACTTCAGCGTCGGCAGCGCGGAACCGTCGCCGAAGAGACCGTACGGATTGTCCTCAAGGACGAGGAAGTCGTGCTCCTGCGCGATCCGCAGCAGCTCCAGCCGCGTCCGCCGGCTCAGGCTGGCACCGCTGGGGTTCGCGAAGTCCGGGATCACATACAGCGCACGGGGATTCTGCCCCGCCGCCCTGGCCCGCTCCACCACGGCCACCAGATCGTCCAGGTCGATGCCCTCGCCCGACTCCCGGACGGGCAGCACCGGCATGTCCACGAGCTGCGCCGCCCCGTACGCCCCCACATAGGTGGGCGCCACCGCCAGCAGCACGTCGTTTTCGGTCCTGCGCAGGGCGCGCAGCGTCAGGTACAGGGCCTCCTGACAGCCGACCGTCACCACGATCGACTCCGGATCGGCGGTGATGCCCTCGTCCACCCGCAGATGCTCGGCGATCAGGTGGTGGATGATGCCCTTGGTCCGCCCGTACTGCAGGATCGTGCGGGTCACCGCCGCCTCGTCGCCGCCCAGCTCGGACGTCAGATGCCGGCGGAAGACGTCGAGATAGCGCGGGACGGCGTCGAGGTCGAAGAAACCCTCGTAGGGCCGCCCGGCCGCCAGCGAGATGGCATCGGGATACCGGTGGGCCACCTCGTTGAGGAAATTCATCGATTCGCTCACCGGCGAACCCAGCGAACCGTGCAGATCCAGGGCGTGCAGAAGAGTCTCAGATGAGCTGAACACGTCGGGCCTCCTTCGAGAAGGAACTGAGGATGTCGGACGAGAGGGCTTCCGGCGCACTGTCGGGATGCGCCGTCCGCAGGTCGAGGCGGTGGGAGGCGCCGCCCAGCGCCGCGAAGGAACGGCGCCGCCCGCCGCCCGTCACATTGAGCAGGACCCGGGCGTCGGCCGGCACACGGCCGTCGAGAACGGCGTCCCGCAGACAGGCCACGGCCACCGCCGCGGCCGGCTCGATGTCCACGCCCTCCCACTCCTCGAACAACGCCGACGCGGCCAGTGCCGACGCACGGTCGGCGACGCACATCTCACCCGAACTGTGCGTCAGGATGTCGCGCACACCCCCGGCCACGGCGAAGGGCGGCGTGGCATTGACCAGCTCCGGCGCGAGCACCTGCCGCTGACCCTCCGGGTGTGCGGCCCCGGCCCCCTCCGCACCGGTCCACGCCTCGTGGAGCGGCGCGAACTCCGCGTTCTGGCACAGGAACAGGCGCGGCATCACCTCACCACCGCCGCCGGCGGACGCCGGCGACGCGCCGATGATGCGGTCGGCCGCCTCGTACGTCGCTATCGCACCGGCCCCGCTGCCGACCCCCTGGAAGTAGAAGTCCGGCAGCCGGCCCATCTCCTCGTACGCGGTCAGCGCCACCACGGCCAGACCGTCCCTGCGCCCGACGTTACGGACGCCGCCCTCCGCGAAGAACTCGGGCGAGGACGCGACCAGCCGCCGGCTGTAGGTGATCGCCTGGTTGTACGTGGCACCCTCCAGCGCCACCACCTTGACGTGCTCCCCGACCTCCCCGGCGACGGCCAGGCCCGCGACAGCACGCTCGGGAACCACCAGGAGGCACGGAAAGGCGTAGTCGCGGCAGGCGGCCGCGAAAGCCGCCGCCGTATTGCCCGCGGAGGCGACGACCATCACCCCGGCGTCCTCGGGAACGCGCCCCAGGACCGTGTACGCCTCCAGTTCCTTGAACGTGCCCGAACGCATACCGCAGTGCCGCTCGGGCCAGTAACCGCTGAAGGAGATCCACAGATCCCGCAGGCCGAGCGCGCCGCCCAGGCCCTCGCTCCGGAACACCGCGGGCCTGCCGGAGCCGGCCACCTCGCGCCGCACCGGCAGCCACTGGCGGTACCGGAACACGCCGGACGCGGCGGGATCGACACCGAAGCCACCGGCCTCGTACTCCGTACGCAGCATCGAATCGTCGCCGCACACCGCACAGCCCGACCGCATACCGTCATCGGCCACCCGCGCTCCGCATCGCGTGCAGACAAGCGAGTAGTGATCACCGGAATTAATGACGTACCTCCTGCAGAGATCCCCGCCGAAGCCGGGGAGTTTTCAAGACCGCGCGCAGCCGCGGGGATGCGGATAGACGCGCCGGATGCTCGAGCCGAGCCGGCCCACGTCCGCCCCGTACACATGAAGGGAAATCGCGCGCGTGGCACCCGAATTGCGGACGACATGGATATCACCGGGAGGCGCGAACCCGTCGGCCTCGCCGGCGGAATTGACGACCTCCTCGGTGGCCAGCAGCCGCTCGCCGCCGTCCCCACCGACGACGCGGTAGCGGTGCTCGGTCTCCTCGCCCTCATGCACCCCGGTCACACACCACGAGACGTGATCGTGCACCGGCGTCTCCTGCCCCGGCAGCCAGACCAGGGCCACGACGGAGAAGCTCCCGTCCGGCTCCGTGTGCAGGACGTGCTGACGGTAACCCGCCGGGTCGCCCTCGCACTGCGACTCCGTCAGCAGCCCCGGGCGGGTGAGGAACGGCCGCAGCCGCCCGGCCACCAGATCCGCGGCCGACGCCGGCCCCGACGCGCCGGCCACCGCCTCGCGCACCGCCGCGACGAGCGCGGCGAGGTCGCCGGTGAGCTGGGTGAGAGTGGCGCTGCCACCGTACTGCGGCGTCACTTGGACGACCTCCACATCTTCTGGACCAGGTCCAGGTCCGCTTGCGAGAGCGACACCAGGGGCACGTCCGACGGGGTGTGCCCGCCGGCCTCCGGATCACGGGCGTGCTCGATCAGGACCCGCAGCGCCCGGAACCACGCCTCGGCCAGATCACGCATGTCCGCCTCGGCCAGCAGCTCCCGGGGCCACGACCACGTCACCTTCAGCCGCGGACCGTCCGCGTGGTCCTCGGTGAGGGCGTTGACCGACAGCGCGTGCGGCAGCGGCATGCGCGGGTCGGCACCCGTCAGCCCGGTGTCCTCGGCGACGGGACGCCAGTCCCCGGCATCCGGGGCACCGCTCCCGGCCCGGTCACCCACCGCGAACCGGCCGAGGTAGTTGAAGCCGATCTGAGGCTGCGCCAGACCGGCCAGCACCGGCCCGGTCTCCGGGTTGAGGTAGCGCAGCAGGCCGTAGCCCACCCCGTTGTCGGGCAGCGCCCGCAACTGCTCCTTGACCCGCTTGAGCGCGTCACCCACGGCCGGCCCGGCGGCCCACACCGCGGCCCAGTCACCGACGGCGGGGTCCAGGCGCACCGGGTAGATGCTGGTGAACCAGCCCACGGTCCGGGACAGATCGGCCCCGGCCACCACCGCCTCCTCCCGGCCGTGCCCCTCCAGGTGCAGCAGCACCGAGGAGCCGTCACCCCGCCCCAGGCGCCGGCGCCAGTCGGCCACGGCCAGGGCCAGGCCCGTCAGCAGCACATCGTTGACCCCGGCATGGAAGGCCGCCGGCACCCGGGTCAGCAGGGCCTCGGTCTCCTCCACCGGCAGCGACATGGTCACGGAACGAGCCGCCCCGACCACATCGACCCGCGGGTCCAGCACCCGGCCGCCCAGCAGCGGATCGTCGCCCTCCAGAATGCCCCGCCAGGTGGTCAGCTCCGCCACCCGCGAGGACTCCCGGGCCAGTTCCGTCAGCGCGTCGGCCCAGCGGCGCAGCGACGTACCGACCGGCTCCGGTGCGGGCCTGCGGCCGGCCGCCAGCTCCGCCCACGCGGCTTCCAGATCGGTCAGCAGGATCCGCCACGACACACCGTCGACCACCAGATGGTGCAGCACCAGCAGCAGCCGCCCGGACTCACGCGGACCCGCGTCGAACCACACGACCTGGACCATCGCCCCGTCGTCCGGAGACAGCCGGTCCCGCGCGGCCAGTGCCTCCCGGGCCGTCACCGCCCGCCGAGCCACCGCGTCCGTACCGGTCACGTCGACCCGGCGGACACACGCCTCGGCACGCACCGCGCCCCGCTCGGCGATCTCCAGCTCCCACCGGCCGTCGCCGGCCCGGGACAGCCGCATGCGCAGGGCGTCGTGATGGTCCAGCAACGCCTGCACCGCCGCCGTCAGCCGGCCCTGGCCCAGGCCGGCCGGCGCCCGCAGCATCACGGACTGGTTGAAGCCCTCCATCGGACCGCCACGCTCACGCAACCAGTGCACGATCGGCGTCGGAGCGAGGGGACCGGTGCCCTCCCGCGGATCCTCGGCCACCACCCCGTCCGCCTCGGCGGTCACGGCGACCGCGGACAGCGCCTCGACGGTCTTGCACCGGAACACGTCCGCGGGCGAGACGACCAGACCGGCCTTCCGGGCCCGGCTCACCAGCTGGATCGACAGGATGCTGTCGCCGCCGAGCTCGAAGAAGTTGTCGTCGATGCCGACGGTTTCCAGGCCGAGGACCTCGGCGAAGAGTCCGCAGAGGACCTGTTCCTGGGGGGTGCGGGGTTTGCGGCCGGTGGTGAGGGTTGTGTAGTCGGGTGCGGGGAGGGCCTTGCGGTCGAGTTTTCCGTTGGGGGTGAGGGGGAGGGTGGCGAGGGTGAGGATGGTGGTGGGGACCATGTAGTCGGGGAGACGTCCGGCGAGGGCCGCCCGGAGGGCGTCCGTCGACAGATCCGCGCTCTCGGCGACGACGTAGGCGACCAGTCGCTTGTCGCCGGGGCGGTCCTCGCGGACGACGGCGGCGGCGTGGGCCACGTTCGGCTGTGCGGCCAGTGCGGCTTCGATTTCGCCGAGTTCGATGCGGAAGCCGCGGATTTTGACCTGGTCGTCGGCACGGCCGAGGTATTCGAGGGTCCCGTCGGTGCGGTGGCGTACGACGTCACCCGTGCGGTACATGCGGGCACCGGTGCCGGTGGTGTCGAAGGGGTCGGCCACGAACCGTTCTGCCGTGAGGGCGGGGCGGTTGAGGTATCCGCGGGCCAGGCCCGCGCCGGCGACGTAGAGCTCGCCCGGGACTCCGATGGGGGCCGGCCGCAGGCGGTCGTCCAGGACGTACGTTTTCAGGTCGGGGATGCGCCGGCCGATCAGGCTGCCCGATCCGGCGGTGGCCGACTCGCGCGTGAGGTGCTTCCACGTGACGTGCACGGTGGTTTCGGTGATGCCGTACATGTTCACCAGGGCGGGTGCGTCGTCGGGGTGACGCTCGTACCAGCTCTTGAGGTGGCCGGGTTCGAGTGCTTCGCCGCCGAAGATGACCAGGCGCAGCGTCAGGTCCTGGGCGAGTGCGGGGTTCTCGGTGTCGGCTTGTGCGAGTTGGTGGAAGGCGGTGGGTGTCTGGTTGAGGACGGTGACCTTCTCCCGTGCCAGCAGCTGGAGGAAGTCGGCGGGGGTGCGGGAGGTCTGGTGCGGGACGACCACGAGGCGGCCGCCGTGCAACAGCGGGCCCCACAGTTCCCAGACGGAGAAGTCGAAGGCGAAGGAGTGGAACAGTGTCCAGACGTCGTCGCCGGTGAAGCGGAATGTGTCCTGGGTGGTGGAGAAGAGCCGTATGACGTTCTGGTGCGGGACGACCACGCCCTTGGGCCGGCCGGTGGAGCCGGAGGTGTAGATGACGTACGCGGGATGGCCGGGACGCAGGGCCCCCTCCCGGTCGGGGTCGGTGCGCGGCAGACCGCGCAGGAGGGTCCCGGTCGCGGGATCGTCCAGCACCACCCGGTCGGGGCCGGCCCCCGGCAGGCGGGGCGCGGTCCGCGCGTCCGTCAGGACGCGAACGGGCCGGGCGTCCGCGAGCGTGTACGCGATGCGGTCGGCGGGATAGTCGGGGTCGATCGGCAGGTAGGCCGCGCCGGCCTTGAGCACCGCCAGGGCTGCGACCACCAGCTCGGCGGAGCGGGGCAGGGCGATGGCGACGATCTGCTCGGGGCCGGTGCCCGTGCTGATGAGGTGGTGGGCGAGCCGGTTCGCGCGGGCGTTGAGTTCGGCGTAGGTGAGGCCGGTGCCCTCGAAGACCACGGCGGTGGCGTCGGGCGTACGGGCCGCCTGTTGCTCGAACAGCTCGGGGAGCGTCGACTGCGGTGTGTCGTGGTGGGTGTCGTTCCACTCGGTCAGGAGCTGGTGCCGCTCGTGGTCGGAGAGGACCTCCGCCTGCCCGATGGGCCGGTCGGGGTCGGTGACGACGGCTTCGAGCAGCTGCACCAGGCGCTGCGCCAGCAGCTCGACGGTCGCGGGGTCGAACAGGTCCGTGGCGTAGTCGACCTGCCCCCCGATGCCGGACGGCTCCCCGTCCGCGGTGAAGCGTTCCGCCAGGGTGAATCCCAGGTCGAACTTCGCCGCGCCCGGGCCCAGCGGCTCGACGGCCACGTCGACGCCGGGGAGACCGAGGGTGGCCGCGGTGTTGTTCTGCAACGTCAGGACGACCTGGAACAGCGGATGCCGCGCCATGGACCGGACCGGGCTGATGACCTCCACGAGCCGTTCGAAGGGCAGGTCCTGGTGGGCGTAGGCGGCGAGGTCCGTCTCCCGTACCCGCTCCAGGAGTTCCGTGAAGGTGGGGTCGCCTGAGGTATCGGTGCGCAGGACGAGGGTGTTGACGAAGAAGCCGACGAGATCGTCGAGGGCGTCATCGGTCCGGCCCGCGATGGGCGAGCCGATGGGAATGTCCGTTCCCGCGCCGAGGCGCGTCAGCAGAGCGGCCAGAGCCGCCTGCATCACCATGAACACGCTCGTGCCCCGCTCCCGCGCGAGCCCCGCGATCCGCCCGTGCAGCTCGGCGTCGACGCCGAAGAACACGGAACCGCCCTCGTGCGACGCCACGGCCTGCCGGCCACGGTCGAAGGGCAGGGGCAGCTCCTCGGGGACGCCGGCGAGGGCCTCCTGCCAGTAGGCGAGCTGCCGGGAGACCAGGCTCTCGGGGTTCTCCTCGTCGCCGAGGAGGTCACGCTGCCAGAGCGTGTAGTCCGCGTACTGCACCGGCAGGGCCGCCCAGTCGGGCGCCGCCCCGTCGACCCGGGCCGCGTAGGCGGTGGACAGGTCCTTGGCCAAAGGCGCCATGGACCAGCCGTCCCCGGCGATGTGATGCATGACGAGCAGCAGGACATGCTCGTCCGCGCCGGTGGCGAACAGCGACAACCGCAGCGGCAGATCGACGGCCAGATCGAACGCGAAGCCCGCGTCCCTCCGCAGAAGCGCGCCCAGGTCCCGCTCGCCGGTGGCCTCGGCCTCGGTGAACGACAACAGCCCGGCGGCCTCACCCGGCTCCAGCACCCGCTGCCAGGGCTGAGCGTCCGCGTCCTCGGGGAATACGGTGCGCAGGCTCTCGTGCCGGGCGACGACATCGCCCAGGGCGGCCTTGAGGGCCTCCTTGTCGAGCGGCCCGGAGAGGCGGAGCGCCATGGGCACGTTGTACGTGGCGCCGGGGCCCTCGAGCCGGCCGATGAGCCACAGCCGCCGCTGCGCGAACGACAACGGCAGCCGCCCGGGCCGGACCGCCGGCACCAGCGACGGCCGTACGGAGTCGCCCCCACCCTCGGCCAGGCGGCCGGCCAGGCCCGCGACGGTCGGCGCCTCGAACAGCACCCGGATGCCGAGCTCCACGCCCAGTGCCGAACGGACGCGGCTGATCAGGCGCGTGGCGAGCAGCGAGTGACCGCCGAGCTCGAAGAAGCTGTCGTCGATGCCGACCCGCTCCACACCCAGCACCTCGGCGAACAGCGCGCACAGCACCTCCTCCCGCGGCGTCCGCGCCTCACGGCCCCCGGCCAGCGCGTCGAAGTCCGGCGCGGGCAGGGCCTTGCGGTCGAGCTTGCCGTTCGGGTTCAACGGCAGGGCGTCCAGCACCACCACGGCGGCCGGCACCATGTACGCGGGGAACCGCTCCATCAAGTAGGCCCGCAACTCCCGCGCATCGAGCGGGACCGGGACCGTACCGGAACCCGCCCCCGTCGCCGTTCCGGTCGCCGGCGCGGGCACCGCGTAGGCGATCAGCCGCTGGTCGCCCGGGACGTCCTCGCGCACCCGCGCCACGGCACGGGAGACCCCCGGATGCTGGGCGAGCACCGACTCGATCTCGCCGAGCTCGATCCGGAAGCCACGCACCTTCACCTGGTCGTCCGCGCGGCCCAGGCACTGGATCAGGCCGTCGGCCGTCCACCGGGCCACGTCCCCGGTCCGGTACATCCGCTCGCCCGGACCACCGAACGGATCCGCGACGAACCGCTCCGCGGACAGCCCCGGGCGCCCGATGTACCCGCGCCCCACCTGGACGCCCGCGACGTACAACTCACCCGCCATGCCCGGCGGCACCGGACGCAGCTCCCCGTCGAGGACGTAGACGCGGGTGTTCCACATCGGCCGGCCGATCGGTACCGGACCCTGGACGCCGAGCGACCGCCCGACACCGATCGGATTGTCCAGGCACCCCACGGTCACCTCGGTCGAACCGTAGTGATTGACCACGGCGGCGTCCGGATGGGCCTCGCGCCAGGTCTGGAGCCGCTCGGCGGAGATGCCCTCGCCGCCGATCATGAGCTGCCCCGCCCAGGAGCCCGACAGCTTGCCGGCCAGCAGCGGCAGGTGGCTGGGCGTGACCTTCAGGAAGGTGAAGTCCCCGAAATCCGCCGCCGGGACGTTCTCGATGGCCGACACACGGACACAACCGCCGACGGTGAGGACTGCGTGCAGCGTCGTCACGATCGCCCCGAAGGCGAACGACGCGTGCAGCAGCACGGTGCCCTTCACCCCGGGGTACGCGTCCCAGCACCGCACCGTGTAGTTCGTCAGGCTGCGGTGCTCGACCACGACACCCTTGGGCAGGCCCGTCGAGCCGGACGTGTAGATCACGTACGCCGGGTGGGCCAGGGACAGCGGCGCCGTGCGCTCCGCGTCCGTCACATCCGTACCGGCGAGCCGGGCCAGGCGCGCCACGGTCGCCGGATCGTCCAGCACGACCTGCCGGGGACCGTCGGCGGGCAGCAGACCCGCCGCCGCCCGAACCGTCAGCACACAGGCCGGAGCCGCGTCCTCCAGCATGAACGCCACGCGCTCCGCCGGATACTCCGGGTCGATGGGAAGGTAGGCGGCCCCGGCCTTCAGCACGGCCAGCAGCGCCACGACCATCTTCTCCGAGCGGGGGAAGGCCAGCGCCACCACCCGCTCCGGGCCGATGCCCATGCCGGTCAGCAGCCGCGCCAGCCGGTTCGCCTGCTCGTTCGCCTCGGCGTAGCTCAGCACGGTGTCCTCGAACACCAGCGCCGGCGCATCGGGCGTACGGGCCACCTGCTCCTCGAACAACGCCGGAACCGTCGCCGCCGGTACCTCGTGCCGGGTGTCGTTCCACTCCACCAGCAGCCGGTGGCGCTCGTCCTCGGACAGCACCTCCAGCCGGCTCAGCGGCGCGTGCGGATCGGCGACCACCGCCGCCAGCAGCCGCTCGAACCGCCGCGCCATCGTCTCGACCGTGCCCTGGTCGAACAGGTCCTTCGCGAAGTCGAAGCTGCCCGAGAGCCCGGTCGCCACGCCGTCGGCGCCCCGCTGCTCACTGACGTGCACACCGAGGTCGAACTTGGAGCGGATGGCGGCGATGTGCTCCATGCCGACGCTCAGCCCCGGCAGCTCCAGCACCGCCTCGGCGTTGTTCTCGAACCCGAACATCACTTGGAACAGCGGATGCCGCGCCATCGAGCGCGTGGGGTTCAGCGCCTCCACCACGTGCTCGAACGGCACGTGCTGATGCGCGAAGGCGGTCAGGTCCACCTGACGGACCCGCTCCAGCAGCTCCGCGAAGCTCGGCCTGCCGGACGTGTCGACGCGGAACACCAGCGTGTTCGAGAAGAAGCCGACGAGGTCGTCGAGCCCGTCGTCGGTCCGGCCGGCGACGGGCGAGCCGATGGGGATGTCCTCGCCCGCGCCGAGGCGGGTGAGCAGGGCCGCGAGGGCCGCCTGCATCACCATGAACACCGTGGACCGGTGCTCGGCGGCAAGGTCCAGCAGGCCCCGGTGAACAGCGGCGTCGACCGTGAAGGAGGCGGTACCGCCCTCGTACGACGCCACGGCCGGGCGCGGCCGGTCGGCCGGGAGCTGAAGCTCCTCGGGGGCACCGGCGAGGGTCTCCTGCCAGTGGGCGAGCTGCCGGGAGATCAGACTCTCGGGGTCGTTCTCGTCGCCGAGGAGGTCACGCTGCCAGAGCGTGTAGTCCGCGTACTGCACCGGAAGCGCCGTCCACGCGGGCGCCCGGCCCTCAAGACGCGCGGCGTAGGCGGTGGACAGGTCCTTGGCCAGCGGCGCCATGGACCAGCCGTCGCCGGCGATGTGGTGCATGACGAGGAGGAGTACGTGCTGGTCGGGGCCGGTGGTGAAGAGGCGGGCGCGGAGGGGGAGGTCGGTGGCGAGGTCGAAGGGCCGGGTGGCCTCGGCGGCGAGCAGGCCGGGGAGCCCGGGGAGCCCGGAGGCGTCGGCCTGGACCGTGGCGAGGAGGGGACCGAGTTCGCTCGCGTCGAGGATGCGCTGGTGGGGCTGGCCGTCGGCGTCCTCGGGGAAGACGGTGCGCAGGCTCTCGTGCCGGGTCACGACGTCGTGGAGGGCTGTGTGCAGTGCCTGTACGTCGAGGGTGCCGGTGAGGCGGACGGCGAGGGGCATGTTGTAGGTCGCGTCGGTGCCTTCGAGGCGGCTGATGAACCACAGCCGGCGCTGTGCGAAGGACAGCGGCAGCTTCTCGGGCCGGACTTCGGCCGGCACCAGCGGCGGGTGCGCCTCGTCCGTGCTGTCGGAGAACTGGTCGGCGAGGCCGGCCACGGTGGGGGTTTCGAAGAGGGTGCGGATGGCGAGTTCGGTGCCGAGGGTGGTGCGGATGCGGCTGATGAGGCGGGTGGCGAGGAGGGAGTGGCCGCCGAGGTCGAAGAAGTTGTCGTCGATGCCGACGGTGTCGAGGCCGAGGACTTCGGCGAAGAGCGCGCAGAGGACCTGTTCCTGGGGGGTGCGGGGTTTGCGGTTGGTGGTGAGGGTTGTGTAGTCGGGTGCGGGGAGGGCCTTGCGGTCGAGTTTTCCGTTGGGGGTGAGGGGGAGCGCGTCGAGGGTGAGGACGGTGCTGGGCACCATGTAGTCGGGGAGCCGCTCGGCGACGGCCGCGTTCAGCGTCTGCGGTTCCAGGGTGGTCCCGCTGTCGGGGACGACATAGGCGACCAGGCGCTGGTCACCCGGCATGTCCTCGCGCACCAGCACAGCGGCCTGGGCGACGTGGGGTTGAGCGGTGAGCGCGGCTTCGATTTCGCCGGGTTCGATGCGGAAGCCGCGGAGTTTGACTTGGTGGTCGGTGCGGCCGAGGTATTCGAGGGTCCCGTCGGTGCGGTGGCGTACGACGTCGCCGGTGCGGTACATGCGGGCACCGGTGCCGGTGGTGTCGAAGGGGTTGGCTACGAACCGTTCTGCTGTGAGGGTGGGGCGGTTGAGGTAGCCGTGGGCGAGTCCGGTGCCGGCGAGGTAGAGCTCGCCGGGGGTGCCGGGCGGTACGGGCTGCAGCCGGTCGTCGAGGACGTAGACGCTGGTGTTCCAGATGGGGGTGCCGATGGGGACGGTGGTGACGTTGTCGTCCTCGGTGTGACATTGCCATGCGGTGACGTCTACGGATGCTTCGGTGGGGCCGTAGAGGTTGTGGAGCGGGGTGGTGGCCAGGGCCCGGTGGAACTGGGCTTGGACGGTGTGGGGGAGTGCTTCGCCGCTGGCGAAGACGTGGCGAAGCGTGCAGCAGTGCCCGGCGTCGGGGTGGGTGAGGAAGGTCTGGAGCATGGACGGCACGAAGTGGGTGACCGTGACCTGCTGCTCGCGGATGAGAGCGGTGAGGTAGGCGGGGTCCTTGTGTCCGTCGGGTTTGGCGACGACGAGGCGGGCGCCGGTGATCAGGGGCCAGAAGAACTCCCAGACCGAGACGTCGAAGCTGGAGGGTGTCTTCTGCAGGACGCGGTCGTCGGGGGTGAGTTCGTAGCGTGCCTGCATCCACAGCAGGCGGTTGACGATGCCGCTGTGCGGGACGACCACGCCCTTGGGGCGGCCGGTGGAGCCGGAGGTGTAGATGACGTACGCGGGATGGCCGGGACGCAGGTTCCTGGTGGGGTTCTCGCCGGCGTCGCCCGATTCGTGATGATCGTCGAGGACGATCACGGGAGTGGTGGTGGACGCGACGACGGGGCGCGTGGGCGTGTCGGTGATGACGCAGGTGGGGTTCGCGTCGCCGAGCATGTGGGCGATGCGGTCGGCTGGGTAGTCCGGGTCGACGGGGAGGTAGGCCGCGCCGGCCTTGAGTACCGCCAGGAGCGAGACGACCAGCTCGGGCGAACGGGGCAGGGCGATCGCGACGATCTGCTCGGGGCCCGTGCCCTGGCTGATGAGGCGATGGGACAGCCGGTTGGCCCGGCTGTTGAGCTCGGCGTAGGTGAGGCCGGTGCCCTCGAAGACCACGGCAGTGGCGTCAGGCGTACGGGCCGCCTGCTGCTCGATGAGGTCGGGGAGCGTGGTCTGCGGAACCTCATGGAACGTGTCGTTCCACTCGGTCAGGAGCTGGTGCCGCTCCTCGCCCGAGAGGATCTCCACCTGCCCGATGGGCCGGTCGGGATCCGCTACGACGGCCTCGAGCAACCGCACCAGTCGCTGCGCCAACAGCTCCACGGTCGCGGGGTCGAAGACATCGGAGGCGTATTCCACATGGCCCTCGACACCCGCCGGGCTGCCGCCCGCGGTGAAGGACTCACCGAGGTGGAACCCGAGGTCGAACTTGGCGGCCACGATCGCCTGCGGCTCGATCCCGACGTCGACGCCGGGGAGGTCGAGGCCGGCCGCGGTGTTGTTCTGGAAGGCCAGCATGACCTGGAACAAGGGATGACGGGCCATGGAACGGGCCGGGTTGAGCAGCTCCACGAGCCGCTCGAACGGAAGGTCCTGGTGGGCGTAGGCCGCGAGGTCCGTCTCCCGGACGCGCCCCAGGAGCTGCCGGAACGTGGGGTCGCCTGAGGTGTCCGTACGCAGGACGAGGGTGTTGACGAAGAAGCCGACGAGATCGTCCAGCGCGACGTCGGTCCGCCCGGCGATGGGCGAGCCGATGGGGACGTCCGTCCCCGCGCCGAGACGGGTGAGCAGGGCCGCGAGGGCGGCCTGCATCACCATGAACACACTCGTGCCCTGCGCACGGGCCAGTTCGACGATCCGTGCGTGCAACTGCGCGTCCACCACCAGCGGCACCGAACCGCCCTCGTGGGAGGCCATGGCAGGGCGCGCCCGGTCGAAAGGCAGCCGCAGCTCCTCCGGAAGGCCCTCCAGCGCCTTCCGCCAGTACGTGACCTGGTTGGAGATGACGCTCTCGGGGTCGTTCTCGTCGCCGAGGAGTTCACGCTGCCAGAGCGTGTAGTCCGCGTACTGCACCGGCAGTTCGTCCCATGAGGGCGCCCGGCCCTCCCTCCGCGCCGCGTACGCCGTGGACAGGTCCCGCGCCAGGGGCGCCATGGACCAGCCGTCCGCGGCGATGTGGTGCAGCACCAGCAGCAGGACGTGCTCCTCCGTGCCCTTGCTGAACAGCCAGGCACGCACGGGCAGGTCGCGCGCCAGATCGAACTCGCAGCGCGCCCCACGCTCCAGCGCCGACGCCAGCTCCTGCTCGTCGGCGACCTCCGCCCTGACGAACCCCAGCAGCCCCGCTGCCTCCGCCTGCCCCAGTATCCGCTGATGAGGCTCCCCGTCCGGCCCCTCGGGGAACACGGTCCGCAGGCTCTCGTGCCGGTCGACGACATCACCCAGGGCCGCCTGCAGGGCGTCGTGGTCCAGCACGCCGGACATACGCACCGTGAGCGGCCCGTTGTACGTGGCGCTCGGGCCCTCCAGCCGGCTGATGAACCACAACCGCCGCTGCGCGAACGACAAAGGAATCATGTCATCTCCTTCATTTTGGAACCCCCGCCGAGCGCGGGCCCAAAGGGCAATACAAAACGGCAAACAGCCTCGGTGCCGTTTCGCCGGCACCCGGAACGAACCATCGCTTTGTCGGGCGTCACTCCGTCAGTCGGGCCTGCGCATCCGCCGCAGCGCCGGACGCCGGGCGGCCTGGCCGGACGCCGGGAGCCGCCCGGCGAGACCGGCCACCGTCGGCGCCTCGAAGAGTTCGCGGATCTCCAGCTCGACACCGAGCGTCGCCCGCACCTGGCTGACCAGGCGCGTGGCGAGGAGGGAGTGCCCGCCGAGATCGAAGAAGTTGTCGTCGATGCCGACCCGCTCCAGGCCGAGGACGTCCGCGAACAGCCCGCACAGGATCTCCTCCTGCGGTGTGCGGGGACGGCGTCCGGTGGAGAGCGAGTGGAAATCGGGAGCGGGCAGGGCCTTGCGGTCGAGCTTCCCGCTCGGCGACAACGGCAGGGCGGGCAGCACCATGACCGCGGCCGGAACCATGTAGTCCGGCAGCCGCCCGGCCACCGCCGCGCGCAGCTCGTCCGGCGCCGGACGAGCATCGCCGGCAGGGACGACGTAGGCGACGAGCCGCTTGTCGCCGGGCCGGTCCTCGCGTGCGACGACAGCCGCGTGGGCGACCTGCGGCTGCACGGCGAGAACGGCCTCGATCTCGCCGAGTTCGATGCGGAAGCCGCGGATCTTGACCTGGTCGTCGGCCCGGCCCACGTACTCCAGATTTCCGTCGGCGCGCCGGCGCACCACATCACCGGTCCGGTACATCCGCTCGCCCGGGCCACCGAACGGCTCGGCCACGAACCGGTCCGCGGTCAGGCCGGGGCGCCCGAGGTACCCCCGGGCCAGGCCCACGCCCGCGATGTACAGCTCGCCCGCGACGCCCACGGGCACCGGGCGGAGACCGCCGTCGAGCACGTACACCCGGGTGTTCCGGATCGGCGCGCCGATCGGGACCGAGACGTCGGCCCGGCCCTCGTCCCGGCACTCCCATTCCGTCATGTCGACGGTCGTCTCCGTCGGCCCGTAGACGTTGTGCAGAGGTACGTCGAGCGCCTTGAAGAACTCCGTCTGCAGCGACGAGGGAACCGCCTCCGCGCCCACGAACACATGGCGCAGCGAGGTGCATTCACCCACGCCCCGCGCAGTGAGGAACGCCTGCAGCATCGAGGCCGGGAAACCGGCGATCGTCACCTTGCTGTCACGGATCAGCGCGCATATGTACGCCGGGTCCTTGTGACCGTCCGGCTTGGCGAGAACCGTCACCGCCCCGGTGATCAGCGGCCAGAACAGCTCGCGTACCGAGCCGTCGAAGCTCGACGGCAACTGCTGGAGCACCCGGTCGTCCGGGGTGAGTCCGTACCGCGCCTGCATCGCCAGCAGGCGGTTGACGATGCCGCTGTGCGGGATCACCACGCCCTTGGGGCGGCCGGTGGAGCCGGAGGTGTAGATGACGTAGGCGGGGTGGTCGGGGCGCAGGGTCGTCCGGGCCGGGTTGTCGTCGGCGTCGCCCGTCTCGTCAGTACCGAGGACGATCACGGGAGTGGTGGTGGATCCGACGATGGGGCGCGTGTGTGTGTCGGTGATGACGCAGGTGGGGTTTGCGTCGGCGAGCATGTAGGCGATGCGGTCGGCGGGGTAGTCGGGGTCGACGGGGAGGTAAGCCGCGCCGGCCTTGAGTACCGCCAGGAGCGAGACGACCAGCTCGGGCGAACGGGGCAAGGCCACGGCCACGATGTGCTCGGGGCCGGTGCCCTGGTTGACGAGGTGGTTGGCGAGCCGGTTGGCCCGGGCGTTGAGTTCGGCGTAGGTGAGGCCGGTGCCTTCGAACAGTACGGCGGTGGCGTCCGGGGTGCGGGCTGCCTGCTGCTCGAAGAGCTCGGGGAGTGTGGTCTGCGGTGTGTCGTGGTGGGTGTCGTTCCACTCGGTCAGGAGCTGGTGCCGCTCGTGGTCGGAGAGGATCTCCACCTGGCCGATGGGCAGGGCGGGGTCGGTGACGACGGCTTCGAGCATCCGGACCAGGCGGCGCGACAGCGCCTCCACGGTGGAGCGGTCGAACAGGTCGGTTGCGTAGTCGGTGTAGCCGTCCATGCCTGCGGGGGCGCCATCGGCAGTGAAACGTTCCGTCAGGGTGAAGCCGAGGTCGAACTTCGCGGTGGTCAGGTCGAGGGGCTCGATGCCGAAGTCGACGCCCGGGAGGTCCAGGCCCGCCTCCATGTTGTTCTGCAGAGCCAGCATGACTTGGAAGAGGGGGTGGCGGGCCAGGGAACGGACGGGGTTGAGGAGCTCCACGAGCCGTTCGAAGGGCAGGTCCTGGTGGGCGTAGGCGGCGAGGTCGGTCTCGCGGACGCGCTTCAGGAGTTCCGTGAAGGTGGGGTTGCCGGTGGTGTCGGTGCGCAGGACGAGGGTGTTGACGAAGAAGCCGACGAGGTCGTCGAGGGCGTCGTCGGTCCGCCCGGCGATCGGGGAACCGATGGGGACGTCCTCGCCGGCGCCGAGGCGGGTGAGCAGGGCCGCGAGAGCGGCCTGCATCAGCATGAAGACACTCGTGCCCTGCGCACGGGCCAGTTCGACGATCCGTGCGTGCAACTGCGCGTCCAGCATCAGTGGCACCGAGCCGCCCTGGTGCGAGGCGATGGCGGGACGCGCTCGGTCGAAG
This sequence comes from Streptomyces sp. NPDC046261, assembly GCF_040646235.1. NCBI lineage: Bacteria > Bacillati > Actinomycetota > Actinomycetes > Kitasatosporales > Streptomycetaceae > Streptomyces > Streptomyces sp. NPDC046261. Next base: position 3,654 of record NZ_JBEYZU010000031.1, on the reverse strand, counting down.
GGCAGCGCCAGCTCCTCGGGAACACCGGCGAGCGTCTGCTGCCAGTACGCGGTCTGCTGCGCGATCAGGCTCTCGGGGTCGTTCTCGTCGCCGAGGAGTTCGCGCTGCCAGAGGGTGTAGTCCGCGTACTGCACGGGAAGTGCCGCCCACGCGGGTGCCTCGCCCACGCTCCGCGCGGTGTAGGCGGTGGACAGGTCCTGGGCGAGGGGCGCCAGCGACCAGCCGTCGCCGGCGATGTGGTGCATGACGAGGAGGAGGACGTGCTCGTCCGGAGCGCTGGTGAACAACCATGCCCGCAGCGGCAGATCGAGGGCAGGATCGAACCGGCATCCCGCGTTCTCGTGGAGGGCTGCGGACAGGTCCGGCCCGGCGCTGACCTCGGCCTGGGTGAAGGCGAGGAGCTCGGCGGCCCGGCCAGGCTGCAACACGTGCTGGTGGGGCTGGCCGTCGGTGTCCTCGGGGAAGACCGTGCGCAGACTCTCGTGACGCCCGATGACGTCGGCCAGGGCCGCCTTGAGCGCCTCGGTGTCGAGGGGGCCGGAGAGACGGACCGCCATGGGGATGTTGTAGGTGGCGTTCGCTCCCTCGAGCCGGCTCATGAGCCACAGGCGGCGCTGTGCGAAGGACAGCGGCAGCTTCTCGGGCCGTATGGCAGGGGCCAGCTCGGGGCGTACGGGTGCGCTGTCGGAGAGCTGGTCGGCGAGGGCGGCGACGGTGGGGGTTTCGAAGAGGGTGCGGATGGCGAGTTCGGTGCCGAGGGTGGTGCGGATGCGGCTGATGAGGCGGGTGGCGAGGAGGGAGTGGCCGCCGAGGTCGAAGAAGTTGTCGTCGATGCCGACGGTGTCGAGGCCGAGGACTTCGGCGAAGAGGTTGCAGAGGGTTTCTTCGTGGGGGGTGCGGGGTTTGCGGCCGGTGGTGAGGGTTGTGTAGTCGGGTGCGGGGAGGGCCTTGCGGTCGAGTTTTCCGTTGGGGGTGAGGGGGAGCGCGTCGAGGGTGAGGACGGTGCTGGGCACCATGTAGTCGGGCAGGTGCCTGGCTATGGCTGTGCGGAGGGTGTCGGGGGAGAGGTCAGTGGTGCTCTTGGGGACGATGTAGGCGACGAGTCGTTTGTCGCCGGGGCGGTCCTCGCGGACGACGGCGGCGGCGTGGGCCACGTTCGGCTGTGCGGCCAGTGCGGCCTCGATTTCGCCGAGTTCGATGCGGAAGCCGCGGATCTTGACCTGGTCGTCGGCACGGCCGAGGTATTCGAGGGTCCCGTCGGTGCGGTGGCGTACGACGTCGCCGGTGCGGTACATGCGGGCACCGGTGCCGGTGAAGGGGTCGGCTACGAACCGTTCCGCCGTCAGGGCTTGCCGGTTGAGGTAGCCGTGGGCGAGTCCGGTGCCGGCGAGGTAGAGCTCGCCGGGGGTGCCGGGCGGGACGGGCTGCAGCCGGTCGTCGAGGACGTAGACGCGGGTGTTCCAGATGGGGGTGCCGATGGGGACGGTGGTGACGTCGTCGTCCTCGGTGTGGCATTGCCATGCGGTGACGTCGACGGATGCTTCTGTGGGGCCGTAGAGGTTGTGGAGCGGGGTGGTGGCCAGGGCCCGGTGGAACTGGGCTTGGACGGTGTGGGGGAGTGCTTCGCCGCTGGCGAAGACGTGGCGGAGTGTGGAGCAGTGCCCGGCGTTGGGGTGGGTGAGGAAGGTCTGGAGCATGGATGGCACGAAGTGGGTGACCGTGACCTGCTGCTCGCGGATGAGAGCGGTGAGGTAGGCGGGGTCCTTGTGCCCGTCGGGCTTGGCGACGACGAGGCGGGCGCCGGTGATCAGGGGCCAGAAGAACTCCCAGACCGAGACGTCGAAGCTGGAGGGTGTTTTCTGCAGGACGCGGTCGTCGGGGGTGAGTTCGTAGCGTGCCTGCATCCACAGCAGGCGGTTGACGATGCCGCTGTGCGGGATGACCACGCCCTTGGGGCGGCCGGTGGAGCCGGAGGTGTAGATGACGTACGCGGGATGGCCGGGACGCAGGGTCCTGGTGAGGTTCTCGTCGGCGTCGCCCGATTCGTGATGATCGTCGAGGACGATCACGGGAGTGGTGGTGGATGCGACGACGGGGCGCGTGTGCGTGTCGGTGATGACGCAGGTGGGGTTCGCGTCGGCGAGCATGTAGGCGATGCGGTCGGCCGGGTAATCCGGGTCGACGGGCAGGTACGCCGCGCCGGCCTTGAGGACCGCCAGGAGCGCGACGATCAGCTCGGTGGAGCGGGGAAGGGCGATGGCGACGATTTGCTCGGGGCCGGTGCCCTGGCTGATGAGGCGATGGGCGAGCCGGTTGGCGCGGGCGTTGAGTTCGGCGTAGGTGAGACCGGTGCCCTCGAAGACCACGGCAGTGGCGTCAGGAGTACGGGCTGCCTGCTGCTCGATGAGGTCGGGGAGCGTTGTCTGCGGAACCTCATGGAACGTGTCGTTCCACTCGGTCAGGAGCTGGTGCCGCTCCTCGCCCGAGAGGATCTCCACCTGCCCGATGGGCAGACCGGGGTCGGCGACGACGGCTTCGAGCAGCCGCACCAGTCGCTGCGCCAGCAGCTCCACGGTCGGGCGGTCGAAAAGGTCCGTGGCGAACTCGACCTGGCCCTCGATGCCGGACGGGCTTCCGCCGCCTGAGAAACGTTCCGCCAGGGTGAACCCCAGGTCGAACTTCGCGGTGACCTGGTCGAGCGGCTCGATGTCGATATCGACACCGAGGAGGTCGAGGCCGGCCGTGACGTTGTTCTGGAAGGCCAGCATGACCTGGAACAAGGGATGACGGGCCATGGAACGGACGGGATTGACGAGTTCCACGAGCCGTTCGAAGGGCAGGTCCTGGTGGGCGTAGGCGGCGAGGTCCGTCTCCCGTACCCGCTCCAGGAGTTCCGTGAAGGTGGGGTCGCCTGAGGTGTCGGTGCGCAGGACGAGGGTGTTGACGAAGAAGCCGACGAGATCGTCGAGGGCGTCGTCGGTCCGGCCCGCGATCGGGGAACCGATCGGGATGTCCGTTCCCGCGCCGAGGCGCGTCAGCAGAGCGGCCAGAGCCGCCTGCATCACCATGAACACGCTCGCGCCCCGCTCCCGCGCGACCTCGGCGATCTGCTTGTGCAGCCCCGCATCGAGGCTCAGCGGCACCGAACCGCCCTGGTACGAGGCCACCGCCGGGCGGGACCGGTCGGCCGGGAGCGGCAGCTCTTCCGGAATGCCGGTGAGCTTCTCCTTCCAGTACGCGGCCTGCTGGGCGACCAGGCTACGGGCGTCGTCCTCGTCGCCGAGCAGTTCACGCTGCCACAAGGCATAGTCCGCGTACTGCACCGGCAACGCGTCCCACTGGGGAGCCCGGCCCCGGCAGCGTTCCGCGTAAGCCTGCGACACGTCCCGCATCAGGGGCGCCGTCGACCAGCCGTCGCCGGCGATGTGGTGCATGACGAGGAGGAGTACGTGCTGGTCGGGGCCGGTGGTGAAGAGGCGGGCGCGGAGGGGGAGGTCGGTGGCGAGGTCGAAGGGCCGGGTGGCCTCGACGGCGAGCAGGCCGGGGAGCCCGGGGAGCTCGGAGGCGTCGGCCTGGACCGTGGCGAGGAGGGGACCGAGTTCGCTCGCGTCGAGGATGCGCTGGTGGGGCTGGCCGTCGGCGTCCTCGGGGAAG
>NZ_JBEYZU010000030.1:0-57738 GCF_040646235.1 Streptomyces sp. NPDC046261 | reverse complement strand
CTTCGGCCCGGGCGGGCCGCCCTGGCAGCCCGGGCCGAAGCCGCCGGGCGGCAGCGGACGCCGCGTCGTGCTGGCCGTGACCGCGCTGGTGGCGGTCGCGGCGCTCGCGCTGGGGGCGGTGCTGGTGGTGGGGGACAGGAGCGACAGCGGGCCGGGGAAGGAACGCTCACCCGGCGGCCCGGGCGCCGCCTCGCCGTCCTTCCGGCTCCCGAGCGAGCTTCCTTCGTGGCTGCCCAGCGGCCTGCCCTCCGGCTTCCCGTCGCAACTGCCCACGAGCCTGCCCGGCCTGCCGACCGCGCTCCCCACCGACATCCTCGGGCTCTAGGCGAGCACCGCCCCTCCGGCTAGCAGTCCTCGGCGAGCAGGGTCGCGAGGGCCGCCGCCGGGTCCCGGTCACGGCAGCCGGCGGGCTGCCAGCGGCCGCCTTCCTTGCGGTACGGCCACCACCCACCGTCCCGGCCGTAGCGCAGCTGGGCGTCCGCGCCGACCACCGTCCACCGATTGCGCGTCACCCTCAGCCGGGGCGCGTTCTCGTCCTCCTCCCACGCGCCGGCCAAGGCGGCGCGGGCGCGTGCGAGAGCCTCCGGTTCCGGAGTCCACTCCTCTTCCAGGACTGCCAGTGCGGCCGGTCCGCCGTATCCCCAGGCGCGTACGGCGCGTGCCAGTTCCGCCGGCGCGTAGCCACAGCCGGTCGCGAGCCGCGCGACCACGCCCTCCGGCGGAGTCGCGGCGGCCAGGCGCACCGCGTCCTGACGCAGCGTGAGCTCCTCGGGCACGGGCGCCGTTTCGTGGCCGGGGGCCAGGGCCTCGGCCAGCAGCCGGCGGGCCCGGACGGCTGCGTCCGCTATCAGGAACTCCAGTGCCCCGACGTCGAATCCCGGCGCGGCGGCGGTGGCACCGGCCAGTACGGGCGGACGTCCCGGAACGTCCACCGGCGGCGGGGGCCCGGGCAGCGGCGGTACGGGCGTGTGCGCCGCGAATGCCTCGCGTGCCGGTATGCCTGCGGGAGGCTCCGGCGTATGTGCGGTGGTGCGGGCGGTGCTGCGCTGCTGAAGCTCGTCCAGCAGCTGCCGTTCTCCCCGGCCGCGCATCAGCAGCAGGACGAACGGGTCCTGGTCGAGCAGGCGCGCCACTTGATGACACAGGGCCGCCGTGTGCGGGCAGTGGTCCCATGCCTCGCAGCCGCACTCCGGCTCCAGGTCGCCGATGCCGGGCAGCAGGTCCACGCCCGCGGCGGCGGCGTCCTCGACGAGGTGCGGTGGCATGTCCCGGTCCAGCAGTGCGGCGATGTGGCCCGCGCGGTCGGCCACCAGCTCCAGGAACCGGTTCCAGTCGGCCGCGGACAGCTGCTGGATCACCACGTCGGAGCGGTAGGGCGTGCCGTCCCGGTCGCGTACGAGCGCGGTGATCCGGCCGGGGCGGACGGACACCGCGCCGACCGCTCCCGCGCGCGCGTGCCGGCGGCCGGCCTTGACCTGTTGGCCGTCCAGGGCCGTGTCCTCCAGTGCCTTGAGCCAGGCCCTGCCCCACCAGCTCGTCGCGAAGGCCCGTCCCTGTACGGGCGGCAAGGTGTCGAAGGTGCGCTCGGTCATCGTGCGGTCGTCCCCCTCAGTTCCACGAGTTCCGCCAGCTCGGCGTCGGTCAGCTCGGTCAGCGCGGCCTCCCCGGAGCCCAGCACCGCGTCCGCCAGTGCCTGCTTGCGCGTGAGCATCTCCGCGATCCGGTCCTCGATCGTGCCTTCCGCGACGAGGCGGTGCACCTGCACCGGCTGGGTCTGGCCGATGCGGTAGGCGCGGTCGGTCGCCTGTGTTTCGACCGCCGGATTCCACCAACGGTCGAAGTGCACGACATGCCCGGCCCGGGTGAGGTTCAGACCCGTACCGGCGGCCTTCAGCGACAGCAGGAAGACGGGCACCTTCCCCTCCTGGAAGTGCCGGACCATCTCCTCACGGCGTGCCACGGGTGTCCCGCCGTGCAGGAAGAGGGTCGCCACGCCGCGCGCGGCCAGGTGCTGCTCCAACAGGCGTGCCATCTGGACGTACTGCGTGAAGACGAGCACGCTCGCCCCTTCGGCGAGGATGGTGTCCAGGAGCTCGTCGAGGAGCTCGACCTTGCCGGAACGGCCGGAGAAGCGTGAGCCGTTGACCGTGCGGCCGTCTTCCTTCAGGAACTGTGCCGGGTGGTTGCAGATCTGCTTCAGCCCGGTGAGCAGTTTGACGATGAGCCCACGCCGTTCGAAACCGTCCGCCTCCGTTACCTCGGCGAGCATCTCCCGCACCACGGCCTCGTACAACGCCACCTGTTCCTTGGTGAGCGTGACGCTGTGGTCCGTTTCCGTCTTGGGCGGCAGCTCGGGGGCGATGCTGGGGTCGGACTTGCGGCGGCGCAGCAGGAAGGGCCGGACGAGGGCCGCCAGCCGCTCGGCGGCGGCCGGGTCGGCACCGCCTTCGACGGCCTGTGCGTAGCGCCGGCGGAAGCTCGCGAGGGACCCGAGGAGGCCGGGCGTCGTCCAGTCCAGGATCGCCCACAGCTCGGACAGATTGTTCTCGACGGGGGTGCCCGACAGTGCCACGCGTGCCTTCGCGCCGATGGTGCGCAGCGCCTTGGCGGTGGCGGAGTACGGGTTCTTCACGTGTTGCGCCTCGTCGGCGACGACCATGCCCCAGCCCGTCCGTGCCAGCCGGGGCGCGTCCAGGCGCATCGTGCCGTAGGTGGTGAGGACGAACTCCCCGTCGGTGAGGGCGTCCAGGTCGCGTGAGGCGCCGTGGAAGCGGCGTACCGGGGTGCCGGGGGCGAAACGTTCGATCTCGCGTTGCCAGTTGCCCATCAGGGAGGTGGGGCAGACGACCAGGGTGGGGCCGGCGGCACCGGGCAGCGTCTGGCGGTGCAGATGCAGGGCGATGAGGGTGATGGTCTTGCCGAGGCCCATGTCGTCGGCCAGGCAGCCCCCGAGGCCGAGCGAGGTCATCCGGTCCAGCCAGCCGAGGCCGCGCAACTGGTAGTCGCGCAGGGTGGCGGCGAGCGCCGCGGGCTGTGCGACTGGCTCACGGGTGCTCTCGGGATCGGCGATGCGGTCGCGGAGCGCCGCCAGCCAGCCGGTGGCCTGTACGTCGACAGTGCCGTCACTGCCGTCGGCGTCGTCGTGTGTGTGAGCGCGGCCGGTCAGAGCCGCGCCGAGCGCCTCGAGGGGCGTGACCTTGCGGTCCTGCCGCTCACGGGCACGGCGCACCGCTTCCGGGTCCACCAGCACCCACTGGTCGCGCAGGCGCACGGCCGGGCGGCTCGCCTCGGCGAGCCGGTCCAGCTCCTCCTTGGTCAGGTCGCGGTCACCGATGGCGAAGCGCCAGCCGAAGGCGAGCAGTGCGTCGGCGGAGAGCAGGGGCGGCATGCCCGACCGGCGGTCGAACGCCGGCCCGTCCTCGTCGTCGGGCGGGCCCACGACGGCCCGTGCGGTGAGTTTGCGGACCAGTTCCTTCGGCCAGTGCACCTCCACTCCGGCGGCGTCCAGTGCCGCCGATGCCGCGCCGAGCAGCTCGCCGACCTCCTCGTCGGCGAGTTCGACGGCGTCGGGGGCCGCGGAGGACAGCAGTGGTGAGAGCGTCGGCCAGGCGTGGGCGGCGCGCCGGAGCGCGAGCAGTGCGTTCATCCGGGCAGTCCTTCCGAGTGCGGCTCCCGCGGGGGAGCCGCCTGACCACACGTCGGCGGCGTCCGCGACGAGTGCTGGGTCGGTGAGGCTGTGCACCTGGAGTACGGCCCGGAAGCGCGGGTGCGCGTCGTCGCCGGTGCCGTCGTCCGCGCCGGTCAGCCCGAGGACTTCGACCCGCAGGGACAGTCGTACGCCCGTGTCGTGCCCGGCCGCCACCTCCGTCGCCCAGGCGCGCTGCCCGGGCAGCCGCTGCGGCTCGGGGGCGGCGAAGGCCCGGCCGCCGGCGGCGAGCGCGGCGGCGGGGGAGCGGGGCAGGCCGTCGGCCACGGCGTCCAGGAAGGCCCGGACGAGCCGGTCCGGTTCGGGCAGCATCAGCGGGTCGCTGCCGGGGAGCGGTACGGCATGGGCGGCCGGCGGCATGGCGGCGGCCAGCCCGCGCACCCGGTGCTGGTCGTCGGCGGTGAGGGGGCCGACCCGCCAGGAGTCGTGGTCGGCGTCGGTCAGTCCGGGCAGCAGCTTGCCACGGGCGGCCAGTTGCAGGGCGAGGACGGCGACGGCGCCCCAGAAGGCGGTGGCCTCGTCGGCCCGGGCGGCGCGGGCGCGGGTGAGGACGGGCAGGGCATCGCGGACGGGCAGGACGGTGGCCCGCACGCTCGTGGTGGTGACGTCGGTGCCGTCGGGCACGACGATGGTCAGGTCCTCGACGTCGCCCGACGTCAGAGGAGGCTCGCCGGTCGGCAGCCAGAAGGCGACGCGTCCGGTGCGGGCGGGGTCTCCCGGAAGGAAGGCCGTCCGGCACCCGACGAGCAGGGAGACAGTGGAGGGTGTTGCGGCAGAGGGTGGGGTCACAGCGCTGCGCATTCCTCAAATTTGACTAGTGCGGAGTCGGAGTCGCCGAGGGTACAGGCCGCAGGCGTCAGGCGGAGCGGACCGGCCAGTGAGGCGCGTCACTTTTCGCGGGTGGGGTGTACCCAAACCCCCTATTCGATCCGGGGGATGGCCCCCTGCGGGTCCGGGTGGTGACGCCATGGCCCCACCCTGCCCGCGATCCGTACGTTTCGTGAGGTCGGACTCCCTCCCCACCTTCACCGGAGAAATGCCTCATGCCACAGGCCAGTGCCGTCCTCGCGGAACCCGCCGCGGGCAGCGACTTCGCCCCGCTCCTGCGCCAGGTCCGGTCGGCCGGTCTCCTCGACCGCCGCCGGGGCCGGTACGCGCTCACCATCGCCGGCAACCTGCTCGCGCTCGCCGCCACGGCCACCGCCGTCGTGCTCACCGGCGACTCCTGGTGGACGCTGCTGCTGGCCATCCCCGCGGCGGTCTTCTGTGCCCGCACCGCCTTCATCGGGCACGACAGCGGGCACGCGCAGATAGCCGCCACCCGCCGGGCCAACCGGATCCTGGGGCTGATCCACGCCGACCTGCTGCTGGGCATGAGCTATGCCTGGTGGAACGACAAGCACAACCGCCACCACGCCAACCCCAACCACGTCGACAAGGACCCCGATGTGGGAGTGGGGGCCCTGGTGTGGACCCAGCGGCAGGCCGCCCTGCGCGAGGGCTTCACCCGGTGGCTCACCCGCCACCAGGCCCGGCTCTTCTTCCCCCTGCTGCTGCTCGAAGGAATCAATCTGAAGGTTTCGAGCGTGCGCGACCTCAAACGGCAAGAGGCAGGCGAACGCCGGCTCGAAGCGACGCTGCTGACCCTGCACGTGGCCGGCTACGCCACCCTGCTGCTGTCCTCGATGTCACCCGGCAAGGCGATCGCCTTCGCCCTGCTCCACCACGCCCTCTTCGGGCTCCACCTCGGCGCGGTCTTCGCCCCCAACCACAAGGGCATGGAAATGCCCGACCCGGACGGCGAGCGCTGGGGACACCTGCGCCGGCAGGTCCTCACCTCCAGGAACGTACGCGGCGGCCTGGTCACCGACTGGTTCATGGGCGGGCTGAACTACCAGATCGAACACCACCTCTTCCCGAACATGCCCCGCCCCCACCTCCGCCTCGCCCGCCCCTTCGTCCGCTCCCACTGCGCGGCGACCGGGCTGACGTACGCTGAAACCGGACTCATCGACTCCTACGCACAGGCGCTGCGCCACATGCACGAGGTCGGCGCCCCGCTGCGGGACGGACAAGGAACCGGCGACGTCGGCCGGGCGTTGTGACAGGCACAGCGGCAGGTGTCGCGCCGGCCGCCGCTAAGGAGGCACGGAAATGACCAACAAGGCCAAGGTCGCCGTGGGTGGCGTGGCGGTGGGAGTGATCCTGCTGTGGCTGCTGCCCTTCTGGGCGGCGCTGCTGGTGATGGTCGGGGTGCCGGTCGGCGCCTATCTGCTGCTCGACTCCTCGCAGCGCAAGCGGCTGCGCCGGGTCTCCCGTAAGCAGCTGGACCGCTAGGAGCGCCCGGTGTAGGCGGGGGCCAGCGCCGCCGCCATCGACAGCCGCGGGGCCCCGGAGCCATCGGCCGGGACGGTCCACAGGTCGGAGCCGTAGTCGCCCGGCAGCGAGTACACCAGGGTGTGAGTGTCCCGCCAGACGACTTGATCGTCGATGTTGCGTCGCTCTGCCGTGGCACTCTCGCGCAGCGTGCGCAGATCCAGCACGTACAACCGCCAGGGCGCGTCGGAAGAGGCGCCCTGGACGCGTTTTTTGTACGCGATGCGGGTGCCGTCGGGGGAGAGCGAGGGGCACTCCACGTTGGAGTGCAGGGTGCGCAGCGTCCGGTCGGTGCGGTCCCCGCGCACCAGGTAGGTCTTCCCGCCCGTGGCGACGGTGGCGTAGAAGCGGGTGTCGTCGGCGAACGTGACCCCCCAGACGTTGATGTCCGCGGCCCGGTACGGACGGCCCTCCACAAAGACGCGGTAGGTCTCCAGATTGCGGTCCAGGGCCCCCGTACGGGTGTCCAGGACCGAGGTGCGGGTGGAGAACGCGGTGCCCGCGTAGGAGTCGCCGCTGACGAAGACCGTCCAGGCGACGGTGCGCCCGTCGGGGCTGACCCGGGCGCGGCTGGGAATGCCGGCCAGGTCGTAGTGGCGCAGTTCCCGCAGGTGTGCGTCGAGCACGAGGGCGCGGTAGCTGTCGCGGAGCCCGCCGCGGACGGCCTGCAGACAGATCCCGGTACCGCCGGCCGTGTGGAAGCGCAGACAGCGCACCCCCGAGGCGGTGCGCGGGCCGGTGGGGTCGGTGTCGGAGACCGAGGCGATCTCGTCGCGGTGCGGGCCCCACGCCATGTTGCGGAAGACGCTGCGGCCCGGGGCGTCCAGGGTGACCTTGCCCGACCGGACGGGTGGGCCGTCCGCCTGGGTGCGGTCCTTCTCCGCCGCCCGCCCGGCGGCGTGCAGAGTGGCGCCGACGGCGACGCCCGCCAGAAGCAGGACGGCGGCCAGGAGGACGAGGAGACGGTGGGTGCGGTTCAACGGGCGGGCTCCGGTGTGGCGTCGGTGGGGTGTGGGCGCAGCAGCCGCGTGCTGACGGCGGCGGAGACCAGCAGACCCGCGGCGGCCGCGCCCAGGGCCGTACGGTCGCCCCAGGCGGTCCAGGCGGCGCCGAAGCCGATCGAGCAGACGAAGCGGGCGGCGGCCTGGCCGGTCTGGACGACCGCCAGCCCGCTGCCCCGCACCGCAGCGGGTACGCTGTCGGCGGTCGCGGCGGCGAGGACTCCGTCGGTGGCGGCGTAGAAGGTGCCGTGCAGCGCGAGGACGAGGGCGACGAGGGCGGAGGAGCTGCCGAGCGGGGCGACGAGCAGCCCGTACGCGCCGAGGAGCGCGAGGTGGCCGCACAGGAACAGCCGGCGGCGGCCGAAGCGGTCGGCCACTACGCCGAGCGGCACGGCCAGCAGCAGGAAGGTGGCGGCGGTGCCCAGCGGCAGCAGCGGAAACCAGGGCTCGGACAGCTCCAGCCGGCGCTGCAGGGTGAGGTAGAGGAAAGAGTCGCTGACGGTGGTCAGCCCCAGGAGCACCGCACAACCGGTCAGCCGGCGGATGCCGGGGCGGCGCAGCACCTCGCGGACGGGCGCCCGCGCCTCCGTGCGCCGGGGGCGCGTGGGTTTCTCTCCCCGTCCTGGTACGAACAGCACGAGGATGAGGACGCCCAGTGCGGCCACGCATCCGCTGGTGGCGAAGACGGCGTCGTACCCCTCTGCCGCGGCCCGCAGGATCACGAAGGCGAGCATCGGGCCGAGCAGTGCCCCCGCCGTGTCCATCGCCCGGTGCACACCGAAGGCCCGCCCGCGGGCGGCGGGCTCACAGGCCAGCGAAATCATGGCGTCGCGCGGTGCGGTGCGCAGTCCCTTGCCGGTGCGGTCGGCGGCCAGAACGGCGCCTATCAGCGGCACGCTGTGGGTGACGAGCAGCAGGGGCTTGCACAGCGCGGACAGTCCGTAGCCGGCGGTGGCCACGCCCTTGTGGCTGCCGCCCCGGCGGTCGGAGAGCCGGCCGCCGATGAGCCGTACGAGTGCGCTGACGCCGTTGTAGAGGCCGTCCAGAAGGCCGAAGCCGAGCGGGGACAGGCCCAGCCCGGCGACGAGATACAGCGGGAGGACGGCACTGACCATCTCCGAGGAGATGTCGGTGATCAGGCTGACGGTGCCGAGGGCGAGCACCGCACCGGGGACCGCTGCGCGCCGGGCGCGGGCCGTGGCACGGGTGCCGTCGGCGGTGCCCGGGGCGGTGCGGCCGTCCGCGAGGTACACGGTCAGCTGTTCCAGATGCCGGTGATGTCCTTGGCGTTCGCGGCGTGTCCGGCGTGCGGGAGGCCGTACATGGTCTCGAGCGTGCGCAGCACGTCGTAGTGGTTGTACGTCGTGCCGGAGCTGGCTCCCGCCTTCACCGGTGCTCCATAGAGGACCGTCGGTATGCGGTTGCCGCTCAGCCTGTTGTCCTCGTCGAAGGTGATCAGGAGCAGGCTGTTGTGGCTCTTGGCCCAGTCCGCGTAGCCCTTGAGGTTGTTCTTGAGCCAGGTGTCCCCGGTGCCCACGGAGCAGTCGTGCATGTCGTTGCACAGGTTCGGCACGACGAACGAGACCGTGGGGAGGGTGGCGTAGTCACGGGGGAAGGCGCTGAAGGTGTGCGCGGTGTTGGTCGGGACGTTGTCGAAGCCGAACCAGGGGTTGTGCTTCTGGGCGTACTTCCCGCTCTTGCATGTGGTGGAGCCCTCGGACGGCAGGGATTCGTTGTAGCTGGCCCAGGTTCTGCCGGCGGCGATGAGTTCGGAGGCGAGGTTGGGCTCGTTGCTGAAGCCGGGCTCGACGCAGCTGTCGTCGGTGACGCCCTGGGTGTCGCCCGAGAACAGGGCGTAGTAGTTCGGTTGGCTGGGGTGGGTCTCGGCGTACGAGGCGGTGAGGTTCGCGCCGCCCGCCGCGAGCGAGTTGATGTACGGGGCGCGGGCGCTGCCCATGACCTGGTTGTAGGCGTGGTTCTCGAAGACGACGACCACCACATGGTCGGGGGTGGGCACGGCGGGCGCGGCGGCGGAGTCCGAGGCCCACAGGCCCAGGGAGGTGGCGGCGAGGCCGAACGCGGAGGCCAGGGCGATGAAGTGGCGGCGGGGGAGGCGGCGTGGACTGTGGGGGTGGCTGGCTGCGGCTGGCACGAGGTCCTCCGTACAGGGCTCATCGGTGGGGGTGCGGTGCGCAGGGCGCGTTGGCAGCGTAGAGCGACGGTCATGACATGTACACGACTTCCGGATGACGGGTTGGGAAACGTCCGTTGATCGGAGCTCGACGGGCCCGGTCCCGGCGCAGGCGGAAGCGTGGCGCGGGCGCGGATCGCGGCATGGCGGAGGTCGCGGCGTGGGGTCGTGGCGATAGGGCGGTGACGCTCGTTCAGGTGGGGGGCAGGCCGAGCAGTGTGCGGGTCACGGTCTGCGGAGATTCGTCGCGCTCACGCGCGAGCGCTATGACGGCCCGGCACGCCAGCTCGTTCACCCCGAAGCTGAGTGCCTCCGGTGAGACCCACCGCGCCGCTTCCGCGCTCTTTTCGACGTCGTTCTCGGCACAGGCGGCCACATAGACCGCTGCTGCCTCGAAGAGATTGCGCTGGCGTGGGCGCCCGTGGCCGGCGCCCACGGGTGCCCGCGGGGCGGGAGGCTGCCGCACCTCTTCGATACGCCTGCGAAGTTTGTCGAACACGCGGATCACCTGCCCCCGGGAGCGGCATTTCCTGCGGTCGTTCAAGTGTGCCCGGCATCGGCGGAGTTGAACCGCCGGTAATGAAAGTGGGCGGTGGGTGAACTGTCGTGTCGACCGAATGCGTCACCGTCATTTTCCGCGTCGCGTCCCTGTCCTGTGCCAACTGGCGAACAGAGGCGTGCGGGCGGGCCGGGCGGGTTGCCGGGAGCACGGAGGTGAGCAAGGCTTGCACGGCAGTTACGGGGAAATTGCGGAACGGGGAGGCGGAACATGGCAGCCGGTAAAGAACTCGACTCGATGCTGGACGACTTGACCGATCGTGTGGAGGAGATACGACACGCGCTGGTGCTGTCCAACGACGGGCTGGTGACGGGAGCGAGCGCGAGCCTGGAAAGGGAGGACGCCGAACATCTGGCGGCGGTCGCCTCCGGACTGCACAGCCTGGCCAGGGGGACCGGCCGGCAGTTCCGGGCCGGACGGGTGCGGCAGACGATGGTCGAATTCGAGGAGGGGGTGCTTTTCGTGACGGCCGCGGGCCAGGAGAGCTGTCTGTGCGTCCTCGGCGGCGCCGAGGCCGATATCGGCCAGGTCGCGTACGAGATGACGCTGCTCGTCAATCGCGTCGATCAGGCAGGCGCGGAGCGGGGCGGCCTGGAGGGCGGCGGCCCTGGCGGGCGGGCCGGCTGACCGCCTCCGACCTGGGCGTTCGCGGGCCTGGCCGAAGTTATCCACAGGGCTGGACGGCCCGGGGTGACCCACCGCTACAGTCGTCACTGTAAGTAATCGACTGGTGGCGGGAGGGTGTCATGGCGGTACGACAGGTTCAGGCGCGGGGCATCGCGGAGCAATGCGTTCCGTTCGCGCGGGCCGCACGAGAGCTGGAGCTCAAACCACGCGAGTTCGAACTGGCCGTGCAACTGGGGGAGGTACGGACCGTTTCGTCCGGGCCGGGTGGGCGGCGACGCATCGCACGGGAGGAGATCGAGCGACACAAGTCCGCCGAGGGCTTCCCCAAGGAGCTGCGCACGCGGCTGTGGGTGGTCGGCACGGCCGAGGGAGCCGAGCTGATGGGCATCAGCCCCGCCCGGTTCGCCCGCCTCGCCCGGGGCGGCTGCTTCGCGCCCGTCCGCTTCTACGTCAACCGATACCGCGTGGTCGTCTGGCACTACCTGGCGTCGGACCTCGTGGAATTCGCCGACCGCAACCCCGAGATGCTCACCGGCCGCACCCCGGCCCTGCTGCGCGCCGCCCTGGAGAAACACCCCGACCGGCGCGCCCGCAGCTGGCGCGCCCGCCGACTCGACCAGCTGACGGCCGCGACCGGTGACCCATGGGAGCGGGCGGCCGTCCCCGCCGCCGTACTCGACCCCGGCGAGCTGGCCCATGCGGTGCCGGACCCGGGGGAACGCGCCTACCTCCACGCGCTGCGCCCGGTCCTCGCCCGCGCCCGGCCGGAGGCGACCGCCGCGCGCGAGGTGATCGACGAGCTGGTGATGGCCGAGGACCCGGACGAGATCGACTGGCACCGGCACTGCCTCATCGCCGCCCTGACGGAAGCACGCGCCGACCGTCCCGCGCCCGGCTGCCACACCCCTACGGGCAGTGCGGCCGCCCCTCAAGAGCCGACGGAGCCGGAGCGGCGGCCGGCGCCGCCTGCCGAGCCCGTGCCCGGGGCGGAGCCGACGATGCCCGCACGGCCACGCGGGCTGTGGGCGAGGCTGTGCGGAAGAAAAAGGCCGCCCGGCCGGGACAGGGCGCCCGAGGCTACAGCTGGCCGACGTCCATGACCCGCACCACTGCGCGGCCCTCTTCGTCGGATGCCGCGAGATCCACCTCGGCAGAGATGCCCCAGTCATGATCACCATTGGGGTCGGCAAAGGTCTGCCGCACCCGCCACAGACCGTCCTCCGGCCGCTCCTCGATGCGCAGCAGCTTCGGGCCGCGCGCGTCGGGGCCGGTGCCCAGCTCCTCGTACTCGTCCCAGTAGGCGTCCATGGCCTCGCCCCAGCGGTCCTCGTCCCAGCCGGACTCGGCGTCCATCTCGCCGAGCTCGCCGACCTTGTCCAAGGCGGCCAGCTCGACGCGGCGGAACATCGCGTTGCGCACCAGCACCCGGAACGCCCGCGCGTTGGCGGTGACCGGCTTGACCTGGTCGGCGCGGTCCTGGGCCTCCTCCGCCGACTCCTCCTCCGGGTTGGCCAGCTGCTCCCACTCGTCCAGCAGGCTGGAGTCGACCTGGCGGACCATCTCGCCGAGCCAGGCGATCAGGTCCTCGAAGTCGTCGGACTTCAGGTCGTCCGGCACGGTGTGGTCCAGCGCCTTGTACGCGCTGGCCAGGTAGCGGAGCACGATGCCCTCGGTCCGGGCCAGGTCGTAGTAGGAGGTGAACTCCGTGAAGGTCATGGCCCGCTCGTACATGTCGCGGATGACCGACTTCGGCGAGAGCGGGTGGTCGCCGACCCACGGGTGGCTCTTGCGGTAGACGTCGTAGGCGTGGGACAGCAGCTCTTCCAGGGGCTTGGGGTAGCTGATGTCCATCAGCCGCTCCATGCGCTCCTCGTACTCGATGCCCTCCGCCTTCATCGCCGCGACCGCTTCGCCGCGCGCCTTGTTCTGCTGCGCGGCCAGGATCTGGCGCGGGTCGTCCAGCGTCGACTCGACCACCGAGACCATGTCCAGGGCGTAGGAAGGGGACTCGGGATCGAGGAGCTCGAAGGAGGCGAGCGCGAAGGTCGACAGCGGCTGGTTGAGCGCGAAGTCCGACTGCAGGTCCACCGTCAGGCGGACGATCCGCCCCTCGGCGTCCGGCTCGTCGAGCCGCTCGACGACACCGCCGTCCAGCAGCGAGCGGTAGATGGCGATGGCCCGGCGGATGTGCCGCAGCTGGCTCTTGCGCGGCTCGTGGTTGTCCTCCAGCATCCGGCGCATCGCGTCGAAGGCGTTGCCGGGCCGTGCGATGACCGCCAGCAGCATCGCGTGCGTGACCCGGAAACGGGAGGTGAGCTGCTCGGGCTCGGACGCGATGAGCTTGTCGAAGGTGTTCTCGGTCCAGTTGACGAAGCCCTCGGGGGCCTTCTTGCGGACCACCTTGCGACGCTTCTTCGGGTCGTCGCCCGCCTTGGCCAGCGCCTTCTCGTTCTCGACGACGTGATCGGGGGCCTGGGCCACGACGAAGCCCGCGGTGTCGAAACCGGCCCGTCCGGCCCGCCCGGCGATCTGGTGGAACTCCCGGGCCCGCAGCGTCCGCACCCGCTGGCCGTCGTACTTGGTCAGGGCCGTGAACAGCACCGTGCGGATCGGCACGTTCACGCCGACTCCGAGCGTGTCCGTACCGCAGATGACCTTCAGCAGACCGGCCTGCGCCAGCCGTTCCACCAGGCGCCGGTACTTCGGCAGCATTCCGGCGTGGTGGACCCCGATGCCGTGGCGGACGAAGCGCGAGAGGTTCCGCCCGAACTTGGTGGTGAAGCGGAAATTGCCGATCAGCTTGGCGATCTCGTCCTTCTCCTCGCGCGAGCACATGTTGATGCTCATCAGCGCCTGCGCCCTCTCGACCGCGGCCGCCTGCGTGAAGTGCACGATGTACACCGGCGCCTGGTGCGTGTGGAGAAGCTCGGTGAGGGTCTCGGTCAGCGGCGTCGCACGGTACTCGTACGACAGCGGAACGGGCCGCGTCGCGGACCGCACCACGGCGGTGGGCCGCCCGGTGCGCCGGGTCAGGTCCTCCTCGAAGCGGGAGACGTCACCCAGCGTGGCGGACATCAGGATGAACTGCGCCTGCGGCAGCTCCAGCAGCGGGATCTGCCACGCCCAGCCCCGGTCCGGCTCCGCGTAGAAGTGGAACTCGTCCATGACGACCTGGCCGATGTCGGCGTCCTTGCCGTCCCGCAGCGCGATCGAGGCGAGGACCTCGGCGGTGCAGCAGATGATCGGAGCGTCGGCGTTGACCGAGGCGTCGCCCGTGAGCATGCCGACGTTCTCCGTGCCGAAGATCTTGCACAGGTCGAAGAACTTCTCCGAGACCAGCGCCTTGATCGGCGCGGTGTAGAAGGTCACCTGATCGTTGGCGAGCGCGGTGAAGTGCGCTCCGGCCGCGACGAGGCTCTTGCCCGACCCGGTGGGCGTCGAAAGGATCACGTTCGCGCCGGAGACCACCTCGATCAGCGCCTCCTCCTGAGCGGGGTACAGCGTGATGCCCCGCTCCTCGGCCCAGGTCGAGAAAGCTTCGAAAAGGGCATCGGGGTCGGCATGGCTCGGCATCTGATCGATAAGGGTCACACCCCCATACTGCCTGGCCCCGGGACGGATCAGGGAACCGGCCGGTCGAACGATGATCATCCGGGCATTACGCTGAGTCGCCGATACGGCGTCAGAAAGGCTGGGCGCCGACCAGCGAAGGGGTGGAACGACCATGATGGGACCGGCGCACTCGCTCTCCGGCGCGGCGGCCTGGCTGGGCGTGGGGGCCGCCGCCGCGGGAGCCGGGCACCCGATGCCCTGGCCGGTGCTCGTCGTCGGCGCGCTGATCTGCGCCGGAGCGGCGCTCGCCCCCGACCTCGATCACAAATCCGCGACGATATCGCGGGCCTTCGGCCCGATATCACGCATCCTGTGCGGAGTCATCGACGCACTGTCCCACACGGTCTACAAGGCCACCCGCGCCAAGGGCGACCCCCGTCGCAACGGCGGCCACCGCACCCTGACCCACACCGCGCTGTGGGCCGTGCTCATCGGAGCCGGCACCTCGGCCCTGGCCATGACCGGCGACCGCTGGGCGGTGCTCGGCATACTCTTCGTCCACATGGTGCTCGCCGTCGAGGGGCTCCTGTGGCGGATGGCCCGGACCTCCAGCGACGTCCTGGTCTGGCTGCTCGGCGCCACCAGCGCCTGGATCCTCGCCGGCGTCCTGGACGAGCCGGGCAACGGTTCCCACTGGCTGTTCACCGGCCCGGGCCAGGAGTACATGTGGCTGGGCCTGCCCATCGTCCTTGGGGCCCTGGTGCACGACATCGGGGACGCCCTCACCGTCTCGGGCTGCCCGATCCTGTGGCCCCTGCCCATCGGCCGCAAGCGCTGGTACCCCCTCGGTCCGCCGAAGAGCATGCGTTTCCGGGCCGGCAGCTGGGTGGAGCTGAAGGTCCTCATGCCGGCCTTCATGGTGCTCGGCGGTGCCGGCGGGCTCGGGGCCCTGGACCTCATCTGACGTCCCCGGCCCCGGCCCACCACGGCGGGCTACTGGTGCCAGGAGCGCCACAGCGCCGCGTACGCGCCGTCCGCCGCGACCAGTTCGTCGTGACTGCCCAGCTCGCTGATCCGGCCGTCCTCCGCGACCACGATCACGTCCGCGTCGTGCGCGGTGTGCAGCCGGTGCGCGATCGCCACGACCGTACGTCCCTCCAGCACCGTCGCCAGCGAACGCTCCAGGTGCCGGGCGGCCCGCGGATCCAGCAGCGAGGTCGCCTCGTCCAGGACCAGCGTGTGCGGGTCGGCGAGGACCAGCCGCGCCAGGGCGATCTGCTGCGCCTGGGCCGGGGTGAGCGCGAGCCCGCCCGAGCCCACCTCCGTGTCCAGACCGTTCTCCAGGGCCCGCGCCCAGCCGTCGGCGTCCACGGCCGCGAGCGCCGACCACAGGTCGTCGTCCCCGGCCGTCGTGCGCGCCAGCAGCAGGTTGTCGCGCAGCGAGCCCACGAAGACGTGGTGCTCCTGATTGACCAGCGCGACGTGGCGGCGCACCTGTTCCGTGGGCATCCGGGAGAGCTCCGCGCCGCCCAGTGTCACCGCGCCCGCGCGCGGCGCGTAGATGCCGGCCAGCAGCCGGCCCAGCGTCGACTTGCCGGCCCCGGAGGGGCCGACCAGTGCCACCCGCGTGCCGGGCGGGACGTCGAGGGAGACGCCGTGGAGCACATCGTTGCCGGGGACGTAGCCGAAGCGCACCTCGTCCGCCCGCACCTTCCGGCCGGCCGGGCGCACCCGCCCGTCGGCGTCGGCCGGCTCGATCTCACGCACTCCCACCAGCCGGGCCAGCGACACCTGGGCGATCTGGAGCTCGTCGTACCAGCGCAGGATGAGCCCGATCGGCTCGGTGAGCATCTGCGCGAACAGCGCGCCCGTCGTCAGCTGCCCCACCGAGATCCACCCGTGCAGGACGAACACGCCACCGATGATCAGCACGGAGCCGAGCAGCAGCACATGCGTCACATTGATCACGGGGAAGAGGACCGAGCGCAGCCAGAGCGTGTAGCGCTCCCAAGCGGTCCATTCGGCGACCCGCTGGTCGGAGAGCTCCACCCGGCGGTGCCCCAGCCGGTGCGCCTCGATCGTCCGCCCGGCGTCCACGGTCTCGGCCAGGGACGCGGCGACCGCCGCGTACCCGGCAGCCTCGGAGCGGTACGCGGCCGGCGCGCGGTGGAAGTACCAGCGGCAGCCGGCGATCAGCAGCGGCAGCCCGACGAGCACACACAGCGCCAGTGGCGGCGCGGTGATCGTCATCGCCCCCAGCAGCAGCCCCGCCCACACGAAACCGACCGCCAGCTGCGGCACTGCCTCCCGCATGGCGTTCGCCAGCCGGTCGATGTCCGTGGTGATCCGGGACAGCAGATCACCGGTGCCCGCCCGCTCGAGCACGCTCGGCGGCAGGGCCACCGAGCGCACCAGGAAGTCCTCGCGCAGGTCCGCCAGCATCTCCTCGCCCAGCACGGCCCCGCGCAACCGCACCATGCGGACGAAGACTGTCTGTACGGCCAAGGCGACCATGAACAGGGCTACCGCGCGCCCCAGGTGGATCTCCTCCACGCCCGACGCCAGGTCATCGACCAGCCCGCCCAGCAGATACGGGCCGACCATCGAAGCGATCACGGCGATGGCGTTCACCGTCACCAGCAGGACGAATGCCGCCCGGTGCCGGCGCAGCAGCTCCTTCACATAACTCCGCACCGTGGCGGGCCTGCCGACCGGCAGGGTCGTCGCCGACTCCGGTGCGGCCGGGTCGTACGCCGGTGGCGCCACGCCGATCATGCCGACTCCTCGATCTGCTCGCTCTTGTCGAACTCGGTGAGCTCGCTGTCCACTGCCACGTCCGTCTTCCCGCCCATCGCCCCATCCGTCGCCCCGTCCGTCCGACGGGTGACGACCGCGCGGTACAGGGAATGGGAGCGCACCAGTTCGCCGTGCGTGCCCACCGCCGCCACCTGGCCGTCGCGCACGAGCGCCACCCGGTCCGCCCGGTCCAGGAGCAGGGGACTGGAGGTGAACACCACCGTCGTACGCCCCTTGCGCAGCGCCCGCACGCCGTCGGCGATCCTGGCCTCGGTGTGCGAGTCGACGGCCGAGGTCGGCTCGTCCAGCACCAGCACCTCGGGGTCGGTCACCAGCGAGCGCGCCAGCGCCAGCCGCTGCCGCTGCCCGCCCGACAGCGACCGCCCGCGCTCGGTGATCCGGGTGCGCATCGGGTCTCCGCTGTCGTCCGCCGAGCCCTGCGCCAGCGCGGTCAGCACATCACCGCACTGCGCCGCCGCCAAGGCCGCCTCCGCCGTCACGGCCCCCGACGCCGGAACGTCCAGGAGCTCGGCGAGCGTCCCCGAGAGCAGCACCGGGTCCTTGTCCTGGACGAGCACCGCGGCACGGGCCGCGTCCAGCGGCACCTCGTCCAGCGCCACTCCGCCCAGCAGAGGCGACGGCGTGCCCTCCGTGCCTTCCGGGGCGTGCCCGCCGAGCCGGTCGGCGAGCCGCCCGGCGGCGTCGGGGTCACCGCACACCACGGCCGTCAGCTGCCCCGCGGGGGCCAGAAGCCCGCTCGCGGGGTCGTACAGATCGCCCGTCAGACTCCCGGGGTCCCGTTCCTCCTCCGCCGAGGGCGCGGTGCGCTCCAGCCCCAGCACCCGGGCGGCACGCTGCGCGGACGGCCGGGAGAAGGAATACGCCATGGCGATCTCCTCGAACTGCCGCAGCGGGAACAGCAGGAAGGTGACCACGCCGTAGACCGTCACCAGCTCGCCCACGCCGATCCGGCCGTCCTGCGCCAGTGCCACCCCGTACCAGACCACCGCGATCAGCAGCAGCCCCGGCAGCACCACCTGCACCGCAGCGATGAGGGCCCACATACGGGCGCTGTGCACGGCCGCCTTGCGTACCTCCTGCGAGGCGCGCCGGTAGCGGGACAGGAACAGCTCCTCGCCGCCGATGCCGCGCAGCACCCGCAGCCCTGCCACGGTGTCCGACGCCAGTTCGGTGGCCCGGCCGGCCTTCTCCCGCTGCTCGTCCGCCCGTTTCGTCGCGGGCGGCAGCAACGGCAGTACTGCCAGCGCCAGTACCGGCACTCCGAGGGCGATCAGCGCCCCCAGGGCGGGCTGGTAGATCATCAGAGCCACGCACAGCACAACCGTCGTGAACGCGGCGGACGCGAAACGCGACAGCGCCTCTACAAACCAGCCGATCTTTTCGACGTCGCCCGTCGACACGGCGATGACTTCACCCGCTGCCACCCGCCGCGTCAGCGCGGCTCCCAACTCGGCCGTCTTACGGGCGAGGAGCTGCTGCACACGCGCCGCGGCCGTGATCCAGTTGGTGACCGCCACGCGGTGCAGCATCGTGTCACCGAGCGCCGTGAGCGCGCCGAGTACCAGTATCAGGCCACCCGCGAGGGCGAGTCGTGCCCCCGACCGGTCGACGACGGCCTGCACGGCGAGGCCCACGGCCAGCGGGAACGTGGCCACGGACGCCATATGGACGACGCCCCAGAGCATCGCCTTCACCTGCCCGCCCAGCTGGTTGCGTCCCAGCCAGAGCAGGAAGCGCGGGCCTGACCGGACATCCGGCCGGCCCGGGTCGGCATAGGGAAGATCACTGATCTGCATGGCATCCCGGTTCGGGCTGGGGGGTGGGTGGGGGCTGTGCAAGGCTCGCGCCCGCAGTACTCCGGTTACAACTGGTTTTCCGCCGGGGCGGTGGATCAGGCCAGACGAGTACTGGTGCGCCCTTCGGTGAAGCGCTTCACTCCTGCCCCATGAGACGACTGTTTCTCGCGCTGTGCGCCGCGACCGTAGGCCTGTTGCTGGGCATCAGCCCAGCCGTGGCCGCGGCGCCCACCGAATTCGGGACCGACTGGCACGACCCCATCACCGCCGGACCACCGGTGGCCACACCCGGCACGACCTCGTGCAAAGTGACCGTCGCCGAGACCGAGTTCCGCGACTACACGCCCTACAAGAGCACCTACCTGCCGCCCAAGGGCTGCGGAGACCGCTGGAACAAGGTCGTTCTGCGCCTCGAAGGCGCCGTGGCCGGGCGGCAGTACGACCGTCTGGGGTATCTGCACATAGGCGGCGTCGAAGTGCTCCGCACCTCGACGCCGGAACCCTCACCCGAGGGCATCACCTGGAACGTGGAGAAGGACGTCACCCGGTACGCCCCCACCCTGCGCAGCGCACAACCCGTCGAGATGCTCATCGGCAATACCGTGAACGAGACCTACACCGGCGTCATCAAGGTCAAGGCGACGCTGACCTTCTACAAGGCCGAGGGCCGGGTCAAGCCAGCCCAGACCCCCGACCAGGTCCTCACCCTGGAGGGCGCACACCACGACGGCGCGGTCTACGAGGGGCGGCTGACCACGCCGCGCAACAGCGAACGGATCGTCGCCGAGGTCTACGCCACCGGTTCGGGCGGCGGATGCGAGGAGTTCTGGTACCTCACCGTCCCGGACGCGGCGCCGTACCCCTGCAAGGCCAAGGACGGCCCCTATCGTGAGGTGCGTGTCTCGGTCGACGGCCGGCTCGCCGGCATCGCGGCGCCCTTCCCGACCGTCTGGACCGGCGGCTGGTCGAACCCCTTCCTCTGGTACGTGATTCCGGGTCCGCGTGCGTTCGACGTCCGGCCCGTGGAGTACGACCTCACGCCCTTCGCCGGGCAGTTGAACGACGGCAAGCCCCACAAGATCACGATCTCGGTCGCCGGCGTCCCCCAGGGGCAGAGCGGCTGGAGCACACCCACCAACATCCTGGTGTGGCAGGACGGCAAGTCGGAACGGGTCACCGGCGCGGTCACCACCCACCGACAGGGCGAACCGGCCAACACCGTCGCGTACGAGCCCGGCACCGAGCGCCGGCTGAAGTCCGAGGGCGGGAACTCCCTCACTGTCGGGGGCTACATCGACACCTCGCACGGGCGCGTCGCCACGACCGTCACCCGGAAGCTGGCCGGGACCTCCACACACCGGTGGACGGGGGACGGCGAGTCGCTGGACGCGCTCAAGGCCCGCTGGACCGACGACGAGACGGTCACGGTGGACGGCCGCGGCCCGGCGGTCACGACCCGCTCCCACCGGGTGTACACCATGGACGGTGAGACGTCGGTCGGCTCCGGCGACCGTCTGCGCACGGTCATGACCATGGGGGACGCCGTGGACAGTGTCACGCTGCGCGCCGGACAGCGCGTCGGCTGGTCACGCCTGGACGACACCTACCGGGGCGACGCGGCGTACAACCAGAACGTGCCGCGCGACCAGCGTCATGCGACGGGCGTCTCCAGCGAGCGCTACCGCCTGTACGGTCCGGGGGTCTGCTACGACCGCACCCTGGCCACGGCCCAGGGCGAGCTGACGCAGGACAGCCGGCGCTGCTGAAACCCGCACGCGGCGGGTCCGCGATCGCTGGGCGCCGCCCTCAGGGCGCGCCGCGGTCCGGGCCCGCCAGCAGTTCGTTCAGCAGGCCGCCGAGCACCTCGCGCTGTTCGGGGCGGAGAGGGGCGAGGATGTCCTCCACGGCGGCCCGCCGGGCGTCACGCAGGGCCTTGAGCGTCATGCGGCCCTGGTCGGTTAGCTCTATGCGGATCACCCGGCGATTGGACTGATCCGGCACCCGGCGCACCGCGCCGTTGGTCTCCAGGGCGTCGACCAGCGTGGTGACCGCCCGCGGCACGACCTCCAGATGCCGGGCCAGATCCGCCATCCGCGGCGGGGTCTCGTAGTGCGCGACGGTGCGCAGCAGCCGCGACTGGGCGGGCGTGATGCCGACCGGGTCCAGATAGCGCTTCTGCGCGCGATGGAGCCTGCGAGTCAGCCTCAGCAGTTGCTCGGCGAGCTGACCGGACGTGTCGGGGGCCGTCATGATCGCATTCTATCAGGACTACCTCCATTGTGAGTATAGGTAACAGTGAGCTATGCTCTGTTCAGTCAGTGTTCTCAGCGTCTCTTGCGCTTGTCGCACCTCTCCGTATTCGAAACCGGACTTCGCTGAAGGAGCCCATGCCTCACGACGAACTCGACTGGACACCACCTCCCCGGGACCCGGAACAGCCCGCACAGGTGCGGCGCATCCTCCGTCTCTTCCGCCCCTACCGCGGCAGGCTGGCCCTCGTGGGGCTGCTCGTCGCCGCCTCCTCCCTCGTCACGGTCGCCTCACCGTTCATGCTGCGCGAGGTCCTCGACGACGCCATCCCCCACGGCCGTACCGGCCTGCTCAGCCTGCTGGCTCTGGGAATGATCGCGGCCGCCGTCGTCAACAGCGTCTTCGGCGTCCTGCAGACCCTGATCTCCACCACCGTCGGCCAGCGGGTGATGCACGACCTGCGCACCGCCGTCTACGGCCGGCTCCAGAGCATGCCGCTCGCCTTCTTCACCCGCACCCGCACCGGCGAGGTGCAATCGCGCATCGCCAACGACATCGGCGGGATGCAGGCCACCGTGACCTCCACCGCCACGTCACTGGTCTCCAACCTCACCAGCGTCATCGCCACGGTCATCGCCATGGTGGCCCTGGACTGGCGGCTGACCGTCGTCACGCTCCTGCTGCTGCCGGTGTTCGTCTGGGTCAGCCGCCGGGTGGGCGACGAGCGCAGAAAGATCACGGTCAAACGCCAGAAGCAGATGGCGTCCATGGCCGCCATGGTCACCGAATCGCTGTCGGTCAGCGGCATCCTGCTCGGCCGCACCATGGGCCGCTCTGACTCGCTGACGCAGACGTTCGCCGGGGAGTCCGACCGTCTGGTCGCCCTCGAAGTGCGGGCGAGCATGGCCGGACGGTGGCGGATGTCCACCATCGGCATCGTCATGGCCGCCATGCCCGCGCTCATCTACTGGGCCGCCGGCCTCGCCCTGCAGACAGGCGGCCCCGCCATCTCCCTCGGCACGCTGGTGGCCTTCGTCTCGCTCCAGCAGGGGCTCTTCCGGCCGACGGTCGGCCTGCTCTCCACCGGCGTGCAGATGCAGACCTCCGTCGCACTCTTCCAGCGCATCTTCGAGTACCTCGATCTGCCGGTGGAGATCACCGAGCCCGCGGAGCCGGTACGGCTGGAGAAGATCAGAGGCGAAGTCCGCTTCGAGAACGTCTCCTTCTCCTACGACCCCACCAGCACGGCGCTCAACGGCATCGACGTCGCCGTCCCGGCTGGTGGCAGCCTGGCGGTGGTCGGCCCCACCGGCTCCGGCAAGAGCACCCTGAGCTATCTCGTGCCCCGGCTGTACGACGTCACCGGCGGGCGGGTCCTGCTCGACGGCGTCGACGTCCGTGACCTCGACTTCGACACCCTCGCCCGCGCGGTGGGCGTCGTCTCCCAGGAGACGTACCTCTTCCACGCCTCCGTCGCCGACAACCTCCGCTTCGCCAAGCCCGACGCCACGGACGAGGAGATCCGGCAGGCGGCGGAAGCGGCCCAGATCCACGACTACATCACCTCGCTGCCCGAGGGCTATGACACTCTCGTCGGCGAGCGCGGCTACCGCTTCTCCGGCGGCGAGAAGCAGCGCCTGGCCATCGCGCGCACCATCCTGCGGGACCCGCCCGTCCTCATCCTGGACGAGGCGACCAGTGCTCTGGACACCCATACCGAGCACGCCGTCCAGCAGGCCATCGACGCGCTGTCCGCCGGCCGGACGACGATCACCATCGCGCACCGGCTCTCCACGGTCCGTCATGCCGACCAGATCATCGTCCTCGACGGCGGCCGTATCGCCGAGCGCGGTACGCATCAGGAGCTCCTCGCGGACGACGGGCGCTACGCCTCGCTGGTGCGGCGCGATACGTACCTCACGGCCAAGGTCTGAAGAAGGCGCCGCTCCACCGCTGGGCCGAGTGGCTAACCCGCTCGGCCCACTCCGGCGACGGTTCGCAGGCCGCCGAGATCGACGGCCTGCGGCACGGCGGTAGCCTGTGCAGTCGGGGTGTTGGGGGCCCCTAGTCGTCGCCGGATGTGCCTGGCGGAGGGAACTCCGCGCGGATCGCCGCTGTGTGCTCGCCGAGCGCGGGCACCGCACCCATGGCGGCCTCCCGCCCGGCCACCTCCACCGGCGGCAGCAGACCGCGCAGCGGACCGGCCGGGGAGTCGAACTCCCGCCAGCGGCCACGCGCCGTCAACTGCGGGTGATCGGTGAATTCCGCCACCGTCCGCAGGCGGGCGTGCGCGATGCCCGCGCCTTCGAGCAGGGCGAGGACCCCGTCCGCCGTATGGCGGGCGAAGCGTTTCTCTATGACGTCGGTCAGATCGTCGTCATGGGTGTGACGCAGGGGGTTGTCGGCGAAGCGAGGGTCGCGCACCAAGGCGGGGAGCCTGAGGACCTGTTCGCACAGGGCTGTCCATTCACGGTCGTTCTGCACGCTGAGGAACACGCGCGCGCCATCACCGCACCGGTAGGGCCCGTAGGGGGAGATGGACGGGTGGCGGGCGCCGCTGGGGGCGATGGGCGCTCCGCCGTAGGCCTGGGCGAAATAGGGGTGCCCCATCCACTCCGCGAGGGCGTCGAAGAGCGAGACGGACAGCGCCGATCCCTCGCCGGTGCGTTCGCGTTCGTAGAGGGCGGTGAGAATGCCGGTATAGGCGTACATCCCACCGGCGATGTCGGCGATGGAGATGCCCGGCCGTGCCGGGGAACCGGCACTGCCTGTGATCGAGAGCAGCCCGGTCTCGCACTGCACCAGCAGGTCGTATGCCTTCTTGTCCCGGTACGGCCCCTCCGTGCCGTAGCCGGACACGTCGCAGGTGATCAGGCGCGGATGCCGGGCGCGCAGGGCGTCGGCGCCGAGGCCGAGCCGGCCGGCCGCGCCCGGGCCGAGGTTCTGGATGAACACGTCGGCACGGGCGAGGAGCCGGTCCAGCAACGAGCGGTCGGCGCCGGCCTTGAGGTCGAGGGCGACGCTCTCCTTACCCCGGTTGATCCAGACGAAGTAGGCGGAGAGGCCCTTGACGCGGCGGTCGTAGTCCCGGGCGAAGTCCCCGCGCCCGGGGCGCTCGATCTTGATGACTCGCGCGCCGAGATCCGCGAGCTGGCGGGTGGCGAAGGGAGCGGCGACGGCCTGTTCGAGAGCGACGACCGTGACGCCGCGCAGTGGCGGTTCCAACACTTCCTCCCAGCGTGAGGATCATATGACCGGGCCTGTGGATAGCGCGCCGCACGACGAACGTCCCGCCCGTAGCCTGACGTTCATGGAAACCACGGGGGATCACATGAGCAGGACGACGTCGAGCGCACGCGGCCCGTGTACGCCCTCGACCCGGTCCAACTCGATGTCGCTGGTCGCGGACGGGCCGGAGATCCAGGTCAGGGGCCGGGTCGGGGTCAGTCTTCCCAGAGCCTGCGGTACCGAGTCCACCACTTGGTCCGCGACGCGCACCACGCACAGATGGTGGTCGGGTACGAGCGTGATACGCCGGCGCCCCTGGTCCGGGCCCGCGTCGAGCACCAGCGTGCCGGTCTCGGCGATGGCCAGCGCACAGCCGGTGACCACGCTGTCCATGGCATCCAGGTCATGGGGCGACAGCGAGGCGGAGTCGCGCACGAGCTCCACCGGCGCCTGCGCGAGCCAACCGCTCGGCAGACCGACCGGCACGACCACGCGACGGGCGCCGCGCCGTCGGAGCAGCTCGGCCAGGAGAGCCGGCAGCCCGTCGGCGTCCGTCCGGTGCACGGTCGCGCGGTAGTCGGTGAGGTTGTCGGCCAGCAGGGCGACGGACTCGGCGGCGGTCCGCTGCCCGTGCGTGCGCCGATAGTCCCGTGGCACGGGATGGTCACGCGGGCGTTCGTAGGGCGGCACGTCGGACAGGGCGCGCCGGATCCGGCCCAGGATCCGCTCCCTGGAGGGGTTCGGGCTCAGGCCACCGGGGCCCGCGGCGGCGGTCATGCGTCACCGCCTCGGGTCCGGGCCCACCAGTCCCGGAACGACTCGGGGGGAATCTCCGGCAGCTCACGGGTGTCCGACCAGGCCCGGCCCGGGCCCGGCAGCCGCCGGGGCCGCAAGCGCCGGGCACGGGCCGCGAGGCGCTGACCACGACGCAGCGCCGCGGGATGGTCGAGGACCCAGCCCGCGGTACGCATCATGGCGCGCTCGAACGTGTGGCCCTTCGCCGGCCTGATGACGGTGCGCGTACCGCGGACCGTCACCTCGCCGCCCTCAACGACCCGCTCGCGCAGGTGGATCAGGACCTCCGGGATGTCGATGGCGACAGGACACGCCTCGTAGCAGGCACCGCACAAGGAGGAGGCGAACGGCAGGGATTCCTCGAGAGGAGAGGCGAGGCCACGCAGCTGTGGCGTGAGGATCGCGCCGATCGGGCCCGGATAGGGCGAGCCGTAGGCGTGGCCGCCGGCCCGCTCGTAGACGGGACAGACGTTGAGGCAGGCCGAGCAGCGAATGCAACGCAACGCCTGACGTCCGACCTCGTCGGCCAGGGTGTCGGTGCGGCCGTTGTCCAGCAGCACCAGGTGGAAGGCGCGCGGCCCGTCCTCGTCGGCGGTGCCGGTCCACATCGACGTGTACGGGTTCATACGTTCGGCAGTCGAGGAACGGGGAAGCAGTTGAAGGTAGATCTCCAGATCCCGCCAGGTCGGCACGGTCTTCTCGATGCCGACGACGGAGATCAGCGTGTCGGGGAGGGTGAGGCACATCCGGCCGTTGCCCTCGGACTCGACGACGACGAGCGTGCCAGTCTCGGCGACCATGAAGTTGGCTCCGGACACGCCGACGGCGGCCCGCAGGAACTTCTCGCGAAGGTGCAGCCGTGCGGCCTCGGCGAGGTCGGCGGGGCGGTCGGTGAGCCCATGCGGGGCGGGGCGCCCCCAGTCGGCCATCCGGTCGCGGAAGATGTCGCGGATCTCCGTGCGGCCGCGGTGGATGGCGGGGACCAGGATGTGGGAGGGCAGGTCGTCGCCGAGCTGAACGATGAGTTCGGCGAGGTCGGTCTCGTAGGCCCGGATGCCCGCCTCCTCGAGCGCGGCGTTGAGACCGGTCTCCTGGGTGGCCATGGACTTGACCTTGACGACCTCGCGCTCGCCGGTGGCCTGGACGAGCCGGGTGACGATGCGGTTCGCCTCGGCCGCGTCCGCCGCCCAGTGGACGGTGCCCCCGGCACGGGTGACGTTCTCCTCCAGCTGCAGGAGGTAGTGGTCGAGGTGGCGCAGCGTGCGGTCCTTGACGGCGGCTCCGGCGGCGCGCAGCTGTTCCCAGTCGCTCAGTTCGGCGACAGCACGGGCCCGCTTGGCGCGGATGGTGTGCGTGGCGTGGCGGAGGTTGGCCCGCAGGGTGGCGTCGCGGGACGAGTCGGCGGCGGCCCGGGGAAAGGCCGGCATGCCCAGGTACGTGCGGCTCACAGGACGTTCCCCTCTGTGCTGGCCAGGATCTCCGCGATGTGGACCGGGCGAACGGAGGATCCCTCCCGGGTGAGGGTGCCGCCGATGTGCAGCAGACAGGAGTTGTCGACCGCGCAGACCGCACGCGCGCCGGACTCCTCGATGGCACGGGTCTTGTCCGCGCCCATCGCCGCGGAGACGGCCGGGTTCTTGACGGCGAAGGTGCCGCCGAAGCCACAGCACTCCTCGGCGCCCGCCAGCTCCCGCAGCTGGAGTCCCTTGACGTGCTCCAGCAGCCGTCGTGGACGGTCGCCCAGACCGAGGACGCGCAGCCCATGACAGGTGGGGTGATAGGTCACGGTGTGCGGGAAGAAGGCGCCGACGTCGCTCACCCCCAGGACGTCCACCAGGAACTCGGTCAGCTCGTAGGTGCGGGGACCGACGCTCGCGGCCGCCTCGGCCAGCTCCTCCGACTCCCGCCGCGGACGGTTCTCTGTGGCGGCGCGGGCCGCGATCCTCGGGTAGGCGTCGCGCACCATGGCGGCGCAGGAGGCCGACGGGGTGACGATGTGGTCGTAGCCCCGGAAGGCGGCGGCATGGCGAAGCATCAGCGCCTCGGTCCGGTGCCGGTATCCGGTGTTGAACAAGGGCTGTCCGCAGCAGCTCTGCGCCGCCGGGAAATCGACCTCCACACCCAGCCGTTCCAGCAGGGAGACGACCGCCCGGCCCGTGCCCGGATAGAGCGTGTCGTTGACGCAGGTGACAAACAGCCCTACGCGCATGACACCTGACATCTCCTTGCGGCCGGTGATCGTCTGCCGCCTCATCCTGCCGCACCGCGAGGCTTCTGTGAAAGACCTCCGCACCCCGTCCGCGCCCATCCGACACTAGGGATTTTCATGACCGTGCCCGCCGACACTGAGCCCATGGCGTGCGGGAATACGAGCAGGGCAATCGCGGTCCGCGTCCGCTTCGGCGCAGTGACCGGACGACAGCCGTCCCGAGTACCGGATGTCCACATCGAATCCTCCGCTGTCCGCCGGTCTTCAGATGGGTTGAGTTGATATGGACAAGGAACAGAAGCTCCGGGACTACCTCAAGCGGGCGAGCGCCGACCTGCGGCGTTCCCGGCAGCGGGTCAGCGAGCTCGAGACGGCCGCCAGCGAGCCGATCGCGATCGTGGGCATGAGCTGCCGCTTCCCGGGAGGCGTGACCAGCCCGGAAGAGCTCTGGACCATGCTGGCCAACGGTGAGGACGGCATCACCGGCTTCCCCGACGACCGTGGCTGGGAACTGGGCACCGACGAGACCTTCTCCGGTGGCTTCCTGCACGACGCCGCCGAGTTCGACGCCGGCTTCTTCGGGATCTCGCCGCGCGAGGCGCTGTCCATGGACCCCCAGCAGCGCGTCCTCCTGGAGTCCTCCTGGGAGGCATTCGAGCGCGCCGGCATCGACCCTGCCGCCGTCCGCGGCACCAAGACCGGTGTGTTCGTCGGGGCCATGCCCCAGGACTACCGCGTGGGCCCCGACGACGACGTCCAGGGCTTCACCCTGACCGGCAACGCCACCAGCATCCTCTCGGGCCGGCTGTCGTACTTCTTCGGCGCCGTGGGCCCCGCGGTGACCGTCGACACCGCCTGTTCGTCCTCACTCGTGGCACTCCACCTGGCCGCACACTCCCTGCGCGCCGGAGAGTGCTCGCTGGCTCTCGCCGCGGGCGTCACGGTGATGTCCAGCCCCACCACCTTCGTGGAGTTCAGCCGCCAGGGCGGCCTGGCGGCCGACGGCCACTGCCGCTCGTTCGCCGACTCCGCCAACGGCACCGGCTGGTCCGAGGGCGTGGGCGTCCTCGTACTGGAAAGACTGTCGGAGGCCCGCCGTAACGGACACCGGATCCTGGCCGTGGTGCGTGGCTCCGCCGTCAACCAGGACGGCGCGTCCAACGGCCTGACCGCCCCCAACGGACCCTCGCAGCAGCGGGTGATCGAGCAGGCGCTGGTCAACGCCCGCCTTTCTGCAGACGAGATCGACGTCGTGGAAGCCCACGGCACCGGCACGACCCTCGGTGACCCGGTCGAGGCCCAGGCGCTGCTCGCCACCTACGGCCGCAACCGTCCCGAGGACCGCCCCCTGCTCCTGGGGTCGGTAAAGTCCAACATCAGCCACACCCAGGCGGCGGCCGGCATGGCCGGCGTCATCAAAATGGTCATGGCGATGCGGCACGGCATGCTGCCCAAGACGCTGCACGTCGACGAGCCCTCCACGCACGTCGACTGGACCGCGGGAGCCGTACGCCTGCTCACCGAGCCGGCCCCGTGGCCGCAGCGGCCGGAACCGCGCCGCGCGGGCATCTCCTCCTTCGGGCTCAGCGGCACCAACGCCCACACGATCCTGGAGGAGGCCCCGCCCGCCGAGGCCGAGGCCCCGGAAGCTCCCGAGAACGGCACCGACGCCGAGCCCGCGCCGGCAGCGCTGCCCATCGACGCCGGGACCATGCCCTGGCTCGTCTCCGGGCGCACCCGTGAGGCCCTGCGCGCCCAGGCGGCACGCCTGCTGGACTTCATGGAGTCCCGTCCCGCGCTCGCCCCCGTGGACGTGGCCTTCTCCCTCGCGACGACCCGCTCCGGCCTCGAACACCGTGCGGCCGTGACAGCCGCCGACCGCGACGGCGCCCTCGCGGGCCTCACCGCACTGGCCGCCGGCGACCCCTACCCGGCCCTCGTGCAGGGCACCACACAGGGCAGGTCCAAGCTGGCCTTCCTGTTCGCCGGCCAGGGCTCCCAGCGACTGGGCATGGGCCGCGAGCTCCACGCCCGTTTCCCCGTGTTCGCCCATGCTCTCGACGAGGTCCTGGCCCACCTGGACCCCGGCCTCGACCGGCCCCTCAAGGACGTGCTGTTCGCCGCCGAGGGCTCGCCGGAAGCGGCGCTGCTGAACGAGACCGGCTACGCACAGCCTGCCCTGTTCGCGATCGAGGTCGCGCTCTACCGGCTGGTCGCCTCATGGGGCGTCAAGCCCGACTTCCTCGCCGGACACTCGATCGGTGAGATCGCCGCCGCGCATGTGGCCGGCGTGTTCTCCCTGGCCGACGCCGCCGCGCTGGTCGTCGCCCGAGGCCGCCTGATGCAGGCGCTGCCCGTCGGCGGCGCGATGGTCTCGCTCCAGGCGACCGAGGCAGAGGTCCTTCCCCTGCTGGAGGCCCGCGCCGACCGCGTCTCGATCGCGGCCGTCAACGGTGCGGAGGCCGTCGTCGTCGCCGGTGACGCCGATGAGGTCGCCGCCATCGAGGAACACTTCACCGGCCTCGGCCGCAAGGCCAAGCGGCTGCGCGTCTCCCATGCCTTCCACTCCCCGCTCATGGCACCCATGCTCGAGGAGTTCCGGGCCGTGGTGGCGGGCCTGACGCCGCAGGCGCCCGTCATCCCGGTCGTGTCGACTCTGACCGGCACCCTCGCCACGGTCGAGCAGCTGACCTCCGCCGACTACTGGGTGGACCACGCCCGCCAGGCCGTCCGGTTCGCGGACGCCATCGACTGGCTGGCCGGCCACGGCACCACCACTTTCCTCGAAATCGGCCCCGACGGCGTCCTGTCCGCCATGACCCGCGCCTGCCTGGACGACACCGACGGCACCGCCCATGAAAGCGCTGTGGCGCTGCCCCTGCTGCGCCCGGGACGCCCGGAGACCGACACGATCACGGCCGCCGCTGCGGGCCTGCACGTCCGCGGGGTGCCCCTCCAGTGGGAGCAGTACTTCTCCGGCACCGGAGCACAGCACGTCGACCTGCCGACCTACGCCTTCCAACGGCGCCGCTTCTGGCCCAAGGGCGTGCTCACCCAGGCCGGTGACGTCCGTGCCGCCGGACTGGGCGCCGCCCACCACCCGCTGCTCGCAGCGGCCGTGTCCCTGGCCAATTCCGACGGACTGCTGCTGACCGGTCGGCTCTCGGTGCAGACCCACCCCTGGCTCGCCGAGCACGCCGTGCGCGGCGCGGTACTGCTCCCGGCCACCGCCTTCCTGGAGCTGGCCATTCGCGCCGGCGACGAGGTCGGCTGCGACCGGGTGGAGGAGCTCACCCTGGCCGCACCGCTGATCCTGCCCGAGCAGGGCGGCGTCCAGGTTCAGGTATGGGTCGGCAGCCCCGACGAGTCCGGCCGCCGCACCCTGAGCCTGCACTCCCGTCCCGACGGTGCCGAGGAGCAGCCCTGGACCCAGCACGCCGCGGGCATCCTGGCCTCCGGCGAGCAGCACGCCGACTTCGACGCCACCGCATGGCCCCCCGCGGACGCGCAGCCGCTGGAGCTCGACGGCTTCTACGACCGCCTTGCCGAAACGGGCTTCGCCTACGGCCCCGTGTTCCAGGGCTTGCGCGCCGCTTGGCGCCAGGGCGACGACGTCTTCGCCGAGGTCGCCCTGCCCGAGACGGCCGGCTCCGACGCCGGCGCCTTCGGTATTCACCCCGCCCTGCTGGACGCCACCCTGCACGCGTCGGCCTTCGTCGACCTCGGCGAGCACGTACGCGGCGGCCTGCCCTTCTCCTGGCAGGACGTCACCCTGCACGCGAGCGGCGCGTCCACGGTCCGGGTGAAGCTCTCCCCGGCCGGTGATGACGCCGTGTCCATTGCCGTCACCGACACCACCGGTGGCCTCGTCGCCTCGGTGGGCTCGCTCGTGCTGCGGGCACAGCCCGACCAGCACTCCGGCGCCTCGGTTCCGCTGGTGCGGGACGCCATGTTCGAGCTGCGGTGGACGCGCCTGCGCGGTCACACGGCCATGCCCGGCTCGGTCGGTGTGCTCGGGACGGACCCCTTCGGCCTGCTCGGGACACTCGCCCAGGACGGCCTGCCCGTCCACCCCTTCGAGCTCACGGAGGACGGCGAGACGGCCGTCCCGGCCGTCGTGCTCGCCCCCCTCACCGGCGACAGCGCGGTAGGAGCGGTCGCCTCGGCCCACGATCTGACGTCTAGGGTCCTGCGGCAGCTGCAGACCTGGCTGGCAGACGAGCGCTACGCCGAATCCCGGCTGGTCTTCGTCACCCGCGGCGCCGTCGCCGCCGACGGTGAGAGCGTGCCGGACCCGGCCGCCGCCGCCGTCTGGGGCCTGGTGCGCTCTGCCCAGACGGAACACCCCGGCCGCTTCGCCCTCCTCGACCTCGAACCCGGCATGTCCCGGCCGGCCCTGCCCCCGCACGCCCTGGGCGTCACCGAACCGCAGGCGATCGTC
Organism: Streptomyces sp. NPDC046261; assembly: GCF_040646235.1. Taxonomy (NCBI): domain Bacteria; kingdom Bacillati; phylum Actinomycetota; class Actinomycetes; order Kitasatosporales; family Streptomycetaceae; genus Streptomyces; species Streptomyces sp. NPDC046261. Next base: position 26,190 of record NZ_JBEYZU010000030.1, on the reverse strand, counting down.
CGGGACGGCGCCGTGCTCGGCGCACGGCTGGCGCGCGCCCGCGTGACCCCCGCCCCCGACGCCGCGCCGTGGGATGCCGACGGCACGGTACTGATCACCGGTGGTACCGGCGGTCTGGGCAGCGTGCTGGCCCGGCACCTGGTCACCGAGCGCGGCGTACGCAACCTGCTGCTCGTCAGCCGCCGCGGCGGCGCGGCCGAGGGTGCGGCGGAGCTGGTCGCCGAACTGAGCGACCACGGCGCGCACGTCCGCGTCGAGGCGTGCGACCTCGCCGACCGCGACGCCATCGGGCGACTGCTCGCCACCGTCCCGGCCGACCACCCCCTGACCGCGGTGGTGCACAGTGCCGGCACCCTCGACGACGGCCTGATCGAGTCGCTCACCGCCGAACGGATCCACGCGGTGCTGCGCCCCAAGGCCGACGCCGTGTGGAACCTCCACGAGGCCACCCAGGGCCTGAACTTGGCGGCGTTCGTCATCTTCTCCTCCCTGTCCGGCACCATCGGTGCCCCCGGCCAGGGCAACTACGCCGCCGCGAACGCCTTCGTCGACGCCGTCGCCCAGCTGCGGCGCGGCGCGGGCCTGCCGGGTCTGTCCCTCGCCTGGGGCCCGTGGGCCCCCACCGGCGGAATGACCGGCGGCCTCTCCGGAGCCGAACTGGAGCGCCTGGCCCGCATGGGCACGCCCGCGCTCTCCGAAGAGCAGGGCGTGGCGCTGTTCGACGCCGCCGTCGCCACCCGTGCCGCCGTGCTGCTGCCCGTCCGCCTCGACCTGCCGGTCCTGCGCGCCCAGGGCGACGTACCGCCTCTGCTGCGCGGCCTCATCCGCACCCCCGCCCGACGCTCGGCGCTCTCGGGCTCCGAAGCGGCCGTCGGCCTGGTCCAGCGCCTGTCGCGGCTGGACGAGGCGGACCGCACCGACGTGGTGCTCGAGCTGGTGCGTGCCCAGGTCGCCGCCGTGCTCGGCCACACCAGCCCCGCGGACGTCGACACGACCCGGCCGTTCCAGGAACTGGGATTCGACTCCCTGACCGCCGTGGAACTGCGCAACCGGCTGAGCACCGCGACCGGTCTGCGCACCGCCGCCACCGTGATCTTCGACTATCCGACGGTCACGGCACTGGCCGGCCACGTCCTCGGCGAGCTGATGGGCTCGGAGGCCGCCGTCGCGGTCACCGCTCCCCGCGCCGCCGCCGACCAGGACCCCATCGTGATCGTCGGCATGAGCTGCCGCTACCCCGGCGGCGTCACCTCGCCCGAGGACCTGTGGCGGCTCGTCAGCGAGGGCACCGACGCCATCTCGGGCTTCCCCGTCGACCGCGGCTGGGACCTCGACGCCCTCTACGACCCGGACCCCGACCACCTCGGCACCACCTACACCCGCTTCGGCGGCTTCCTGCACGACGCCGCACAGTTCGACCCGGCCTTCTTCGGCATGAGCCCCCGCGAGGCCCTGGCCACCGACTCCCAGCAGCGGTTGCTGCTGGAAGCCTCCTGGGAGGCCATCGAGCGCGCCGGCATCGACCCGGTGTCGCTGCGCGGCAGCCAGACGGGCGTCTTCGCCGGCGTCATGTACAACGACTACGCCGCGACCCTCACCGGCGGGCAGTTCGAGGGCTACCAGGGCAGCGGCACCTCGCCGAGCATCGCCTCCGGCCGGGTCTCCTACGCCCTCGGCCTGGAGGGCCCCGCCGTCACCGTCGACACTGCCTGCTCGTCCTCACTGGTCGCGATGCACTGGGCCATGCAGGCCCTGCGTTCCGGCGAGTGCTCGCTGGCCCTGGCCGGCGGCGTCACGGTGATGTCGACCCCCACCTCCCTCATCGAGTTCTCCCGGCAGCGCGGCCTCTCCCCGGACGGCCGGTGCAAGGCCTTCTCGGACAGTGCCGACGGCGTCGGCTGGTCCGAGGGCGTCGGCGTGCTCGTCCTCGAACGGCTCTCCGACGCCCGCCGCAACGGCCACCGCGTCCTGGCCGTCGTGCGGGGCTCCGCCGTCAATCAGGACGGCGCCTCGAACGGGCTCACCGCCCCCAACGGTCCCTCGCAGCAGCGCGTCATCCGGCAAGCCCTGGCCGGCGCTGGCCTGTCCGTCGCCGACGTCGACGCCGTGGAGGCACACGGCACCGGCACCGCACTGGGCGACCCCATCGAGGCCCAGGCCCTGCTCGCGACCTACGGCCAGGAACGCGACCCCGAGCGCCCCCTGCTGCTCGGGTCGATCAAGTCCAACATCGGCCACACCCAGGCCGCCGCCGGCGTCGCCGGCGTCATCAAGATGGTCCTGGCCATGCGCCACGGCGTCCTGCCGCGCACCCTCCACGCCGGCACCCCGTCCTCGCACGTGGACTGGACCGCGGGAGCGGTGGAACTGCTCAGCGAGGAGATGTCCTGGCCCGACGCGGGCCGGCCCCGCCGAGCGGGTGTGTCCTCCTTCGGCATCAGCGGCACCAACGCCCATGTGATCATCGAGCAGGCCCCCGGCACACCGCCCGAGCCGCACCGGGACGCCCGTACGACAGCGGCCGTCGTGCCGTGGACGATCTCCGGCAAGAACCGCGCCGCCCTGCGCGAACAGGCCGCCCGCCTGCGGTCCTTCATCGACGCCCACCCCGCACTGGACCCCGCCGACGTCGGCCTCTCGCTCGCCACCACCCGCGCCGCCTTCGAGCAGCGCGCGGTCGTCGTCGGCGACCGCGACGAACTCCTGCGCTCCCTGACCGCCCTGGCCACCGACCGCCCCGACCCCGCCCTGACCGAGGGCGAGACCGGCGGCGCGGGCAAGCTGGCCCTGCTGTTCGCCGGCCAGGGCAGCCAGCGGCCCGGCATGGGCCGCGAGCTCTACGCCCGCTTCCCCGCTTTCGCCGAAGCCCTCGACGCGGTGACCGCCGAGCTCGACCCCCTCCTGGACCGGCCCCTGAAGGACGTCCTCTTCGCCGACGCACACAGCCCCGAGGCGCAGCTGCTGAGCGAGACCGGCTGGACCCAGCCGGCCCTGTTCGCCGTCGAGGTCGCCCTCTACCGGCTGCTGCGGTCCTGGGGCGTACGCCCCGACCACCTGCTCGGCCACTCCATCGGCGAGCTCTCCGCCGCCCACGCCGCCGGCGTGCTGTCCCTGCCCGACGCCGCCAAACTGGTGGCCGCCCGGGCACGCCTCATGCAGGCCCTGCCCGCCGGCGGGGCGATGATGTCCCTGCAGGCCACCGAGGACGAGGTCGCCGAGCTGCTCGCCGGTCGCGAGCACGAGGTCTCCCTCGCCGCCGTCAACGGCCCCACCGCCGTCGTCATCGCCGGTGACGAGCAGGCGACCGCCGAGATCGCCGCCCACTTCCAGGACCGGGGACGCAAGACCAAGCGGCTACGGGTGAGCCATGCCTTCCACTCGCCGCGCATGGAACCCATGCTGGAGGAGTTCCGCCGCGTCGCCGAGGGCATCGCCTTCACGGCACCGGCCATCCCGGTCGTCTCCAACCTGACCGGCAAGCTCGCCACCGAAGAAGAGCTGTGCTCGCCCGACTACTGGGTCGAACACGTGCGCCGCACCGTCCGGTTCGCCGACGGCGTACGCACCGCACAGGCAGCCGGCGCCGCCACCTTCCTCGAACTCGGCCCCGACGGCGTCCTGTCCGCCCTCGCCCAGGACACCCTCGGCGACGACACCGACGCCGACCTGGTCCCCTCGCTGCGCACCGACCGCACCGAGGAGCAGGCGATCGTCGCGGCGCTCGGCCGCCTCCACGTACGCGGCATCACCGTCGACTGGCCGGCGTTCTTCACCGGCACCGGCGCCCGCCCCGTCGAGCTGCCCACCTACGCCTTCCAGCACGAGCGCTACTGGCCCGAGCCCGAGCCCGAGGCCGCCACCGGCGCCCAGCCGGCCGCCGACCCGGCGGACGCCGAGCTGTGGGGCGCCGTCGAGCGCGGTGACGCGGGCGAGCTCGCCGCCCTCCTCGGACTGCGCGACGAACAGCACGCCTCCCTCTACGCCCTGCTCCCGGCCCTGTCGTCCTGGCGACAGCACCGCCACGAGAAGTCGCTCCTGGACGCGGCGCGCTACCGCGTGCAGTGGAAGCCCGTCCGCGCCAACGCGGCACCGGTCCTGGACGGCACCTGGCTGGCCGTCACCACCGAGGACATCGACGCCGACGAGATCCTGGACGCCCTGCGCGGCCACGGAGCTCAGTTCGAGCGACTGGTCCTGGACGCGTCCTGCCGCGACCGCGCCGAGCTCACCACCCGCCTGGAGGCCATCGGGGACGTCTCCGGCGTCCTGTCCCTGCTGCCGCTGGCCGACCGGCCGGGCCCGCTCGGCACCGAACTGCCGACCGGCCTCGCCCTCAGCGTCGTCCTCACCCAGGCACTGGCCGACACCGGCCTGTCCGCCCCCGTGTGGACCCTCACGCGCGGAGCCGTCTCCACCGGCCCCGCCGACCCGCTCACCCACCCCCTCCAGGCCGCCGCATGGGGCCTCGGCCGGATCGCCGCGCTGGAACGCCCCCAGCCGTGGAGCGGACTGATCGACCTGCCGCCCGTCCTCGACGCGCCGGCCATCCAGCAACTGGTCAGCGCACTCGCCGCACAGGACGGCGAGGACCAGATCGCCATCCGCGCCACCGGCACGCTCGGCCGGCGGCTCGTGCGCCACACCGTCCACGAACTGCCCCAGGCCGAGGACTTCACCGCCGACGGCACCGTACTCGTCACCGGCGGCACCGGCGGCCTCGGAGCCGAGGTCGCCCGCTGGCTCGCCCGCAGCGGAGCCCGGCACCTCATCCTGACCAGCCGCCGGGGCCCCGACGCGCCCGGGGCGGCGCACCTGCGCACCGAGCTGGAGGACCTGGGCGCCCGCGTCACCATCACCGCCTGCGACGCCGCCGACCGCGAGCAGCTGGCCGGCGTCCTGGCAGCCGTCCCCGCGGACCTGCCGCTGACCGGTGTCATCCACGCCGCGGGCGTCGGCCAGGCCGCCCCCCTCACCGAGACGTCACTGGCCGACGTCACCAACATGATGGCCGCCAAGATGCTCGGCGCCGCCCATCTGGACGACCTGCTGGGCGAGCACGACCTGGACTTCTTCGTCCTGTTCTCCTCGATCGCCGGCGTATGGGGCAGCGCGGGCCAGAGCGCCTACGGCGCGGCCAACGCCTACCTCGACGCCCTCGCCGAGCACCGCTTCGCACGCGGCCTGGCGGCGACCTCCGTGGCGTGGGGCCCCTGGGCCGAGGCCGGAATGGCCACGCACGAAGCCATGGCCGACAAGCTGCTCCGCCGCGGCCTCCGGTTCCTCGCACCGCGCCACGCCATCACCGAACTGCGCCGCGCTGTCGTCCAGCACGACGTGACGGTGACCGTCGCCGACGTCGACTGGGAGCGCTACCACCCCGTCTTCACCTCCTCGCGGCCCAGCGTCCTCTTCGACGAACTGGCCGAGGTCCGCGCACTGGAACAGCCCGACCGGCAGGGCGACCGCGCCGCCTCGGAATTCGCCGGCCGCCTCCACGGCCTGAGCGAGGCCGACCAGCACCGGACGCTCGTCGACCTTGTGCGCGCCGAGGCCGCCGTCGTCCTCGGCCACACCTCCGTCGAGGGCGTCAGCGAGCGGCGCGCCTTCCGCGAGGCGGGCTTCGACTCGCTCACCGCGGTCGAGCTGCGCAAGCGGCTCGCCACGGTGACCGGGCTGGCCCTGCCCAGCACGATGGCCTTCGACTACCCGACCCCCATCGCACTGGCGAAGTACCTGCGCACCCAGATCCTCGGCGCGGGCGACGCCCCCGCGGCCCCGGCGGCCGTACCGGCGGGCGGCTTCGACGAGCCGATCGCCATCGTGGGCATGAGCTGCCGCTTCCCCGGCGGCGTGCGCTCCCCCCAGCAGTTCTGGGACCTGGTGTCCGAAGGCGTGGACGCCATCAGCGACTTCCCCGTCAACCGGGGCTGGGACGGCACGGACCTGTACGACCCGGACCCCGACCAGCCCGGCAAGACGTACTCCACCCAGGGCGGCTTCCTGCACGACGCGGGCGAGTTCGACGCCGGCTTCTTCGGCATCTCCCCGCGTGAAGCGCTGTCGATGGACCCCCAGCAGCGACTGCTGCTCGAAACGACCTGGGAGGCCTTCGAACAGGCCGGCATCGACCCCGTCTCCGTCCACGGCAGCCTGACCGGCACGTTCATCGGCTCGACCTACCAGGAGTACGGGCTCGGCCTCGACGACAGCTCCGCCGGCCACGCGGTGACCGGCACCAGCCCCAGCATCCTGTCCGGGCGCCTGGCCTACCTGTTCGGGCTGGAAGGCCCCGCGGTCACCGTGGACACGGCCTGCTCCTCGTCCCTGGTGGCGCTGCACCTGGCGTGCCAGTCGCTGCGCAACGGCGAGAGCTCCCTGGCCCTGGCCGGCGGCGCGACCGTCATGACCAACCCCAACCCGTTCATCGTCTTCAGCCGGCAGCGCGCCCTCGCGCAGGACGGCCGGTGCAAGGCCTTCTCCGAGGCCGCCGACGGCATGACCCTCGCCGAGGGCGTGGGCATCCTCGTCCTGGAGCGCCTCTCCGACGCCCGCCGCAACGGCCACGAGATCCTCGCCGTGGTCCGCGGCTCCGCCATCAACCAGGACGGTGCCTCGAACGGGCTCACCGCCCCCAACGGTCCCTCGCAGCAGCGCGTCATCCGGCAGGCCCTGACCAACTCCGGCCTCACCACGGCGGACATCGACGTGGTGGAGGCGCACGGCACCGGCACCGCGCTCGGCGACCCCATCGAGGCCCAGGCCCTCCAGGCCACCTACGGCCAGGACCGCGACCCGCAGCGTCCGCTCCTGCTGGGGTCGGTCAAGTCCAACATCGGTCACACCCAGTCGGCGGCCGGCGTCGCCGGTGTGATCAAGATGGTCATGGCGATGCGGCACGGCACCCTGCCGCGCACCCTGCACGCCGACGAGCCGTCCTCCCACATCGACTGGACGCCCGGCACGGTGTCCCTGCTGACCGAGGACCTCGACTGGCAGGAGGGGGAGCGGCCGCGCCGCTGCGCGGTCTCCTCCTTCGGCATCAGCGGCACCAACGCCCACGCGGTCCTCGAAGAGGCACCGCGGGAGCAGGAACAGGCCCCCGACACGCAGGCCGCTCCGGCCGGCGCCCTGCCGTGGGTGCTGTCCGCCCGTACGCCCGGCGCCCTGCGCGCCCAGGCCGCCCGTCTCGCCGCCCACGTCGAGGCCGACCCCCAGGTCAGGCCGGCCGACATCGGCCACGCCCTGGTCACCTCGCGTACCGTCTTCGACCATCGCGCGGTGGTCGTCGGTACCGGCACCGACGAACTCCTGGGCGAGCTGCGATCCCTGGCCGCAGGCGAGTCGTCGGCCGCCGCCGTCCACGGCACGGCCGATGCCGACGGCAAGATCGTCTTCGTCTTCCCCGGCCAGGGATCCCAGTGGCTGGGCATGGGCGCACGCCTGCTGGAGGAGTCCCCCGTCTTCGCCGAGCGCCTGCGCGAGTGCGCGGCCGCGCTGTCGGCGTTCGTCGACTGGTCGCTCGTCGACGTGCTCCGCCAGGCCGAGGGCGCCCCCTCCCTGGACCGCGTCGACGTCGTCCAGCCCGCCTCGTTCGCCGTGATGGTCTCGCTGGCCGAACTCTGGCGCTCCCACGGCGTTTCCCCGGACGCCGTGGTCGGCCACTCCCAGGGCGAGATCGCCGCAGCCGCGGTCGCCGGAGCACTGTCGCTGGAGGACGCGGCGCGCGTCGTGGCCCTGCGCAGCCAGGCCATCGCCCGGGTGCTGGCCGGATCCGGCGGCATGGTGTCGGTGCCGCTGCCCGCCGCCGAGGTCGAGGAGCGCCTGCGCGCCTTCGACGGCGACCTCTCCATCGCCGCCGTCAACGGCCCCGGAGCCGTCGTCGTCTCCGGCGCACCGGAGCCGCTCGAGACGCTGATGGCCGCCCTGACGGCCGAGGACGTCCGCCCCCGCCGGATCGCGGTGGACTACGCCTCGCACTCCGCCCAGGTCGAGCTGTTGCGTGACGAACTGCTGACTACCCTCGCCCCGGTGCGGCCGCGGCCCGCCCAGGTGCCGTTCTTCTCAACAGTGACGGGCGACTGGCTCGACACCACCGCCCTCGACGCCCCGTACTGGTACCGCAACCTGCGGCAGACCGTGCGGTTCGAGCCCGCGATCCGGGAACTGCTCGGCCAGGAACACCGGGTGTTCATCGAGGTCAGCTCCCACCCCGTGCTCACCATGGGCGTCCAGGCGACCGTGGAGGACGCCGGCGGCCGCGCGGCCGTGCTCGGTACGCTCCGGCGCGACCAGGGCGGCACCGACCGTTTCCTGACCTCCCTCGCCGAAGCCTTCGTCCGGGGCGTGCGCACGGACTGGGCCCGGATCTTCGCCGGCGGCACCCGGCCGGTCGCCCTGCCCACGTACGCCTTCCAGCGCGAACACCTGTGGGCCATCCCCGCCAAGCCGCACTCCCAGGGCGGAGCGGACCCGGCGGACAGCGAGTTCTGGGCCGCCGTCGAACAGGAGGACCTCGCCTCCCTGGCCTCCAGCCTCCGCGTCGACGGAAGCTCCCTGGCACCCGTCCTGCCGGCCCTGTCCGACTGGCGCCGACGCCGCCGCGACCGCTCCACCGTGGACTCCTGGCGCTACCGCGCCACCTGGAAGCCGCTCAGCGGCCTGCCCACCGCGGCCCTGTCGGGCACCTGGCTGGTCGTGACCGCCGACGGCATCGACGGTGACGACGTCGAGTCCGCGCTGACCGCGCACGGAGCGCACGTCCACCGCCTGGTGCTCGACGACTCCTGCCGCGACCGGGCCACCCTGACCGCACGGCTGGCCGAGCTCGCCAGCACGCAGGACACCGCCGCGTTCGCCGGCGTGATCTCGCTGCTGGCGGACGCCGAGGCACCCGACGAGCGGCACCCCGGGCTCGCCCAGGGGCTCGCCCTGACCGTCACCCTCGTGCAGGCCCTTGGAGACGCCGCCATCGACGCGCCCCTGTGGTGTCTGACGCGCGGCGCGGTCTCCACCGGACGCTCGGACCGGCTGACCCGGCCCGTCCAGGCCCAGATCCACGGCCTGGGCTGGACGGCGGCGCTGGAGCACCCGCAGCGCTGGGGCGGCCTGGTCGACCTGCCCGAGCAGCTCGACCGGCGCGCCGGCGAGCGACTGGCCGCCGTCCTCGCCGGCCGCACCGGCGAGGACCAGCTGGCCATCCGCCCCTCGGGCGTCCTCGCCCGGCGCGTCGTGCGCGCCTCCTCCGCCGACTCCGCCCCGGCCCGCGCCTGGTCGCCGCGAGGCACCACCCTGGTCACCGGCGGCACCGGAACGCTGGCCCCCCACCTGGCGCGCTGGCTCGTCGAGCAGGGCGCCGGACACATCGTCCTCACCAGCCGCCGGGGCATGGACGCCCCCGGCGCCGCCGAACTCGTCGAGCAGCTCACCGAGCAGGGCTGCGACGCCACCGTCGTCGCCTGCGACCTGACCGACCGGGACGCGGTCGCGGGCCTCCTCGACCGGCTCAAGGCCGACGGCCACACCGTCCGCACCGTCGTCCACACCGCCGCCGTCATCGAACTGGCACCGATCGCCGAGACCGGCCTCGACGCCTTCGCCAAGGTCGTCGACGCCAAGGTCCAAGGCGCCCGCCATCTCGACGAACTCCTCGACGACGACGAGCTCGACGCCTTCGTCCTGTACTCCTCCACCGCCGGCATGTGGGGCAGCGGAGCACACGCCGCCTACGTCGCCGCCAACGCCTACCTCAACGCTCTCGCCGAGCACCGCCGCGCCCGCGGCGCGTGCGCGACGTCCGTGTCGTGGGGCATCTGGGCCGACGACATCAAGCTCGGCCGGGTCGACCCGTCACAGATCCGCCGCAGCGGCCTGGTGTTCATGGAGCCGCAACTGGCCCTGGCCGGACTGCGGCAGGCCCTCGACCACGACGAGAGCGTGCTGTCGATCGCCGACATCGACTGGGAGCGCTACTACCCGGTCTTCACCTCCGGGCGCCCCACCCCGCTGTTCGAGGACGTCCCCGACGTCCAGCGGCTGGAGGAGGAGACCGGCGCCCCCGCCACGGACAGCGAGTTCGTCTCCCGGCTCCTTACCCTGCCCCCCGTCGAGCAGGACCGGGCCCTGCTCGACCTGGTCCGCGCCGAGGCGTCGACGGTCCTCGGCCACGCCTCGCCCGACGTCCTGTCCGAACAGCGGGCCTTCCGCGACGTCGGCTTCGACTCCCTCACCGCCGTGGACCTGCGCAACCGGCTGTCCACCGTGACGGGGCTGACCCTGCCGAGCACCATGGTGTTCGACTACCCCAACCCCCTCGCGCTCGTGGAGTACCTGCGCGGCCAGATCGCCGGCGCGCGCGCCGAGACCGCGGCGCCGGTCAGCACGTCCGCCAGCGACGAGCCCATCGCCATCATCGGCATGAGCTGCCGCTACCCGGGCGGCATCAGCTCCCCCGAACAGCTGTGGGACCTCGTCGCCGCGGGCGGCGACGCCATCACCGAGTTCCCCCTCGACCGGGGCTGGGACACCGACGGACTGTACGACCCGGACCCCGACCGGCCCGGCAAGACGTACTCCACCCGCGGTGGATTCCTCCACGACGTGGCGGACTTCGACGCCGGATTCTTCGGCATCTCCCCCCGCGAAGCCCTCGCGATGGACCCGCAGCAGCGCCTGCTGCTCGAAACCGCCTGGGAGGCCCTGGAGCGGGCCGGCATCGACCCCGCCTCCCTCCGGGGCAGCCTGACCGGCACCTTCATCGGAGCCAGCTACCAGGACTACAGCTCCGGCGGGGCGAGCCCCGACGGCGCCGAGGGCCACCTCATCACCGGCACCATCTCCAGCGTCCTGTCCGGCCGCCTGTCCTACACCTTCGGCCTCGAAGGCCCGGCGGTCACCCTCGACACCGCCTGCTCGTCGTCGCTGGTCGCCCTGCACCTGGCGTGCCAGTCGCTGCGCAACGGCGAGAGCTCCCTCGCCCTGGCCGGCGGCGTGAGCATCATGGCCACGCCCAACGCGTTCGTCGGCTTCAGCCGCCAGCGCGCCATGGCCGCCGACGGCCGCTGCAAGGCCTACTCCGAGGCCGCCGACGGCATGAGCCTCGCCGAAGGCGTCGGCCTGGTGCTCGTCGAGCGGCTCTCCGACGCCCTGCGCAACGGCCACCAGGTCCTGGCGGTCGTCCGCGGCAGCGCCGTCAACCAGGACGGCGCCTCCAACGGCCTGACCGCCCCCAACGGCCCCTCGCAGCAGCGCGTCATCCGCCAGGCCCTCGCCAACGCGGGCGTGACCGCTTCCGACGTCGACGTCGTGGACGGCCACGGCACCGGCACCAAGCTCGGCGACCCCATCGAGGCCCAGGCCCTGCTGGCCACCTACGGCCAGGACCGCGAGCGGCCCCTGCTCCTGGGCTCGGTCAAGTCCAACATCGGCCACACCCAGATGGCGTCCGGCGTGGCCAGCGTCATCAAGATGGTCATGGCCATGCGCCACGGCACGGTGCCCCAGACCCTGCACATCGACGAACCCTCCTCCCACGTCGACTGGGCCTCCGGCGCCATCCGCCTGCTGACCGAGCAGAGCCCATGGCCGCAGACCGGGCGGCCGCGCCGCGCCGGTGTCTCCTCCTTCGGACTCAGCGGCACCAACGTCCACACCGTCCTCGAACAGGCCCCCGAAAACCCCGCCGAGGAAGCGGAAACGCACGCGCCCGCCGAGCCCGGCACCGTACCCGTGGTGCTCTCGGCACGTACGCAGACGGCACTGCGGGCACAGGCGGAGCGGCTGCTGTCGTTCGTCGAATCCCGGCCCGATCTGCCCCTGGCCGACCTGGCCCGCTCGCTGGCCACCGGCCGGGCGAGCCTGGACCACCGCGCGGCCGTGGTCACCGCCGAGCGCGACACGCTCGTACGCGCCCTGGAGGCCCTGCGCGACGGCACGCCCGACAGCCACGTCGTCACCGGCCGCACCGGCCGGGGCAGGCTCGCGTTCCTGTTCACCGGCCAGGGCAGCCAGCGCCCGCAGATGGGTCGGGAGCTCTACGACCGGTTCCCGGTGTACGCCGACGCCCTGGACGCCGTCCTGGCCTGCCTCGACACCGAGCTGGACCGCCCCGTGCGCGACGTGCTGTTCGCCGAGCCGGGCACGCCCGAGGCCGCGCTGCTCGACGACACCGGCTACACCCAGCCCGCGCTCTTCGCGCTCGAAGTGGCCCTCTTCCGCCTCGTCGAGTCGTGGGGCCTGCGCCCCGACTACGTCACCGGCCACTCCATCGGCGAGTTCGCCGCCGCGCACGCGGCGGGCGTGCTCTCCCTGGAGGACGCCTGCACCCTCGTCGCGGCGCGCGGCCGCCTGATGGCCGCCCTGCCCCCCGGCGGAGCCATGGTCGCGCTGCAGGCCACCGAGGACGAAGTCCTGCCCCTGCTGGCAGGGCAGGAGGACCGCGTCTCCGTGGCGGGCATCAACGGCCCCTCCTCCCTGGTCGTCGCCGGCGACGAGGACGCGGTCGAGGCGATCGCCGCCCACTTCGCGGCCGACGGACGCCGCACAAGGCGACTGCGGGTGAGCCATGCCTTCCACTCGCCCCACATGGACGCCATGCTGGCGGACTTCGCCCGCGTCGCCGAAGGCGTGACCTACCACGCTCCGACAGTCGCGTTCGTCTCCACCGTCACCGGCGAACTGGCCACCACCGAACAGCTGTGCTCCCCGCAGTACTGGGTCGGACAGGTCCGCGCCACGGTCCGCTTCGCCGACGCCGTGCGCCGGCTCGCCGACCAGGGCATGACCGCCTTCCTCGAACTCGGCCCCGACGGCGTCCTCTCCGGCGCCGCACGGGAGACCCTCGACGAGGCGTCCGAGATCGTCGGGGTCCCGGCGCTGCGCCGCGAACGCCCCGAGGTCCCCGCCCTCACCAGCGCCCTCGCCCGGCTGTACGTGAGTGGCGCGAAGGTGGACTGGAACGGGGTGTTCGCCGACCGCGCCGCACGCCGCGTCGACCTGCCCACCTACCCGTTCCAGCGGCAGCGCTACTGGCCGGAGGCCGTCGCGGGCTCCGCGGCGCCAGGCCAGGCCCCCGCGGACCCGGTGGACGCCGAATTCTGGTCGGCGGTCGAACGAGCCGACCTGACGGCCCTGGGATCCTCCCTCGAACTCGACGACGACACACTGACCGCCGTCGTGCCCGCGCTGTCCTCGTGGCGCCGCCGGCGCCGCGCCCAGTCCACCGTCGACAGCTGGCGCTACCGGTCCGTCTGGAAGCCCCTCACCGGCGCCCCGACGGCACACCCCACGGGCACGTGGCTGGTCCTCGCCCCCGCCGGCACCGCCGGGCAGGAATGGACCGGCACCGTCGTCGACGCCCTGGCCACCGCGACCCTCCGCGTCGAGGTCGCCGACCACGACCGGGACGCCCTGACCCACCGCCTGCGGGAACTGGCCGCGTCCGGCACCGCCTTCACCGGCGTCCTGTCCCTGCTCGCCCTGCACGAGGACGCGGCGGCCACACAGCCGGACGTCCCCACCGGCCTGCTGCTCACCGCGACGGCCGTGCAGGCGCTCGGCGACGCCGGCATCGACGCACCCCTGTGGTGCGTGACCCGCGAGGCCGTCGCGGTCGGCCGCTCGGAGCGCCTCACCGCACCGGCACAGGCGGCCGTATGGGGCCTGGGACGCGTCGTCGCGCTGGAGCAGCCGCAGCGCTGGGGCGGCCTGGTGGACCTGCCGGGCACCCTCGACGAGACCACGCTCCGCCGCCTGGCGGGCGTCCTCGCCGGCACCGACGGCGAGGACCAGATCGCCGTCCGGCCCTCGGGCACGTTCGTACGCCGCCTGACCCGTCACCCCGTCGGCGAAAGCCCCGCACCGGCCGAATTCACCTCGACCGGCACCGTGCTGATCACCGGCGGCACCGGCGGGCTGGGCGGCCATGTCGCCCGCTGGCTGGCCGGCCGCGGGGCCGAGCACCTGCTGCTCGTCAGCCGCCGCGGCCCGCAGGCCCCGGGAGCCGAGGAGCTCCGCAGCGAGCTCACCGCACTCGGCACGAAGGTCACCCTGGCCGCCTGCGACACCGCCGACCGCGACGCCCTCGCGGCCGTCCTGGCCGGCGTTCCCGAAGAACACCCGCTCACCGCGGTCTTCCACACCGCCGGCGTGGTCGACGACGCGGTCCTCGACACCCTGACACCCGAGAAGTTCTCGACCGTCCTGCGGGCGAAGATCACCTCGACGGTCCACCTGCACGAGCTGACGCGGGACCTCGGTCTGAGCGCCTTCGTCCTGTTCTCCTCGACCGCCGGCACCCTCGGCGCCGCAGGCCAGGGCAACTACGCCGCCGCCAACGCGTTCCTCGACGCGTTCGCGGAACACCGACGGGCCCACGGCCTGCCCGCGACCTCGCTCGCCTGGGGCCCCTGGGCCGAGGCCGGCATGGCCGTCGACGGAGCGGGCGTCGAGAACCGCGTACGCCGTGGCGGCTTCACCCCCATGGCACCGCGACTCGCCCTGTCCGCCCTCCAGCACGCCATCGAACACGACGACACGGCCCTGACCGTCGCCGACATCGACTGGGACCGCTTCGCCACGGTCTTCGCCGCCCTGCGGCCCAACCCCCTCGTCGGCGACCTGCCCGAGGTGCGCCACGCCCTGACCGCCATCGGCGGCGGCACGGACGGTACGACCCCGGCCGAGCCGGCGCTGCGACAGCGGCTGGCCGGCCTGTCCGAGACGGCACGCGCACGGTTCGTCCTGGACCTCCTGCGCGGCCAGGTCGCCGCGGTCCTCGGCCACTCCGACGCCAACAGCATCGGCACCGACCAGGCGTTCAGCGACCTCGGCTTCGATTCGCTGACCATCGTCGAACTGCGCAACGCGCTCACCGCGACGACAGGGCTGCGCCTCCCGGCCACCCTCGTCTACGACTACCCCACCCCGCTCGCCCTGTCCGCGTTCCTCCTCAGCGAGCTCCTCGGCTCGATGCCCGAACAGGACACCACGGCACCGGCCGCGCGGGCCGTCGACGACGACCCCATCGCTATCGTGGGCATGAGCTGCCGCTTCCCCGGCGGCGTCGAAAGCCCCGAGGACCTGTGGCGCCTGCTGTCCCGGGGCGAGGACGCGATCTCCGGATTCCCCGCCGACCGCGGCTGGGACCTGGACACCCTCGCCCGGGGCACCTCCGCCACACTCGAAGGCGGCTTCCTGGAGGGCGTCGGCCGCTTCGACGCACCCTTCTTCGGCATCTCGCCGCGCGAGGCCATCGCGATGGACCCGCAGCAGCGCCTGCTGCTCGAAACCACCTGGGAGGCCCTCGAGCGCGCCGGCATCGACCCCACCGGGCTGCGCGGCAGCCAGACCGGCGTCTACGTCGGCACCAACGGCCAGGACTACACCTCCGTGCTGCGCAGGGGCACCGCCGATGTCCAGGGACACGTCGCCACCGGCAACACGGCGAGCATCATGTCCGGACGCCTGTCCTACACGCTGGGCCTGGAAGGCCCGGCCGTGACCGTCGACACCGCCTGCTCCTCCTCCCTGGTCGCCCTGCACATGGCCGCGCGGGCCCTGCGCAGCGGCGAATGCTCCCTCGTCCTCGCCGGCGGCGTCACCGTGATGTCCAGCCCCGACGCCTTCGTCGAGTTCACGGCACAGGGCGGGCTGGCCCCCGACGGCCGGTGCAAGGCGTTCGCCGACTCGGCGGACGGCACCGCGTGGTCCGAGGGCGCCGGCATGCTCGTCCTCGAACGGCTCTCCGACGCCCGCCGCAACGGACACCACGTCCTCGGCATCGTGCGCGGCGCGGCAGTCAACCAGGACGGCGCGTCCAACGGCCTGACCGCCCCCAACGGACGCGCACAGCAGCGCGTGATCCGGCAGGCGCTCGCCGACGCCGGCCTGGCCCCCTCGGACGTCGATGCCGTGGAAGCCCACGGCACCGGCACCACCCTCGGCGACCCCATCGAGGCCCACGCCCTCATCGCGGCATACGGCCGCGACCGGGAACGGCCCCTGCTCCTCGGCGCGGTCAAGTCGAACCTGGGCCACACCCAGGCCGCGGCGGGCGTCGCCGGCGTCATCAAGATGGTCATGGCGATGCGACACGGCACGCTGCCCAGAACGCTGCACGTCGACGCCCCGTCCTCGCACGTCGACTGGTCCGACGGCGCGGTGTCGCTCGTCCAGGAGCAGCTGGCGTGGCCGGAGACGGGACGCCCGCGCCGCGCGGGCGTGTCCGCCTTCGGCGTCAGCGGCACGAACGCGCACGTCATCGTCGAGCAGGCCCCCTCGCCCGCCGGAACCGGCGAAGCGCGGAACACCGTGCCGGACACCGTGCCGGACGTGGTGCCGTGGCCGGTATCCGGCAAGACGCCCGACGCGCTGCGGGCACAGATCGAACGGCTCACGTCGTTCACCGCGGCGCAGCCGGACCTCTCCACCGTCGACGTCGGATACTCCCTGGCCACGGGCAGGTCGACGTTCGCCCACCGCGCCGTGCTCCTGGCCGACGGGGAGGGAGCCGTCACGGAGGCCGCGCGCGGTGTCGCCGACGCGGTCGCCGGCAAGTCGGCGTTCCTGTTCTCCGGCCAGGGCTCGCAGCGGGCGGGCATGGGCCGTGAACTGTACGGCCGGTTCCCGGTGTTCGCCGAGGCGCTGGACGCGGCGCTGGCCCGGTTCGACGTGGAGCTGGAGCGTCCGCTGCGGGAGGTGATGTTCGGCGAGGACGCCGCCGAGACACTGAACGAGACCGGGTTCACGCAGCCAGCGCTGTTCGCGATCGAGGTGGCGCTGTTCCGGTTGGTGGAGTCGTGGGGCGTACGCCCGGACTTCGTGGCCGGCCACTCCATCGGTGAGATTGCTGCCGCGCACGTCGCCGGGGTGCTGTCCCTGGACGACGCCTGCACGCTGGTGGCGGCCCGGGCGCGGCTGATGCAGGCGCTGCCCGCGGGCGGCGCCATGGTGGCCGTCCAGGCCACCGAGGACGAGACGCTGCCCCGCCTCACCGAGGGCGTCTCCATCGCCGCGGTCAACAGCCCCAACGGCGTCGTCATCGCCGGTGACGAGGCCGCCGTGTCCCGGATCGCGGAGACGTTCGCGGCCGAGGGCCGCAAGACGCAGCGTCTGTCGGTCAGTCACGCGTTCCACTCGCCGCTGATGGACCCGATGCTGGAGGAGTTCCGCCAGGTCGCCTCAAGGCTGTCGTTCGCGGCGCCGGAGATTCCCCTGGTGTCGAACGTGACCGGCGAGCCGGCGACCGCGGACCTGGTCTGCACACCCGAGTACTGGGTGCGGCACGTCCGCGAGACCGTCCGATTCGCCGACGGCGTCACGGCGCTCGCCGAAGCCGGGGTGTCGGCCTTCCTGGAACTGGGACCGGACGGCGTCCTCGCCGCGATGGCCCAGCAGAGCCTGGACGCCTACGACGCCGTCGTCGTCCCTGCCCTGCGCAAGGGCCGGCCGGAGGAGACCTCGCTGCTCACCGCCCTCGCCGGGCTGCACGTCGCGGGCATCGACGTGGACTGGGCGGCGCTCTTCACCGGCACCGGCGCCCGCCGCGTCGACCTGCCGACGTACGCCTTCCAGCGCGAGTGGTACTGGCCCGAGCGCGCGACCGCACCGGCCGTCACCGGCGCCCAGGACGCCGTGGACGCCGCGTTCTGGGCGGCGGTGGAGCGACAGGACCTCACGTCGCTGTCCTCCACACTCGACCTGGACGACGCGTCCCTGTCGGCCCTGGTGCCGGCCCTGTCCTCCTGGCGCCGCAAGCGCAACGAGTCGTCCGTCGTGGACGGCTGGCGGTACCGCGTGACGTGGAAGCCGCTGACCGGTACGGCAGCGGGCAGCGCCCCCGCGGGGACGTGGCTGGTGCTGCTCCCCGCCGGGCAGGCGGAGGACGCGTGGTTCTCCGCCGTCGTCGGAGCGGTCGGCGCCGACACGGTGTGCGTCGAAACCGATGTCACCGATGCCGCCGGACTCGCCGGGCGGCTCGCCGCCCACGACACCGCGTACGCGGGCGTCGTCTCCCTGCTCGCCGCCGCGCCCGCCGCGCCCGGTGCTCAGGGAGACCTGCCGACGGGCCTGGCGTGGCCGGATGCCGTGCTGCGGGCGCTGGAGGACGCCGGAATCGACGCCCCCTTGTGGTGCGTGACCCGGGGCGCGGTGTCGGTGGGACGTTCCGAGACGCTCAAGAGCGCCGCCCAGGCGGCGGTCTGGGGCCTCGGCCGCGTCGCCGCCCTGGACCACCCCACGCGATGGGGCGGCCTCCTCGACGCACCGGACGTACTCGACCAGCGCTCGGTGGACCGCTTCCGCGCCATCGTGTCCGGCGCGCAAGGCGAGGACCAGGTCGCCCTGCGGCCCTCCGGAGCCTTCGCACGCCGACTGGTCCGGGTCCCCGCGGCCCCGGCCGAGACCCCCTGGCAGCCGGCCGGCACCGTGCTGGTCACCGGCCGGGTGACGGGCTTCGGCGGCCACGTCGCCCGCTGGCTCGCCCGGCACGGTGCCGAGCACATCCTGCTGCTCGGCACCGAGGACACAGCCGGCAACCCGGCGGCAGCCGGCACCGGCGTCACCGAACTGCGGGCCGAGCTCGCCGACCAGGGTGCCGAACTCACCGTCACCGCCTGCGAAGTCGCCGACCGCCAGGCGCTCTCCGCAGCCGTCGCCTCGGTCCCTGATCAGTTCCCGCTGACCGCGGTCGTCCACACGGGCGAGAACAGGCAGCCGGCACTCGACGGCTCCACACCGCAGGAGCCGGACGCGTTCCTGTCCGACGTCCAAGCCGACGTCGCGAGCCTGGAAGCGGTGCTCGGCGACCGGCAGCTCGACGCGTTCGTGCTGTTCTCGTCGATCTCCGGGATCTGGGGCATCGGCGGCCAGCACGCCGGTGCCGCGGCGAGCGCCTACCTGGACGCCGTGGCACAGCTGCGCCGCGCACAGGGCGCCCGGGCCGTATCAGTCGCGTGGGGCGCCTGGGCGGACTCCGCCCAGGACGGCCTCGCCGCGCACCTGCGGGCCAACGGGCTGCCCGCCATGGACCCCGAGCGGGCACTGGCCGCGCTCGGCCGGGCCACCGGCGACGGCGAAGCATCCGTCACCGTGGCCGACGTGGCGTGGGACCGCTTCGCACAGGCCTTCACCCGCTCCCGCCGCAGCTCCCTCTTCGCGGAACTGCCCGAGGCCCGGCAGGCCGTCACGGACACCCAGGACGCCGAGCAGGGCAAGGCGACCACCGCCTCCGCCCTGCGCGCCGAACTCCTCGGGCTCGCCCCGGCCGACCGCACCGAGCCGCTGCTCACCCTCGTCGGCACCGAAGTCGCGGCGGTACTGGGCTACGCCGGCGCCGACGCCGTCCCGTCCGGACAGGCGTTCCGCGACCTCGGATTCGACTCGCTCACCGCCGTCGACCTCCGTAACCAGCTCGCCACCGCCACCGGGCTGAGCCTGCCCGCCACGCTCGTCTTCGACTACCCGACCCCCGCCCTGCTGGCGGACCACCTGCGCGCCGAACTGCTCGGCGAGCAGGACGCGCAGGACGCGCACGGCGGGCGGCCCGCGCCGGCCGGCCCGGCCGGTCATGCCGGGGCCGTCGCCGACGACCCGATCGTGATCGTCGGCATGAGCTGCCGCTACCCAGGCGGCGTCCGCTCGCCCGAGGACCTGTGGCAGCTGGTCAGCGGGGGAGTGGACGTCATCGGCGGATTCCCCACCGACCGTGGCTGGGACCTCGACCGGCTCTCCCGCGGCGACCAGGACGGCCGGGGCCGTACCCGTACCCAGCAGGGCGGATTCCTCTACGACGCGGCGGACTTCGACCCCGGCTTCTTCGGGATCTCCCCGCGCGAGGCGATGGTCATGGACCCGCAGCAGCGCATCGTGCTCGAAGCCGCCTGGGAGGCCCTGGAGCGGGCCGGGATCGACCCGGCCGCCCTGCGCGGCGGTGACACCGGTGTGTTCATCGGCGGCGGCAGCGGCGACTACCGCCCCGACGCCGGCCACATCGGCCACGCGCAGACGGCACAGTCGGCCAGCCTGCTCTCCGGCCGGCTGTCCTACACCCTCGGCCTGGAAGGGCCGTCGGTGACCGTGGACACGGCCTGCTCGTCGTCCCTGGTGGCCCTGCACCTGGCCGCCCAGGCGCTGCGCTCGGGCGAGTGCTCGGTGGCGCTCACCGGAGGTGTGACGGTGATGTCCACACCGGTGACATTCGTCGAGTTCGGCGAGATGGGCGCACTCTCGCCCGACGGCCGGTGCAAGGCGTTCTCCGACGCCGCCGACGGCACCGGCTGGTCGGAGGGCGTGGGCATCCTCGTCGTCGAACGGCTCTCGGACGCCCAGCGGCTCGGCCACCAGGTCCTGGCGGTGCTGCGCGGCTCGGCCATCAACCAGGACGGCGCGTCCAACGGCATCACCGCGCCCAACGGCCCCTCGCAGCAGCGGGTGATCCGCCGCGCCCTGGCCAACGCCGCACTGGCGCCCACGGACGTGGACGCGGTCGAGGCCCACGGCACGGGCACCACCCTCGGCGACCCCATCGAGGCCCAGGCGCTGCTGTCCACGTACGGCCAGGACCGCGAACGGCCCCTGCTGCTGGGTTCGGTCAAGTCCAACATCGGTCACACCCAGGCCGCGGCGGGCGTCGCGGGCGTCATCAAGATGGTCATGGCGATGCGGCACGGGGTCCTGCCCAGGACCCTGCACATCGACCGGCCGTCGACCCACGTCGACTGGTCGGCAGGCGCCGTCGAACTGCTCACCGAAGAGACGGCATGGCCGCAAACCGGCCGGCCGCGCCGGGCCGGAATCTCCGCCTTCGGCGCCAGCGGCACCAACTCCCACGTGATCCTCGAACAAGCCCCGACCACCGGCGAAGAAGCCCCGCAAGCCGAAACCGGCACACAGCGCCACACCCCGGTCCCGGTGTCCGCCGTCACGCCGGACGCCGTGCGCGCCCAGGCGGCCCAGCTGCTGTCGTACGTGACGGAACACCCCGGCCTGCCGGTCGCCGACATCGCCTACTCCCTGGCCACGACCCGCTCGAACTTCGAGCACCGGGCCACGGTCCTGGCGGGCGATCACGACGAGCTGCTCAAGGGCCTGACCGCGCTCGCCGCCGGTCACAGCACACCGCAGGTCCTCCAGGGCCGGGCCGTCCCCGGCGGAAAGACCGCGTTCCTCTTCTCCGGCCAGGGCTCGCAACGGCTCGGCATGGGCCAGGAGTTGTACGGCCGCTTCCCCGTCTTCGCCGAGGCGCTGGACGCCGTCCTGGCGCGCTTCGACGTCGCACTGGACCGGCCGCTGCGCGAGGTGATGTCCGGCGACGAGGAGCTGCTGAACCAGACCGGATTCACCCAGCCCGCCCTGTTCGCCGTCGAGGTGGCCCTCTTCCGGCTCGTGGAGTCCTGGGGACTGCGCCCGGACTTCGTGGCCGGCCACTCCATCGGTGAGCTCGCGGCCGCCCACGTGGCGGGCGTCCTCACCCTCGAGGACGCCTGCACCCTGGTGGCCGCGCGCGCCCGCCTGATGCAGGCACTGCCCACGGGCGGCGCGATGGCGGCCGTCCAGGCCACCGAGGACGAGGTGGCCGAGCGCCTGACCGACGGCGTCTCCATCGCCGCCGTCAACGGCCCGAACGCCCTCGTCATCGCCGGCGACGAAGCCGCCGTGCTGCGCATCACCGAAGGTTTCGACGCCGAAGGACGAAAGACTAGGCGTTTGCGGGTGAGCCATGCATTTCACTCACCGCATATGGACGCCATGCTTGAGGACTTCGGGCAGGTCGCTCGTAGCGT
Organism: Streptomyces sp. NPDC046261; assembly: GCF_040646235.1. Taxonomy (NCBI): domain Bacteria; kingdom Bacillati; phylum Actinomycetota; class Actinomycetes; order Kitasatosporales; family Streptomycetaceae; genus Streptomyces; species Streptomyces sp. NPDC046261. The sequence goes on along the minus strand of NZ_JBEYZU010000030.1, from coordinate 4,414 downwards.
GTCGTACGCTGCGCCGACCCTGCCGCTCGTGTCGAACCTGACCGGTGGAATGGCCACCGCGGAGCAGGTGTGCGACCCCGGCTACTGGGTCGACCACATCCGTCAGGCCGTACGCTTCGGCGACGGTGTACGCACCCTCGCCGAGCGCGGCGTGACGCGCTTCGTGGAGATCGGCCCCGACGGCGTCCTGTGCGCGATGGCCCAGGAGACCCTCGACGACGCCTTCCCGCAGGCGATGACCGTACCGGCGCTCCGCAAGGACCGCGGTGAGGAAGCCTCGGTCGTCACGGCCATGGCCCGCCTGCACGTCAACGGCATGAGCCCGCACTGGTCCGGCTTCTTCGCCGGAACCGGGGCGAGCCGGGCCGACCTGCCGACCTACGCGTTCCAGCGTCAGCGGTTCTGGCCGGAGACCAAGCCCTCCGCCGCACCCGCCGCGGCCCACGAGGACGCCGCGTTCTGGTCCGCCATCCAGGGTGAGGACTTCGACTCCCTGGTCGAGACCCTGAACGTCGACAGCGACTCCCTGTCCAAGGTGCTGCCGGCGCTGAAGGACTGGCGCAGCCGGCGCAGCGAGCAGAGCACCGTGGACGGCTGGCGCCAGCTGATCACCTGGAAGCCGCTGAGCAGGGCACGCTCCACCGCCCTGTCCGGCACCTGGCTCGCCGTGGTCCCGGCAGGACACACCGGCCAGGACTGGGCAGGCGACGTCGTCGCCCTCCTGGGCCCCGACGCGGTCCGCCTCGAAGTGGCCGACCCCAAGCGCGAAGCCCTCGCCGAGCGACTGCGCGAGCACACCGACGCAGGCCGGCAGTTCAACGGCGTGGTCTCCCTGCTCGCCCTCGACACGACGCGGGACGCGCACGGCGTGCCCGCCGGACTGGCGCTCACCACCGCACTGCTGCAGGCCCTCGGCGACGCCGGCATCACGGCACCCCTGTGGTGCGTCACCCGCGCCGCGGTCGCCGTGTCGGGCTCCGAACGCGTACCGGGCCTGGCACAGGCCGGTGTCTGGGGCCTGGGCCGGGTCGCCGCGCTGGAGTACCCGCAGCGCTGGGGCGGCCTGATCGACCTGCCCGAGGTCATGGACGAGCGCTCCGGCGCCCGGTTCACGGCCGCCCTCGCCGCCTCCGACGGCGAGGACCAGCTGGCGGTACGGCCCGCGGCCGTCTTCGGCCGCAGGCTGGTGCCCGCACCGGCGGGACAGGCCGTACGCACCTGGGACCCGGCCGGCACCGTGCTGGTCACCGGCGGCACCGGCGCCCTCGGCGCACAGGTGGCCCGCAGGCTGGCCGCCGCCGGCGCCCGCCACCTGGTGCTGCTCAGCCGCCGCGGCCCCGACGCCCCCGGCGCACGGGAACTGCGCGACGAGCTCACCGCACTGGGCGCCGAGGTCACGATCACGGCCTGCGACTGCGCCGACCGGCAGGCGATGACCGCCGTCCTCGCCGCCATACCGCAGGACGCGCCCCTGACCGGCGTCGTCCACGCGGCCGGCGTACTGGACGACGGCGTGCTGGACAGCCTGACCCCGGAACGGTTCGAGTCGGTCTTCCACGCCAAGGTCGCCTCGGCACTCCTCCTGGACGAACTGACCAGGGACCTGGACCTGTCGGTGTTCGCCCTGTTCTCCTCCGCCTCCGCGGCGGTGGGCAACCCCGGCCAGGGCAACTACGCCGCCGCGAACGCCATCCTGGACGCACTGGCCGAGCACCGGCGCGCCCACGGCCTCGCCGCCACCTCGATCGCCTGGGGCGCCTGGGGCGGAGACGGCATGGCCGCCGACAGCCGGGCGGTCGTCCTCGCCCAGCGCACCGGCATCCGGCCACTGGACCCGGACCTGGCCGTCACCGCGCTGCGCCAGGTGGTCATGAGCGCCGACGCCACCACGGTCGTCGCCGACGTCGAACCGGGACAGTTCGTACGCGCCTTCACCACCGTCAGGCCCAGCCCCCTGCTGGCCGAGCTGCCAGCCCCCACGGAAACGGCCACCACCGGCACCGCCACGCCGGACGCCGGCAATGCCGGCCCCGCCCTGCGCGAGAAACTGGCCGGCCTGCCGGCCGGACGGCGCTCCACGGTCGTCCTCGACATCGTGCGCGCCCGGGTCGCGGAAGTACTGGGCCACAGCGACGTGGACGCGGTCGGCGCCGACCGGAATTTCCGGGACCTCGGCTTCGACTCCCTGAGCTCCGTCGAGCTGCGCAACCAGCTCAACGGCGCCACCGGCCTGAGCCTCCCCGCCACGCTCGTCTTCGACCACCCGACGCCGCTCGACCTCGCCGGGCACATGCTGGACCAGCTCGTATCCGGCGGCGCCGGCAACGACCGGGACGGCGACGAGGACGCGTACGAGACCGAAGACGCGGACCAGGCCGGCATCCGGTCGCTGCTGGCCAACGTCTCCCTCGCCCAACTGCGGGAGATCGGCGTCCTGGAGCCCCTGCTCAAGCTCGCCGACCGCACCCGGGCGGGCAGCGACACCGCGGCCGGGGACGGCGAGGGCACCGAGGCCGCGTACGACGAATCGATCGACGCCATGGGCGTCGACGACCTCGTGCGCGCCGCACTGAACGGCAACTCCCTGACCGACAGCGGGACCGACGGAGCTGACAATGACCACGCCTAGCGAAAAAGTCGTCGAAGCCCTCCGGTCCTCGATGAAGGAGACCGAACGGCTGCGGCGCCAGAACCACAAGCTCCTCGCCGCGGCCACGGAACCCATCGCCATCGTGGCGATGAGCTGCCGCTACCCGGGCGGGGCGAACTCCCCCGAAGCCCTCTGGGACCTGGTGGCATCCGGGACGGACGCCATCGCCGGCTTCCCGGCGGACCGAGGCTGGGACCTCGACGCCCTGCGGGACGCCGGCGTCGACCAGCGCGGCAACCACGTCAGCCAGAAGGGCGGATTCCTCGACTGCGTCGCGGACTTCGACGCCGACTTCTTCGGCATCTCGCCGCGCGAGGCCGTGTCGATGGACCCGCAGCAGCGCCTGCTGCTGGAAACCTCCTGGGAGGCGTTCGAGCGCGCCGGAATCGACCCGGTGTCGCTGCGCGGCAGCCAGACCGGCGTCTACGTCGGCACCAACGGCCAGGACTACGCCTACCTCCTCGTCCGGTCCCTGGCGGACGCCACCGGCGACATCGGCACAGGCATCGCCGCCAGCGCCACCTCCGGTCGGCTCTCCTACACCCTGGGCCTGGAAGGCCCGGCGGTGACCGTGGACACCGCGTGCTCCTCCTCCCTGGTGGCCCTCCACATGGCGGCCCAGGCCCTGCGCAACGGCGAGTGCTCACTGGCCCTGGCCGGCGGCGTCAACGTCATGTCCACCCCCGGCTCCCTGATGGAGTTCAGCCGCCAGGGCGGCCTGGCCTCCGACGGCCGGTGCAAGGCGTTCTCGGACGCCGCCGACGGCACGGGCTGGTCCGAGGGCGTGGGCATGCTCGTACTCGAGCGGCTGTCCGACGCCCGCCGCAAGGGCCATCAGGTGCTGGCCGTGGTGCGCGGGTCCGCGATCAACCAGGACGGCGCGTCCAACGGCTTCACCGCCCCGAACGGCCCCTCCCAACAGCGCGTGATCCGGCGAGCGCTGCGCGCGGCCGGACTCACCCCCGCGGACGTGGACGTCGTCGAAGGGCACGGTACGGGCACACCACTCGGTGACCCGATCGAGGCGCAGGCCCTGCTCGCCACGTACGGGCAGGAACGGCCGGAGGACCGGCCGTTGTGGCTGGGCTCGGTGAAGTCCAACCTGGGCCACACGCAGGCGGCGGCCGGTGTCGCAGGTGTGATCAAGATGGTCATGGCGATGCGGGAAGGCGTGCTGCCGAAGACGCTGCATGTGGCAGCGCCGTCGTCGCACGTGGACTGGTCGGCCGGAGCCGTGGAGCTGCTGGCAGAGGCACAGGCGTGGCCCGAGGTGGACCGGCCGTGGCGGGCGGGCGTGTCGTCTTTCGGCATCAGCGGTACGAACGCGCACGTGATCGTGGAGCAGGCGGCCCCGGCGGAGGCTCTCACCGAGCAGCAGCCCGCAGTGTCGATGTCCCCGCCGCCGGCCGTGGTGCCGTGGCTGGTGTCGGCCAAGACCGAGGACGCGCTGGCCGAGCAGCTGGAGCGGGTCTCGGGTTTGGAGGGGCTGTCCCCGGTCGATGTGGGCTTCTCGCTGGCGGCGGGGCGGTCGGCTTTCGAGCACCGTGCGGTGTTGCTGGCCGGTGGTGGTGCGGTGGCTGAGGTGGCGCGTGGTGCGGCGATCGGTGATCGGTCGTTGGCGGTGTTGTTCTCGGGTCAGGGTTCGCAGCGGGTGGGGATGGGTCGTGAGTTGTACGGCCGGTTCCCGGTGTTCGCGGAGGCGCTGGATGCGGTGCTGGAGCGGATGGATAGTTCGCTGCGGGGGGTGTTGTTCGGTGATGATGC
>NZ_JBEYZU010000029.1:0-58408 GCF_040646235.1 Streptomyces sp. NPDC046261 | reverse complement strand
CCCCCGCCCTGAACCGGATCCGCGTCGGCTCCGCACCGGATTCGTGGGGCGTCTGGTTCGCCGACGACCCGGCGCAGATCCCCTGGGAACGCTTCCTGGACGAGGTGTCCGAGGCGGGCTACGAGTGGATCGAGCTGGGCCCGTACGGCTATCTGCCCACCGACGCGGCCCGGCTGCGCGACGAGACCGGCCGCCGCGGGCTCAAGGTCTCCGCCGGTACGGTCTTCACCGCCCTGCACCGCGGCCCCGCGGTCTGGGACGAGACGTGGGCGCAGGTGGCCAGGGTGGCCGAGCTGACGCGGGCGATGGGCGCCCACCACCTCGTGGTCATCCCCGCCTTCTGGCGCGACGACAAGACGGCCGACATCATCGAGAGCCCCGAGCTCACCGCCGAACAGTGGCGCCACCTCAACACCGGCATGGAACGCCTGGCGCGCGAGGTCATGAGCCGCTACGGGCTCTCCATCGCCGTCCACCCGCACGCCGACACCCACATCGACACCGAGGCGCACGTCGAGCGCCTCCTGGACGCCACCGACCCGGGCCTGGTCAACCTCTGCCTGGACACCGGGCACTACGCCTACTGCGGCGGCGACAGCGTCAAGCTCATCAAGACCTACGGCGAGCGGATCGACTACCTCCACCTCAAGCAGGTGGACCCCGCGGTCCTGGCCGACGTGCTCGAACAGGGCACCCCCTTCGGCCCGGCCGTGCGGCAGGGCGTGATGTGCGAACCGCCGCGCGGCGTCCCGGCGCTGGAGCCCGTCCTGGCCGCGGCGCAGGGGCTCGGCGTGGACCTGTTCGCCATCGTCGAGCAGGACATGTACCCCTGCCCGCCCGACCGGCCGCTGCCCATCGCCCGGCGCACCCGCGCCTTCCTGCGCTCCTGCGGCGCCTAGCGACGACACTTCCCCGAGGACCAGCAATGACGCGAGACGGAACACTCGGCGTGGCCGTGATCGGCACCGGCAGCATGGGCTCGGACCACGTCCGGCGCATCGACCAGGTCATCAGCGGGGCGCGGGTGAGCGCCGTCGTCGACATCGACGGCGACCGCGCGAAGTCGGTGGCCGCCCTCGTCGACGGCTGCGCCGCCTACACCGACCCGGCCGCCGCCATGGCCTGCGCCGATGTCGACGCCGTGCTCGTCGCCTCCCCCGGCCCGGCCCACGAGGCGGCGCTGCTCGAGGCGTTCGCGCACGACCTGCCCGTCCTGTGCGAGAAACCGCTCACCCCGGACGCCGCGTCCGCCCTGCGGGTGGTCCGGGCGGAGGAGCGACTGGGCCACCGGCGGGTACAGGTGGGCTTCATGCGCCGCTACGACGCGGAGTTCGCGCAGCTGAAGGCGCTGCTGGACGCGGGCGGGCTCGGCCGGCCGCTGATGCTGCACTGCACGCACCGCAACGCCTCCACGCCGCCGGGCTTCACCAGCCAGATGATGATCAACGACTCGGTGGTGCACGAGATCGACGTCACGCGCTGGCTGCTGGAGCAGGAGATCACCGCCGTCACCGTCCTGCGGCCGGCCCCCTCGGGCGCCGCGCCGGAGGCGCTGAGCGACCCGCAGCTCGTCCTCCTCGAGACCTCCGGCGGAGCGATCGTCGACGTCGAGATCTTCGTCAACTGCGGCTTCGGCTACCAGGTGCGCTGCGAGGCGGTCGGCGAGCACGGCACCGCGCGGGCCGGCGACGCCCACGGGCTGTACGTGAACGCCGCCGGGCGGTGGGGCGGCGAGATCGCCCAGGACTACGTGGTGCGCTTCCGGGACGCCTACGACCGTCAGGTGCAGGCCTGGGTCGACGCCACCCGGCGCGGCGAGACCACCGGCCCGAGCGCCTGGGACGGCTACGCGGCCGCCGCCGTCTGCGAGGCGGGCGTACGGGCCCAGGCGAGCGGCGAGCGCACGACGGTCGCGCTGGCCGAACGCCCGGCCCTGTACGCGCCGGGCCCGGCCCGGGCGTGAGCGCGGCGGCGAACTGACGGACCGACGACGACGGAACGGACGGGAAACCATGACCAGTGACCGCCTGCGCGTCGGCCTGCTGGGGGCGGGCCGCATCGGATCGTTCCACGCGGAAGCGCTCGCCACGACGGAGGGCGTCGGCGAGCTGGTGATCGCCGACGCCGAGCCCGCCAGGGCGCGGGCGCTGGCGGGGCGCGTCGCCGGGGCCCGCACCGTCGGGTCGGCGCGGGAGGTCCTGGCGGCGAGCGACGCCGTGGTCATCGCCACCGCGACCGCCTCCCATCCGGAGCTGATCACCCGGGCGGCCCGGGCCGGGCTGCCCGCCTTCTGTGAGAAGCCCCTGGCCCTGGACCCGGCGGGCACGGCCGCCGCGCTGCGCGAGGTGGAGGCGGCGGGCACCCTGCTGCAGATCGGCTTCCAGCGCCGCTTCGACGCCGGGTTCCGGGCGGCCCGCGAGGCGCTGCGGTCGGGGGCGCTGGGGCGGGTGCACACCATCCGGTGCGTCAACTCCGACGCCGTGCCGCCGCCGGCGGAGTTCGTACCGCTGTCCGGCGGGCTGTTCCGCGACTGCCTCGTCCACGACGTCGACGCCGTGCGCTGGGTGACGGGCCGTGAGGTGGTGGAGGTGTACGCGCGGGGCTCGAACGGCGGCGCGGCCTTCTTCCGGGAGGCGGGCGACGTGGACACCGCCACCGCCCTGCTCACCCTGGACGACGGCACGCTGGTGACGGCGACCGCCACCCGTTACAACGGCGCCGGGTACGACGTGCGGATGGAGCTGTCGGGCGAGCGCGACCAGTGGGTGGCCGGGCTCGGCGCGCGGACGCCCATGACGTCGGCGGAGCCGGGCGGCCCCGCGGGGCCCGAGCGGCCCTGGCCGGGCTTCCTGGAGCGGTTCGCGGACGCCTACCGCGCGGAGCTGGCCGCGTTCGTCGAGGCGGCGCGGGGGAAGAGCCAGAACCCCTGCCCCGGGCAGGAGGGGCTGCGGGCGCTGCTCGTCGCGGAAGCCTGTGAGCTCTCGCGTCGGGAGAACCGGCCCGTGCGGGTGGCGCACAGCGTCGGCTGAGGCGCGCACGCCTGTTACCGAGTCACCTTCCCGTCACGGTCGTCACGCCCGCGCGAGCTTTCCGTCACAGAAGCCCGACAGCCCTCCGCCATGGTCACTCTCCGTCGTTGTCCGGGGACAGGCTAGCGATCAAGAACGGCCGCGCCGCAGCTCCCCCAACGGACCCCCCTCCGTGGCTGCGGCGCAGCGGAGAGGCGCGAGAGATGACCGACCGTCGACTCTGGTCCTACAAGGACATCGCGGCACACATCGGCGTCCAGGCCGATACCGTGCGCTCGTACCGCAAGCACGGACTGCTGCCGGCCCCCGACCTCACCGAGGACGGCAGGCCGTACTGGTTCGCCGACACCATCCGGACCTGGGTGACGCAGCGTCCCGGCCGCAACGGCCGGGGCCGGGGCCGCTCCTGACCCCGCAGAAACCTTAAATCCCTGACCTTTACCCTCCGGGGAATACCCCCGGGGGGTAAAGTGCTGTCCGCACCAGAAGGCACGGCACGACACTTTCCGAGGAGTACGCCCATGACCACCACCGTCTACAAGGTGACCGGCATGACCTGCGGCCACTGCGAGTCCGCGGTCACCAGTGAGATCTCCGCGATCGACGGCGTCACCTCGGTCGCGGCCGTGGCCGCCACGGGCGAGGTGACCGTGACGTCCGACACCCCGCTGGACGAGGAGACCGTCCGCGCCGCGGTGGACGAGGCCGGATACGAGCTCGTCGGCCAGGGATGAGCGGACACGACTTTCACGTAATCCCTACAAGTAGGGTCTTGCCCTTTTACGCCCGCTTGCTCCGGGAGACCTAGATCACAGCGATTGGGAGGTAACCATCGCGGGGGGACATTGGTCTAACCAGGCAGTGCTGGATCGTCTTGGGGGACGGACCGGCCACGCGTGGCCGGGGCACGTACCCGGGGAGCTTTGAGCGGCCCTCCCGTACGTACGCGTCCCGGCAGATCGCGTCCGTCCGCTCCCGGCCGGATCCCGTGGGGGGAATCCGTGCCGGGGCAGGAAAGCGCCTCGCTCCGACCCGTGGGGGGATCGGAGTCGGGGCGCTTTTCACTTGCTGTGTACATATATGACCGCGTACACGCATGGTGGGCGGCCGCGGCGGCCGACGTCCTCGGACGACTCCCGCCGCCCACGCGAGAACACGCGAAGGCGCCCCGCACCGGTGTGGTGCGGGGCGCCTTCATGCAGACGAGGGTCAGCGCTGCTCGACGGGGACGAAGTCGCGCTCGACGACGCCCGTGTAGATCTGGCGCGGACGGCCGATGCGGGAGCCGGGCTCCTTGATCATCTCGTGCCACTGGGCGATCCAGCCGGGGAGCCGGCCGAGCGCGAAGAGCACGGTGAACATCTCGGTGGGGAAGCCCATCGCCCGGTAGATCAGACCGGTGTAGAAGTCCACGTTGGGGTAGAGGTTGCGCGAGACGAAGTAGTCGTCGGAGAGCGCGTGCTCCTCCAGCTTCAGCGCGATGTCCAGCAGCTCGTCGGACTTGCCGAGCGCCGAGAGGACATCGTGCGCCGCCGCCTTGATGATCTTCGCCCGGGGGTCGAAGCTCTTGTAGACGCGGTGCCCGAAGCCCATCAGGCGGACGCCGTCCTCCTTGTTCTTCACCTTGCGGATGAAGGAGTCGACGTCGCCACCGTTGGCCTGGATGTCCTCGAGCATCTCCAGCACCGACTGGTTGGCGCCACCGTGCAGCGGGCCCCACAGGGCACTGATGCCGGCGGAGACCGAGGCGAACATGTTCGCCTGCGAGGAGCCGACCAGGCGCACGGTGGAGGTGGAGCAGTTCTGCTCGTGGTCGGCGTGCAGGATCAGCAGCTTGTCGAGGGCGCTGACGACGACCGGGTCCAGCTCGTACTCCGCGGCGGGCACCGAGAAGGTCATACGCAGGAAGTTCTCGACGTAGCCGAGGTCGTTGCGCGGGTAGACGACCGGGTGGCCGATCGACTTCTTGTACGCGTAGGCCGCGATCGTCGGCAGCTTGGCGAGCAGCCGGATCGTGGACAGGTGGCGCTGCTTCTCGTCGAACGGGTTGTGGCTGTCCTGGTAGAAGGTCGACAGCGCGCTGACCACGGACGACAGCATGGCCATCGGGTGGGCGTCCCGGGGGAAGCCGTCGTAGAACCGCTTGACGTCCTCGTGCAGCAGCGTGTGCTGGGTGATCTCGCCCTTGAAGGTCGCCAGCTCGTCGACGGTCGGCAGCTCACCGTTGATCAGCAGGAACGCCGTCTCGAGAAACGAGCTGCGCTCGGCGAGCTGCTCGATCGGGTAGCCGCGGTAGCGCAGGATGCCCTGCTCGCCGTCGAGGTAGGTGATCGCGGATTTGTAGGCGGCGGTGTTGCCGTAGCCGGAGTCCAGGGTCACCAGACCGGTCTGGGCGCGGAGCTTGCCGATATCGAAGCCCTTGTCGCCGACGGTGCTGTCGACCACCGGGTAGGTGTATTCGCCGTCCCCGTACCGCAGTACTACAGAGTTGTCGCTCACGTCATCCCTCACCGACGTTGTGCCTCTTCTTCGAGGTGCCCTGACTACCCCTACCTTCCCCCATTTGGACGATGTACGTGCACTCGGGGTCGGCCATAGGGCCTAAAGACGGCACTGAGTGCCGTCCAGCCTGCCCATCCTGCCCCGTTCGCCCGGATTGGTAAACCGTTCAGAGACGAACGCCACCTCCCCCGCCCCCCGCGAGCCGGTGATCCAGGGCGGTGAAGCGCCTGCCTGCCGAGACCGTACGCACCGCCTGGGCCAGCGCGCGCCGCGAGCCGACCAGCACCACGAGTTTTTTTGCCCGGGTAACGGCTGTATAGAGCAGATTGCGCTGCAGCATCATCCAGGCGCCGGTCGTGACGGGGATCACCACCGCCGGGTATTCGCTGCCCTGGGAGCGGTGGATGGTCACGGCGTAGGCGTGGGCGAGCTCGTCCAGTTCGTCGAAGTCGTAGCCGACCTCCTCGTCCTCGTCGGTGCGCACGGTCAGCCGCTGCTCGACGACGTCCAGGGCCGTGACCACGCCCACCGTGCCGTTGAAGACGCCGTTCTGCCCCTTCTCGTAGTTGTTGCGGACCTGGGTGACCTTGTCGCCGACCCGGAAGACCCGGCCGCCGAAGCGCCGCTCGGGCAGGTCGGGCCGTGCGGGGGTAATGGCCTGCTGCAGGAGGCCGTTGAGGGTGCCCGCGCCGGCCGGGCCACGGTGCATGGGGGCCAGGACCTGCACGTCCCGGCGCGGATCGAGCCCGAACTTCGCGGGGACGCGTCTGGCGGCCACGTCCACGGTGAGCCGGCCGGCCTCCTCGGTGTCCTCCTCGGCGAAGAGATAGAAATCCGTCATCCCCTGAGTGATGGGCTGCGCCCCGGAGTTGATGCGGTGTGCATTGGTCACCACGCCGGACTGCTGTGCCTGCCGGAAGATGCGGGTGAGCCGGACGGCGGGGACGGGGCTCTGCGGGGCGAGGAGGTCGCGCAGCACCTCGCCGGCCCCCACCGACGGCAGCTGGTCCACGTCTCCCACGAGCAGCAGGTGGGCCCCCGGCGGGACGGCCTTGACCAGCTTGTTGGCCAGCAGCAGATCGAGCATGGAGGCTTCGTCGACGACGACCAGGTCGGCGTCCAGCGGCCGGTCCCGGTCGTACGCCGCGTCGCCGCCGGGCTTGAGCTCCAGCAGCCGGTGCACGGTGGAGGCGTCGGCGCCGGTGAGCTCGGACAGCCGCTTGGCGGCCCGGCCGGTGGGGGCGGCCAGCACGACCTTGGCCTTCTTGGCCCGGGCCAGCTCGACCACGGACCGCACAGTGAAGGACTTGCCGCAGCCGGGGCCGCCGGTGAGGACCGCGACGCGGCTGGTGAGCGCGAGGCGGACCGCCTCCTGCTGCTCGGGCGCGAGCTCCGCGCCCGTGCGGCCGGCGAGCCAGAGCAGGGCCTTGTCCCAGTCGACGTCGCCGAAGGCGGCCAGGCGGTCGTCCTGCGTGCGCAGCAGCCGCGTCAGCTGGGCCGCCAGGGAGAGCTCGGCGCGGTGGAAGGGGACGAGGTAGACGGCGGTGACCGGCTCCCCGCCCTCCGGCCCGGGGACGCTCTCGCGGACCACGCCCTCCTCCTCGGCGGCGAGTTCGGCGAGGCAGTCGATGACCAGGCCCGTGTCGACCTGGAGGAGCTTGACCGCGTCGGCGATCAGCCGCTCCTCGGGCAGGAAGCAGTGCCCCTGGTCGGCGGACTGGGACAGGGCGTACTGCAGTCCGGCCTTGACCCGCTCGGGGCTGTCGTGCGGGATGCCGACGGACTGGGCGATGCGGTCGGCGGTCAGGAAGCCGATGCCCCAGACGTCGGCGGCCAGCCGGTAGGGCTGGTTGCGGACGACGGAGATCGAGGCGTCGCCGTACTTCTTGTAGATGCGCACGGCGATGGAGGTGGAGACGCCGACGCCCTGGAGGAAGACCATGACCTCCTTGATGGCCTTCTGCTCCTCCCAGGCGGCGCCGATGGACTTGGTGCGCTTGGGGCCCAGGCCGGGCACCTCGATCAGGCGCCCGGGCTCGGTCTCGATGACGTCGAGCGTGTCGGTGCCGAAGTGGCTGACGATGCGGTCGGCGATGCGCGGTCCGATGCCCTTGATCAGGCCGGAGCCCAGGTAGCGGCGGATGCCCTGGATGGTGGCGGGCAGCACCGTGGTGTAGTTCTCCACCGTGAACTGCCGCCCGTACTGGGGGTGGGAGCCCCAGCGGCCCTCCAGCCGCAGCGACTCGCCCGGCTGCGCGCCCAGCAGCGAGCCGACCACCGTGAGGAGGTCGCCGCCGCCGCGGCCGGTGTCGACGCGGGCGACGGTGTAGCCGCTCTCCTCGTTGGCGTAGGTGATCCGCTCGAGGACCCCTTCGACCACTGCCAGTTGCACCATGCCCCGACGGTACCGCCGGGGTCCGACAGAGCGTTCGGGCCTGTGGGCAGCCGTGGTTCCGCTTCCTGGGCCGGCTCCCGGCCGGGCCCCGGCCCGGCCCCGGCCACGGCCACGGCCGGAAACAATCCGACCGGACCGGTTCACCATGATTCGAGGGGCCCGGTCCGACGACCGAGCCCCTCGCGTTCCCCCCGGAACCGGCTTCCCCGAATCCCCCCGGATCCCTCCCCGGGAAGCCTGATGACCATAACGACCCACCTGAGCCCTGAAGGGTTGCAGCGATTCCGAGGCGTTATCATTCCGTTACGTTGGGTGGGAAACCCCCAGCTCACTGCACATGGGCGCGATAGCGGTCGATCACCTCGGCCAGCACCTCCGCGCCCGGCCGCCGCCACAGCCCCGGCTGGAAGATCTCCACCTCGGCCGGGCCCGTATAACCCGCCGCGTCCAGGCGCCGGCTGAACCACCGCAGGTCCACGCACCCGTCCCCCAGCTGCCCCCGCCCCAGCAGGACCCCCTCGGGCAGCGGAGTGACCCAGTCGGCGAGCTGGAAGGCCGCGATACGCCCGCCGCGCCCCGCCCGTTCGAGCTGGCCGGCGACCGTGTCGTCCCACCACAGGTGGTAGGTGTCCACGACGACGCCCACGTGGTCGGCGGGGAAGCGTTCGGCGAGGTCGAGGGCCTGGCGGAGGGTGGAGACCACGCAGCGGTCGGAGGCGAACATCGGGTGCAGCGGCTCGATCGCCAGCCGCACCCCGTGTCCGGCCGCGCGGGGGGCCAGTTCGGCGAGGGCGTCGGCCACCCGCTCGCGGGCGCCGGCCAGGTCGCGGCTGCCGGGTGGCAGGCCGCCGGAGACCAGCACGAGCGTGTCCGTGCCCAGGACGGCCGCCTCCTCGATCGCGGCCCGGTTGTCGGCGAGGGCGGCGGCCCGGGCGGCCGGCTCGGCCGCCGTCAGGAAGCCGCCGCGGCACAGGCTGCTGACGGCCAGTCCGGCGCCGCGTACGAGCCGGGCGGCGGCCCGCGTCCCGTACTGCCGAACGGGCTCCCGCCACAGCCCGACGGACCGCACCCCGGCGGCCGCGCAGCCCGCCACCAGCTCGGGCAGTGACCACTGGCGCACCGTCTGCTGGTTCAGGCTCAGCCGCTCCGGCGCCCCGGTCACCGCTCGACCCCGTGGACGGCCAGCAGAGCGGCCATCTTGGCCTCGGCCGCCGCCGGGTCCGGGAACAGGCCGAGGCCGTCGGCCAGTTCGTAGGCCCGGGCCAGGTGCGGCAGCGGGCGCGCGGCGTGCAGGCCGCCGGCCATCGCGAAGTGCCTCTGGTGACCGGCCAGCCAGGCGAGCAGGACGATGCCCGTCTTGTAGCAGCGGGTCGGCGGCTCGAAGAGGTGCCGGGCCAGAGGGACGGCCGCGTCGAGGGCGGCCCGGCAGCCGGAGCGGTCCCCGGCGTCGAGCAGGCGCACGGCGTGGGCGGCGAGCGGACCCAGCGGGTCGAGAGCCCCGAGCAGGGCGTGGCTGTGCGCCTGCCCGTCGCCGGCGAGGAGAGCGGGGTAGTGGAGGTCGTCGCCGGTGTAGCAGCGCACGCCCGCGGGCAGCCGGCGCCTGAGCTCGCGCTCGTGCCCGGCGTCCAGCAGGGACACCTTCACCCCCTCGACCTTCTCCGGGTGGGCGGTCACGATCCGCAGGAGGGTCGCGGTGGCCTCCTCCAGGTCGGTGCTGCCCCAGTAGCCCTCCAGCGCGGGGTCGAACATGGGGCCGAGCCAGTGGAGGATCACGGGTTCGGCCGTTTGGCGCACCAGCCGCCCGTAAACCTCCTCGTAGTGGTCCGGTCCCGTGGCGACGGCGGCCAGGGCACGGGAAGCCATGAGGACGGCCCGGGCACCGGCCGCCTCCACCACGGCCAGCTGCTCCTCGTAGGCCGCCACGACCGCCTCCAGGGGCCCGTAGGGCGGCGCCAGCTGGTCCGTGCCCGCCCCGCACACCAGGAGGCCGCCCACGGCCCTCGCCTCGGCCGCGGAGCGCCGCACGAGCTCGGCGGCGGCCGGCCAGTCCAGGCCCATGCCGCGCTGGGCGGTGTCCATCGCCTCGGCCACCCCGAGGCCGTGTGCCCACAGGTGCCGGCGGAAGGCCAGCGTGGCGTCCCAGTCCAGGGTGGCCCGGCCGTAGGGCGTGGTGTCGCCGAAGGGGTCCACGACGACGTGGGCGGCCGCGTAGAGCGTGCGGCTCGAAGGGGGCGGCCCCGGTGGCACGGGCACGGCGGGCCGGGGCTCGTACGGGCGCAGCGCCCCGGTGGCGTCCGGCAGCCGGATCACGGCGCGGACTCCGGCACGGCCACCCGGCGTCCCTCGGCGGAGGACCGCCGGGCCAGCTCCGCCAGCTGGACCCCGCGGGCGCCCGCGTGCAGGTCGAAGCGCCAGGGGTCGCCGAGGGCCACATGGCGCAGGAACAGCTCCCACTGCGCCTTGAAGGCGTTGGCGTACGGTCCGTCGTCCCCGGCGTCCCCGGCGTCGCCGTTGTCCGGCACCTCCTGCCACTGGGCGCGGAAGTCCTGGCCGGCGGGCCGGTCGGGGTCCCATACGGGCCTGGGGGTGGCGGCGCGGTGCTGGATACGGCAGTGGCGCAGGCCCGCGACGGCCGAGCCCTCGGTGCCGTCGATCTGCAGCTCCAGCAGCTCGTCGCGGTGCACCCGCACCGCCCAGGAGGAGTTGAACTGTGCGACGGCTCCGCCCTCCAGCTCGAAGACCGCGTAGGCGGCGTCGTCGGCGGTCGCCTCGTAGGCGGCGCCCCGTTCGTCCCAGCGGCGGGGAATGTGGGTGACCAGCCGCGCCTGGACGGCCCGTACGGGTCCGGCCAGCTCGCGCAGGACGTACTCCCAGTGGGGGAACATGTCGGCGGCGATGCCGCCGCCGTGCTGGGACCGGTAGTTCCACGAGGGCCGCTGCGCCGGCTGCCAGTCGCCCTCGAAGACCCAGTAGCCGAACTCGCCGCGCACGGACAGCACCCTGCCGAAGAAGCCGCCGTCGGCGAGCCGCTTGAGCTTGCGCAGCCCGGGCAGGAAGAGCTTGTCCTGGACGACCCCGTGCCGCACCCCGGCCCGGTCGGCGAGGCGGGCCAGGGCGAGGGCGCCCGCGTGGCCCGCGGCGGTGGGCTTCTCGCAGTAGACGTGCTTGCCCGCCGCAATGGCCTTGCGCACGGCGCCTTCGCGGGCGGCGGTGACCTGGGCGTCGAAGTAGACCTCGACGGCCGGGTCGGCGAGGACGGCGTCGAGGTCGGTGGACCAAGGCCCGATCCCGTGGCGTGCCGCGAGCGCCGCCAGCTTGCGCCCGTCGCGCCCGACGAGGACCGGGTCGGGCCACAGTGTCGTGCCGTCCCCGGCATCGATGCCGCCCTGTTCGCGCAGGGCGAGGACGGACCGCACGAGGTGCTGGCGGTGGCCCATGCGGCCGGTGACGCCGTTCATGGCGATGCGTATGTTCCTGACCGTCATCTGCCCGGATCCTCCCGTCTTCGGCACCAGGGGCATTTCCCGCCCGGTTACGGGGAAACCGATCAGCATGAAGCTGGCCTTCTCCACTCTCGGTGTGCCC
Source organism: Streptomyces sp. NPDC046261 (assembly GCF_040646235.1). NCBI lineage: Bacteria > Bacillati > Actinomycetota > Actinomycetes > Kitasatosporales > Streptomycetaceae > Streptomyces > Streptomyces sp. NPDC046261. Next base: position 46,897 of record NZ_JBEYZU010000029.1, on the reverse strand, counting down.
GGAATGTGCCTGAGCGACGTCGTGCGGCTCGCCCGTGCGCACGGCTACGACGGGGTCGAGCTGAGGGCCGACCCGGAGGAACCCGTGCACCCGGGGATCGGCCTCGCGCAGCGGGCGGCGACGGCCGGGCAGTTCGCCGAGGCCGGGATCGGCATCCTGGCGTTGGCCGGGTACGCCCGGGTCGCCGCGCCCGGGCCCGACGAGCCGGTGCTGGCCGAGTTGGACGCCCTGGTCCGGCTCGCCGGGGATCTGGGGGCGCCGTTCGTGCGGGTGTTCCCCGGCGGCGGGCACCGGCCGGCGGCGGAGGCCGACGCGGTCGCGGCGCGCCGCCTGGCCACCGTCGCGCCGCTCGCCGCCGACTCGGGCGTCCGCGTCCTGCTGGAGACCCACGACTCGCACCGCAGGGCCCAGGACGCGGTGCGCATCCTGGGCCCCGTGGGGCACGGCAGCATCGGTGCGCTGTGGGACGTGCTGCACACCTGGCTGGGCGGGGAGGAACCCGCCGTCAGCTTCCCGGCGCTGGCCCCCCACCTGGGCTATGTGCAGGTCAAGGACGTCGCCTCGGCGCAGGAGAGCGCGCCGCTGCCGCTGGGCGCGGGCGTGCTGCCGCTGGGCGCCTGCGTGGGGGTGCTCAGCCGTGCCGGCTGGGACGGCTGGCTGTGCTGGGAGTACGAGAAGCGCTGGCATCCGCAGGCTGCGGAGTTCCCGCAGCTGGCCGGGCCGGGAGCGGAGTACTTGCGGGGGCTGGTCGCCGCCGCCCCGCCAGCGAGGTGACCGCGACGCCGCCCACCAGCAGCACCGCCGCGCACCACCGCGGCACGCTCACGTCCTCCCCCAGCAGCAGCGCCGCCGAGGACATGCCGAAGACCGGCACCAGCAGGGTGAACGGGGCGACGGCCGAGGCGTCGTAGGTGCGCATCAGGAAGCTCCAGGCGCCGAAGCCGAGCACGGTGCTGACCCAGGCGACGAACAGCAGGGCGCCGACGCCGCTCCAGTCGAGGGAGCGCAGGGCCCGGGCGTCGGCGGCCGGGCCCTCGAAGACGAGGGACAGCAGCAACAGGGGCAGCACCGGGACGGTGCTGATCCACACGGTGAAGCTCAGGGCGTCGGCCGGCGCGGCCTTGCGGGTCAGGATGTTGGACACGCCCCAGAAGGCCGCCGCGACCACGACCAGGCCGAAGCCGAGCAGCGGCCCGGAGGCGCCCTCGTCCAGGGCCGCCACGACGATGCCCGCCGAGGCCACGGCCATGCCCAGCAGCCGTACCGCGCCCGGGCGTTCCGCGAGGGCGACCATGGCGAAGAGGGCGGTGAAGACCGCCTGGGCCTGCAGGACCAGCGAGGACAGCCCGGTCGGCATCCCCGCGTGCATCCCGACGAACAGCAGCCCGAACTTGCCCACCCCGAGCGCCAGTCCCACCCCGATGATCCACCGCCACTTCACCGGCGGCCGCCCCACGAGGAAGACGGCGGGCAGCGCGGCCGCGAGGAAGCGCAGCCCGCAGAAGAGCAGGGGCGGGAAGTGCTCGAGGCCGACGTGGATGACGACGAAGTTGACGCCCCACAGCGCCGCGACGGCGACGGCCAGGGCTATGTGCAGTGGACGCATGCCCCGAGGATCAGCTGCACCCACCATGTAGCACCAGCTCGTACTTCTTCATGATGGGATTCAGCAACGCTCAACAATGGGGGGTTGGAAGACCATGCTGGACCTGTCCCGCCTGCGCGCCCTGCACGCCGTATCGGTGCACGGCTCGGTCAGCGCCGCCGCCGTCGCCCTGGGGTACACCCCCTCCGCCGTCTCCCAGTCGATCACCAAGCTGGAGCGCGAGACCCGCACCACCTTGCTGGAGCGCCGGGGGCGCGGGGTGGCGCTGACCGACGCGGCCGTGCGGCTGGCGGAGACGGCCCGCGAACTGCTGGCCATGGTCGAGCGGGCGGAGACCGACCTGGAGGAGCAGCGCGGGGTGCCGGCGGGACGCCTGGTGATCGGGGCGTTCGCGTCGGCCGCGCGCGGCCTCCTGCCGGGCGTGCTGGCCGCTCTGGCCCACGAGCACCCCGCCCTGGACGCCCGCCTGGTCGAGGTCGACCCGCACCTGTCCGTCGGTCTGGTGGCCCAGGGGGTGCTCGATCTGACGGTCACCTTCGAGTGGGACATCGCGCCGCTGCCCGCGCCGGAGGGGCTGGGGCGGGCGAGGATCGGCGACGACCTGTGCGACGTGCTGGTGCCGCGCGGCCATCCGCTGGCCGGGCGCGAGCGGCTGGGCCACGCGGACCTGGCGCACCAGCGCTGGATCTGCCAGCCGCCCGACACCGTCTGCCATGACTGGCTCGTGCGCACCCTGCGGGCCGGCGGCAGCGAGCCGGACCTCGCCTACCAGGCCGCCGAGAACCACACGCAGGTCGCCCTCGTCGCGGCGGGCCTGGGCATCGCGCTCCTGCCCCGGCTGGGCCGTGGCCCGATCCCGGAGGGCGTGCGGGCGGTACCGCTCAAACCCGTCCCCGTGAGGCGGCTGTTCACCTACTGGCGCACCGGCGCGGCCCGCCGGCCGGCGATCAGCGAGACCGTGCGGCTGCTGCGTGAGCAGTGGCCGTCGCGGTCGCTCTGAACCGTCGTTTTGATCGGTCGCTTAAACCGTATGATGAACGCTCTTCGAGAGGGCGGCACATGTCGGTGGAGACCAAGGAACGGCTGATCACCGCGGCGGGCACGATCCTGCGCACGCAGGGGTACGGCAAGGCCAGCGCGCGCACGATCGCCAAGGAGGCCGACGTCAATTCGGCGCTCGTCTTCTACCACTTCGGTGGTGTCGACCCGCTGCTGCTCGCGGCGCTGGACCGCTCGTCCGCCGAGCGGATGGAGCGGCACACCGCCACCGTCGCGGACGCGAGCACGCTGGAGGAGCTCGCCGAGTGCGCCACCCGCATCTACCGCGACGACCTCGAGGGCGGCCACATCACGCTCCTGTCCGAGCTTGTCGCCGCCGCCGTCGCCAAGCCCGAGCTGCGCCAGGAGATCCGGGTCCGGGTGGAACCGTGGCTGGCGTTCATGGAGGAGACCCTGGAGCGGGTCATCGGCGGCACCCCGCTCGCCCGGCTCACGCCCCCGCGCGACCTGGCCAACGCCGCGATCACCTTCTACCTGGGCGTCAACCTCTTCACGGTGCTGGACGCCGACCGTTCCCGCACGGAGTCGGTGTTCGCGATGGTCCGCCGGCTCGCCCCCCGCGCGAAGCTGCTGACCCTGCGCGCGCCCGTGCGGTTCGGCAGGGCGCGCGGCTTCGGCAAGGCCCGCGGCGCCACGGGCTAGACCGGCCCCCGCGGAACCGCTCCGGGGCGCGGCCCGTCACACAGGCGTGCTGCCGCTGGTACTCCGCAGAGCGGTGCCGGTCCCGCCGCTGACCGCGGTGCCGGCCACCCTCTCCGCCGCCTGCGGCCGGCAGCCCGCCGTCGCCGGTGCGTACCCCTCCCGCTGCGCCGGCGGCGGACCGCCGGAGTGGGAAGCGAGGCCGTCAGGGGAAGGGGCGTGCGGTCACCCTCCGCGAACCCTCCCGCACGCCTGGCGTGCGCTGGTGGCCGTCGGGTAACAGTGGACGCTCGTACGGTGTTTGGGGGAGAACATGCGCCATCGCGCGCTGCCGGAGGCGCTGTTCGCGTTGGCGGTCCTGTACGGGTCGTGCGTGCTCACCGGCTGCCATGCCCCGGGCCGCACGGGGGCGGAGAGCGTCGCCCAGGGCGAGGGGGCGGCTATGTCGCCGTCCGCGCCGGGAGGCGGTGCCGCGTTCCTGGACCGGGGCTCGTGCGCCGGCCGGGGCCGGCCGGCCTTCGGGGAGGTGGACTGCGCCAGCGAGCAGGCCACCGCGACCGTCCTCGCCCGCTATTACGGCCCGCAGGCCGGGGGCCCGCGCTGCCCGCAGACCACGGACTTCGTCCTGCACATCACGGCCGTCAACACCGGCACGTCGGAGTCGGAGAGCGCCCCTGAGGGCTACGCCTGCATGCGTAACCTGCGGCCCCCGCATCCCGGCGACCCCGGCCGGGGCGGCGGCCCGCTGACGGTCGTGGGCGACTGCGTGTACACCGAGCGGCACGGCGTGGTGAAGGAGACCGCCTGCGAGGGCACGGCGGCCCGGTCCCCGGAGTTCCGCGTGGAGGAGACCGCCCGTACCCGCGACGACTGCCCGCCGGACACGGACCTGTACGTACAGGTCGGCGGCGGGGCACCGGTGGGGTGCGCCCGCCGCCTGTCCTGAGGGCGCGCGGGGCCTACGGCCGCAGCGTGGACTTCTGCTCGACGGGCGAGCGGTCGAGCTTCGCGTCGTAGGGCGCCAGCGGCTTGGCGTGCCGGTCGTCCTTCTGCACGGTCGCGGGCGCGACGCCGGCCCAGCGCAGGACCTCGGCCGTGGCCTTGGCCCGCTCGTCGGCCACCAGATCGGCGATCTTGGTGCCGTGGTTGCCGCCCGGCGCGTAGAACCGGTAGTCGTGCCGGGCCTCGGCGTTCTTGCCGAGGCGGAACGGTTCGGCGCTCCACGGGTCGTTCTGCCCGTAGACGAACAGCATGCGCTTGCTGTCCTCGCGCACCCAGCGGTCGACGTCCGCCATGGCGCCGTTGCGGAACGTCATCGGTATGTCGCGCGGCACGTAGTTGCGCGGCTGGTAGATGCCCGGGTAGCGCAGCAGGCCCTTCAGGTGCGGGGCCTTGAACGTCGGGGCGCCGAGCTCGGTGCCCGCCTGGTAGTAGTACGGCGTGAACTGCTCCAGGCCCTGGTCGGTGTAGGCGTCGAAGCCGGAGATCTCGTCGAGGAACTTGTAGAGGTCGTCCGTGGACGCCTTCGTCGCGGGGACGGTCTTGCAGTCGCTCTGCAGGTGGTACTGCCAGAACGCCCACACGAGGTCGAGGACGACGTTCTCGTAGGCCTTGTCGGCGCTGCCGACGACCTTGAAGGTCTTGCCCTGGGCGTCGGCCCACTTCTGGTAGCGCGCGACGATCTCGTCGCGGCGTACGAGCGCCTCGCGCTGCACGGACTCCAGCTGGGTGCGGCATGCCTTGTCGCCCACGCCCGCGAAGAACCGGTCGTAGGCCGAGTCCTCGTTGTTGACCACGTCGTTGGGCGCGACGTAGGCCACGGTGCCGTTCATGTCATTCGGATAAAAGCGGCGGAAGTAGGTGGCGGTCATGCCGCCCTTGCTGCCGCCGGTGGCCAGCCAGTTCTTGCCGTAGACCGGCTTGAGGGCCTGGTAGAGGCGGTGCTGGTCAGTGGCCGCCTGCCATATGTCGAGCTTGGACCAGTCGGCCGGCTTCGGGCGGGACGGAGTGAAGAAGCGGTACTCCATCGACACCTGGTTGCCGTCGACGATCCGGGCCGGCTCGCTGCGGGACGGGTTGGTGGAGACGTTGTAACCGGAGGTGTAGAAAACGGTGGGCCGGTCCGTGGCCTTGTGCAGCAGGGTGAAGCGCTGCTGGAAGGTGCCCTTGGCCGGGTTCTTGTGGTCGACAGGCTGCTGATAGTTCAACACGAGGTAGCGGAAGCCCTCGTAGGGCTTCTCCTCGACGAAACTCATCCCGGGAATCTTGAGGATGCGTTCCTTGATGTCCGGCACGGTCTCGGCGGTCGCCGCCCCTGCCGTCACGCTGCCGGCGCCGACTGCCCCTATGGACATCGTCAGCGCCAGCAGCATTCTGAGAGCCTTGCGCATGCGCCCTCCCCTGGGTTCGCAAAGGTCGCCGCGAACCTACCGGGGGCGACATCCGCCACGCCAGGGTCAGACGGTTGTGATCTTGGCGTACCGGACGACGAGGGCGCCGTTCTTGAACGTGCGCGACTCCTTCAGCTCGTACAGCTCGGGGGAGAACCCGCCACCGGAGAACAGCCGGATGCCGTCGCCGGCGACGAACGGGTAGATCTTCACCACCAGCTCGTCGATCTCGTCGCGCAGCTGGCCCGCGAGGTTCCCGCCCCCGCACAGGTAGATGCCCTTGCCCTCCCGCGCCTTGAGCTCGCGGACGAGCTCCCGCGGGTCACCGGAGAAGACGGTGACGGCGGGGTCGGGGCTCGCGGTGAGGGACGACGAGATCACGTACTGCTTCATGTGCGGGTAGGGGCTGGGGAAGCCCGCCTCCAGCCCCGGCTCGTAGGTGCCGCGCCCCATGAGGACCGTGTCGAAGTCCCGGTTGTCGGGCCCGAGACCGAGGTGCGGACGCACGTGCCCGGGCAGGGCGTCGGGGTGGCTCGCGACGAGCGAGGCCGTGAAGTCCTCGTCCAGCACCGGGTACATGAAGTCGTACTCACCGTCCGGGCCGGCGATGCAACCGTCGAGCGTCATGGAGATGAAGTACGTGAGCTTGCGCATGGGTCCCCGTTCCTACAGTCAAGATCGTTCCGGTCAACCTACGGCACCCACCCGCCGGGCCGGAACCGTCTCGCCCGTGAACGTCCGCCACAGCTCCGCGTACCGCCCGTCCCGCGCGAGCAGTTCCCCGTGCGTCCCGTCCTCGGCCACCCGGCCGCGGTCGAGGACCACCACCCGGTCGGCCCGGGCCGCCGTGGTCAGCCGGTGCGCCACCACCAGCGTCGTCCGCTTGCCGGCGAGCCGGTCGGTGGCCTGGTTGACCAGGGCCTCGGTCGCCAGGTCCAGCGCGGCCGTGGCCTCGTCCAGCAGCAGGATGTCCGGGTCGACGAGCTCGGCGCGGGCCAGGGCGATCAACTGCCGCTGGCCGGCGGAGAGGTTGCGGCCGCGCTCGGTGACCGTGTGCAGATATCCGCCGTCCAACGTGGCGATCATCTCGTGCGCGCCCACCGCCCGGGCCGCCGCCTCGACCTCCGCGTCGCTCGCGTCGGGGCGCCCGTAGGCGATGGCGTCGCGCACCGTTCCGGGGAAGAGGTACGGCTCCTGGGGGACGACGCCGAGCCGGTGGTGGTAGCCGACCGGGTCCAGCTCGCGCAGGTCGTGGCCGTCGACCCGGACGGCCCCGGCGGTGGGGTCGTAGAACCGGGCGACCAGCTTCACCAGCGTGGACTTGCCCGCTCCGGTCTCGCCGACGAAGGCGACGGTCTGCCCGGCGGGGATCGTCAGCCGGATGCCGTGCAGTGCCGGGTCCTCGTCGTCGGCACCGTAGTGGAAGCGCACGTCGTCGAAGACGACCTCGCCGCTCAGCTCGCGGACCGGGCGCGGCCGCTTGGCCACCGGCGTCGTCGTCGGCTCGCGCAGCAGGTCCTGCACCCGGCCCAGGGAGACCGTGGCCTGCTGGTAGCCGTCGAAGATCTGCGAGAGCTGCTGGACGGGCGCGAAGAACAGGTCGATGTAGAGCAGGTACGCCACCAGCGCGCCCGCCGTCAGCGTTCCGTCGCCCACCCGGCCCGCGCCCACGATCAGCACCGCCGCCGCGGCGACGGACGACAGCAGCTGGACGAAGGGGAAGTACACCGATATCAGCCACTGGCCGCGCACCCGCGCCTGCCGGTAGGCGGCGCTGCGCCCGGCGAAGCGCCGGGCGCCGGAACCCTCGCGGCGGAACGCCTGCACGATGCGCAGGCCCGCGACGCTCTCCTGGAGGTCGGCGTTGACCAGGCCGACGCGCTCGCGGGCGAGTTCGTAGGCTTTGACGCTCTGCTTGCGGAAGACGTACGTGCCCAGGACCAGCGGCGGCAGCGTGGCGAGGACGACCAGGGCCAGTTCGGCGTCGATGACGACGAGCGCGACGAGTATGCCGAAGAACGTCAGGACGGAGACGACGGCGGTGACCAGGCCGGTCTGCAGGAATGTCGACAAGGCGTCGACGTCCGTCGTCATCCGGGTCATGATCTTGCCGGTGAGTTCGCGCTCGTAGTAGTCCAGGCCGAGCCGCTGCAGCTGGGCGAAGATCTTCACGCGCAGGGCGTACAGCACGCGTTCGCCCGTCCGCCCGGTCATCCGCATCTCCCCGACCTGCGCGGCCCACTGGCCGAGGACAACGAGCAGCGCGAGGGCGGAGGCCACCCACACGGCGCCCAGGGCCACGCGCTGGACGCCCTGGTCGATGCCGTGCCGGATCAGTACGGGCAGCAGCAGGCCGGCGCCCGCGTCGACGGTCACGAGCAGCAGGCTGACGGCCAGCGGCGCCCGGAAGCCGCGCAGCAACTGCCGCAGGCCGTAGGACTCCTCGGGCCGCGCCGAGCGCTCCTCGTCGACGTCGGGGGTGTCGTCGGCGGGCGGCAGGGCGTCCACCTTGGCGAGCAGTTCGGGCGTGGCCGGCATCCCGGCGAGAACGCCGTGGCCGTGCCCGGGGACGTCGGGGGTCTCCCTGCGCACCCACAGGGAGGGGGTGACGCCGTCGACGACGGCGCGGCGCGGCCCGGCCGTCGCCGCGCGCGCCTTGGGCTCCACCAGGCCCGCCGGGTCCTTGGCCACGCCCGCCAGTTCCTCCGGGTCGGTGAGCAGCCGCCGGTACAGCGCGCACCGGCCCCGCAGTTCCTCGGCCGTACCGATGTCGACGAGCCGGCCGCCGTCCAGCACCGCGATGCGGTCGGCGAGCGCCAGCGTCGAGGCGCGGTGGGCGATGAGCAGCGTCGTCCGGCCGGCCATGACGCCGCGCAGCGCCTGGTGGATCTCGTGCTCCACGCGGGCGTCGACCGCGGAGGTCGCGTCGTCCAGGAGCAGCAGCCGCGGGTCGGTCAGGATGGCCCGCGCGAGGGCGATGCGCTGGCGCTGGCCGCCGGAGAGGGTCAGGCCCTGTTCGCCGACCTTGGTGTCGTAGCCGTCGGGGAGGTCGCGGATGAAGCCGTCCGCCTGCGCGGCCCGGGCCGCCGCCCGGACCTGCTCGTCCGTCGCGTCGGGCAGGCCGTAGGCGATGTTGTCGCGGATGCTGTCGGAGAACAGGAAGCTGTCCTCCGGCACGAGCCCGATGGCCTTGCGCAGCGAGGACAGCGTCAGCTCGCGCACGTCGTGGCCGCCGACGCGCACCGTGCCGGAGGTGACGTCGTAGAAGCGCGGCAGCAGCAGCGCCAGGGTCGACTTGCCGCTGCCGGAGGCGCCGACGACGGCCACGGTCTCGCCGGGCTCGAGGCGCAGGGAGAGGCCGTCGAGGACGGGGCGCTCGGGGTCGTAGCCGAAGCTGACGTTGTCGAACTCGACCGTGGCGGGGGCGTCCGCGGGGAGCTCGTGCGCCTGGGCGCGCTCCTTCACCACGGGCTCGGTGTCGATGAGTTCCAGGACGCGCTCGACGCCGGCGCGCGCCTGCTGGCCGACGGTCAGGACCATGGTCAGCATGCGCACGGGACCGACGAGCTGCGCGAGGTAGGTCGAGAAGGCGACGAACGTGCCGAGCGTGACCTGGCCGCGCGTGGCCATCCACCCGCCGAGCGCCAGCATGGCGACCTGCCCGAGCGCGGGCACGGCCTGCAGGGCGGGGGTGTAGCGGGAGTTGAGCCGGACCGTGCGCATACGTCCCGCGAAGAGCCTGCGGCTGACCTCGCGGAGCTTGCCGGCCTCCTGCGCCTCCTGCCCGAAGCCCTTGACGACGCGGACGCCCGTGACGGAGCCGTCCACGACGCCCGCGACGGCGGCGGCCTGGCCCTGGGCGTACCAGGTGGCGGGGAAGACCTTGGTGCGGCTGCGCTGGGCGAGGAACCAGATCGCGGGGGCGACGGCGAGCGCGACGACGGTGAGCAGCGGCGAGAGGACCGCCATCACGACGAGCGAGATGACGAAGAGGAGGATGTTGCCGATCATCATCGGCAGCATGAACAGCAGGGTCTGGATCAGCTGGAGGTCGCTGGTGGCCCGGCCGACGACCTGTCCGGTGGAGAGCTCGTCCTGGCGCCTGCCGTCGAGGCGGGCGAGCGAGGCGTACATCTCGGTGCGCAGGTCGTGCTGGACGTCGAGCGCGAGCCGGCCGCCGTAGTAGCGCCGGACGTAGGTCAGGGCGTAGACGGCGACCGCCGCGACGACCAGGAGGGTGGCCCAGGGGGCGAGGGAGCGCTGGTGGGAGCCTATGACGTCGTCGATGATCAGCTTGGGTATGAGGGGGACGAGCGCCATGACGGCCATGCCGGCGAGGGAGGATCCCAGGGCGAGCAGTACCGTGCCGCGGTACCGCCAGCAGTACGACGTGAGCCGCCTGGCCCACCCCTGACCGGTTGTTTCCGTCGCCGCCACCCGAGACCTCCCGCTGCCCCGCTCCCCTGTTCTGACGGAAGGCCCCAACGCCGCGGGCTGCGATTTTCATCCCGTCGTTACGGAACGTGCTGGTCCGGTGAGGATCAGATGCCCGGTATGTACTGGATCAGCAGGTCGATGAGCTTGATGCCGGCGAAGGGCGCCACGAGGCCGCCCAGCCCGTACAGGCTCAGGTTGCGGCGCAGCAGCGCGTGGGCGGAGGAGGGGGCGTAGCGCACGCCGCGCAGCGCCAGCGGGATGAGGGCGACGATGACGAGCGCGTTGAAGATGATCGCGGAGGCGATGGCCGAGGTGGAGCTGTGCAGGCCCATGACGTTGAGCTTCTCCAGGCCCTCGTAGCCGGCGACGCCGCCGAACATGGCGGGCACGATGGCGAAGTACTTGGCGACGTCGTTGCAGATGGAGAAGGTGGTCAGGGCGCCGCGGGTGATGAGCAGCTGCTTGCCGACCTCGACGATCTCGATGAGCTTGGTGGGGTCGGAGTCGAGGTCGACCATGTTGCCGGCCTCCTTGGCGGCCGGGGTGCCCGTGTTCATGGCCACGCCGACGTCGGCCTGGGCGAGGGCGGGGGCGTCGTTCGTACCGTCGCCGGTCATGGCGACGAGGTTGCCGCCGGCCTGTTCCTCCTTGATGCGGGTCAGCTTCTGCTCGGGCGTGGCCTCGGCCAGGTAGTCGTCGACGCCGGCCTCGGCGGCGATGGCCTTGGCCGTGAGCGGGTTGTCGCCCGTGACCATGACGGTCTTGATGCCCATGGCCCGCAGCTCGGCGAAGCGCTGGGCGATGCCGGGCTTGACGACGTCCTTGAGGTGGACGGCGCCCAGCACCCGGGGGCCGTCGGCGTCCTCGAGGGCGACGAGCAACGGGGTGCCGCCGCCCGCGGCGATGGAGTCGGCGATCCAGCCCGCCTCGGCGGGGGCCGAGCCGCCGCGCCGGGCGACCCAGTGGGTGACCGCGCTCGCCGCGCCCTTGCGGATGCGGCAGAAGTCGCCCTCGAAGGCGAAGTCGACGCCGCTCATCCGCGTCTCGGCGGTGAAGGGCACGAAGCGCCCGTGGGTGAGCTCGTTCCCGGAGCGCTCGGCGATGCCGTACCCGCTCTGGGCGAGCGCGACGATGGAGCGGCCCTCGGGCGTCTCGTCCGCCAGCGACGCCAGCTGGGCGGCGTCGGCCAGCAGCTCGGCGGGCACGCCCTGGACGGGCACGAAGGAGGCGGCCTGGCGGTTGCCGAGGGTGATGGTGCCGGTCTTGTCGAGCAGGAGCGTGTTGACGTCGCCGGCGGCCTCGACGGCCCGGCCGGACAGGGCGAGGACGTTGCGCTGCACGAGGCGGTCCATGCCGGCGATGCCGATGGCGGAGAGCAGGGCGCCGATGGTGGTGGGGATGAGGGTGACCAGCAGGGCGACCAGCACCGTGATGGTCTGCGGGGCGCCCGACCAGGCGGCCATCGGCTGGAGCGAGACCACGGCCAGGATGAAGATCACCGTCAGCGAGGCCAGCAGGATGTTGAGGGCCAGCTCGTTGGGCGTCTTCTGCCGGCTGGTGCCCTCGACCAGGGCGATCATGCGGTCGAGGAAGGTGTGGCCGGGGCGCGAGGTGATCCGCACCACGATCCGGTCGGAGAGCACCTTCGTGCCGCCCGTGACGCCCGAGCGGTCGCCGCCGGGCTCGCGGATGACGGGTGCGGACTCGCCGGTGATGGCCGACTCGTCGATCGAGGCGATGCCGTCGACGACCTCGCCGTCGCCGGGGACGATCCCGCCGGCTTCGACCACCACGAAGTCGTACGGCCGCAGGTCGCTCGCCGGAACGTGCTCCTCCGCCCAGTCCCGGCGGTCCATGCTCACACGCCAGGTGCGCAGCCGGCGGGCGACGGTCGTGCCGCGGGTGCGGCGCAACGTCTCGGCCTGGGCCTTGCCCCGGCCTTCGGCGACGGCCTCGGCGAGGTTGGCGAAGACGACGGTCAGCCAGAGCCAGACGCTGATGAGCCAGGCGAAGACGGAAGGGTCGAGGAGCGCGGAGAGCGTGGTGAGGACGGCCCCGGCCTCGACGACGAACAGCACCGGGTGCTTGACCATCACTCTGGGGTGCAGCTTGCGGACCGCCTCCGGGAAGGAGGCGAGCAGCTGCTTGGGGTCGACGAGGCCGCCGGCGACCTTGCGGTGGCTGTTGCGGGTGCGGTGTTGCGGGGCACGATAGAGCACCCGCCCAGCCAACCGGCTCGGACACGAACCGTGATCGCGTCCTTACGGCCCTTTGTCGCCGGGGCCGCCTCGCCTTACGCGGTCTTTACGCCCCCGCGCCGGGCGGCGGCCCGGGGGCGGCGCCCCCGGAGCGCTCAGCCGCGGGCGGCGGCGATCTGCCGCGACATGATCGTCGTCAGCTCGTACGCCGCGTGCGAGGCCGCCACGGAGGTGATCTCGGCGTGGTCGTAGGCGGGGGCCACCTCGACGAGGTCCGCGGAGACCAGGTTGCAGGAGGACAGGCCGCGGATGATCTCCAGCAGCTCGCGGGAGGTCAGGCCGCCCGCCTCCGGGGTGCCGGTGCCGGGCGCGTGGGCCGGGTCCAGGACGTCGATGTCGATGGAGATGTACAGCGGGCGGTCGCCGACGCGCTGGCGCAGCTGGTCGGCGATCTCGTCGACGCCGCGCCGCATGACGTCGGCGGAGGTGACGATGCCGAAGCCCATCTTCTCGTCGTCGGTGAGGTCCTTCTTGCCGTACAGCGGGCCGCGCGTGCCGACGTGGGAGAGCGCGGAGGTGTCGAGGATGCCCTCCTCGACGGCCCGGCGGAAGGGCGTGCCGTGGGTGTACTCGGCGCCGAAGTAGGTGTCCCAGGTGTCCAGGTGGGCGTCGAAGTGCAGCAGGGCGACGGGGCCGTGCTTCTTGGCCACCGAGCGCAGCAGCGGCAGCGCGATGGTGTGGTCGCCGCCGAGGGTCATCATGCGGGCGCCGGTGCCGAGCAGGTCGTCGGCCGCGGCCTCGATCGTCTCGACGGCCTCGTCGATGTTGAACGGGTTCGCGGCGATGTCACCGGCGTCCGCGACCTGGGCCAGGGCGAAGGGCGACGCGTCCTGGGCCGGGTTGTACGGGCGCAGCAGGCGCGAGGCCTCGCGGATGGCGTTGCCGCCGAAGCGGGCACCGGGGCGGTAGGAGACGCCGGTGTCGAAGGGCACGCCGACGACGGCGACGTCGGTGGTGCCGACCTCGTCGAGGCGGGGCAGCCGGGCGAAGGTCGCGGGGCCCGCGTAGCGGGGGATGCGGGAGGAGTCGACAGGGCCGCGCGGTTCACGGGGGGCGGGGGTGCTCATGCTGGGGGCCTCTCGGATCACGGACGGGGCGCCGACGGGTCACGGTCGCGTCAACGTCGGAGCAGCGGCGATGGACGTACCCGAGGGTAGGCAGGGAGGCGGATTCCGCACATGTACGGAACTGAAGGGTCCGGCTTCGCCATATGGACATGGCGTCCATCGCGCACCGCAGGGGGAGAATGAGCCCATGCCGATACCACCCAGCCGTACCGAACTGATCGATCACCTCGTCCGGACGCGTATCGCGGGCCTCGTCGCCACTCCCCGCGAGAACAACCTCGACCACTACCGCAGGCTCGCGCAGGGCGACCGGCTGCACTGGCTGGGCCTGGAGCTCGGCGACCGCTGGACCGACACACAGGACGTCCTGGCCGTCATGGCGGAGCGCTGCGGCGTCAGCGACGACCTCGAGCACCGCGTGGGGCAGGACACGATCGACCCGGAGCTGACGGTGGCCGGGCTGGAGCGGATGGCCGCCTTCCTGCGCAAGGCGGCGGAGGGCCGGCAGCGGGTGCTGTTCGCCACCGGGCACCCGGGCGGCCTGCTGGACGTGCACCGCACGACGGCGGCGGCGCTGCGGGCGGCGGGGGCCGAGATCGTCTCGATCCCCAGCGGGCTGCGGGCCGATGAGGGCTCGGTCTATCAGGTCGCCGACGTCGCGGTGTACGAGCGCGGCGCGACGCTGTGGCACACGCACTCCCCCGCGCCGATGGCCGCGATCCTCGACGGCCTGGCGCGCGAGGGTCGTTTGCTGCCGGACCTGGTGGTCGCCGACCACGGCTGGGCCGGCTGTGCGGCGCAGCGCGGCATCGACGCGGTGGGCTACGCCGACTGCAACGACCCGGCGCTCTTCCTCGGCGAGGCGGAGGGCACCTTGCAGGTGGCGGTGCCGCTGGACGACCACGTCCTGGACCCGCGCTTCTACGAGCCGATGACGGCGTACCTGCTGGAGGCGGCGGGGCTGCTGTAACCGGACCGGTCGCCGGGCGGGCCGAGGACCGGTCCGTCCGGCTACGGGAGAGAACCCTCTCCCCGGAGAGTGCCGTTCCAGCCCCGGACGGCCAGCCAGGTGCCGCCGTACAGCACGGCGGCCTCGAGGGCCCGGAAGCCCAGCCCCGCCATCACCCGGGGGGCGCCGGTCATGTCGACGAGCCAGCCGTGCCAGAAGAACGCCAGGACGATGCCGAGGAGGATGGCGGCGCAGCCCCCACGATCATCATCACTCTGAACGCCATCCCCATGGGCGCGGACGCGCGCGTCATTCCCGTTCCCCCCTACGTCTGCTGACGGTCGGTCACGAGAGTAACGGGTAACGGTCCTCAGCCCCGCGGAACGCGTACGACTCCTTCCTGGATGACCGAAACCGCCAGTCGCCCGTCCGCGGTGAAGATCCGTCCTCTGGCGAGCCCCCGGCCGCCCTGGGCCGTGGGGCTCTCCTGGTCGTAGAGCAGCCATTCGTCGGCCCGGAAGGGGCGGTGGAACCACATGGCGTGGTCCAGGCTCGCGCCGACGACGTCGCCGACGGCCCAGCCGCCGCGCCCGTGGGCGAGCAGGACGGAGTCCAGCAGCGTCATGTCGGAGACGTAGGTGGCCAGGCAGATGTGCAGCAGTGGGTCGTCGGCCAGTTTGCCGTTCGTCCGGAACCAAACCTGCGAGGTGGGCTCGCGGGGCTCGCCCATGCTGGCGAACGGCGGTGCGTCGACGTACCGCAGGTCGACCGCGCCGCGGGCCTCCAGGATCCGCTCGACGACCTCCGGCCCGCCGAGCAGTTCGGCGTGCCGGGCGAGCATCTCGGCCGGGGCGGGGAGGGTGAGCGGGTCCGGCGCGGGCGGCATCGGCTCCTGGTGCTCCAGCCCTTCCTCGTACGCCTGAAAGGACGCGGAGAGGTGGAAGATCGGCTGACCGTGCTGGACGGCGACCACGCGCCGGGTGGTGAAGGAGCGGCCGTCGCGGATGCGGTCGACGGTGTAGACGATGGGCACCCGGGGGTCGCCGGGGCGCAGGAAGTAGGAGTGCAGGGAGTGGGCGGGGCGGTCGCCGGGGACGGTGCGTCCCGCGGCGACCAGCGCCTGAGCGGCCACCTGCCCGCCGAAGACCCGCGGCACGAGCACGGGCCGGCCGGTGGTGCCGCGGAAGATGTCCTTCTCGATGCGTTCGAGGTCGAGCAGCCCGAGGAGGTCGTCCAGGGGGGTAAGGGGCTCACTCATGGGCCGATGGTCCTTACGGATGGTGGGGCGTGCGGGTGGGGCGGTGGGTCACAGCCCCATCGACTTGGCGATGATCGAGCGCATGACCTCGCTCGTACCGCCGTAGATGCGGGTGACGCGGGTGTCGGCGTACAGGCGGGCGATGGGGTACTCCATCATGTAGCCGTAGCCGCCGTGCAGTTGGAGGCACTTGTCGATGACGACGGCCGCCCGCTCGGTGGTGAACAGCTTCGCGGAGGCGGCGTCGGCGGCGGTCAGTTCGCCCGCGTCGTGCGCCTCCAGGGCGCGGTCCACGACGGCCTGCATGGCGTCGACCTCACAACGGCAGTCGGCCAGCACGAACTTGGTGTTCTGGAACGAGGCCACGCTCTGCCCGAAGACCGTGCGGTCCCGCACGTAGTCCATGGCGAACCGGACGGCGGCGGCGGACTGCGCGTAGGCGCTCACGGCGATGCCGAGACGTTCCTGCGGAAGGTTGTGGGTGAGGTAGCCGAACGCCTTGCCCTCCTCCCCCAGGCGGTCCTCGACGGGCACCTTGACGTCGGTGAAGAACAGCTCGGCGGTGTCGGACGCCTTCAGGCCGAGCTTCTCCAGCTTGCGGCCGACCGCGTAGCCCTCGGAGGCGGTGTCGACGGCGAGGAGGGTGATGCCGCCGCGGCGGTCCTCGGCGGTGGCGGGGGCGGTACGGGCGCAGACGAGCACCCGGTCGGCCTGTACGCCGCCGGTGATGAACGTCTTGGCGCCGTTGAGGACGTAGTGCGTGCCGTCTTCGGAGAGCGTGGCGGTGGTCTTCATGCCGGCCAGGTCGGAGCCGGTGCCGGGCTCGGTCATGGCGATGGCGGTCATCATGTCGCCGGAGACGAAGGGGGGCAGCCAGCGCCGCTTCTGCTCCTCGTTCGCGTACCTCAGCAGGTAGGGCAGGCAGAGCGCGGTGTGGACGCCGGCGCCGCCGAAGCTGACGCCGGCGCGGGCGCATTCCTCGGTGATGACGGCCTGGAACTTGAAGGTGCGCTGCCCGGCGCCGCCGTACTCCTCGGGCACCTCGATCCCGAAGACGCCGAGCTCGCCGAGCTTCTTGTAGAAGTCGCGCGGGGCGGCGCCCGCCTCGCGCCACGCGTCGTAGTGCGGCACGACCTCGGCGGCGATGACGGCGCGGATGGTCTCCCGGAAAGCCTCGTGTTCCTCGCTGAAGACGGTGCGGCGCATGGCGTCCCCTCCCGGCTGTGTAAGCGCTTGCTCAGCGAAGTTACCGGCCGGTCATCGGGGCTGTCCAGATCCCGTTGGCGTGATCGTGACGCTCCGGGGGCGCACCTTGCCCGGCCCGGACACGCCGGGCCGGACCGGGCGGTCCCTCAGTCCGACAGGGCGCCCAGCGCGCCCAGGGCGAGGCGGCGCAGCAGGGCGGCGGTGGCCGCGCGGCTGGGGAGCGCGCCGGGGCGGCCGAGGTGCGGGGTGGAGTTGAGCAGGCCGAAGACGGCGTGGACGGCGGTGCGGGCCTCGGCCTCGGCGGCGCCCGGGTGCAACGCGCGGACCACCTCGACCCACAGCTCCACGTACTGCCGCTGCAAGGAGCGCACCAGCTTGCGGTCGCTGTCGCGGAGCTGGCCGAGCTCACGGTCGTGCAGGGTGATGAGCGCGCGGTCGTCGAGGGCGAAGTCGATGTGCCCGTCGATGAGCGAGTCGAGCACGACGGCCGGCCCGGCACCCGCCTCGGACGCCTCGGCGACCCGCTTGCGGCCACCGGCGAAGAGCCGCCCGCTGATGCCGACCAGCAGCTCGGCGAGCATCGCGTCCTTGCCCGCGAAGTGGCGGTAGAGACCGGGCCCGCTGATGCCTACGGCGGCCCCTATCTCGTCCACGCCGACGCCGTGGAAGCCGCGCTCGGCGAAGAGCCGGGCGGCCTCCTGGAGGATCTGCTCGCGGCGGGTGGGGGCGGGAGCGGCCGGGGGCCGGGTCGCTGCGTCTTTCACGAAGGTAATTCTAGACAGCCGCGTTAGTGGTCGTTAACCTGAAAGAAAGTGTTAACGCTCATTAACCGAGCAAGGGAGCTCGAGTACATGCAGCAGGCACCGGTGCTGGGGAGCGCCGCAGATCCGGCCTCCGACGCCTGGCGGGCGAACGAGGCCGCGCACCGCGAGCTGGCCGCGCGGCTGCGCGAGAAGCTGGCCGCCGCGCGGCTGGGCGGTGGCGAGAGCGCCCGCGCGCGGCATGTGGCGCGCGGCAAGCTGCTGCCCCGGGACCGCGTCGACGCCCTGCTGGACCCCGGCTCGCCCTTCCTGGAGATCGCGCCGCTGGCCGCCGACGGGATGTACGGCGGGGCGGCCCCGGCGGCGGGCGTGATCGCCGGCATCGGCCGGGTCTCCGGCCGCGAGACGCTGATCGTCGCCAACGACGCCACGGTCAAGGGCGGCACCTACTACCCGATGACCGTCAAGAAGCACCTGCGCGCGCAGGAGATCGCGCTGGAGAACCGGCTCCCGTGCCTGTATCTCGTCGACTCCGGCGGCGCCTTCCTGCCCATGCAGGACGAAGTCTTCCCCGACCGCGAGCACTTCGGCCGCATCTTCTACAACCAGGCCCGGATGTCCGGCGCCGGCATCCCGCAGATCGCCGCCGTGCTCGGGTCCTGCACGGCCGGCGGCGCCTATGTGCCGGCGATGAGCGACGAGGCCGTGATCGTGCGCGGCCAGGGCACCATCTTCCTGGGCGGCCCTCCGCTGGTGAAGGCCGCCACGGGCGAGGTCGTCACGGCCGAGGAGCTGGGCGGCGGCGAGGTCCACTCCAGGATCTCGGGCGTCACCGACCACCTCGCCGAGGACGACGCCCACGCCCTGCGGATCGTGCGGACCATCGTCTCCACGCTCCCCGGGCGCGGCCCCCTGCCCTGGTCCGTGGAGCCGGTGGAGGAGCCCAAGGCCGACCCCGCGGGGCTCTACGGCGCGGTGCCGGTCGACTCGCGCACCCCCTACGACGTGCGCGAGGTCATCGCCCGGATCGTCGACGGCTCGCGGTTCGCCGAGTTCAAGGCCGAGTTCGGGCAGACGCTGGTGACCGGCTTCGCGCGCATCCACGGTCACCCCGTGGGCATCGTCGCCAACAACGGCATCCTCTTCTCCGAATCCGCCCAGAAGGGCGCCCACTTCATCGAGCTGTGCGACCAGCGCGGCATCCCGCTGCTCTTCCTGCAGAACATCTCCGGCTTCATGGTCGGCCGGCAGTACGAGGCGGGCGGCATCGCCAAGCACGGCGCCAAGATGGTCACGGCCGTCGCCTGCGCCCGGGTCCCCAAGCTCACGGTCGTCGTCGGCGGCTCGTACGGCGCGGGCAACTACTCGATGTGCGGCCGCGCCTATTCACCGCGCTTCCTGTGGATGTGGCCCAACGCCAAGATCTCCGTGATGGGCGGCGAGCAGGCGGCCTCGGTCCTCGCCACCGTCAAGCGCGACCAGCTCGAGGCGCGCGGCGAGCAGTGGAGCGCGCAGGACGAGGACGCCTTCCGGGCCCCCATCCGCGAGCAGTACGAAACCCAGGGCAACGCCTACTACGCGACCGCGCGGCTGTGGGACGACGGCGTCATCGACCCCCTGGAGACCCGGCAGGTGCTGGGTCTGGCCCTGACCGCGTGCGCCAACGCGCCGCTGCCCGAAAAGGACCGCACAGCGCCCGGCTACGGCGTCTTCCGGATGTGAGGCGGAGCATGTTCGACACTGTCCTTGTCGCCAACCGAGGCGAGATCGCCGTACGGGTCGTCCGTACGCTGCGCACGCTCGGCATCCGTTCCGTCGCCGTCTTCAGCGACGCCGACGCCGGCAGCCGGCATGTGCGCGAGGCCGACACGGCCGTCCACATCGGCCCGGCGGCCGCCGCCGAGAGCTACCTGTCCATAGAACGGCTCCTGGACGCCGCCGCCCGCACCGGCGCGCAGGCCGTCCACCCCGGCTACGGCTTCCTCGCCGAGAACGCCGCCTTCGCCCGCGCCTGCGCCGACGCCGGTCTCGCCTTCATCGGCCCGCCCGCACCGGCGATCGAGCTGATGGGCGACAAGATCCGCGCCAAGGAGACGGTCCGGGCGGCGGGCGTGCCGGTCGTGCCCGGCTCCTCGGTCAGCGGCCTGACGGACGCGCAACTCACCGAGGCTGCCCGCCAGATCGGGATGCCGGTGCTGCTCAAGCCCTCGGCGGGCGGTGGCGGCAAGGGCATGCGGCTCGTCCGCGACGAAGTCCTGCTCGCCGAGGAGATCGCCGCGGCACGGCGCGAGGCCCGGGGTTCCTTCGGCGACGACACGCTGCTCGTCGAGCGGTGGGTCGACCGGCCCCGCCACATCGAGATCCAGGTGCTGGCCGACGGCCACGGCAACGTGATCCACCTCGGCGAGCGCGAGTGCTCGCTGCAGCGGCGCCACCAGAAGATCATCGAGGAGGCGCCGAGCGTCCTGCTGGACGAGGCCACCCGTGCGGCCATGGGCGAGGCCGCCGTCCAGGCCGCGCGCTCCTGCGGCTACACCGGGGCGGGCACGGTGGAGTTCATCGTGCCGGGCGACGACCCGTCCTCGTACTTCTTCATGGAGATGAACACCCGCCTCCAGGTCGAGCACCCGGTGACAGAGCTGATCACGGGCCTTGACCTGGTGGAGTGGCAGGTCCGGGTGGCCGCGGGCGAGGCGCTGGGCCTCACCCAGGCGGAGGTGACCCTGGCCGGCCACGCCGTGGAGGCCCGCGTCTGCGCGGAGACGGCGCGGGTCAGCGGCGACCGGGTGGACTTCCTGCCGTCGGCGGGCACGGTGCGGCTGCTGCGTGAGCCGGCCGGTGAGGGGGTGCGCGTCGACTCGGGGCTCGTCGAGGGCTCGGAGGTCGGCACGTCCTACGACCCGATGCTCGCCAAGGTGATCGCCCACGGCCCCGACCGGGCCACCGCCCTGCGCCGCCTGCGGGCCGCCCTCGCGGAGACTGCCGTGCTGGGCGTCGACACCAACGTGGGGTTCCTGCGCAGGCTGCTGGCGCACCCGGACGTGGCGGCGGGCGACCTGGACACGGGGCTGGTGGACCGGGACGCGGCGTCGCTGGTGCCGACGGAGGTGCCGGACGAGGTGTACGTGGCGGGTGCGCTGCTCCGGCAGCGGGGGCTGTCCCCCGAGCCCGCCCCCGGCTGGGTGGACCCCTTCTCGCTCCCGACCGGCTGGCGCCTGGGCGGCGAGCCCGCGTGGACGGCGCACCACTTCCGCGTACCGGGGCACAGCCCGGTGACGGTGCGCGTGCGCGGGGAGGTGGGCCGGGCGGAGTTCCTGCTGTCGGCGCCGGACGGCGATGCCGCCGACGCGACGGGCACGACGGGTGCCGTCGCCTCCAGCGCGGGCGGGGTGGGGGAAAGGCTCACCCTGGACCTCGACGGCCTCACCCACACCTTCACCACCGTCCCCGGCCCGGGGGGCACCTGGCTCGCCCGCGACGGCGACTCCTGGTACCTCGCCGACCACGACCCGGTCGAGGCCACCGGTGGCACGGCCGCCGCCCACGCGGGCGCCCTCACCGCCCCCATGCCCGGCACGGTCACCGTCGTCAAGGCGTCCGTCGGCGACGAGGTCGCCGCGGGCCAGAGCCTCCTGGTCGTCGAGGCGATGAAGATGGAGCACGTCATCGCCGCCCCGCACGCCGGCACCGTCACCGAGCTCGACGTGAGCGCCGGCGCCACGGTGGCGATGGACCAGGTCCTGGCCGTCGTCACCCCGGCCGCGCCCCTGGAGGAGTCATGACCGGCCGACTGCCCATGGCCGTGCCCGACCCGGACCTGCCCACCCACGTCCGTATCCATGAGGTGGGCCCCCGCGACGGCCTGCAGAACGAGAAGACGGTCGTCCCCGTCGAGGTGAAGGCGGAGTTCATCCGCCGCCTCGCCGCAGCGGGGCTGTCCACCATCGAGGCCACGAGCTTCGTGCATCCCAAGTGGGTGCCGCAGCTGGCCGACGCCGAGCAGCTGATGCCGCTGCTCGACGGCGTCGGGGCCCGCCTGCCCGTGCTGGTGCCCAACGCGCGCGGCCTGGAGCGCGCCCTCGCGCTCGGCGTCCGCGAGGTCGCCGTCTTCGGCAGCGCGACGGAGTCGTTCGCCAAGGCCAACCTCAACCGTACGGTCGCCGAGTCGCTGGAGATGTTCGCCCCGGTCGTCACGGCGGCCCGCGAGGCGGGGCTGCGGGTGCGCGGCTATCTGTCGATGTGCTTCGGCGACCCCTGGGAGGGCCCGGTCCCCATCGAGCAGACCGTCCGCGTCAGCCGCCGCCTGCTCGACCTCGGCTGCGACGAGCTCAGCCTCGGCGACACCATCGGTGTGGCCACCCCCGGCCATGTCGGGGCGCTGCTGGCCGCGCTGGACGAGGCCGGGGTGCCCGCCGGGCGGCTCGCGGTGCACTTCCACGACACGTACGGCCAGGCGCTCGCCAACACTCTCGCCGCCCTGCGGCACGGCGTGACCACGGTCGACGCCTCCGCCGGCGGCCTCGGCGGCTGCCCGTACGCCAAGAGCGCGACCGGCAATCTCGCGACCGAGGACCTGGTGTGGATGCTCGACGGACTCGGCATCACCACCGGGGTTGATCTTGGTCTGCTGTCCGCCACTAGCGTGTGGATGGCCGGCCGGCTCGGCCGGCCGAGCCCGTCCCGCACCGTTCGTGCCCTCTCCCACCAGGAGCCCTGAACCATGTCGTTGGACCACCGCCTCACCCCCGAGCACGAGGAACTCCGCCGCACCGTGGAGGAGTTCGCACACGACGTCGTCGCCCCGAAGATCGGCGACTTCTACGAGCGTCATGAGTTCCCGTACGAAATCGTGCGGGAGATGGGCCGCATGGGGCTGTTCGGGCTGCCGTTCCCCGAGGAGTACGGCGGCATGGGCGGGGACTATCTCGCCCTCGGCCTCGTCCTCGAGGAGCTCGCCCGCGTGGACTCCTCCGTGGCGATCACCCTGGAGGCGGGCGTCTCGCTGGGCGCCATGCCCATCTACCGCTTCGGCACGGAGGAGCAGAAGCGCGAGTGGCTGCCGAGGCTCTGCTCCGGCGAGATGCTGGGCGCCTTCGGCCTGACCGAGCCCGGCGGCGGCTCCGACGCCGGCGCCACCCTCACCACCGCGCGCCTGGACGAGGCCACGGGCGAATGGGTGATCAACGGCACCAAGTGCTTCATCACCAACTCCGGCACGACCATCACGGGCCTGGTCACCGTCACCGCCGTCACCGGCCGCACGGCGGAGGGCAAGCCGCTGATCTCCTCGATCATCGTGCCCTCGGGCACGCCCGGCTTCACGGTCGCGGCCCCCTACTCCAAGGTCGGCTGGAACGCCTCGGACACCCGCGAGCTGTCCTTCTCCGACGTCCGGGTGCCGGCGGCGAACCTCCTGGGCGAGCAGGGCCGCGGGTACGCCCAGTTCCTGCGGATACTCGACGAGGGCAGGATCGCGATCTCGGCGCTGGCCACGGGCCTGGCCCAGGGCTGCGTCGACGAGTCGGTGGCGTACGCGAGGACCCGCGAGGCCTTCGGCCGGCCCATCGGCGCCAACCAGGCCATCCAGTTCAAGATCGCCGACATGGAGATGCGGGCCCACACCGCCCGCGTCGCCTGGCGCGACGCGGCCTCCCGGCTGGTGCACGGCGAGCCGTTCAAGAAGGAGGCGGCGCTGGCCAAGCTCTACTCCTCCGAGATCGCGGTCACCAATGCCCGCGAGGCCACCCAGATCCACGGCGGCTACGGCTTCATGAACGAATACCCCGTGGCCCGGATGTGGCGCGACTCCAAGATCCTGGAGATCGGCGAGGGCACCAGCGAGGTCCAGCGGATGCTCATCGCCCGGGAACTCGGCCTCACGGACTGAGGCGGCGCGGACTGAGGCAGCGCGGGGCCGCCGGACGGCCCCGCAACGCAAGATCAACCTGCGAGAATTCCCTCCATGGCTGAGATCCTCCAGACGGATGGCACATGGGCGTTCGACGGCGGCGCGATACGCATCGTCCCCGGCCGGGAGCGCGGGGTGCACCAGCTCCGCCAGACCCTGGGCGAGCTGGCCGTCCCGCTGGCGGCCGTGGCGGGCATCGCCTTCGAGCCCGGCCGCAAGAGCGGCCGGCTCCGGCTGCGGCTGCGCGACGGCGCCGACCCCCTCTCCCAGGTCGCCCGCGGACGGCTACCGGAATCCGCTGATCCGTATCAGCTGACCGTGGAACCGGACCGTGCGGGCGTCGCGGAGTACTTCGTGGACGAGGTGCGCAACGCCCTCCTGCTGGAGCAGGTCCCGGCCGGCCCCACCGACCGCTATCTGCTGCCGGGGCCGGCCGTTCCGCTGTCGGTCGGCGCCGGGGACGGCACGGCCTCGTTCGACGGCGAGCGGGTGCGGCTGGAATGGAACTGGAAGACGGAGGAGGGGAAGAAGTCGGCCGGTACGCGCATCCTGCCCGTCCAGGGCATCTCCTCGGTGGAGTGGCAGCCCGCCGCCGGCCTGGAGAACGGCTACCTCCGCTTCGCCCTCCCCCAGGTGCCGACCAGCGCCCCGCCCAAGCACGATCCGCACGCGATCGAGCTCTACGGCTTCAAGAAGGACCCCCTCATGGCGCTGGTGGCGGCCGCCGTCGCGGCCCGGCTGCCGCACCCCACCGCGCCCGACCGCACCCTCAAGGCCCTGCCGCACACCGGCACCACCGACCACGCGGGCCACGCCGGCCACGTCGTCCACGACCAGCCCGGCCCGCCGGCCACCGCCGCCGGGGCGGCCCCGGCGCCGCCCTCCGGCGGGGACGATCACGATGCCCTGCTGCGCCGGCTGCGCGAGCTGGGCGAGCTGCACCGCGCGGGCGTCCTCACCGACGAGGAGTTCACCGCCGCGAAACAGGCCATCCTGCGGCGTTTCTAGGCGTTCCCCCACGTTTCACATCACATTCGCTGGCACTCCTGCCCGAAATCGGGCAGGATTCTTGCGAAAGGCACTCGTTCCCCTCAGTATCGACGGGTGCTCGAACGCCGCATGTCACATGACGACCTGGTCGACCACCTGGTGCGCAGCACGCCGCTACAGCGCGGCGAGGCCGCCCGGGTGGTGCTCGACGTGCTGGCGTACTTCGACGAGACGGCCGAGGAATTCGTCCGCCGACGCCACCGCGAGCTCCAGTCCGGCGGACTGAACAACGCGGAGATCTTCGAGCGGATCGCGGCCGAGCTGCCGCACCGCGCGGTGGCACCACCAGAGCTTTCACTGCGGCAGCTGCGCCGCATCGTCTACGGCTGAGCGCCGGGACGACCTCGACGGGTGAGGCGGCCCGGATGCCGCCCGCCGCCACCGTCGTCGCCTTCGGGCACCACTGAACGTCTACCTGGGAGGGTCATCTATGTGCGGAATCGTCGGATACATCGGCAAGCGTGATGTCGCGCCGCTGCTGCTGGAGGGCCTGCAGCGCCTGGAGTACCGCGGCTACGACTCCGCCGGCATCGCCCTGCACGGCAAGACCGGTGGTCTGAAGTCCGCCAAGGCCAAGGGCCGGGTCCGCGAGCTGGAGTCCCGCCTGCCCAAGCGCTTCGCCGGCACCACGGGCATCGCCCACACCCGCTGGGCCACCCACGGCGCGCCGAACGACGTCAACGCCCACCCGCACCTGGACGCCGAGGAGAAGGTCGCCGTCGTCCACAACGGCATCATCGACAACGCCTCCGAGCTGCGCGCCAAGCTGACCGCCGACGGTTTCGTCTTCGTCTCCGACACCGACACCGAGGTCCTCGCCCACCTCATCGCGCGCTCCGAGGCGCCGACGCTGGAGGAGAAGGTCCGCGAGGCCGTCCGCCACATCGAGGGCACCTACGGCATCGCCGTCCTGCACGCCGACTTCCCGGACCGCATCGTCGTCGCCCGCAACGGCTCCCCCGTCGTGCTGGGCATAGGCGAGAAGGAGATGTTCGTCTCCTCCGACGTCGCCGCCCTGGTCAGCCACACCCGCCAGGTCGTCACCCTCGACGACGGCGAGATGGCCACCCTGAAGGCCGACGACTACCGCACGTACACCACCGAGGGCTCCACCACCTCCGCCCAGCCGACCACCGTGGAGTGGGAGGCCGAGTCCTACGACATGGGCGGCCACGACACGTACATGCACAAGGAGATCCACGAGCAGGCCGACGCCGTGGACCGCGCGCTGCGCGGCCGGATCGACGACCGCTTCTCCACCGTGCACCTGGGCGGCCTGAACCTCGACGCCCGCGACGCCCGCGCCGTGCGCCGGGTGAAGATCCTCGGCTGCGGCACCTCGTACCACGCCGGTCAGATCGGCGCCCAGATGATCGAGGAGCTGGCCCGCATCCCCGCGGACGCCGAGCCGGCCTCCGAGTTCCGCTACCGCAACCCGGTCGTGGACCCCGACACCCTCTACATCGCGGTGTCCCAGTCCGGTGAGACCTACGACGTGCTCGCCGCCGTCCAGGAGCTCAAGCGCAAGGGCGCCCGCGTGCTCGGCCTGGTCAACGTGGTCGGCTCGGCGATCGCCCGCGAGACCGACGGCGGCATCTACGTCCACGCCGGCCCCGAGGTCTGCGTCGTCTCCACCAAGTGCTTCACCAACATGGTGGTCTCCTTCGGCCTGCTCGCCCTGCACCTGGGCCGCACCCGCGACCTGTCGGTGGCCGACGGCAAGCGGATCATCGAGGGCCTGCGCAAGCTGCCCGGCCAGATCGCGGAGATCCTCGCGAACGAGGCGCAGATCGAGGAGCTGGCCAAGGAGTACGCGGACGCCAAGTCGATGATGTTCATCGGCCGCGTCCGGGGCTACCCGGTGGCCCGCGAGGCCTCGCTGAAGCTCAAGGAGGTCTCGTACATCCACGCCGAGGCCTACCCCGCCTCCGAGCTCAAGCACGGCCCGCTGGCGCTGATCGAGCCCGCCATGCCGACGGTCGCGATCGTCCCGGACGACGAGCTGCTGGAGAAGAACCGCGCCGCGCTCGAGGAGATCAAGGCCCGCAGCGGCCGCATCCTCGCCGTCGCGCACCAGGAGCAGGAGAAGGCCGACCACACGATCGTCGTGCCGAAGAACGAGGACGAGCTGGACGCCATCCTCATGGGCATCCCGCTGCAGCTCCTGGCGTACTACACGGCGAAGGCCATGGGCCGCGACATCGACAAGCCGCGCAACCTGGCGAAGTCCGTCACGGTCGAGTGACCTGGGGCGCTCGGCACGGGAGCGGCCTGTCCCCGCGACCATGAACTGAGCGGCCCCGGCGGCGAGCGACCGCGTCCGCGAGAGCGGCGGCGGTTCAGCCGCGGAAAAGGGACGGTCCTCCCCGTGCGTGCCACCACGCGCACGGGGAGGACCGCCTCCCCTGTGCCGGCGTCGCCCTCGCGCCGGCGTGATGCCGCCGGTCCCGGGAACCGTCACCTCCCGCCCGGCAGCACGACAGCGTCGTATGCCGGAGTTGTACCCGCCACCACGGCGCCATCCACCTCTACGCGCGAGTAGATTTCGCGGGATGTCAAGCCGCTTCCGGCGCCAACCCTGTTTCGGCGCAAGCGTGTTGACGTTTTCGCGGGGCGCGTCGAGGCGCGCTACGGGATGACGACCACCGGTCGCTGCGCCCGGCGCGCCAGCCGCCCGGCCACCGAGCCGAAGATCCGCCCGACCAGGCCGTGCGTGGAGCCGACGACGATCGCGTCAGCGGCATACTCCCGCCCGACTTCCTCGAGTTCGTGACAGATGTCCCCGCCGCGTTCCACCAGAATCCACGGCACTTCGGACAAATAGTCCGCACAGGCGAGCTCCAGGCCCAGCACCTCGGTGCGGTGATCGGGTACGTCCACGAAGACCGGCGGTTCACAGCCCGCCCAGACGGTCGTCGGCAGCCGGTTGGCCACATGGACGATGATCAGGCCCGAGCCCGAGCGCCGGGCCATTCCGATTGCATACGCAAGCGCTCGTTCGCTCGACATGGAACCGTCGAAGCCCACCACGACGCCGTGCTGGAACGCCGGATCGCAGGAGTGACGTGTTTCTTCCGCCGCTTCGGGATGCGCTGTCTGATCGGCGATCCGCTTGCGGTCCGCGGGTTCGGAGAATTCGTGACCGGCCATCGGTGTCTCGGCGAAGGATGCCTCTTGTCGAGGGGAACGGCGGTGGACTGGTTGGAGTTGTCGAGGGGTGCGCCCGGCGATGGATCATGGACGGTGAAATCCGTCCGGGATTCATCTTTTCAAGGGCTTACCCCCCAGGGTACGGCGACACTCGCCGCCTGCCCAGAGGCTGCCCGGCGGGCCGGCGGCCCCGTGGACGTTCCCCGGAGCATGCACGAGCGCGGCGCGTAGCGCAATGGCCCCGGCTCCGCCCCCGGCCGGTCCCCGCCCAGTGACCCCTGCCCCCGGCGCGCCGTTGTAATACCGCCAGCAGCCGCCAGCAGGGAGCCGTTCCGTGCCCGGAACCCGTGATTACGCCCGCGAGGACGCCGCCGAGGGGGAGTCCCCCGATCCGGTGAGCGACGTGGTCCGCTGGGCGGCGTTCAGCTGCGCCCTGGTCCCGGTCGTCCTGCTGATGTGCGGTCAGTCCTTCGGCGGCGCGGCCGGCACCGCCGCGGGTCTGGTGGCCCTCACCTGCGCCTGCCACGCCCTGCTGCGCCAGTCCGCGCGCAGCGCCGCCCGGGCGGTGACGGAGCAGTCCGTTCCGCACCGCGGGAGGCATGGCCGGACGGGCGGCGGGAGCCATCGCGGGGCCCGCCATCCCGGCTCCTCCACCCCCCTGGACTGACCCCCTCGCACGCCTGGACCCATATGTTTTCGGCCAAGTTCAGGCCGAACTTCATACCTTGGCCAGAGCCCTCTCCAACAGCCGGTCGACCAGCAAGGAAAGCACCGTGGAGGGCGGTTGCCGCCTACGGACAGTGGGCATGGGCGAGAGGCGTACTTTTCACCGGAGCCTGCAAGTGCAACGCTTCGTGATCGAACGCTTCGCGCCAAGTTGTCATGTCGACTTAGAGGCGGGTGGTGAACTGGTCACCGCGTCTCCAAGTGACGCAGTAGATTCGATCTTGGCCATGACCGGCGGGGGAACCGTTCAGGACCGAGGGGAAACGTGCAGGACCGAGAGGACTCGACCGCCGAGGGGGGCTTAGCGCCATGAGCCAGGACTCCACGACCGTACCGGAGGCCGCGCGCAAGCTCTCCGGACGCCGCCGCCGGGAGATCGTCGCCGTACTTCTATTCAGCGGCGGCCCCATCTTCGAAAGCTCCATCCCGCTCTCCGTGTTCGGAATCGACCGACAGGACGCAGGAGTTCCCCGCTACCGATTGCTGGTGTGCGCGGGCGAAGATGTGCCATTGCGAACAACCGGCGGCCTGGAATTGACCGCACCGTACGGCCTGGAGGCGCTCTCCAGGGCCGGCACCGTCGTCGTACCGGCCTGGCGGTCGATCACACAGCCGCCACCGGCCGCCGCGCTCGACGCGCTGCGCCGGGCCCATGAAGAGGGCGCCCGCATCGTCGGACTGTGCACCGGGGCCTTTGTACTGGCCGCCGCGGGCCTGCTCGACGGCAGGCCCGCCACCACCCACTGGATGTACGCGCCCACGCTCGCCAAGCGCTATCCGTCGGTCCATGTGGACCCGCGGGAGCTCTTCGTGGACGACGGCGACGTACTGACGTCCGCGGGCACCGCGGCAGGCATCGACCTGTGCCTGCACATCGTCCGCACCGACCACGGCGCCGACGCCGCGGGGGCCCTGGCCCGCCGCCTCGTCGTGCCGCCGCGCCGCACCGGCGGACAGGAGCGCTACCTCGACAGGTCTTTACCGGAGGAGATCGGCGCCGACCCGCTGGCCGAGGTCGTCGCCTGGGCGCTGGAGCACCTCCACGAGCAGTTCGACGTGGAGACCCTGGCCGCCCGCGCCTATATGAGCCGTCGCACCTTCGACCGACGGTTCCGTTCGCTCACCGGGAGTGCCCCGCTGCAGTGGCTGATCACTCAGCGGGTGCTCCAGGCCCAGCGGCTCCTGGAGACCTCGGACTATTCCGTGGACGAGGTCGCCGGGCGCTGCGGCTTCCGCTCTCCGGTGGCCCTACGGGGTCACTTCCGGCGGCAGCTGGGGTCCTCCCCCGCCGCCTACCGGGCCGCCTACCGGGCACGCCGGCCGCAGAGCGGCCCGGCGGACCGGCCGGAGCGGGGCGAGCGCGCGGAGCGTGCGGACCGTGGCGAGAGGTTCGACCGGCCCGAGCCGGTCGAGCCCCGGTCCGGGGAGGCGCTGATGTCGATGCGGCGCACGGCCATGGCCCCCGCCCATGCGGTGACGGGCGCGCCCTTGGGCGCCCCACCGCCGCATAGCGGACATAGCGGTCATATCTCCCATGTGCCGGGTCATGGTGGTGGTCCGGGGATCAATGCCCCGGATCCGGGCAAGCCGGATCCCGACCTCTACGCCCCACGCCTGCCCGGTCAGCGGGAACGCCCCGTAGGGTGAGACGTATGAACGATCGCATGGTGTGGATCGACTGCGAGATGACCGGGCTCTCGCTGTCGGACGACGCGCTCATCGAGGTGGCCGCCCTGGTCACCGACTCTGAGCTGAACATCCTCGGGGACGGCGTGGACATCGTCATCCGTCCGCCCGCCGAGGCACTCGTCACCATGCCCGAGGTGGTGCGCCAGATGCACACGGCCTCCGGGCTGCTCGCGGAGCTGGACGGCGGGACGACGCTCGAGGAAGCGGAGCGGCAGGTCCTGGCGTACGTCCGCGAGCACGTCCCGGAGCCGGGCAAGGCCCCGCTGTGCGGAAACTCGGTCGGCACCGACCGTGGATTCCTGCTGCGGGACATGCCCGCCCTGGAGAGCCACCTGCACTACCGGATCGTGGATGTGTCCTCGGTGAAGGAGCTGGCACGCCGCTGGTTCCCGCGCGCGTACTTCGGCAGCCCCAAGAAGAACGGCAATCACCGGGCACTGGCCGACATCCGCGAGTCGATCGCCGAGCTCCGCTACTACCGCGAGGCGATCTTCGTGCCGCAGCCCGGCCCGGACTCCGACACGGCGAAGGCCATCGCGGCCAAGCACGTCCTGCCCGCCCAGGCAGTGTGACCCAGCTCGCTCCCGGCTCGACCGAAAGCCGGGAGCGAGCACCCCCGAAGACCCTGTACACTTTTTCTCGGCCGGTGGGAAACGCACCGGACGACATGGTGGGTATAGCTCAGCTGGCAGAGCACCTGGTTGTGGTCCAGGATGTCGCGGGTTCAAGTCCCGTTACTCACCCTGATCAAGAGCCCGATCCGCGAAAGCGGGTCGGGCTCTTGTCGTTTTGTAGTCCTCAGGAGTGACGCACGGCGCGTACGGGGGAAGTTCACCCCAGGTCCGGGGAATGCTGAGGTGCCGGCATCGGACGAAGGGCTCATGACCAATGGCAACAGGCAAAGTGAAGTGGTTCAACGCCGACAAGGGCTTCGGCTTCATCCAGCAGGACGACGGCGGCCCGGACGTGTTCGTCCACTTCTCCGCCATCGCGGGCACCGGATTCAAGGAGCTGCACGAGAACGACCCGGTCTCCTACGACGTCACCCAGGGACCGAAGGGACCGCAGGCTGAGAACGTCGTCGTCCAGAGGTGACGCCGGCCTGGTCGAGCGGTCCCTACCGGCGCCGGGCCCTGCTGCTCGTGGCCGCCGCCGCGCTCGTCCTCGGCGTCAGCGTGCTCGACGGCTGCGCCAAGGACGGCGGGGACGGCGAAGCGGACCGCCCCGGCGGCACCGGCAGGACCACGGTCACCATCGGCACCTTCGGTGTCTTCGGCTATAAGCAGGCGGGGCTGTACGAGGAGTACGAGCGGCTCCACCCGGGCGTCACGATCAAGGAAAGCGTGATCGAGCGGAACGACGCCTACTACCCCCAGCTCCTCACCCACCTCGCGGCGGGCAGCGGGCTCGCCGACATCCAGGCCATGGAGGTCGGCAACATCCACGAGGTGGCGGCCGCCCGGGGCGATCTCTTCGTGGACCTGGGCAAGGCCAAGGGCGTCCGCAGGAGCGACTGGCTGCCGTGGAAGTGGGCGCAGGCCACCACCCCCGACGGCCGCACCATCGGCCTCGGCACGGACATCGGCCCGATCGCCGTCTGCTACCGCAAGGACCTCTTCCGGCGGGCCGGGCTGCCGACGGACCGGGAGGCGGTCGGCCGGCTGTGGGCCGGTGACTGGCAGAAGTACATCGACACCGGCATCGCCTACGCCCGGCGGGCCCCGGCCGGCACGGTCTTCACCGACTCGGCGGCCGGGATCTACAACGCCTCCGTCCACGCCTACCCCGAGCGCTACTACAACCGGCGGGGCAAGCCGGTCTACGCCGGCAGCCCGGCGGTCAGGACCTCCTGGGACCTGGCCATGCAGGCCGTGCGGGGCGGGCTGACCGCACGGCTCAAGCAGTTCGAGAAGCCCTGGGACCAGGCGTACGCCAACGGCCGCTTCGCCACCGTCGCCTGCCCGCCCTGGATGCTCGGCTACATCAAGGAGAAGTCGGGCCCCGCCGGCAAGGACAAGTGGGACGTGGCCGCCGCCCCCCGGCCCGCCAACTGGGGCGGCTCCTTCATCGGCGTCCCGAAGGCGGCCCGGCACAGGGCCGCGGCGATCGAGCTCGCGGTCTGGCTGACCGCGCCCGCCCAGCAGGCCAAGCTCTTCGAGCGGCAGGCCGCCGTCCCCTCCACCCCGGCCTCGTACGCCATGCCGCAGGTCAAGGACGCGCGCAATCCCTACTTCGGCGGCGCCCCCATCGGGGCGATCTATACGGCGGCGGCCCGCTCCGTCCCCACGCTGGTCTTCGGCCCCCGGGAGGCACAGATGGGCACGGCGTTCACCGACGTCGGCATCCCCCAGGTCGAACAGCAGGGCAGACCGGCGCGCGCGGGCTGGAGGGCGGCGCAGAAGGAGATCGAGAACGCGGTGGACGAATGACCGCCACGACCACCGTGGTGGAGGGCTCGCCGGCCGGCGACGCCGAGGAGCGCGGGCGCGGCCGGGCGGGCCCGGGTCGCTGGCGCAGCCGGCTGTACCGCTGGGACCTGCGCTACAGCCCCTACGCCTTCGTGGCCCCGTTCTTCCTCTTCTTCGTGGCATTCGGCCTCTTCCCCCTCCTCTATACGGGCTGGGCCTCACTGCACCGCGTGGAGCTGATGGCCCCCGACCGCATGCAGTGGGCCGGCCTGCACAACTACGCCCGGCTGCTGGGCAACGACTTCTTCTGGAACGCCCTGCGCAACACCTTCACCATCGGCGTCCTGTCGACCGTGCCGCAGCTGCTGATGGCGCTGGGCCTGGCCCACCTGCTCCACTACCGGCTGCGCGCCGCCACCTTCTGGCGGGTCGCCCTGCTGACCCCCTACGCCACCTCGGTCGCCGCCGCCACGCTCGTCTTCGTCCTGCTCTACGGGCGGGACTACGGCATGGTGAACTGGGCGCTGGGCGCGCTGGGCGTCGGCCCGGTCGACTGGCAGAGCGGCACCTTCTCCTCGCAGTTCGCGGTCTCCTCGATCGTGATCTGGCGGTGGACGGGCTACAACGCGCTGATCTATCTGGCCGCCATGCAGGCGGTCCCCGACGAGCTCTACGAATCGGCGGCGCTGGACGGCGCCTCGCGCGGGCGGCAGTTCCGGCACATCACCGTGCCCGCGCTGCGGCCGACGATCCTCTTCACCATCGTCGTCTCGACGATCGGGGCGACCCAGCTCTTCGGCGAACCGCTGCTGTTCGGCGGGGCGGGCGGCCAGAAGGGCGGCGCCTCGCACCAGTTCCAGACCCTCGGCCTCTATCTCTACGAGCAGGGCTGGTTCAACTACCACCTCGGGCGCGCCTCCGCCGTCGCCTGGACGATGTTCCTGATCCTGCTGCTGATCGCCGCCGCCAACGGGCTGATCGCGCGACGCCTGCGGAAGGACCGGTGAGTCGGTGCCGTGACGCCCCTTCGCCCCAGGACCGCGGGCCCGGCCCGGCGCGCGGGACGGCAGCTGCACGCCGGGCCACTCGCCTATGCCGTGCTGACGCTGTTCACCATCGGCTCGCTCTTCCCGCTGGTCTGGACGGCGGTGGCCGCCTCGGGCGACAGCGCGCGGCTGTCCCGCACCCCGCCGCCGTTCTGGTTCGGCGGCCGGCTGCTGAAGAACCTCGGCTCCGCGTGGAGCGACGCCAACATGGGCCTCGCCCTGTTCAACACGGCGCTGGTCGCCGGGACCGTCGCGCTCGGCACCGTGCTCTTCTCCACCGTCGCCGGCTTCGCCTTCGCCAAGCTGCGGTTCCGCCTCAAGGGCGCCCTGCTCCTGCTGACCGTCGGCACGATGATGGTCCCGCCGCAGCTGAGCGTCGTCCCCCTCTTCATGCTCGTCGCCGGCCTGGGCTGGACCGACCAGCTGCAGGCCGTGGTCCTGCCCACCCTGGTCAGCGCCTTCGGGGTCTTCTTCATGCGGCAGTACCTTCTCGAGGCGCTGCCCACCGAGCTGATCGAGGCCGCCCGCGTCGACGGGGCGAGCAGCTGGCGCGTGGTGTGGCACATCGTCTTCCCTGTCGCCCGGCCCGCGATGGCCGTCCTGGGCATGCTCTCCTTCGTCCAGGCGTGGAACGACTTCTTCTGGCCCGTCATCGCCCTCACCCAGGAGAACCCGACCGTGCAGGTGGCCCTCACCGGGCTCGGCCGCGGCTACGTACCCGACCAGGCCGTGGTGATGGCCGGGGCACTGCTGGGCACCCTGCCGCTGCTGCTCGCCTTCACCCTGTTCGGCAGACAGATCGTCGGCGGCATCATGCGGGGCGCGGTCAAGGGCTGACGTCCGCACGTTCCCTCACCCCCCTCGGAGCGTCTTCATGACCATGAACTTCCCGCCCGGCTTCCTGTGGGGCGCCGCCACCGCCGCCTACCAGGTCGAGGGCGCGGCCCGGGAGGACGGCCGCACCCCCTCCATCTGGGACACGTTCGCCCACACGCCCGGCCGGGTGCTGGGCGGTGACACCGGCGACACGGCCACCGACCACTACCACCGCCGGCACGAGGACGTGGGCCTCATGGCGGAGCTGGGCCTGGGCGCGTACCGCTTCTCCGTCTCCTGGCCGCGCGTCCAGCCCACCGGCCGCGGGCCCGCCTCCCGGCGCGGGCTCGACTTCTACCGGGCGCTCGCCGACGACCTCCTCGCCCACGGCATCCAGCCCGTGCTGACCCTCTATCACTGGGACCTCCCCCAGGAGCTGGAGGACGCGGGCGGCTGGCCCGAGCGCGAGACCGCGCACCGCTTCGCCGACTACGCGCACCTGGTCGGCGAGGCGCTGGGCGACCGCGTCGGGCTGTGGACGACCCTCAACGAACCCTGGTGCAGCGCCTTCCTCGGCTACGCCTCCGGCGTGCACGCACCGGGCCGTACGGACGACGCGGCGGCCCTGCGGGCCGCCCATCACCTCAACCTGGCACACGGCCTGGGCGCCCAGGCGCTGCGCGCCGTCGTGCCCGGGGCGCGGCTGTCCGTGGCGCTCAACCCCAGCGCCGTACGGGCCCGGACCCCCTCCCCCGGGGACGTGGACGCTCAGCGCCGCATCGACGCCCTGTCCACGCGTATCTTCACCGAGCCCATGCTGCGCGGGGCGTACCCCGCCGATCTGCTGGCCGACACGGCGGCGATCACCGATTGGTCGTTCGTCCGCGACGGTGACGTGGACGTCATCAAGCACCCCCTCGACGCGCTGGGCGTCAACTACTACGCACCGTCAGTGGTATCAGCCGCCACTGACAATCGCCCCGCCCGCGCCGACGGCCACGGCGGCGAGCGCTCCCCGTGGCCGGGTGCCGGGGGCGTCGCCTTCCACCAGCCGCCCGGCAAGCGCACGGCGATGGACTGGTCCGTCGACCCGACCGGCCTCTACGACCTGCTGATGCGCTTCGCGCACGAGGCCCCGGGCCTGCCCCTGATCGTCACCGAGAACGGCGCCGCCTACGACGACAAGCCGGGCGCCGACGGCACGGTGCACGACCCCGAGCGCATCGCCTATCTGCACGCCCACCTCGAGGCGGTGCTGCGGGCCCTGACTGACGGCGCGGACGTGCGCGGCTATTTCCTGTGGTCGCTGCTGGACAACTTCGAGTGGGCGTACGGCTACAGCAAGCGCTTCGGCGCGGTGTACGTCGATTACGCCACCGGGGCGCGGACGCCGAAGTCCAGCGCACGCTGGTACGCGCGGCTGGTGCGGACGGGGCAGCTGCCGCCCTGCTGAGGGCGGGTCACTCGAAGACGGAGGGCGGCGGAGCCGGGGACGGGCGGGCGCTCGCGTCGGTGACGGGCGCCGCGCCGCCGGTGAAGTCGGCGAGGGCCCGGCCGTGTTCGACCCTGCCCTGGTGCGGGTCGGTGGCGGCGCGCCGTGTCAGCTCGGCGACCGGCAGCTCGCGGTCGGCGGCGAGCAGCACGGCGTTGCCGAAGCGGCGGCCGCGCAGCACCGCCGGGTCGGCGGTCAGGCACAGCTCGGAAAAGACGGTCCCTACGGTCGCTATCTGGGCCTTGACGTGGGCGAGCGGCGGGCCGTCGGCGAGGTTCGCGGCGTAGAAGCCGCCCGGCCGCAGCGCCCGGCGCACCTCGCTCGTGAACTCGGTGCTGGTCAGGTGCGCGGGGGTGCGGGCGCCGCTGAAGACATCGGCGATGATCAGGTCCGCCCAGCCGTCGGGCACCTTGGCGAGCATCTCGCGGGCGTCGCCGCCGCGCACCCGTATGCGCCAGGTGCCCTCCAGGGGGAGCTCGCTGCGCACGAACCGCACCAGCGGTGCGTCGATCTCGATGATCTGCTGGGTGGAGCGGGGCCGGGTCGCGGCGATGTAGCGGGCGAGCGTGAACGCGCCGCCGCCGAGGTGCAGCGCCTGGATGGGCTTTCCGGGCGGAGCGACGAGGTCGGCGATGTGGCCGAGGCGGCGCTGGTAGGCGAAGTCCAGATAGGCCGGGTCGTCGAGATCGACGTGGGACTGCGGCGCCCCGTCTATCAGCAGGGTGCGCCCGCGCGGCCGGTCGCGATCGGGGACGAGCTCCGCGAGACCGCCCGCCACCTGCGCGGATATCGGTTCCG
Source organism: Streptomyces sp. NPDC046261 (assembly GCF_040646235.1). Classification (NCBI taxonomy): domain Bacteria; kingdom Bacillati; phylum Actinomycetota; class Actinomycetes; order Kitasatosporales; family Streptomycetaceae; genus Streptomyces; species Streptomyces sp. NPDC046261. The sequence continues at coordinate 10,184 of NZ_JBEYZU010000029.1, read as the reverse complement.
CGGCGCGGGTGCGCCCTTGCTTCTGCTTGTCTGCTGCCCCACGTCGTGCCACCCGTCCAGTATCGCCGGTGCCGGGCGGGGGGCTAACGGCAGCGGTCGACGGCCTCGATCGTGCGGGCCGCCTCGCCGAGCGCGGCCCGCAGCACGGCGGGGTCGGTGGCGGCGCCGTAGGCGGCCTCGGGCGCGACCAGCCAGCCGGTGCCGGTGACGGGCGGCTCGGCGAAGGCGCCGGTGCGCAGTCCCCGCCCGAAGGTCTGGGTGCAGGCGCTGCCCGGCATGTCCCAGCCGTCCGCCGTGCCGGGGGGCACGAGGAAGCCGAGGGTGTCGCAGTCGCCGTCGTGCAGGACGGGGCCGACGCCGTCGCGCAGCCGCAGGATGTCGACCGCTTCCAGGCCCTGGCGGGCGGGCACGGTCACCAGGTCGCACGGCCGGCCGGCGTCGAAGTCCTCGTAGCCGGCCGGCGGCGGGTAGGGGGACCGGCTGCGGTCCTGACGCGGCTGGTGCAGCGCCACCGTCGTTCGCGAGCCGCCGCCGATGTCCAGTCCGGCCTCCGCCACGGGAAACCCCTCCTCACGCCGTGCCCACTCCGCGTCGAGCGTCCTCACGCTCTTCACGGTTCAACGCCCGGGGGCGTCAACGGCTACGGCGCCATGCCGCTGCAAAGGATGGCAGTTCATGGCGGATGGCAGGTGGGATATCCGGTTTGTAGGCAAACAGGATGTAGTGGCTCCGGCACAGCCGGTACGGTCATCACGCCACACGGCAGCACAGCCGCCCGCCCCGCGGGTTGCCCGAGGGGCGGCTCGCCAGGGAGAGGGTCCGGCCATGGCGTCGCACCGCGCGTCCTCGTCACCGCGTCCGAACACGGCCTTCCGGGAGCTGCGGGGGCAGCGCTCACCAGGCGAGTTCGCGGCGGCCGTCCGCCGTGCGGCCCGTGAGATCGGCGAGCACGTCTCGTGCGACGCGCGCTACATCGGGCGCGTCGAGTCCGGCGAGATCCGCTGCCCCAACTACGCCTACGAGCGGGTGTTCCGGCATATGTTCCCCGGCCGGGAACCGGCGGACATGGGCTTCGCACCGCGCGAAACAGTGCGCGGACGGGGGGCGCGCGAGAAGGGCCACGCGCCCTCCGGGCAGACCGAGAGCCCGGCCGAACGCCGTACCCCCGGTGCGGTGGACGGCTCCTTCGACAGCACCGAGGAGAGCGACGTGTTGCGTCGCGCGTTCATGACCACCGGCCCGGCCGCCATGGCCGCCGCTTCCCTGGCCACCGCCCCGGCCGCCCGTGCGCAGCGCCACGCGGGCGCGGCCGAGGCCGCCGCCGTGGAGCAGGCGGTGCGGCGCATCCGGCTGCTCGACGACCGGCACGGCGCCGACGGCCTCTACCGGCGGGCGGGCCGGCCGCTGAAGGCGGCGTACGACCTGCTCGACGCCCAGGCGCTGCGGCAGTCGGTGGCGGACCGGCTGCACGCGGGGGCCGGTGAACTCGCCATCTCCGTGGGCTGGCTGGCGCACGACTCGGGCCGCTTCGCCGACGCCCGCTCGCACTACGCGGAGGCGCTGGCGACCGCGCGCGTGGCGGGGGACGCCGGCCTGGAGGCGCACGCCTTCTGCAACACCGCGTTCCTCGCGCGGGACGCCGGGCGGCCCCGGGAGGCGGTGCGCGCCGCGCAGGCGGCGCAGCGGGCGGGGCGGCAGCTGGGGTCGGCGCGGCTGATGTCGCTGCTGACACTGCGGGAGGCGGGCGGCTGGGCGCGGCTGGAGGACCGGGCGGCGACCGAGGAGGCGCTGCTGCGGGCGCGGACGCTGTTCGGGCGTGGGGCGTGCGAGGCGGATCCGGAGTGGATGAGCTTCTTCGGCGAGGCGGAGCTGGAGGGGCTGGAGGCCCAGTGCTGGTCCGCGCTCGGCGACTGGCGGCGCGCGGCGGAGCACGCGGAGCGTGCCGTCGCCCTGCAGGACCCGCACTTCGCGCGGAACATCGCGCTCTACACCGCCCAGCTGGCCGGTGACCTGGCCCGGGCCGGGGCCGTGGACGAGGCGGCGGCCGCGGGGGGCCGTGCCCTGGCCCTGCTGGACCAGGTGCAGTCGGCCCGCATCCGCACGATGCTGACCTCGACGGCCCGCCTGCTCCGGCCGCATGCGGCGCATCCGCCGGTGGCCACGTTCCTGGCCCGGCACGAGTCGGCCGCGCAGCCGGCCTGAGCGGGCCGCGCGCCGGAGCGCGACGCCGGCCGGAGTTCCGGGTTTGGACTCCGCCCGGCGACTGACTGTCGTGGCGTCCGGCCGGTCAGGCGAGGTGGCCGGTGTCGTTCCAGCGCTCGAGGGCGGGCGCGCCGTAGGCCCAGCCCAGGACGGACAGCGAGGTCGGGTCGAGCCGGATGCGGGAGCCGAAGAAGATGTCCTCGCCCAGCCACCGCGCGGCGATCGTGCGCAGGATGTGGCCGTGGGCGAAGACCAGGACGTCGCGCTCGGCCGAGCGGGCCCAGCGCACGACCTCGTCCGCGCGCGCGGTGATCGCCTCCCGGCTCTCGCCCTCGGGGACGCCGTCCCGCCAGATCAGCCAGTCCGGGCGCCCCGCCTTGATCTCGGCCGGGGTCATGCCCTCGTACGCCCCGTAGTCCCACTCCAGCAGCGCGTCCCAGTCGGTGGCCCGGTCACCGAAGCCGGCCAGCTCACAGGTCTCGCGGGCGCGCACCAGCGGGCTGGTGCGGATCTCCACGTCCGGCAGGGCGTCCCAGGGGGCCCGGTGCAGCCGCTCGCCCAGCAGCTTGGCGCCGCGCCGCCCCTCGTCGAGCAGCGGGATGTCCGTGCGGCCGGTGTGCTTCCCGGACAGCGACCACTGCGTCTGTCCGTGCCGGGCCAGCAGGATGCGCGGTGCCATGGTGAGGCCCCTTCAACATTTCGGTGACTTTCCGCGTCCATCATCACTCACGTCACCCTCAGGCAACCCTTCGGCCATTCCCGACGTCTCCTCCCCAGCACCGTGAGGTTTGTGTGAAGGCCGGGGCGGTGTGCGAGCAATGTGGCGTACACCGTACGGTTGCTAGCGCGCTTGTTTGGTCGCCTGAGCATATGGAGAGCCGTCCCGATGTACCGCACCGCACCACGAGGGAAGCGGCCGCGCTGGTGGACCGAACTGCCACTGATAGCCGTGGTGTACGGGCTGTACTCGGCGGGCCGGCTGCTGGTCAGAGGCGATGTGCAGACCGCCGTCGATCACGGTCTGTCGATCCTCGATCTTGAAAAAACGTTTCGAATAAACTTCGAGCACCCGCTCAACCGGCTGTTCACCGACCACGCCTCGATCGGCATACCCGCCGATTTCGCCTACGCCTCGCTGCATTACCTCCTCACCCCCGCGCTCCTGGTCTGGCTCTTCAAGCGCCGCCCCGACCAGTACCGCCGGATGCGGACCTGGCTGATGGTCTCCACCCTCATCGGCCTCATCGGCTTCACCCTCATGCCCACGTGCCCGCCGCGGCTGCTCGACCCGGCCTACGGCTTCGTCGACACGATGCACCAGTACTCGGCGTACGGCTGGTGGGGCGGCGACGCCAGCGCGCCGCGCGGGCTGGGCGGGCTCACCAACCAGTACGCGGCGATGCCGAGCCTGCACGTCGGCTGGGCCCTGTGGTGCGGCGCCGTGCTCTGGCGCCAGGGGCGCGCCACCTGGGCGAAGATCGCGGGCGTCGCCTATCCGCTCGCCATCACGCTCGTGGTGATGGGCACCGCGAACCACTACTTCCTGGACGCCGTCGCCGGCGCCGCCGTCATGGGCGTGGGCTATGTGCTGGCCCGGCCCGCGCTGCGGCTCGCCGAGCGGGTCCGTGGCCTGCTGACCCGCGCGATACCCGGGGAAACCACCGGGACGCCCGCGATTGTCAGTGCCGGATGCGAGACTTCGGCGGGTACAGCGCTTCCCCGGACGTCCTTCCCCGGCTCCCCGGCCGGAGCCGGCCGCCCGGGGGCGCCGGAGAGACTTCGCGAGGCGGACGCCAGTGACCAGATCCCTCGACAGCAGGCCCGGGGCGAGGCCGGGGACAGCCGCACCGACGGCGCTGCGGCAGCGGCTCGCTGAGCTGCGCGGCCCCTCCGTCGCGCCGCTCCCCCTCGACGCCCGCGCGCTCGCCGCGCTGGCCGCCAACCCCGGCTGCCGTCGCCGCGCCCTGCTCGACGGCGCCGGTGTGGACAAGGCCGCGCTGGCCCGGGCGCTGGGCGCGCCGGCGACGTTCGGGCAGTCCCAGTTCGCGTTCGTCCGCGGCCACGCCTTCGAGGCCCGGGTCAAGGGCGACGGCGGCGCGGAGCTGATCCGCCTGCTGCACGAGCGGCTGGCCGACGCCGGTGCCCCGCCGCCCGGACCGGACGACATCGACCGCCCCGAGGTGTCGGCCGCCGGGCCCGAGGGCCGCACGGCCCGTACGGCCCTGGCGCTGCGCGAAGCCACGGCCGCCGGCCGGTGGGCGCTGCTGGACCACCCCCTGCTGGCCCTGACCGTCGCCGGGACGCCCAGCTACCTCGAGCCGGACGCGGTCGTCGTGCATCCGGACGGCAGCTGGACGGTCGTCGAGATCAAGTCCTTCGCGATGGTCGACGGCTCGGCCGACTCCGCGAAGGTCGGCGCCGCGGCCCGGCAGGCGGCGGTGTACGCGCTCGCGCTGGAGTCCGTGGCCGAGCGCGTCGACAAGGGCGCCTCGGTGCGCCATCACGTCCTGCTCGTCTGCCCCAAGGACTTCTCCAACCTCCCGGACGCCGCCCTCGTCGACATCCGCAGACAGCTCGCCACGACCCGCCGCCAGCTCGGCAGGCTCACCGGGGTGGCGGACATCGCCGCCGCGCTGCCGGACGGCACGAGTTTCGACCTCCGCCTGGCCGAGGACGGCCGCACCCCGACCCGTCCCGCGCGGGAGCTGGCCGCCGCCGTCGACACCGTGGCGGCGGCGTACGCGCCCGAGTGCCTGGCCGCGTGCGAGCTGGCCTTCCATTGCCGTGCCCGCGCGCGGGCACAGGGCTGCGTCCAGGCCCTGGGCCGCGGGGTCCGCGCGGAGCTGGGCGGGCTGACCACCGTCGAGGCCGTGCTCGCCGCGGCGGCCGGCGAGGCCGGTGACCCCGGGGACCCGACGGTGGCCGCACTGCGCCGCGCGGCGGCGCTGACCTCGGAGGCGCTGGCGGAGCCGGGTGAGCCGGGGGCGGCGACATGTCGCTGATCAGCACGCTCGCACGGCTGGAGGCCGTACGGGAGGGGCGGGCACGGCCCCTGACGACCGTGCGGCACCGCCACCTGTCCGAGAAGCCGCTCGTGTTCGTGCCGCTGACCACGGCCGGCGAGGCCGGGGCTCCGCTCGGCGCCATGGTGGGCACCGACCGGGACGCGCCGCGGCTGCTGACCGTGGCGCAGCCGCGCGACCGGGACCTGCGGTTCGCCTTCCTCGCCGAGCTGGCCGCCGAGATGCTGCCCTACCTCGAGGGCTACGGCGACGACGTCGAGCGCGAGGAGCGCAAGGAGACCGATCCGGAGACGGGGAAGAAGGTGCCGGTCGAGGTCGAGCTGTGCGCGGACGCGCCCCAGCTGCTGGTGCCGGGCGCGGCCGGCGTGGAGTACGTACGGCTGCTCGGCCGCTCGATGCGCTTCCGCCGCACCGCCGAGCAGGACCCCGAGGCCGCCCACCCCGCTCCCCCGCGCGTACCGCTGCTGGGCCGCTGGCTGACGCATTTCGGGGAGCGGGCGCACGTACCGGGCTCGTCGCTGCTGCTGGCCATGACACAGGCGCTGGGCCGGCACTGGGCGACGGGCCAGAGCGTGCTGGAGGACCAGCATCTGGGGGCGCTGCTCGCCTGGATCGACCCGCCGCCGGGCACGTCCGGCGCGCGGGCGGCCCTGCGGGCGGAGCTGGAGCGCGACGCGGACGGGCTGCCGGTGACCCCGCCCGCGGGCCCCGCGACGGACCCGGTCTTCGACAACAAGCTCCTGGCCCCGGCCGTCGCCCGCTACGACCGCGCCCGCGCCGAGGCCCTGCAGGCCGCGCCGCACCGGGCCGCGGCCGCGCGGGCGGAGCTGGCCGGCGCCGAGCGGGCCGTCCGCGAGCTGCTCGAGTCCCAGCTGCGCCCCACGTGGGACGCCGTCTGGCGCGGCGTCGACCTGCTGCGCGCCCTCCCCGAGGGCGGCCACGTCGCCGAGCGCTGGAAGCGGGACCGCTGGTCGTACACCGCGCACCGCGACCGCGTCCGCGCCGGCGAGCCCCCGCAGCCCCGGCGGGACGACGCGGTGACGGCGGCCCGCAAGCTCGCGGCCCGCGAGAGCGCGCAGGCGCGGCTGGACGCCCAGGAGGCGCTGGACGATCCGCTGGTGATGGCCGGGCGGCGGCTGGCCGGCGAGGCGTTCGCCGGCGAGGTCACCGAGGTGGTGATGGCGTATTCGGAGGCGAAGGTCCCGCGCCCCCGCCCGCTGGTGACCGTCCGTACGGCGGACACCCCGCAGCTGTCGGACGGCGTGAAGCTGCACCGCGTGCTGCCGGACGGCAGGGCGCAGCCCGCCGAGTTCGTGGCGTACGAGCCGGACGGCGCCCTGACCGTACGACTGACCGGCGGAATGGGGCGCGGCAAAGTGCCCGACACGGGCTCGGTGCCCGGGCCGGGTGACCGCGTGTGCTGGACACTCTTCGAACACGCGCCCAGGGGCGGCCCCGAGCTGCCCGACCCCGAGCAGACCCCCTGGACCCACGGCGGCCCGCCGGCCGCCGCGGCCGAAGCCCCCGACCCTGTGACCGCGGAGGACCGTCTGTGACCGTACGCATGGCGCGGGGCCGCGCCTTCGACCCCGCCGGAGCCGCGGCGGCGGCCACGGACGCCATCCTGCGCGACACCCTGCACAGCCCGCACCGCGGTGTGGTCGTGGACTCCCCGCCGGGTGCGGGCAAGTCCACGCTGGTGGTGCGGGCGGCGCGCGAGCTGGCCGGCGCGGGCCGCCCGCTGATGATCGTCGCGCAGACGAACGCGCAGGTGGACGACCTCGTGCTGCGGCTGGCGGAGCAGGATCCGGAGTTGCCGGTCGGCCGGCTGCACAGCAACGAGCGGCATCCCTACGACCCGGCGCTCGACGCGCTCGACCAGGTCGTGCCGTCGGCGAAGGCGGCGGAGCTGTCCGGGCTGGACGTCGTGGTCTCCACGGCCGCGAAGTGGGCGCACACGAAGGTCGCCGAGCCGTGGGGGCACGCGATCGTCGACGAGGCGTACCAGATGCGCTCGGACGCGCTGCTCGCGGTGGCGGGGCTGTTCGAGCGGGCGCTGTTCGTGGGCGACCCCGGCCAGCTGGATCCGTTCAGCGTGGTGGGGGCCGAGCAGTGGGCGGGGCTGTCGTACGACCCGTCGGCGAGCGCGGTGAGCACGCTGCTCGCGCACAATCCCGGTCTTCCCCAGCACCGGCTGCCGGTCTCCTGGCGGCTGCCCGCCTCGGCCGCGCCGCTGGTCTCCGACGCGTTCTATCCGTACACGCCCTTCCGCAGCGGCACCGATCACGGCGACCGCCGGCTGGCCTTCGGGGTGCCGTCCGACGGCTCGGGCCCGGACCGGGTGCTGGACGAGGCGGCCGTCTCGGGCTGGGGCCTGCTGGAGCTGCCCGCGCGCCATACGCCGCGCACGGACCCGGAGGCGGTCGCCGCGGTGGCCCTGGTGGTGCGGCGCACACTGGACCGGGGAGGGGCCGTGACCAGCGAGCGGTCGCCCGCTCCGGTGCCGCTGACGGCGGACCGGATCGCGGTGGGCACGGCCCACCGCGACCAGGCCGCGGCCGTCCGCGCGGCGCTCGCGGACCTGGGCGTCGAGGGGGTCACGGTGGATACGGCCAACCGGCTCCAGGGCCGGGAGTTCGATGTGACGGTGGTGCTGCACCCCCTGTCGGGCCGCCCGGACGCGACGGCGTTCCACCTGGAGACCGGGCGCCTGTGCGTCCTGGCCTCCCGCCACCGGCACGCGTGCGTGGTGGTGTGCCGGGCGGGCGTCGACCGCCTGCTGGACGAGCACCCGTCGACGGAACCGGTGCAACTGGGGGTGACGGTGAAGTTCCCGGACGGCTGGGAGGCCAATCACGCGGTGCTGTCCCACCTGGCCGAGCACCGCGTCACCTGGCGGCCCTGAGCCGGAGCGTTGCCCGCGGCGGGGCGGGCCTGTGCCGGGCCGAGGGGCGGGGGCGCACTTGCGCGCGGCAGGACAATGGATGACGGTGCAGACGATTCTGGAGGTATGTACATGTGCGAGCCGAAGCAGGCTCCCGGCGCGCAGGACAGTGCTCCGCGCCGCCTGAAGCCCGCGCAGCTGCTCTTCGAGCCACCCGAGGCCGTCGCCGATCCCGAGCATTTCTTCGACCTCGAGTCGATCGAGGACCCGCGTGAGTTGCTGGCCCGCTCCACGGAGCTGGCGCTGGCCTTCCGCGCGGCCGCGGACCGGGCGACAGAGTTCCAGGCGGTGGCGGCGGCTCAGCTCGCCGATCCCCGGCGCTTCGACAGGCTGTCCCCGGCCGTGATCGCGGAGCGCGCCGAGTGGAGCGAGGACTACGCGAAGAAGATGGTCGAATTCGGCCGTGAGCTGCTGCGCGGCAGCAACAGCACGGTCGAGTGACCCGTACGGCCCATGATCTCGATCATGGGCCGTTGGCATATGCGGCGCACAAGGTAGCGCACGGCACCGCACCCTGTCCCGAATTCGGGAAACTCCCGCAGGCGGACCCGGTGGCGCCGCCGACCATAGGGGCCATGAGCTCCTGGCCGCACCCTCCGCACCCCGTCCGCCACCGGCCCGCCGCCCCCCTCGTCACGCTCGCCGGGGCCGACTGGCTCGCCTCCGCCAGCCGGTCCCCCGGCGGCGTCCACGCCCTGTGGGCCGACAACGCCACCGCCCCGGCCGTCCTGCCCTGCGGCAAGGTCTTCGACGTGATCGGCGCGCCGACGCTGTTCGGCCGCCGGATGCTCGACCACCTGTGGTCGCCCGCCGGTCCCGGCTCGGGCCCGGTGGCGGCCCAGCGCGGCAGGCTGCTGCTGTTCGCCGCGCCCGGCACGGCCCAGCGGCTGCCCGCCCTGCTGGCCTGGGAGGAGTGGGGCGAGGACGAGGAGGGCGGCCGGGCCCTGCCCCCGCTGCTGTCGTACGGCACGGGCGACGCCGTGACCGTGCCCCCGCTGTATCCGCAGCCCGACGAGAGCGGGCCCACGGCCGCCCGCTGGCTGGTGGCGCCGGAGACCCGCCACCCCTGGCTCCCGGGCGCGGACGCCCTGCTGTGGGCCTGTGTCCGGGCGGCCAGGGCGGCCTCGGTACCCATGTCCGCGCGGGGCTGAAACATACGGATTTTCGTTCCACCGGATCAGGGTGCTAAAGTCTTCCACGTCAGCAGGCGCCGCTAGCTCAGTTGGTTAGAGCAGCTGACTCTTAATCAGCGGGTCCGGGGTTCGAGTCCCTGGCGGCGCACAGACGGGCGAAGGGCCTCATCGAAAGATGAGGCCCTTCGTCGTATGCCAGGACCAGGACCAGGACCAGGACCAGGACCATGGCCGCAGCCCACCCAGGTCACCCCCGCCTCACCTTCACCGTCCAGGCGCCGGTCGCGGTGTGGCCGCGTACCTCCACCCGGACCCCGTCCGCCGCCGAGCCCAGCGACTCCCCGGGGCCGAGCGGCGCGTCCGCCAGCGGTGGGTAGACGGACTGGCCCCAGCAGGCGTGCCCGCCCGGATGGCCGTCCAGCACCTGGATGGGCCCGCCGCCCGAGGCGGTGTCGCTGCGCACCCGGTAGACCAGCACCCCCTCGGTGCAGGTGGCCGCGTCGTTCCCGCTGGCGCCGCGGGCCTCGACGACGATGGCGCTGGTCGCGCCCGTACGGACCACGACCATGCGGGTGCGGGAGTCCGTACCGGGGTGCATCGGGGCCTCGAGGGGCTGGAGGGCGTGCAGGGTGGTGCCGGGGCCGTTGACGCAGTCGACCTGGCGCGCGGAGAGCCAGCCGAGCTTCCACTTGTGCCAGCCGAAGGGGTCCGAGGCCAGTCCGAACTGGCTGCCCATGAGGTCCCAGTCCCCGACGTGGGTGTCCCAGTCGCCCTTGCCGTCCGTCGGCCGGTGGTAGAGGTCGGGCAGGTCCAGCACATGGCCGGTCTCGTGGGCGAGGACGTTGCGGTCCGGCGGGTGGTGTTCGAAGACGGTGACGACGC
>NZ_JBEYZU010000028.1:0-64268 GCF_040646235.1 Streptomyces sp. NPDC046261 | reverse complement strand
TTTCAGCGCCGATGGTACTGCAGGGGGGACCCTGTGGGAGAGTAGGACGCCGCCGAACAATTATTCAAGAAAGCCCTGGTGGGGACCGAAAGGTCTCTGCCAGGGCTTTCTTGCATTTCCGGCACGGAACCTGCCGTAACGCGGAACCCACCGTAAACCGGCCCGTCGTCTGGTCTCCTGGGAACGTGGTCTCCCGGGGACGCCCATCCGCGCCCCCGGGAGACCAGACCGGCTCTTATCTGCCGCTCACTCTTTACTCGGTCCCGTAGCCGGCCGCACGGGCCAGCTCGATGTCGAGCGATTCACGCCGGATGCGCTGGTCCATATAGAGGAGCGCGGTGACACCGGCCGTAATCGGCAGGGTAAGAGCAGAGCTGATGGTCGCGCTGATACCGCTGGTGATCAAAGAGGGCCAGTCCGTCGGGACGGCATCCGGCGAACCACCGCTCATGATCAATTCAATGACGTTGGCGGGGATCTCGACGATTGCGCTCACCATGAAAACCAGGAGCGTGGCCAGGAGCTGTATTCCGAAGATTCTCCACCACGAGCCGCGTACGAGTTTCCCGGAGCGCCGCATGGCCGCGATCACGCCCTGCTTCTCCAGTATCAGAGCCGGCGCCGCGAGCGAGTAGCGAATCCACACCCATGCCGCAGCCACCATGCCGGCCAGCGCGCCCAGAGCCGCCAGCGCGGCTCCACCGGTCTCGTTTCCGGCCCCGACGAGCAGGAGCCCCGGCGCCAGGCCCACGGCGAACGAGCCGGTGATCAGCAGGGTGACGAGGCAGAACAGCCCCGTCATGGCGAGCAGGCGGGGGCGGGCGGCCGCCCACGTCTCGCGCGCCGGGGCCGGGCGGCCCAGGACGGCGCGGCTGACCACCACGGTGAGCATGGCGGCCGCGATGATGGAGCCGACGAGCCCGACCAGCGAGGCGACGGCCAGGCCGCTCAGGGCCTGTTTGAGGGCGTCCACGAGCTCCTGCAGGCTTGCCGTCTCCTGATCGGGGAGTTCGCTCAGATCCACCAGGTCCCGGAACCAGAGGCCCGTGACCACCGTTCGTACCGCCTGGGTCACCACGGCCACCGCCAGCGACACCCCGAGGGCGGTCCGCCAGTACTTGCGTGCCGTGGTGAAGGCGCCGTCCAGGATTTCGCCCACGCCCAGCGGCCGGAGCGGAATCACGCCGGGCTGGGGTGCCGGGGGGACCGATGGGCGCCAGGGGGTGTTGCCCCAGCCGCCGCCCGCCTGACCCCGGCCGGCGCCTCCTGAGCCCCAGCCGCCACCCTTGCCGGCATCGCTGTTTCCGCTGCCGTGGCCCTTGCTGCTGTCGGCGCGCGCCCGGTCCCGGCCGGTCGGGGTCCGGCCCGGAGAGTCGTTCATTTTGTGCTGCTCCTTCTGATGCCCGTTTCTTCGCCGTGCGGCGGGCGCCCGGGCCCGGTTGCCAGTGCGGTCATCGTGTCACGCGCCTCCCGGGCACCCCGTGGGCTCGTGACGCCACGGCGGAGTGGCGCGCCACGTAAGGGGGAGCGGGGCAGAGGAGCCCTTCAATAGTTGGTGTATGCGGGGCAGACTGGACTAATGGCTGATCAGCACTCGGCACCCCAGTCCTTGACCGGAACTTCCCCTGTCCCCGCCCTGCGCTGGGAGGAACTGCCCGAAGGCCCAGTGATCATCCTGCTGGATCAGCGGCGGCTTCCCACGGACGAGATCGAGCTGGTCTGCACCGATGTACCCGCGCTCGTCGAGGCGGTCCGCACGCTCGCCGTCCGTGGCGCTCCGCTGCTCGGGGTCGCCGGGGCCTACGGGGTCGCGCTCGCGGCCGCACGCGGCTTCGACGTGGACGGGGCGGCCGAGCTGCTCGCCCACGCCCGTCCGACGGCCGTGAACCTGGCCTACGGGGTCCGGCGGGCCCTGGATGCCTATCAGGGGGCCCTGAAGGGGGGCTCAGAGCCCGAACGTGCCGCCGCGGTCGCCCTGGCCGAGGCCCGGGCCCTGCACGCCGAGGACGCCGAGGCCAGCGCCTGCATGGCGGCGCACGGCCTGGCCCTGCTGCAGGAGCTGCTGCCGGGCGGCGGCTTCCGCGTCCTGACCCACTGCAATACCGGTGCGCTGGTCTCCGGCGGCGAGGGCACGGCGCTGGCCGTGGTGGGCGCGGCGCACCGCATCGGGGAGCTGCGGCGGCTGTGGGTCGACGAGACGCGTCCGCTGCTGCAAGGGGCCCGGCTGACCGCCTACGAGGCGGCGCGTGCGGGAATGCCGTACACCCTGCTCACGGACAATGCGGCCGGCTCGTTGTTCTCGGCGGGCGAGGTGGACGCGGTGCTGATAGGCGCGGACCGGATAGCGGCCGACGGCTCGGTGGCCAACAAGGTGGGCAGCTATCCGCTGGCCGTACTGGCGCGCTATCACCACGTGCCGTTCATCGTCGTAGCCCCAACGACGACCGTGGACCTCGGGACCGGCGAAGGCGGGGCCATCGAGGTGGAACAGCGGCCCGGTCACGAGGTGACGGAACTGCCCGGTGCGGAGGCCGGAGTGCCCGTCGCACCCCTGGGGACTCAGGCGTACAACCCTGCGTTCGATGTCACACCGCCCGAGTTGGTGACCGCGATTGTCACGGAAAACGGCGTTGTTTCCCCCGTGACGGAGGCGGGTTTGGCGGAGCTGTGTGCCAGGTCACGATCGGGTAATGGGATGATGTCGATATGAAGGGACGCGTCCTTGTCGTCGACGACGACACAGCACTGGCCGAGATGCTCGGAATTGTGCTTCGTGGTGAAGGTTTCGAGCCGTCGTTTGTAGCGGACGGCGACAAGGCACTGGCTGCTTTTCGAGAGGTCAAACCTGATCTTGTATTGCTCGATCTGATGCTGCCCGGCCGTGACGGCATTGAGGTGTGCAGACTGATCCGGGCCGAGTCCGGCGTGCCGATCGTGATGCTGACGGCGAAGAGCGACACGGTGGATGTGGTGGTCGGGCTGGAGTCCGGCGCCGACGACTACATCGTCAAGCCGTTCAAGCCCAAGGAGCTGGTGGCCCGCATCCGGGCCCGGCTGCGCAGGTCGGAGGAGCCCGCGCCGGAGCAGCTGGCCATCGGCGATCTCGTGATCGACGTGGCGGGGCACTCGGTCAAGCGCGACGGTCAGTCGATCGCGCTGACGCCGCTGGAGTTCGACCTGCTGGTGGCGCTCGCCCGTAAGCCGTGGCAGGTGTTCACCCGCGAGGTGCTGCTGGAGCAGGTCTGGGGCTACCGCCACGCCGCCGATACGCGGCTGGTGAACGTGCACGTGCAGCGGCTGCGCTCGAAGGTCGAGAAGGACCCCGAGCGGCCGGAGATCGTGGTGACCGTCCGTGGCGTGGGCTACAAGGCCGGGCCGAGCTGACATGACCGGCAACGGTGCCGCTCCGGAGCGGGGCCCGGAGCGGCCCGTCGACACGGCGGCGGGCGGCATATCGTTCTTCCGTCGCCTGTGGCGTGCCGGGAAGATGCTGTCCGACGGCGCGGGCGCGGCGCCCGTCCATCCGCTGCTGCGCCTGTACGTGCGCTGGGTGCGCCGTCCGCTGCTGCCCGCGATGCGGCTGTGGCGGCGCAACATCCAGCTGCGGGTGGTCGCGACCACGCTGGTGATGTCGCTCGGTGTGGTGCTGCTGCTCGGTGTCGTCGTCATCGGGCAGGTGCGCAACGGTCTGCTGGACGCCAAGCGGCACGCTTCGCAGAGCCAGGCCGAGGGTGGGTTCAAGGCGGCGCGTGATGCCGCCGACCCCGGTGCCGAGGGGCGCGGCCAGGACGGTTCGCAGTCCGGTGGCCGGGGGAAACCCGATTCCGGGGCGTGGCTGACGGCGCTCGTGCAGCAGCTCGCCAGTGGTGGGCAGGGCGTCTACCACGTGGTGGCGCTCAGTGCGGGCGGCCCGCGCGCCTCGGGGGACATCGATCCCGAGCACAGCGTGCCGACCGACCTGCGCAAGCAGCTGGACCGCCGCCCGGGCACGTTCGAGAAGCCCGGCACGATCAAGCGCGGTGCCTCCGACGAGGGGGAGCCGGCGCTGATCGTCGGCAAGCAGCTCTACGACGTCAACGGGAAGCCGTATCAGCTCTACTACCTCTTCCCGTTCACCCAGGAGGAGAAGTCGCTCAGCCTGGTCAAGGGCACGCTGGCGACCGCCGGGGTGTTCGTGGTGGTGCTGCTGGGCGCCATCGCGTGGCTGGTGGTACGGCAGATCGTCACGCCGGTGCGGATGGCGGCGAGCATCTCCGAGCGGCTCGCGGCGGGTGTGCTGCAGGAGCGGATGAAGGTCACCGGCGAGGACGACATCGCACGTCTGGGTGAAGCCTTCAACAAGATGGCGCAGAACCTACAGGTCAAGATCCAGCAGCTGGAGGAGCTGTCGCGGATGCAGCGGCGGTTCGTCTCCGACGTCTCGCACGAGCTGCGGACGCCACTGACGACCGTACGGATGGCGGCGGACGTCATTCACGAGGCGCGCGACACCTTCGATCCGGTCACCGCGCGCTCGGCCGAGCTGCTGTTCGGGCAGCTCGACCGCTTCGAGTCGCTGCTGGCCGATCTGCTGGAGATCAGTCGTTTCGACGCGGGTGCGGCGGCGCTGGAGGCCGAGCCGATAGACCTGCGCGACGTGGTGAACCGGGTGCTGGAGGGCGCGCTGCCGCTGGCGGACCGCAAGGGCAGCCGGCTGCTGGTGCGCGGCACCGAGCAGCCGGTGATCGCCGAGGCGGACGCCCGGCGCGTGGAGCGCATCCTGCGCAACCTGGTGGTCAACGCCGTCGAGCACGGCGAGGGCCGGGATGTGATCGTGCGGCTGGCCACGGCCGGCGGTGCGGTGGCGGTCGCGGTGCGCGACTACGGCGTGGGCCTCAAGCCCGGCGAGGCGACGCGGGTGTTCAACCGGTTCTGGCGCGCCGATCCGGCCCGGGCCCGGACGACCGGTGGCACCGGTCTGGGCCTGTCGATCGCCGTGGAGGACGCGCGTCTGCACGGTGGCTGGCTGCAGGCGTGGGGCGAGCCGGGCGGCGGCTCGCAGTTCCGGCTGACGCTGCCGCGCACGGCGGGTGATCCGCTGCGTGGTTCGCCGATCCCGCTCGAGCCCGAGGACTCCCGGCGCAACCGCGGGCTGAACGAGGCCGGCACGCCGCCGGCGCCGCCGGGCCGGGGATCGCCCGTACCGTTGCAGAACAAGAACGTACGGCCTACGGCCGACCCGACGGCGCTGCCGGGCAACGGCGCGCGCGTGGTGACGCGGCCGGGCGGGCCGCTGGGCGGCGACAAGAGTGGTGAGAAGGCGCCCGGCGACCGGACGAACGGCACGGACAAGGGCACGGCCGGCGGCGCGGCGGACGGCGAGGCGCCTCGCGGCGACAGCGGGACCGGAGGCGACCGTGACGGTCAGGGTTAAGGGCGGTCGCGGCGGGCGTCCGGTGGCGGGCCTCCTCGCGCTGGCGGCGGGCGGGAGCCTGCTGGCGGGCTGCGCGTCCATGCCGGACAGCGGTTCGGTCAATTCCGTGGACTCCTCACAGCGCGCGGACGCCGACGCGCAGGTGCGGGTGTACGGGGTGCCGCCGCGCAAGAACGAGCAGCCGCTGGAGCTCGTGGCGGGCTTCCTGGAGGCGACGACGAGCGACGACCCGGACTACGACACGGCCCGGATGTACCTGGCGAAGGCCGTGAAGCGGCAGTGGGACCCGTCGGCGTCGACCATCGTGCTGGACCGGACGCCGCAGGTGCGTGTGGAGCGCGTCGGCGGTGACCGTGAGCAGGCGTACACCGTCACGCTCACCGGCAAGCAGATCGCGGTGGTGGACGCCAAACACGCGTACAAGCCGGACGAGCGGGACTACAAGGCGCAGCTGCATCTGGCGCGCGAGAACGGCGAGTGGCGCATCGACGCGCTCGACCCGGGCCTGGTGCTGGGCGCGTCCGAGTTCCAGCGCATCTACCGCTCGGTCAATAAGTACTATTTTGCCGAGCTGGGGTCCGGTGGTGGCGGTGACCGGGCACGGGACGTGCTCGTCGCCGATCCCGTCTATCTGCGCAAGCGGATAGACCCCGTGACGTCGACGGTGAAGGCCCTGCTGGACGGGCCGACGACCTGGCTCGACCCGGTCGCGGGTACCGCCTTCCCGACGGGGACGCGGGTGGAGGACCACCGGCTGTCGCTCGACGACTCCAACGCCCTGAAGGTGCGGCTGAACGAGCGGGCGGCGGGCGCCAACCAGGAGCAGTGCCTGCGGATGGCCGCTCAGTTGCTCTACACGGTGCAGGAGTCGGCCAAGGTCACCGATGTGACGCTGCAGCGCAAGGACGGCTCCCGGCTGTGTGCGCTCGGCAAGGAACAGGCGAAGTACTACGCGCCCGACCAGACGTCGGGGCGCCCGGACCGGCAGTACTTCGTGGACGGGCAGCGGCGGATCGTGAGCCTGGCCGACGGTGACGAGCAGCCGCGCCGGGTGGCGGGGCCCCTCGGTGCGGACGGGCCGGTGCAGTGGCGGTCGGTGGCGGTGGACCGCTCCGAGCGCCGGGCGGCGGCGGTGTCCGCCAACGGGCAGTCGTTGTACGTCACCTCGCTCCAGTCGGGCGCGGCGCTGGGCGATGCCCGGTTGAACGTGCAGGGCGGTACGCCCGCGAAGGCGGGGCTGACGGCGCCGAGCTGGGACGGGCTGGGTGATCTGTGGGTCGCCGACCAGGACCAGGAGCGGCCGCGGCTGCTGCGGCTGGCCGGCGGTACGGGTACGCCGGAGGAAGTCCGGGTGCCCGGGCTCGACGGCGGGCGGATCACGGGCCTGCGGGTGTCGGCGGACGGGGTACGGATCGCGCTGCTGGTGACGAAGGGCGACCATACGGTCCTCAAGCTTGGCAGGGTCGAGCGGCAGGGGAGCGCGGGGCGGCCGAGCCTGTCGGTGCAGGAGCTGCGCTCCGTCGCGCCCCGGCTTGAGGAAGTGAACGCCGTTTCGTGGGCGGGCGCGAGCCGACTGCTGGTGGCGGGCAGCGAGCAGGGCGGACTGCAGCAGTTGCAGTACATCGAGACGGACGGTTCCCAGACCAACGGTTCGGGGCTGCCGGGCATCACCAGTGTGCGCGGTGTGGCCGCTCCTGAGACCCCCGGCAAGGCGCAGACGCTGGTCGCCGAGGGCGAGGGCGGGATCGTGCGGCTGCAGCCGGACACGAACTGGAAGCTCGTGGGCAAGGAAGGCTCGGCGCCGGTCTACCCGGGGTAGGGGCCGGTCACCGGGCGTACGCGCGTACACGGCTCCACGGAGGTGTCCGGCCCGCGCGGAGCCGCTGGTCATGGGGCCGTGCGGGAGTTATCCACAGGGGTGGCGGGCTCGCGGCGGCGGCGGGACAGTGGGTGCATGGGCGGGTGGTGGCAGGAGATCGCCGGTTTGGTGCTGCCGGCGGATTGCGCGGGGTGCGGCAGGCCCCGGGTTGTGCTGTGCGGTGAGTGCCGCGACGCGCTGTGCGGACGGGCGGCGCGACGAGTGTGGCCGGACCCGGTGCCGGCGGGGTTGCCGCCCGTGCACGCCGCCGCGCGGTACGGCGACGCGGTGCGGTCGGTGCTGCTCGCGCACAAGGAGCGGGGTGGACTGCCGCTGGCGGAACCGCTGGGCGCCGCGCTGGCGGGCGCGGTGCGGGTGGCCGGTTGCTCAGGTGCGGGGTGGGGCGTACGGGCCCGCAGAGGCCCATTGCTGCTCGTCCCGGTGCCTTCCGCGCGGCGCGCGGTGGCCGGGCGGGGCCACGATCCGGGACGGCGGATCGGCCTGGCGGCGGCCCGGGCGCTGCGGTCGGCCGGGGTGCCCGCGCGGGTGGCGGCGGTGCTGCGGCTGTGCCGGGCCGTCGCAGACCAGTCGGGGCTCGACGCCGGGCAGCGCAGGGTGAATGTGTCGGGGGCGATGGGGGTAGTCGGGGGCGTGGACCGCCTCTGGAGGGAAGGAGGGCCGGTCGTGCTGGTCGACGATCTGATGACGACCGGAGCCTCGCTGGCGGAGGCCGCGCGTGCGGTCTCGGGGGCCGGCGGGCGGATCGTGGGAGCCGCCGTGGTCGCCGCTGCTCCACGAGCTTTCGAATCCAACCGGAACTGACGGAGAACGCCCTTCGTTCCTGATGGAAACGGCGGGAAAACACCTGAATGGAGGTACGTTGAGGTAGGGGGTACCGACGGGCTTCCGAGCGAGATATGTTCGGTTGTGAGGAATGGCAAGGGCTATGCCTCATATCTCCGATTGGCGCGCTTCGTATGCCTTCGATGAAGCTTGTGACAAGTACGTGTGACAAGCGGGAAGCGCCAGGAAGCGATGGGGTGCAGATCTTGTCGACGGGGGAGGAGGAGGTGAAAACCGCCTAGTCGGTGGCTCCGGGTATCCCCGGGGCCTGATGCAAGAGGGATGCGCTCCGCAACCTTCGGCGGGGCGATCCGGGAACGGAGTTCTGCGTGGACATCGTCGTCAAGGGCCGCAAGACAGAGGTCCCCGAGCGGTTTCGCAAGCACGTGGCCGAGAAGCTGAAGCTGGACAAGATCCAGAAGCTTGACGGCAAGGTGATCAGCCTCGACGTGGAGGTGTCCAAGGAGCCCAACCCCAGGCAGTCTGACCGCTCCGACCGCGTGGAGATCACCGTGCGTTCCCGTGGACCGGTGATCAGGGCGGAGGCCGCAGCGACGGATCCCTACGCCGCGCT
Source organism: Streptomyces sp. NPDC046261 (assembly GCF_040646235.1). Taxonomy (NCBI): domain Bacteria; kingdom Bacillati; phylum Actinomycetota; class Actinomycetes; order Kitasatosporales; family Streptomycetaceae; genus Streptomyces; species Streptomyces sp. NPDC046261. Next base: position 55,580 of record NZ_JBEYZU010000028.1, on the reverse strand, counting down.
CGATCTGGCCGCGGGCAAGCTCGAGGCGCGGATGCGCAAGCAGCACGACAAGCGTCTCGCCCGCCGGGGCAACGGACGCATCCCGGCGAGTGGCGTCGGGGCGCTGGTCAACGGTGCGGCGGAACTCAACGACAGGGGCGAACTCACCGCGGAGCAGGAGACGGGCGAGGTGCCCGTCACCCATATGGGACCGCTGGAGATCCGGGGCGAAGGCCCCCTGGTGGTCCGCGAGAAGACGCACTCCGCGGCCCCCATGGCGCTCGACCAGGCACTCTACGAAATGGAGTTGGTCGGCCACGACTTCTATCTGTTCGTCGACTCCGAGACGAAGATGCCCAGTGTCGTCTACCGGCGGCACGCCTACGACTACGGCGTCATCCGTCTCAACAGCGACCCCTTCTACACCGGTGAGCCCGGTGGTGCGGGCGGTGAGCTCGGCGGCTGATCCGCGGTGCCCCGGCCGCCGTGTGCGGCCGGGGCGCGCGTGAGCCGCCGGCCCGCCCCGGTGCCCTCGGAGCGTTGACGCGCTCCCGGGGCACCGATCCATGCGGCCATGGAAGAGCGGTCCGGCATGAAATCATGGTCGAGGCCAACCGCCGGTCCGCCGGAACGGGTTGGCGCGGCGCAGACAGTGCAACCGCAAGGGGCCATGGCCTTCTGGGGGAGGAACGATGGCGGACAGGTTCGGGCCCGTGAGCGTGCCCGGCGAGGACGACGACGAGAGCGCCCGCGCGGACCGGGGCGCCACGCGGGAGGAACCCATCCGGGTCCTGGTCGTGGACGACCACGCCCTCTTCCGCCGGGGGCTGGAGATCGTGCTGGCGCACGAGGAGGACATCCAGGTCGTGGGCGAGGCCGGGGACGGCGCGGAGGCGGTCGACAAGGCGGCCGACCTGCTGCCGGACATCGTGCTGATGGACGTGCGGATGCCCAAGCGCGGTGGCATCGAGGCCTGTACCTCCATCAAGGAGGTGGCGCCCAGCGCGAAAATCATCATGCTGACGATCAGTGACGAGGAAGCCGACCTCTACGATGCCATCAAGGCCGGGGCCACCGGCTATCTCCTGAAGGAGATCTCCACCGACGAGGTGGCGACCGCGATCCGGGCGGTGGCGGACGGCCAGTCCCAGATCAGCCCGTCGATGGCGTCCAAGCTGCTCACCGAGTTCAAGTCGATGATCCAGCGCACCGACGAGCGCCGGCTGGTGCCGGCGCCCCGGCTCACCGACCGCGAGCTGGAGGTGCTGAAGCTCGTCGCGACGGGCATGAACAACCGTGACATCGCCAAGGAGTTGTTCATCAGCGAGAACACGGTCAAGAACCACGTCCGCAACATCCTGGAGAAGCTGCAGCTGCACTCCAGGATGGAGGCGGTGGTCTACGCGATGAGGGAGAAGATCCTCGAGATCCGGTGATCCGCCGAGCGGATCAACCGAGGGCGGACCTCAGCGCGGCGGCCAGCTTCGCGTCGTCACAGCGCTCGATGCGCACGGCGTCGCACCCCACCCACGCGGCCGCCTCCCACAGCGCCCGGGCCATGGGTTCCACGGCCTTGGGCCCCGCCATCGACACCTGCCGTGCCACCAGCGTGCGGCCCTCGCGCGCCGGGTCCACCCGCCCCGCCAGCCGGCCGCCCGTCAGCAGCGGCATGGCGAAGTAGCCGTGCACCCGCTTCGCCTTGGGGACGTAGGCCTCCAGCCGGTGCGTGAAGCCGAACAGCCGCTCGGTGCGCGGCCGGTCCCAGATCAGCGAGTCGAACGGTGACAGCAGCGTCGTGCGATGCCGCCCCCGGGGCTCGTCGGCCAGCGCCGCCGGGTCCGCCCAGGCCGGCTTGGGCCAGCCCTCCACCTCCACCGGCACCAGGCCTGTCCCGCCTATGACGGCGTCGACCTGATCGCCCCTGAGCCGGTGATAGTCCGCCAGGTCGGCCCGGGTGGCCACCCCCATCGCGGCGCCGGCCTGCGCGACCAGGCGCCGCACGCACTCGGCGTCGTCGATGTCGTCGTGCAGGAGGGCGTCCGGGACCGCCCGCTCGGCCAGGTCGTACACCCGCTTCCAGCCGCGCCGACGGGTGCAGACCACCTCGCCGGTGTCCAGCAGCCACTCCACCGCGATCTTCGTCTCGGACCAGTCGTACCACTCGCCGCCGTTCTTGGCGCCGCCCAATTCCGTTGCCGTCAGGGGGCCCTCGGCCCTGAGCCGGTCCCGGACGTCCGCGCACGAGCGCTCGGAGTCCCGCATCACGTGCCAGCGGTGGCCGCGCGCCTTCATGGCCCGGCGCCGGAAGGCGAAGTGCGGCCACTCCTCGACCGGCAGTACGCACGCCGCGTGCGACCAGTACTCGAAGGCGTGGTCGCCGCTCCAGTACGCCGACTCGACCGCTGAGCGCCCGACGGCGCCCAGGCGCGCGTACGGCACCAGTTCGTGGGAGCGGGCCAGCACCGAGATCGTGTCCAGCTGCACCGCGCCCAGCCGGCGCAGCACCCCACGGGCGCCCGCCCGCCGGTCGGGGGCCCCGAGCAGGCCCTGGGCGCGCAGCGCCAGGCGCCGGGCCTCGTCGGCGGAGAGCCGGAGCCCGGCCCCGGCCGTACGTCCTGACATGGCCGTACGGCCCTTGGCGGTGGCGGCAGTTGTCATACGGGTCACCCTAGAGGCGGCCACTGACAGTCCCCGGGAAACGGTCAGCCGCGCCCGGGAAACGGCAGGTAGGGGGTCCGCGTCGGCATCCCCAGGTCCGAGGGGAGCAGGGAGCCGGTCCAGGCGTCGCGCCGGGTGCCGTTGTAGACGATCTTCGAGCGCATGGTGCCCTCCATCCGGAAGCCCGCCTTGAGGGCGACGCCGCGCGAGCCCTCGTTGCCGGCCTCGGCGTACCACTCCATCCGCTCCACGCCCAGGTCCTCGAAGGCCCAGCGGATCACCTCGCGCGCCGCCTCCGCGGTGTGGCCCCGGCCGCGCTGCTCCTTGGCCGTCCAGTAGCCGAGCTCCGCCTGCCGCTCGGGGGTGCGCAGCTGCGCGAGCCGCACCAGGCACATCGAGCCGGCCAGGTGGTCCCCGTCCCGGGTGAAGACGCCGAACGTGTACATGGAGTCGTCGGCCCAGCCGCGCGGGCAGGTCTCCTCGACGAAGACCCGGGCGTCCTCCGGCGTATAAGGCGAGGGCACACTGGTATAGCGCGGAATGTCCGGATCCTGGCAGGCGGCGTGCACGGCGGGGACGTCGGCGGAGGTGAAGGGGCGCAGCTCCAGCCGCTGGGTGGTCAGACGTATGGGCTCCATGGACGGAGTCTAGATTCGGCGGCGGAAACCGTGTCCGAATATCGGTGCCCGGCACTTTCCGGACGCGGCATTCGTTCTCACTGCGGGTGACACCCGGCCTCGGTGACGACGGACCTCCCGGCGCGGTGGGGTCCTCGCTTACGATGGCCGTTGCGGCGGGGACTGTCCCGTCGTGCCCGCGCACCCGACCGTGCCCAGGCCCGACCGGCAAGGAGCCAGCCTACGTGTCCGTCTTCGGCAAGATCATGCGTGCAGGAGAAGGCAAGATCCTGCGCAAACTGCACCGCATCGCGGACCAGGTCAATTCCATCGAAGAGGACTTCCTGAACCTCTCCGACGCCGAGCTGCGCGCGCTGACCGAGGAGTACAAGCAGCGGTACGCCGACGGCGAGAGCCTCGACGACCTGCTGCCCGAGGCGTTCGCGACCGTCCGTGAGGCGGCCAAGCGCGTGCTCGGCCAGCGTCACTACGACGTCCAGCTCATGGGTGGCGCCGCCCTGCACATGGGGTACGTCGCGGAGATGAAGACCGGTGAGGGCAAGACCCTCGTCGGCACCCTCCCGGCGTATCTGAACGCGCTGTCCGGCAAGGGCGTGCACCTGATCACGGTCAACGACTACCTCGCCGAGCGCGACTCCGAGTTGATGGGCCGGGTGCACAAGTTCCTCGGCCTGTCGGTCGGCTGCATCCTCGCCAACATGACCCCGGCGCAGCGCCGCGAGCAGTACGGCTGCGACATCACGTACGGCACGAACAACGAGTTCGGCTTCGACTACCTGCGCGACAACATGGCCTGGTCGCAGGACGAGCTCGTCCAGCGCGGCCACAACTTCGCGGTCGTCGACGAGGTCGACTCCATCCTGGTCGACGAGGCCCGTACGCCGCTGATCATCTCCGGCCCGGCCGACCAGGCCACCAAGTGGTACGGCGACTTCGCCAAGCTGGTCACGCGGCTCACCAAGGGCGAGCCCGCCAACCCGCAGCGGGGCATCGAGGAGACCGGCGACTACGAGGTCGACGAGAAGAAGCGCACCGTCGCCATCCACGAGGCCGGTGTGGCCAAGGTCGAGGACTGGCTGGGCATCGACAATCTGTACGAGTCGGTCAACACCCCCCTCGTCGGATATCTGAACAACGCCATCAAGGCGAAGGAACTGTTCAAGAAGGACAAGGACTACGTCGTCATGGACGGCGAAGTCATGATCGTCGACGAGCACACCGGCCGTATCCTCGCCGGCCGCCGCTACAACGAGGGCATGCACCAGGCGATCGAGGCGAAGGAAGGGGTGGACATCAAGGACGAGAACCAGACCCTCGCCACGATCACCCTGCAGAACTTCTTCCGCCTCTACAGCAAGCTGTCCGGTATGACCGGTACGGCCATGACCGAGGCCGCCGAGTTCCACCAGATCTACAAGCTCGGCGTCGTGCCGATCCCGACGAACCGGCCGATGCAGCGCCAGGACCAGTCGGACCTGATCTACCGCACCGAGGTCGCGAAGTTCGCCGCCGTGGTCGAGGACATCGCCGAGAAGCACGAGAAGGGCCAGCCGATCCTGGTCGGCACCACCTCGGTCGAGAAGTCCGAGTACCTCTCGCAGCAGCTGGCCAAGCGCGGCATCCCGCACGAGGTGCTCAACGCCAAGCACCACGAGCGCGAGGCCCAGATCGTCGCCCAGGCCGGCCGCAAGGGCGCCGTCACGGTCGCCACCAACATGGCCGGCCGTGGTACCGACATCAAGCTCGGTGGCAACCCCGACGACCTCGCCGAGGCGGAGCTGCGCCAGCGCGGCCTGGACCCGGAGGAGCACATCGACGAGTGGGCGGCCGCGCTGCCGGGCGCCCTGGAGAAGGCCGAGGCCGCGGTCAAGGCCGAGTTCGAGGAGGTCAAGTCGCTCGGCGGCCTGTACGTCCTGGGCACCGAGCGCCACGAGTCGCGGCGTATCGACAACCAGCTGCGCGGTCGTTCCGGCCGTCAGGGCGACCCGGGCGAGTCCCGCTTCTACCTGTCGCTGGGCGACGACCTGATGCGTCTGTTCAAGGCCCAGATGGTCGAGCGCGTGATGGCCATGGCCAACGTGCCCGACGACGTGCCGATCGAGAACAAGATGGTCACCCGCGCCATCGCCTCCGCCCAGTCGCAGGTCGAGCAGCAGAACTTCGAGACGCGTAAGAACGTCCTGAAGTACGACGAGGTCCTCAACCGCCAGCGCGAGGTCATCTACGCCGAGCGCCGCCGCGTCCTGGAGGGCGAGGATCTGCAGGAGCAGATCAAGCACTTCATGGACGACACCATCGACGACTACATCCGCCAGGAGACCGTCGAGGGCTTCGCGGAGGAGTGGGACCTGGAGCGGCTGTGGAGCGCGTTCAAGCAGCTCTACCCGGTGAAGGTCACCATCGAGGAGCTGGAGGACGCGGCCGGCGACCGTGCGGGCATCACCGCCGAGTTCATCGCCGAGTCCATCAAGGACGACATCCACGAGCAGTACGCGGCCCGCGAGGAGCAGCTCGGCTCCGAGATCATGCGTGAGCTGGAGCGCCGCGTCGTGCTGTCCGTCCTGGACCGCAAGTGGCGTGAGCACCTCTACGAGATGGACTACCTCCAGGAGGGCATCGGCCTGCGGGCCATGGCCCAGAAGGACCCGCTGGTCGAGTACCAGCGCGAGGGCTTCGACATGTTCACCGCCATGATGGAGGGCATCAAGGAGGAGTCCGTCGGCTACCTGTTCAACCTGGAGGTCCAGGTCGACCAGCAGCTCGAGGAGGTCCCGGTCGAGGAGGGCGCGCAGGTCCCGTCCCTGCAGAAGGCCGGCGCCGAGAACGCCGTGCCCGCCGCCCGGCCCGAGATCCGCGCCAAGGGCCTCGACGTCCCGCAGCGGCCCGACCGGCTGCACTTCTCCGCCCCCACGGTGGACGGCGAGGGCGGCGTGGTCGAGGGCGACTTCACCAACGACGACACCGGTGAGTTCCGCTCCGAGGCGGACGGCATGACCCGCGCCGAGCGCCGCAAGGCGCAGAAGAACGGTGGCGGCCGCCGCCGCAAGAAGTAATCGCCGCAGTGGCTCCGGAAGGGGGCGGGACACCTCACGTGTCCCGCCCCCTTCCGCATGCGCCGGTCAGGTGCGGGCCCCGCCCAGCTCCACGGCCGCGCAGCGCCACCTGTGGTCCGGGCAGTGCTCCAGCCGGAAGGCCAGCGCCTGCAGCCGGTCGCCGGCGGCGATGCGGGCGAACGCCTCGATCACCCCGGGCCGGGGCTGGAACTCGTCGCAGTGGCGTACGAACGGGATGGCGCGCTGCGGCGGCGCGGGGCGCAGGGGCGCCCCCGGCGCCAGCCGGGCCAGCTGGTCGTAGGCCGGGGGAAGGGTGTGCCCGAGCATCCAGTGCACCGGACGCTGCCCGCTGAGGGTGAGCAGCAGCCGCTCGGCGAACCAGTAGCGCGGGTGCCGCCGCTCCCGCTCGCGGCGCCGGGCCGCGGGGTCGGCTCCCGGGCGCCGGGCGTCCGTACGCCGCGGCGGCCCCACGTGCCTGGTGCCTGCCGGTCCCCTGGTCCTGTACATGCGATCGCCCCCGCGACGCCGGGCCCGGGGCGGTGTGCCATACCGGGCGGTAGCTTCGGTCGGTGATCTTCTACCGGCGTCCTCGGGCGGGCGGCAAGGAGGAGCGGGCGGCCGCGGAAGGGCCGGCCGTGTTCACCTATCCGGGGGAGGCGGGCCGTGCCGGACGGGCGCGGCGCGCGGAGGAGGGGTCCGGCGGCCCCGTGCACCGGGGGCCACCGGCACTTCGAAGGGGTACTCGCGCCCGTATGCTGGCACCACCATCCGTAAGTCGTCAGGAATCAGGAAAGCGGCGGTCATGCGCGTCTACGTCCCTCTGACCCTCCATGGTCTCGCCGAGGCGCACAAGGCGGGCCAGCTGGGCCCGGCCCCGCTGGACGCCTACGCCGTCACCCCCGCCCTGCGCGAGTGGTACGTCTCCGACGACATCGAGGAGCTGGAGTACGCGGCGCTCAGCCGGGCCGCCCTGGGCTCGCTGCGGCAGCTGGCGGCCGAGCCGGGTGCGCCGCGCCGGCGCGTGGTCGTGGCCGTCGACGTGCCGGACGGCGCCGTGAGCGTCGAGGCGGAGCGCGGCCTGGACCAGTCGGAGTTCGGCGCGGTGCGCCTGAAGGAGCCGGTGCCGCTGAAGAAGGCCGCGGCCGTGCACATCGACGCCGACGACGCGGAGGAGGACGTGGCCGCCGCGGCCGCCGCGCTGGGCGCGGCGGACCAGGGCGACGACGACGCGCAGTTCACGGTGGACGGCGCCGAGGACCACGAGCTGATGTGGTTCGGCGTCCAGGAGATCCCGAACCTCGTCTGACGGCGTCGGCCGGGTCGCTCGCGCCGGTCCCCTTGGCCACGTCGGCCCCGTTGTCATAGCCTCCCGGTACCGTCGACGCATGGGGACGCACAGCAGCATGGGCAAGCACACGGCGCACATCGTCTGGGACTGGAACGGCACCCTCTTCCACGACATCGACGCGGTGATGTCGGCGACGAACGCCGCCTTCGCGGAGATCGGCCTGGAACCCATCACCCTGGCCCGGTACCGGGAGCTGTACTGCGTGCCGATCCCGCGCTTCTACGAGCGGCTGATGGGCCGCCTGCCCACCCAGGCCGAGTGGGACCACATGGACGTGGTCTTCCACCGCCACTACCAGGACCATCACATACGCTGCGGCCTCGCGGACGGCGCGGAGTCGCTGCTGGCCGGCTGGCAGAAGACCGGCGGCACCCAGTCGATCATGTCGATGTACGGGCACGAGGACCTGCTGCCGCTGGTCCGGGGCTTCGGCATCGAGCGCATGTTCATCCGGGTGGACGGGCGCACGGGGCCTTCCGGCGGCAGCAAGACCGAGCACATGGCCCGCCATCTGTCGGGGCTCGACGGCATCACCGCCGGCCGCACGGTCGTCATCGGCGACGCGGTGGACGACGCGGTGGCCGCGGCCCACGTGGGCGCCCACTCCGTGCTGTACACGGGGGGTTCCCACAGCCGGGAGAGCCTGGCGGAGGCGGGGGTGCCGGTCGTCGACACCCTGGCCGAGGCCGTCGCGGAGGCCGAGCGTCTCGTCGGCTGAGCCGTCGCTGTCCAGACCGTCAAAGTTCTGCCCCCTGATTTGTACAGAAGCAGCTCGTGACGTCATCGGGGGGAAGAGCGATAGCCTTACCAGGTGATCAGCGCGATATCCCGCAGGGGCGCCGATGCCTCTGTCCTGCGCCCGGGCCGCCACAGCGCCCGGGTCGCCGCTGGTCCCTGGAACCGGGCGCGGATGACGAAGTTCTCCCGGAATGGCCCGGCCACCCCTCATCCCGGCATACCGTCGATGACGACCGGAGACCCCGCGTCGCGACGGGTAGCCATCACCACCTATGTCACGCAACGGCGCGCGACAGGAGCCAGAGGACATGCAGACCAAGCTGGACGAAGCCAAGGCCGAATTGCTCGAGCGGGCGGCCCGCGTCGCTGAGAGCGGTCCGGCCGGGGGGCCACACCCGACCGGACCCAAGGGTGAGGGCGGGCTCGACCAGGCGACCCTGGCCGCCTACCTCCAGCGCTATTACCTGCACACCGCCCCCGAGGACCTCACCGGACGGGACCCGGTCGACATCTACGGCGCGGCGATCTCGCACTACCGGCTGGCCGAGAACCGGCCGCAGGGCACGGCCAACGTGCGCGTCCACACCCCGACCGTGGAGGAGAACGGCTGGACCTCCAGCCACTCCGTCGTCGAGGTCGTCACCGACGACATGCCCTTCCTGGTCGACTCCGTCACCAACGAGCTCTCCCGGCAGAGCCGCGGCATCCACCTGGTCATCCACCCGCAGGTGATCGTCCGCCGCGATGTGACCGGCCGCCTCCTCGAGGTCCTGGGCTCCGCCTGCGACGCGCACGGCGCCGGCAAGGACGCCGAGCTGCCCCACGACGCGCTCATCGAGTCCTGGATCCACGTCGAGATCGACCGCGAGACCGACCGCGACGACCTCAAGCAGATCGCCGCCGACCTGCTGCGCGTCCTCAACGACGTCCGCGAGACCGTCGAGGACTGGGGCAAGATGCGCGACGCCGCCCTGCGCATCGCCGACGGCCTCGCCGACGAGCCGACCGACGACATCCCCCGCACCGAGCTCGACGAGGCCCGCGAGCTGCTGCGCTGGCTTGCCGCCGACCACTTCACCTTCCTCGGCTACCGCGAGTACGACCTCACCAAGGCCACCACCGAGAACGGCGAGGAAGACGTCCTGTCGGCCGTTCCCGGCACCGGCCTGGGCATCCTGCGCTCCGACCCCTCCCACACCGCCGACGGGCACCACGACGGCCACCACGCGCCCCTGGCGCGCCCCTCCTCGCCGTCCTTCAGCCGGCTCCCCGCGGACGCCCGGGCCAAGGCCCGCGAGCACAAGCTGCTCGTCCTGACCAAGGCCAACAGCCGCGCCACCGTGCACCGCCCGTCCTACCTCGACTACGTCGGGGTCAAGAAGTTCGACGCCGAGGGCAACGTCGTCGGCGAGCGGCGCTTCCTGGGCCTGTTCTCCTCCGCCGCGTACACCGAATCCGTCCGCCGCGTCCCGGTCATCCGCCGCAAGGTCGCCAAGGTCCTGGACGACGCCGGCTTCAGCCCCGACAGCCACGACGGGCGCGACCTGCTCCAGATCCTGGAGACCTACCCGCGCGACGAGCTGTTCCAGACGGAAACCGACCAGCTCAGGGCCATCGCCACCAGCGTGCTCTACCTCCAGGAGCGCCGCCGGCTGCGGCTGTACCTGCGCCGCGACGAGTACGGGCGCTACTACTCCGCGCTGGTCTACCTGCCGCGCGACCGCTACACCACCGGCGTGCGGCTGCGCCTGATCGACATCCTCAAGGAGGAGCTCGGCGGCACCAGCGTCGACTTCACCGCCTGGAACACCGAGTCGGTCCTCTCCCGGCTGCACTTCGTCGTCCGCGTCGAGCCCGGTGCCACCCTGCCCGACCTCACCGACGCCGACGTCGAGCGCATCGAGGCCCGCCTGGTGGAGGCCGCCCGCTCCTGGGCGGACGGCTTCGCCGAGACCCTGACCGCCGAGATCGGCGAGGAGCGCTCCGCCGAGCTGCTGCGCCGCTACGGCCAGGCGTTCCCCGAGGGCTACAAGGCCGACCACACCCCGCGCAACGCCGTCTCCGACCTCGGTCACCTGGAGAAGCTGACCGCGGCCGGCGGCGACCACGACTTCGACCTCAGCCTCTACGAGCCGGTCGGCGCCGGCCCCGGCGAGCGACGCTTCAAGATCTACCGCACGGGTGAGCCGGTCTCCCTGTCCGCCGTGCTGCCGGTCCTGCACCGGCTCGGCGTCGAGGTCGTCGACGAGCGCCCGTACGAGCTGCGCTGCTCGGACCGGACGACCGCCTGGATCTACGACTTCGGGCTCCGGATGCCCGAGCGCATCGAGGGCGACGACGCCCGCACCCGCTTCCAGGAGGCCTTCGCGGCCGTCTGGACCGGCGAGGCGGAGAACGACAACTTCAACATGCTCGTGCTGAAGGCCGGCCTCGACTGGCGCCAGGCCATGGTGCTGCGCGCCTACGCCAAGTACTTGCGGCAGGCCGGTTCGCCGTTCAGCCAGGCGTACATGGAGGACACCCTCAGCAACAACGTCCACACCACCCGCCTCCTGGTCAACCTGTTCGAGGCCCGGATGTCGCCCGCGCTGCAGCGCGCCGGCAACGAGCTGATCGACGGGATGCTGGAGGAGCTGGACGGCGCCCTGGACCAGGTCGCCAGCCTGGACGAGGACCGCATCCTGCGGGCCTTCCTCACCGTCATCAAGGCCACGCTGCGCACAAACCACTTCCAGCGCGACGCGGCCGGCGACCCGCACCCGTACCTGTCGATCAAGCTGGACCCGCAGGCCATCCCGGACCTGCCGGCCCCGCGCCCGGCGTTCGAGATCTGGGTCTACTCCCCCCGCGTCGAGGGCGTGCACCTGCGCTTCGGCAAGGTCGCCCGCGGTGGTCTGCGCTGGTCCGACCGGCGTGAGGACTTCCGCACCGAGGTCCTGGGCCTGGTCAAGGCGCAGATGGTCAAGAACACCGTCATCGTGCCCGTCGGCGCCAAGGGCGGCTTCGTCGGCAAGCGGCTGCCGGACCCGTCCGTGGACCGCGACGCGTGGCTGGCCGAGGGCATCGCCTCGTACAAGACCTTCATCTCCGGCCTGCTCGACATCACCGACAACATGGTCGCCGGCGAGGTCGTGCCGCCCAAGGACGTCGTGCGCCACGACGAGGACGACACCTACCTCGTCGTCGCCGCCGACAAGGGCACCGCGACCTTCTCCGACATCGCCAACCAGGTCGCCGAGTCCTACGGCTTCTGGCTCGGCGACGCCTTCGCCTCCGGCGGCTCGGCCGGCTACGACCACAAGGGCATGGGCATCACCGCCCGGGGTGCCTGGGAGTCCGTCAAGCGCCACTTCCGGGAGCTGGGCCACAACACCCAGACCGAGGACTTCACGGTCGTCGGTGTCGGCGACATGTCCGGTGACGTGTTCGGCAACGGCATGCTGCTCTCCGAGCACATCCGCCTGGTGGCCGCCTTCGACCACCGGCACATCTTCCTCGACCCCACCCCGGACGCGGCCGTCTCCTACGCCGAGCGCCGCCGTCTGTTCGAGCTGCCCCGCTCCTCGTGGGCCGACTACGACACCTCCCTGCTGTCCGCGGGCGGTGGCGTCCACCCCCGTACCGCCAAGTCGATCCCGGTCAACGCGCACGTACGCCAGGCCCTCGGCATCGAGGCGGGCGTCACCAAGATGACCCCCGCCGAGCTGATGAAGGCCATCCTCAGCTCGCCGGTCGACCTGCTGTGGAACGGCGGCATCGGTACGTACGTCAAGGCGTCCACCGAGTCGCACGCCGACGTGGGCGACAAGGCCAACGACGCCATCCGCGTCGACGGCCAGGACCTGCGCGTCAAGGTCGTCGGCGAGGGCGGCAACCTGGGCCTGACCCAGCTCGGCCGCATCGAGTTCGCGCTGTCCGGCGGACCGGAGTCCACCGGCGGCAGGATCAACACCGACGCCATCGACAACAGCGCCGGCGTGGACACCTCCGACCACGAGGTGAACATCAAGATCCTGCTCAACGGCCTCGTCACCGAAGGCGACATGACCGTCAAGCAGCGCAACAAGCTGCTGGCGGAGATGACCGACGAGGTCGGCGAGCTGGTCCTGCGCAACAACTACGCGCAGAACGTCGCGCTGGCCAACGGTGTGGCCCAGGCCCCCAGCCTGCTCCACGCCCACCAGCGGATCATGCGCAGGCTCACCCGCGACGGCCACCTGGACCGCGCCCTGGAGTTCCTGCCCTCCGACCGGCAGATCCGCGAGCGGCTGTCCGCCGGCCGCGGGCTGACCCAGCCCGAGCTGGCCGTCCTCCTCGCCTACATCAAGATCACCACGGCGGAGGAGCTGCTCGCCACCGAGCTGCCCGACGACGTGTACCTGCAGCGGCTGCTGTACGCCTACTTCCCGCAGGCGCTGCGCCAGTCGTTCGGCGAGCAGATCGACAGCCACGCGCTGCGTCGCGAGATCATCACGACCGTCCTGGTCAACGACACGGTCAACTCCGGCGGCTCGACCTTCCTGCACCGTCTGCGGGAGGAGACCGGGGCGTCCCTGGAGGAGATCGTCCGGGCGCAGACCGCCGCCCGGGAGATCTTCAGCCTGAACGCCGTGTGGGACGCCGTCGAGGCGCTCGACAATGTCGTCACCGCCGACGTCCAGACCCAGATCCGGCTGCACTCGCGTCGTCTGGTCGAGCGCGGCACGCGCTGGCTGCTCAACAACCGGCCGCAGCCGCTGCAGCTGGCCGAGACGATCGACTTCTTCCGCGACGACGTCGACACGGTCTGGGGCGAGCTGCCCAAGCTGCTGCGCGGCGCCGACATGGAGTGGTGGCAGTCGATCCACGACGAGCTCACCGCCGCCGGGGTCCCCGACGACCTGGCGACGCGTGTCGCCGGCTTCTCGTCGGTCTTCCCGGCGCTGGACATCGTGGCCACCGCGGACCGCACCGGCAAGGCGCCGCTGGACGTGGCCGAGGTCTACTACGACCTGGGCGACCGGCTGCACATCTCGCAGCTGATGGACCGGATCATCGAGCTGCCGCGGTCCGACCGCTGGCAGTCCATGGCCCGTGCCTCCATCCGTGAGGACCTCTACTCCGCCCACGCGGCGCTCACCGCCGAGGTCCTGTCCGTCGGCAACGGCACCTCCACGCCGGAGCAGCGGTTCCTGGCGTGGGAGGAGAAGAACGCCGCGATCCTCACCCGGGCGCGCACGACGCTGGACGAGATCCGCGGTTCGGACGCGTTCGACCTGGCGAATCTGTCGGTGGCCATGAGGACGATGCGCACGCTGTTGCGTTCGCACGCCTGAGGCGCCGGCTCCGTATTCAAGTAAAAGGGGCGGCTCTGGGGAAAACCCCTGGAGCCGCCCCTTTCGCGTGCTAAGAGAGATGGATGAGAGTCGTTTCGCGGCTTGTGTCCACCCCGGCGCGCCGGGAGACGGCCGGCGCGGTGGCCGTCCATCTGGCGGTGGCCGGCATCGGCTTCACCGTCCTCCTGCTGATCAACCGTCACCTCGGACACGACGTGGAGTGGCTGCTGTACCGCTGGGACAGCGGCAACTACCTGCGGGTCGCCGAGCGCGGCTACCCGAGTTTCATCCCCTACCGGCCCGACGGGACGCCCGCGTACAACCGGCTGGCCTTCTTCCCGCTCGTCCCCGCGCTGATCCGCGGCGTGCACGTACTGACGGGGCTGTCCTTCGCCCACGCGGGGGTGCTGATCTCCTGGTGCGCGGCGGCGGTGGCCGCGGCGGGCGTGTACCGGCTCGTACGGTCGGCCGGGGGCGGGTCCGGCGCGGGGTACGCGTGCGTGGCGCTGTGGTCCTGTTCGCCGTACGCCTTCGCGCTGTGGGTGCCGTACTCGGAGGCGGTCTTCAGCGCGCTCCTGGTGTGGGCGCTGGTGGCGCTGATGGCGGGCCGGTGGGTGACGGCCGGTGTGCTGTGCCTGCTGGCCGGTGCCGTGCGGCCGACGGCGGTGGTGCTGATCGCGACGCTGGTGCTGACGGCCGGCTGGGCGGCGGTGCGCGGCCGGGACGGCTGGCGGCCCTGGGTGGCGCTCGTGCTGGCGCCGCTGGGGCTCCTGGGCGGCTGGCTGTACCTGGGCAGCCGGGTGGGCCGCTGGGACGGCTGGTTCGAGGCGGAACGGGCCTGGGGGCAGTCCTTCGATTTCGGCAGCGGCACGGTGCGCTACATCGGCGAGCTGCTGATCTACGGCGACGACCCGCCCGAGGACATCCGGCACGCGGCCGTGCTCGCCGTGGTGCTGCTGACGGCCGTGGCGGTGCTGGCCCTGGCGCTGGACAGGGACGTGCCGCGGGTGCTGGTGGTGCTGGCCGCGGGGGCGTGGGTGCTGATGATGGGCACGCCCGGCTCGCACTACTCCAAACCCCGTTTCATCCTGCCGTTCCTGCCGGTTCTGCTGCTGTTGGTGGCCCGGCCGCTCGCGCGTGCTCCGCTTGGTGTGCGGATCTGTCTCTACGGTGGAGGTGCGGTGGTCTCGGGTTGGTACGCGGCCGGATTGCTCGTGCTGTTCGAGGGATCGCCGTGACGGGTGCCGTGCCGGGTGCCGCGGCCGGGCAGGGTCCTGAAGACCCAGGCCCGGTAGGACCAGAAGCGGAACAGGGTGGCCGTGCCGATGCCCAGGAACTTGAAGAGGTTGCCGAGCAGGGGGCCGTCCCAGCCGAAGCCGTAGGTGGCGATGTACAGGACGCCGTTCTCGATGACCAGCCCGATGACGCTGAAGACCGCGAAGAGGGCGATCTCCCGGCTGCGGTGGCTCTTGTCGCGGTCCCGATAGGTGAAGTAGCGCAGCCCCAGGTAGTTGAAGGCGATGGCGACCGCGGTCGCGATCACACTGCACCGCACCACCGGCAGTCCGGTGGCCCCCCGGCAGATGTTGAAGACGCCGAGGTTGACGAAGATCCCCAGTCCGCCCACCGTGCCGAATTTGGCGAACTCGTGTCCGAGTGCCATCAGGCGGGTCCGGCCGGGCGGGCGCTTGTCCCCCGAATGCGTCGGTCGCAAGGGCATCTCCAGATACGGTCGCCACGCGTAGCGGACATTTCACGTAGACAGCAGATTGTAGTGTAAATTGCCGCAAAAACTGACGCAGTGCGACGGGGTGACCACAGTGGGCGAGGATCCGGCATGACAGAGGCGGTACTGCTGGTCGGCGGCAAGGGCACACGGCTCCAGCCGCTCACCATCCATACGCCCAAACCGATGGTTCCGGCCGCCGGGGTGCCCTTCCTCGCGCACCAGCTGGCCCGCGCCAGAGCCGCCGGCGTCCACCACGTCGTCCTGGCCACCTCCTACCTCGCCGAGGTCTTCGAGCCCTACTTCGGCGACGGCTCCGCCCATGGCATCCGCCTCACCTACGTGCACGAGGAGGAGCCCCTCGGCACCGGCGGCGCGATCCGGCACGCGGCCGGGGCCCTGACGGCCCGGCCGGGTGAGCCGGTGCTCGTCCTCAACGGCGACATCCTCACCGGCCTCGACATCCGGGGCCTGCTCCGGCACCACGAACGGGCGCAGGCCGACGTCACCCTGCACCTGACGCGCGTCGCCGATCCACGCGCCTTCGGGCTCGTCCCCACCGACGCCGACGGCCGCGTCCTGGCCTTCACGGAGAAGCCGCGCCGGCCCGAGGAGATCGTCACCGACCAGATCAACGCCGGCTGCTACGTCTTCCGCCGCGAGATCATCGACACCATCCCCGCCGGCCGCCCGGTCTCCGTCGAGCGGGAGACCTTCCCCGCCCTGCTGGCCGGCCGCGCGCTGCTGCACGGCGTGGTCGACGCCTCGTACTGGCTGGACCTGGGCCGCCCCGCCTCCTTCGTCCAGGCATCCGCCGACCTCGTGCGCGGCATCGTCCGCTCCCCGGCCGTCCCCGGCGAGCCGGGCGAGTACCTCGTGCTGCCCGGCGCCCACGTCGAGAGCGGGGCCAGGCTCGGCGGCGGCACGGTCGTCGGCGCCGGGGCGCACGTCGCGGCGGGCGCCGATGTCGAGGGGTCCGTCGTGCTGGACGGGGCCCGCATCGAGGCGGGGGCGCGCGTACGGGCGTCCATGGTCGGCACCGGTGCCCGGGTGGGGCCGCGGACCGTGCTCGACGGCGCGGTGATCGGCGACCACTCCGAGATCGGCGCGGACAACGAACTGCGCGAGGGAGCGCGCATCTGGTGCGGCACCGCCATTCCTGACGCCGCCATCCGCTTCTCCGCCGTGTGACCCGCCGCCCCCCGTTTTTGAACAGCCGTTTGAACTCTGCCCCCCACACGTTCCCTCACAAGGACCAGCCCATGAGTTCTCCGCGCACCCCCGCCGCCCCGCTGTCCCTGCCCGCCGAGTGGGGCCGCACGCCGCTGACCGTCGTGATGCCCACGTACAACGAGGCACAGAACCTGCCCACCATGACCGAGGCCCTCATGGCCCTCCCCCTGGAGGGACTGCGGCTGCTGGTCGTCGACGACAACAGCCCCGACGGCACCGGCACCATCGCCGAGCAGCTCGCCGACAAGTACAACGAAGCCGAACGGCGCGACGAGACCGGCCGCGTCCGCATGGGCGTCCTGCACCGCACCGCCAAGGACGGACTCGGCCGCGCCTACGCCGCCGGCATGGAACGGGCCGTCGCCGAAGGCGCCGCCTACGTGCTCCAGATGGACGCCGACGGCAGCCACCCCGCCGACAAGATCGCCGAAATGCTCGGCGTCGCCCTGGCCACCGGCGCGGACGTCGTCGTCGGCAGCCGGTACGTCCCCGGCGGCACGCTCTCCGACGCCTGGAAGACCCACCGCAAGCTGCTCTCGCGCTGGGCCAACGCCTACGCCAGCGGCATCCTCGGCACCCGCGTGCGCGACATCACCAGCGGATTCAACCTATGGAGCGCGAAAGCGCTGCGCGCCATCGACCTCGCCGGCGTCGACAGCGCCGGCTACAGCTTCCAGGTCGAGACCAAATACCGCGCCCTGCGGGCCGGTTTCACCGTCATGGAAGTGCCGATCCACTTCGAGGACCGCACCGCGGGCGAGTCGAAGATGAACCTGGCCGTCCAGCTCGAATCCGTGGCCATGCCCTGGCGGCTGCGGTCCAAGACCCTCCGCGCCCCGGCGGCCGGCACCGGCAAGCACACCCGCTGACCGGTGAAGGCGGCCATGGCCTTCAGGGCGCACCTCCCGCAGCGGACGGCCGCCGTCGCGGCCCTCCTGCTGGCCGTCCTGCTGCTGCTCATGGTGGTCCGGCTGCCCTGGTCAGGCGACCTGGGGATGCACGGCGCGGTGCTGGAGCGGCTGCGCGCCGACCTGTTCCACCCGGGCAACCCCCTGGTGGACGCCGATACCCCCAGCGCCTACTACTCGCCCTGGACGGTCGCTCTGGCCCTGGTCGCGACGGCGAGCGGCTGGGGCACCTTCGGGGTGCTGCGGCTGGCCGGCCTGGCCGGCCTTGTCCTGCTCGGCACGGGCATCGCCGCCTTCGTCCGTACCTTCACCCGCCGGCGGGCGGCCGTTCCGCTCGCGGTGCTGTGCGTGCTGCTGCTGTACGGAGTGCGGGTCTTCGCCTGGAGCGGAGTGCCCGGGCTGAGTTCGCTGTGCCTGACCCTGGCCTATCCGAGCACCTTCGCCCTGGGCCTCGCCTTCCACCTGTGGGCGCTGCTGCGCCGGGGGCTGCGAGAGCGGTGGGGCCTGCCGGGGTTCCTGGGGCTGGGGGTGCTGCTGGCCGGGGTGCTGCTGACCCATCAGTTCACGGGGGCCGTGGCGCTGCTGGGCGTGGCCGCCGTGCTGCTCGGAGCGCGACCGCTGCCTAACCGGGAGCTGTGGCTACGGGCGGGGGCGGGGGCCCTGCTCGCCTCGGCGCTGCTGCTGTGCTGGCCGTACTACCCCGTCCTCGCCCTGGTGGGCGGGGGCGGGCTGGACGCCGTCCACCGGCCGCTCTACAGCCATATGGCGCAGAGGTTCTGTCTGGTCGCGGCGCTGGGCGTGCCCGTGCTGGCCGTGCGCTGGCGGCGTGACCACCGCGATCCGCTCGCCCTGTTCTTCGCGCTGGGGGCCGTGGTCTTCGCCGCCGGCTGGCTGAGCGGGCACTACGCCTGGGGGCGGGTCCTGCCGGCCCTGCTGCTCCCCGCCCAGCTCGCCCTCGCCCTCGAGGTCGCCGGGGCGGGCGGCGGCGGGCTGCGCCGCGCGCTGCCCGCGGTGACCGCGGTGGCCCTGCTGGCGGGGGCGTGGACGCAGGCCGGGGTGCTGACCTACGTCCTGCGGAAGGACGCCATTCCGCCCGTGCTGCGCGAGGTACGCGCCATCGGCCTGTGGCCGGGCTTCGGCTGGGCGACGGCCCATGTGCCCAAGGGGGCCACCGTGATGACGGACGACTACTACGCCCTGCGCACCCTCCCCGCCTACGGCCCCTACACGGTCGCCCCCGCCTACCCCGATCTGTTCCTTCCCGACGAACGGCGGCGCCGGGAGGCGACGCGTCGCTACTTCGCCCCTGCCACTTCCCGGGCCGAACGGCTCGGCATCCTCAAGGAGTACGGCGTGCGATGGGTGCTGCACAAGAACGGCGGCGCGGGGCGGGCCCCGGCCGATCCCGCGCTCAGGACGGTGGCGCGGGGGCCGGGCGGGCTCGTCCTGCTGGAGGTCGTGCGACCGTGACCGTAGCCGTAGACCCGGTGTCCCGCACCGGCTTCCCCGACGTCGCCGGCTGGCTGCGCGGCCGCGCCCCGCGGCCGGTGCTGACCGCGGCGGTGCTGCTGTTCGTGCTGAGTTCGATCCGGGCGTACGGCAAGGACCGCACGGGCATCGACAACGCGGTGGTGGTGCGGGCGGCCCGCGCGCTGCTGGAGGGCGGTTCGCCGTACGCGGACAAGCGGTTCCTGTACCTGCCGGGGGCGGTTTTCGCGGCCGTGCCGCAGACGGTGTTCTCCGCACGGGTGCTGTTCTACGCCGTACCGGTGGTCACCGGTGTGCTGGTGGCGGTGGGCGCGGTGCTGGCGCTGCGGATCTTCGACGTGCGGGCGGACAGCCGGCTGGCGGCGGCGACGGCGGCCGGCATCGCGCTCTTCCTGCCGTTCCACAGCCTGGTCATCCTCGGCAACTGGACGGCGGCGTCGGTGGCCGCCTTCCCGGCGGCGCTGCTGCTGGCCCGGCGCGGGCAGTGGTCCGGGGCGGGCATGGTGGTGGGGGCGGCGATCGCCCTGAAGCCGATGCTGGTGCCGCTGCTGCTGCTGTTCGTCCTCGCCCGGCGGTGGCGGGGGCTGGGCTGGGCGGTGGCGCTGCCGGTCGGCATCTCCCTGGCGGCGGCGTCGGCGATGCCCCGGCCGGGGCTGTTCTTCACCCGGACGCTGCCGTTCCTGCTGCACGGGCAGGACGCGTACGCCCGCCCGTACGACGCCTCCTGGCCGGCCGTCCTGCCCCGGCTGGGGGTGCCGCAACCGGTGGCGTTCGCGCTGGCGGCACTGGTGGGGGCGGCGGTGCTGGGCTTCGCGCGGACGCGGTGGCGGAACGGGGGCGGGGAGGGGCTGCGGCTGGTGGAGTGCGCGTCGCTGCTGATGCTGGCGGCGTTCGTGGTCTCGCGCCCGTCGTTCCTGAACTACGCGCTGGTCGTGGTCCCTTCGCTGGCCGCTTCGGTGGTGGAGCGGGGGGCGGCGGTGCGGTCGGTGTGGTTCTGGATGCCGCTGGTGCCCCAGCTGGCCGGGGTGCCGTGGCCGGGGCTGGACACCGCGCAACGGCACGCCTTCCGGGACGTCGTGATGTTCGGGGGGCTGGCCGCGGTGCTGGCGCTGACGGCCTGGCGGGGGCGGTGGGGGCGAGAAGAGCCGGACGGGGTGGTCACTGTCAGTGATGGAGGTTACTCTCTGTGTAGTGATCGCGTGTCCCGCGTGGATCCCGAAATGAGGTGAGGTATGTCCGCCGCCGCTTCTGACTCCGCCGCTGCCACTGCTCCTGGCGCTGTCGCTGCCGGGGTCGGCGCCGAGGGGGGCGTCGACGTCAGCGTCGTCGTGATCGTCTACAACGACGCCGAGCGATTGTCGCGCGCCGTCCGTTCGGTCCTCGCCCAGTCGCTGCGCCACCTCGAAGTGATCATCGTCGACGACTGCTCGACGGACGCCACCCCAGGTGTTGCCCGGGAGCTGGCCGCCGCCGACCCCCGCGTGCGCTGCCTGCGGCTGCCGGCCAACAGCGGCGGGTGCGGCGCGCCCCGCAACGCCGGCATCGACGCCGCCCGCGCCCCGTACGTGATGTTTCTCGACAGCGACGACGAACTGCCCTACCACGCCTGCAAGTCACTGCTGCTGGCCGCCGAGGACACCGGCGCCGACTTCGTCACCGGCGAGGTCACCCGGCTCTTCGAGGAGACCGGCGCGACCGGACTGTGGTACCCCGAGCTCTTCCAGGACGCCCGGCTCGTCGACGGCATCCGCACGGCCCCCGAGTACTTCCTGGACCACCTCTCCACCAACAAGCTCTACCGCGCCGACTTCATCGCCCGCCACCACCTGCGCTTCCCCGAGGACGTGCACTACGAGGACCAGCTCTTCACCGCCAAGGCCTTCACCCTCGCGCGCACCTTCGCCGTCGTCCCGTGGCCCGTCTACACCTGGCGGCTCGCCGGCGACCCGGCCGCCGGACCGTCCATCTCCTCCAGCCGGCACAAGATCCAGAACGTGGCGGACCGCGTCGCCGTGGCCCGGCTCATCGACACCTTCCTGGAGGAGAGCGGCAACGCCGGCCTCCGGCCCGCGAAGGACGCCAAGTTCCTCCGGCACGACCTCCGCCTCTACCTCGGCGACCTGCCCTTCAGGGACCCCGCCTGGACCGAGGCGTTCGCCGCCACGGTCACCCCCTACCTCGCCGGCCTCGCCGCCGAGGCCTTCGACGCGGTGCCACGCGAACAGCAGATCTGCCAGTACCTGCTGCAGGCGGGCCGCCTCGCAGAGGCCGCCGAGTGCGCCCGCACCCTGGACCGGCCCCTGCTCGCGCCCCGCCACGCCGTGCGGGCCGCCACCGGACGGACCTACTGGGGGTCCACCCTCCCCGAGGACGAACGGGCCGCAGCGGCACTGGACATCAGCGCCTGGCGGCTGCACGACCAGCCCTTCGCCACCGGCCCCCTGCGGCACGAAGTGACGCGGCTCGACCCGGCGGGGGCGAGCCTGCGCGTCTCGCTGCGCACCTACGACCCGGCGCGCCTGCTCGGCGGCACCGCGCCCGTCTCGGCGGAACTGCGCGTCGCCACCACCGGCCGGCCCCTGACCGTGCCCTTCCGCTACGCCCCCGCCCAGGACGGGCCGGCCGGGCCGGTGCACACGGCCGAGGTCGAACTGGACCTGCGCCGGGTGCCCATCGGCCCCAAGGGGTTCCACGGGCGCCGGCACCCCCTGATCGTCCTGAACCGGCTGGGGCTGACCCGCGGCGACCCACTGCTGGCCCCCGCCGCGCTGCCGCCCCTGCAGGCGCGGACCGGCCTGCACACGGTGCGCGCCGCCTGCGAGGGACACGGCGCGGGGCGGCTCGAACTCACCTGGGAGCGCGCGGGCGTCCTCGGCCGCGCCGAGACCGTGGGCCCCGGACTGATGCCCGTACGCCGCCGCCTGAACCGGCTGACCCGCCGGGTCACCGGGCCCCGGGCCAAGGCCCTGACCTACCACGAGCTGCAGAAGCTGCCCATCGACGACACCCTGGTCGTCTTCGAGGCCCTGGAGGGCCGCGGCTACGCCGACAGCCCCCGCTACATCCACGAGGAACTGCGCCGTCGCCGGCTCCCCCTGCGCGCCGTCTGGTCGTACTCCGGCAGCCGCGGCTCCTACCCCGAGGGCGTCGAACTCATCAGACGCGGCAGCTGGGAGTACGTCCGCACGGTCGCCCGGGCCCGCTACTGGGTCGACTCGCACGGCTTCCCCGTGCTCTTCGCCAAGCGGCCCGGCACGCGCTATCTGCAGACCTGGCACGGCCAGGCCCTCAAGCACATGGGCTTCGACACCCCCGAACTGCGGCTGGCGAACGCCGAACGCCGGCGCCTGCACCAGGAGATGGTCGCCCGCTGGGACGCCCTGATCGCCCCCAGCGAGGAGTTCGAGCGGACCTTCGTCCGCGCCAACGGCTACACCGGCGAGCTGCTGCGCACCGGGCTGCCCCGCAACGACGTCCTCGTCCGATGGAACGACCCCGAACAGCGCGACCGCGCGGCCGCCACCCGCGAACGGCTGCAGATCCCCGACGGCCGCAAAGTGCTCCTCTACGCCCCCACCTTCCGCGACGGGGCGCGCGGCAGCGGCGAGTCCATCCGGGTGGACCTGGCGGAGCTGGTGCGGGCCACGGGCGAGGAATGGACGATCGTGGTCCGGCCGCACTACTACGAGCGGTTCACCGTCCCCCGCGAGCTGGGGCACGCGCTGCGCGACGGCCGGGAGTTCACCGACCTCAACGACCTGCTGCTCGCCTCGGACGCGCTGCTCACGGACTACTCGTCGGTGATGTTCGACTACGCCAACCTCGGCCGCCCCATCCTGCTGTACACCGACGACTACGCCGACTACCGCTCCCTGGCGCGCGGCACGTACTACGACCTGGCCGACATCGCGCCCGGCCCGCTGCTGTCCACGACGGGTGAACTGGCCGCCGCGCTGCGGGATCCGGCGGAGCTGCGCGAGCGGTGGGCGGGGGCCTACGCCCGCTTCCAGGCGAGGTTCAACCCCCACGAGAGCGGACGGTCGAGCAAGGCCGTGGTCGACCTGTTCTTCGAGGGGAGTGCCCGGTGAGGCGACGGCACCTATTCCTCGTCGGCATCGACGTCGACTCCATGGGCGGCTCCCAGCGCGTGCTGCACACCCTGGCCCAGGGGTTCGCCGAGCGCGGCCACCACACCGAGCTGATCGGCATCCGGCCCAGCCCGGAGCCCCACACCTACCGCACCGACCCCGCCTACCGGCGCACCACGCTCTACGACGCCCCCGCCTCGCCCGCCTGGCAGGCCGCGTCCCTCGCCGAACGGCTCAGCCCGGCCCGGCTGCGCCGGGCGCGCGGCGAGCGGGCGGCCCGCAACCGGGCCCGCGGCCGGCTGGCCCGGAGGTTCGCGGCGGTGCCCGAGGGCGCCGAGGGCCTGGTGATCGTCGGCTCGCCCTGGGCGGCGGTGTGGCTGGACTCCGTCGAGTGGCCGCCACACCTCAGGGCAATCGGCCAGTACCACGAGTCGTTCCCGCAGGCCCTGCACTCCGTCAACCTCCGGCTGATCCTGCGGTACTACCCGGCCCTGGAGAAGGCGGTGTTCCTCAGCGAGCAGGACGCGGCGGAGTTCCGCCGCAGACGGCTGCCGAACGTCGCCGTGATGCCCAACCCCCTGCCCTTCACCCCCCTCGAACCCGCGCCCCTGACGGCCCGGCGGGTCGGTGCCGTCGGGCGGCTCGACCCGGTCAAACGCCTGGACCGGCTGATCGACGCCTTCGCCGCCGCCTGCCCCGCCCACCCCGGCTGGGAGCTGCACTTCCTGGGCGAGGGCCCCCTGGAGCCCGAGCTGCGGGCCCAGGCGGTAGGGCTGGGCATCGGCGACCGGGTCCGCTTCCGCGGCGGCGTCCACGACATGGCCGCCGCCTACCGGGATCTGTCGGTGGTGGCCCTCACCAGCGAGCGCGAGGGCCGCCCGATGGCTCTCGCGGAGGCCTCCGCCGCCGGGGTGCCCTGCGTGAGCTTCGACCTGTCGGGCGGAGTGCGCGAACTGGTCGTCCACGGCCGCACGGGCACGCTGGTGCCGCACGGCGACACGGAGGCGTTCGCGGCGGCGCTGGCGCGGCTGATGGCGGACGGCGAGCTGCGCGCCCGCTACGGGCGGGCGGCGCGGGAGCACGTCGCACCGCTGGCCCTGCCGGCGGTGCTGGACCGGTGGGAAGCGCTGTTCGAGGAGGTGGACCGCTGATGAGGGCGCGGACGGGCGGCGCCCCGGTCACGGCAAGGGGCACGTCAGGGCAGAAGCCTCCGCCCCAGCCGGCGCAGCCTGCGCAGCGCGATGCCGAGCGCGCACCGCACACCGGGCGCCAGCCGCAGGGCGAGCGACCCGCTCCCGGTCACGTACGGCCGCGCCAGCAGCACGCCGTAGCGCGCGCTGGGCAGGACCGCCGGGCGCCGGCCGGTGGCGCCGTCGGGGGGCGCCGCCCGTACGGCCGTGTGCAGCGTGCCCCCGTGCGCGCACCGGATCCGCACCCGGATGTCCCACGCCTGCGGGGCGCGGCTGCGGTCGCCGAGGGCGGCCAGCGTGCCCAGGCCGAGGCCGATGCCGGCGGTCCAGGCGGTGCCGTCCGCGGCCAGCGGCACGGTGTGCTCGACGGCCGTGCCCTCGTCCCGCAGCCGCAGTTCGACGTCGACGGTGTGCGGGCGGGCAGCCGCCAGCCGGCCGTAGAGGTCATGGACGCGCAGGCGCAGCTCGGCGCGGGGGCCGTGTCCGGTGCGCAGGGTCGCGTCGACGGTGACCGGCAGCCGGCGGGCCGGCTTCGCGCCGGGCCCGGTGAGGCCGTCGAGCGGCACCTGCGGCAGGTCCGGCGCCCACACCGGCCGGCCCGCCGCCTCGGCGTACGGCGGCAGGAGCCGGGCGGGGCGGGCGGCGAGCTGGGCCAGGCGGTCCAGGTCGCGCGGGGCCGCGGAGGCCAGGACGACCCGGGCGATCCAGCGGGCCGGGGCGCGGGCGGCGCACAGGTCGGCCTCGTCGTAGGCGGCCAGGCAGGCCCGGGCCACGCGCCACCAGGCGCGCCGGTAGGCGGGGCCGTGGGCGGGCAGTTCGCGGACGTACATGCGCAGGTCGTGGTCGAGGAACTTCACGCGCGCCGCGTGGGCGAGCGGCTTGCTGCCCGCGTCGAGGAAGACCTCCACGCCGCGCTGGTGGGCGAGGACGCGGGCCTGCCAGTTGGCGACGCGGCCACGGTCGAGGGAGATCGACGGGCGGGCCGCGTCCCGCCGTACGTGCCAGATGTAGACGGGGTCCGGTACGGTCGCCACGCGCGGGCCGGCCGCGAGGACCCGGGCGGTGAAGACGAAGTCCTCGTAGGGGAAGGCGCCTTCCGGGAACGTGATGCCGTGCCCGGTCAGGAAGGCGCGCGCGTAGAGCTTGTTGACGCACAGGGTGTCGTGCAGCAGCGCGGGGTGCGCCTCGGGGGAGGCGTGGACGGCGGGGTGCCGGTAGAGGCCGTGCTGCCAGGGGGTGTCGCGGTGCCGGGGGAGTTCGCGACGTACGCACAGGCCCGCCGCGACGGGGACGTCGTGCCGCAGCGCGGCCCGCAGGAGGGCGGTCACCGCGCCCGGGGGGAGCACGTCGTCGCTGTCCAGGAACATCACATACGGGGCGGTGGCGGCCCGTACGCCGTCGTTGCGCGGGGTGCCGCAGCCGCCGCTGTTGACGGTGCGGTGCAGGACGCGCAGGCGCGGTTCGCGCTCGGCCAGCCGGTCGAGGACGGCTCCGGTGCGGTCGGTGGAGGCGTCGTTCACGGCGATGACCTCGGCGACGGCGGGGCCCTGTGCGAGGGCGGAGCGGACGGCATGCCCGATGTGGGCGGCGTCGTCATAGCCGATGACGACCACGCTGACCTGCGCGGCGGCAGAGGTTCCGCTCCCGTTCACTGTCACAGCACTCAGCTGTACCCAATAAGTACGACAAACCAGATCATTCTTCACCCGTGCGTGGACGGCGGGGCCGGGGGCGGGGACGGGAAGGGGCGGGGATGGGCCGGGCAGCACAGGTGTTTCTGCGAACGTCATCACTGGGGAGGGGGCTGAGAGCCCCGGCCGGCCGACGCCCCGCGGCGGCCTCGTCCCCACACCCGCACCCGCGCCCGCACGCGCCCTTGTCCGCCGGACGCGCGACGGCCGTGCTGGTGTCCGCCGTGCCCGCCGCCGTCA
The DNA here is from genome assembly GCF_040646235.1 of Streptomyces sp. NPDC046261. Classification (NCBI taxonomy): domain Bacteria; kingdom Bacillati; phylum Actinomycetota; class Actinomycetes; order Kitasatosporales; family Streptomycetaceae; genus Streptomyces; species Streptomyces sp. NPDC046261. The sequence continues at coordinate 29,287 of NZ_JBEYZU010000028.1, read as the reverse complement.
TGCTGGTGCTCGGCCTGTGGGGGCTGGACCGGGGCACGATGTGGCGGGACGAGGGGGCCACGTTCCAGGTGGCGCGCCGCTCCCTGCCGGAGATCTGGCACCTCCTCGGCAGCATCGACGCCGTGCACGGCCTGTACTACGTCCTGATGCACCCCGTCCTGGCCCTGCGGGCCGAGGAGACGGCGCTGCGGCTGCCGTCCGTCCTGGCGGCGGCCGCCACCGCCGCCCTGATCGCCGCGATCGGCCGCCGGCTGGCGCGGCCGCGCGTCGGCCTGTGGGCCGGGCTGCTGTACGCGGTGACCCCGTTCGTGAGCCACTACGCACAGGAGGGCCGCTCGTACGCCCTGGTCGGGGCGGGCGCCGCGCTGGCCACCTGGCTGCTGATACGGGCGGCCGAGGACGGCGCCTCCCATCGGCGCTGGGCGGCCTACGGGTCGGTGGTCGCGGTGACGGCGCTGCTGCACGAGTTCGCCGTGCTGCTGCTCGCCGCGCACGCCGTGACGCTGGCCGTCTCCCGCGTGCCGTGGCACACCCTGCGCCGCTGGGGGTGCGCGGCCGCCGGAGTGGGCGCGGTGCTGGCACCGCTGGTGGTGATCTCCCGGCGCCAGAGCGAGCAGGTCTCGTGGATCCGGACGCCCGGCTACGAACAGGCCCAGGCGCTCCTCCACGCCTTCGCGGGCCCCGGCGAGGCCGTACTGACCGTCACCGTGGCCCTGGCCGTCGTCGCCCTGCTCGTACCGCTGCCCCGCACCGGGCCGCTGCGGCTGGACGCGGTCGCCCTGCCGCTGGCCCTCGTCCCGCCGGTGCTGCTCTACCTCGCCTCCCAGCGGCAGCCGCTCTTCCTCGACCGCTATCTGCTGTTCAGCCTGGCGGGCGTGCCGCTGCTCGCCGCGGCCGGAGCCGAGCGGCTCCTGGGACGTCTGCCGTGGCGGCGGGCGGTGACGGCCGCCGGAGCCGGCGCGGTCGCCGTGGCCTTCGTCGCGCAGCTGCCCTTCCACGAGCGGGAGCGGCTGCCGGCCTCCCGGGGCGACGAACTCGCCCGGGTCGCCGCGGTGGTCGGGCGGGTGGCGCGGCCGGGCGACGCGGTGCTGTTCCTGCCGCTCCACGAGCGGCGCGTATCCCTCGCGTACCCACGGGAGTTCGCCGGGCTGCGCGACCTCACGCTCCGTCGGTCACCTGCCGCGTCCGGCACGCTGTTCGGCACGGAAGTGGGGGCGGGGGAGCTGGAGGGCCGGCTGCGGGGGCTGCCGGCGCGGCAGCGGGTGTGGGTGGTGGCGGATGCGACCACGGTGGGGACGGGGTGGTTCCGGGGGCAGCGGGGGGAGGTGGCTAAGGTACGGGCGCTCGAGGCGTTGTACCGGGAGGAGTCGGTGGTGTTCGTACGGGGCGGGGCGGTGTCGTTGTACGTCCGGCGCTGACAGCGCCGGGCGGGCCGAAGGCCGGGCCCGCCCGGGGGCCCGCTACTTCACCGCGCCTGCCATCACGCCGCTCACGAACTGACGCTGGAACGCGAAGAAGACCGCCAGCGGCACGATCATCGAGAGGAAGGCGCCCGACGCGAGGATGTCGACGTTGTCGCCGAACTGGCGGACCTGTTGCTGCAGGGCGACCGTGATCGGCGGGTTGCCGCTGTCCGCGAAGATCAGGGCGACCAGCATGTCGTTCCACACCCACAGGAACTGGAAGATGCCGAGCGAGGCGATGGCCGGCCCGCCCAGCGGCAACACCACGCGCGTGAACAGCCGGAGTTCGCCCGCCCCGTCCAGGCGCGCCGCCTCCAGGAGCTCGCGCGGAATCTCCGCGAAGAAGTTGCGCAGCAGGAACACCGCGAAGGGCAGCCCGAAGGCGGTGTGGAAGAGGACGACGCCCACCGTGGACTCGAAGATGCCCAGCGTGTTGAAGAGCTTGGCCACCGGGATGAGGGCCACCTGCACCGGAACCACCAGCAGGGCCACGACCACCATGAACCACCAGTCCCGGCCGGGGAAGTCCAGCCAGGCGAAGGCGTATCCGGCGAGGGCGCCGATGACGATCACCAGGGCCGTCGCCGGAACGGTGATCAGCGCGGTGGTCAGGAGGGACTGCATGACGGTGTCGTTGCTGAAGAGGTTGCGGTAGCTCTCCGTCGTCAGCTGCGCCGGATCGCCGAAGACCCGCCACCAGCCCGAGGCCGCGATGTCGGACTTGTCGCGCAGCGAGGACAGCAGCAGCCCCACCGTGGGCATCAGCCAGAACAGCCCGACCAGGATGAGGACGACGCGCGTCGCGCCACCGCCGAGGCGGGCGGCGACGCGGGCCGGCAGCGACTGCTCGGCCCGTACGACCGTGTTCGTGGTGGCGGCCATCACCGGCCCTCCCTCTCCCTGCGGATCCGGCGGATGTTCACGATCACCACGGGGGTGACGAGCAGCAGCAGGAAGACGGCGATGGCGCTGCCCACCCCCTGGTTGACGTCGGTGCCGAAGGACGACTGGTAGAGCTGGAGGGCGAGGACGTTGGCGTTGTCGAGGCTGGAGCCGGGCGCGATGATGTACACGAGGTCGAAGATCTTCAGCACGTTGATCATGAGGGTGACCACGACGACCGCCAGGACCGGCGCCAGCAGCGGCACCGTCACGCGCCGGAAGACCTGCCACTCGTTGGCGCCGTCGACCCGTGCCGCCTCCAGCAGCTCCCGCGGCACGCTCGCCAGGCCCGCGGCGATGAGGACCATCGCGAAGCCCGCCCACATCCAGATGTACGCGCCGATGATGGCCGGGGTCACGAGGGAGGGGCCCAGCCAGTCGACGCCGTTGTAGGCGGCGGCGAAGTTGGAGGCGGGCAGGCGCAGCCGGGCGCCGTCCGCGGACCGGGGCAGGGTGAAGGTCCCGTCGGAGGCCGTCGTGGCCGAGGCGACGGTCCTGCCGTCCTTCACCGCCTGCACCGTGATGCCCGCCAGCGCCCGCTCGCCCGCGTCGATCCTGCCGGCGGTCCCGCCGCCGCCCCGGGTGAAGTCCATCCACACCGTGCCGGTGACCTTCCCGGCCACGTCCCGGGAGGGGATCGCCTCCTTCGCGCCGCCCACGTCCTCCGGTTTCACGGCGACCAGCGGCAGGGCGACGGCCGTGCCCGCCCGCACCGCCGTCTTCGTGGTGTACGAGCCGCCGCCGCTCGCGGCCAGATCACCGGTCGGGCGGGGGCGGGCGCCCGGATAGGGGGCGGGCGCGGCGAAGGTGTCGTGGACGCCCACCCATACGGCGTTGGCGACGCCGCGGTCCGGGTTCTGTTCGTACACCAGCCGGAAGATGATGCCCGCGGCGAGCATCGAGATCGCCATCGGCATGAAGACCACCAGCTTGAACGCGGTGCCCCAGCGGACGCGTTCGGTCAGCACGGCGAAGATCAGGCCGAGGGCGGTGGCGACGGTCGGGGCGACGACGACCCAGATGACGTTGTTCTTCAGGGCCGTGCGGATGCGCTCGTCGGTGAAGACCTCCTGGTAGTTGTCGATGCCGACGAAGCCGTCGCCCGAGGCGTCGAAGAGGCTGCGGTAGAGGGAGTAGCCGATGGGGTAGACGACGAGGGCGCCCAGCAGCGCCAGCGCGGGCAGCAGGAAGCAGGCGGCCACCCAGGGGCGGGTGCCCAGCACGCTCTTGCGGGGTTTCCCGGCCGGTGCGGCGGGCGGTGGGGGAGCGGTCGCGGTGGTCACGGTGCCGGTCCCGTCCCGTCAGCTCTTGAACGCCTTGGCCGCGTCGGACTCCAGCCGCTGCTGGGCGCCCGCCACGTCCTGGGGGTTGCGCAGGAAGTCCTGCAGGTGTTTCCACTCGCCCTGGCCGGGTTTGCCGCCGAAGGACGCGGGGGCCTGGTCGGACATGTCGAAGCGGAAGTCGTCCCCGGCGGCGACGAGCGCCTTGGCGATGGAGCGCAGCACGTCGTCGGGGTAGGCGGCGGGGTCGAGGTTCTTGTTGGCCGAGACGAAGCCGCCCTCCTTCGCCCAGATCCCGGCGGCGTCGGAGGAGGCCAGGAACGTCAGCAGGGCCTGCGCGGCCTGGCCGTCCTTGAGCGCCACGCCCACGTCGCCGCCCGTCACCACGGGGGATTTGCCGCCCACCGCCGGGAACGGGAAGACCTTCGCGTCCGTGCCGATCTTCGCCTTGGCGCCGGTGATGTTGGCCGCGGCGAAGTCGCCCTCGAAGACCATGGCGGCCTTCGCCTTCTCGCCGTCGGCGAAGGTCTGGGTGACGGAGGCGGGGAACGCGGTCTGCAGCGCGCCGTCGTTGCCGCCCGCCAGCAGCTCCTTCTTGCCGAAGAGCTGGCCGAGGGTGGTCAGCGCGTCCTTGACGGACGGATCCGTCCACTTGATCTTGTGCTGTGCGAGCTGGTCGTACTTCTCCCGGCCCGCCTGGGAGAGGTAGACGTTCTCGAACCAGTCGGTGAGGGTCCAGCCGTCCGCCCCGCCGACCGAGACCGGGGAGACGCCGAAGTCGGCGATGGCCTGCGCGGCGCTCAGGAACTCCTGCCAGGTCCTGGGCTCCTTGGCCCCCGCCGCCTTGAAGATCTTGGTGTTGTACCAGACGAGGGACTTGTTGGTCGCCTTGAAGTACACGCCGTACTGCTTGCCCTCGTACGCGCCGAGCTCCCGCCAGCCCTTGGCGAAGTTCTTGTCCAGCTGCCCGGTGGCCTCGCCGCCGAGCGGCTTGAGCCAGCCCTTCTGCGCGAATTCGCGCAGCACGCCCGGCTGTTGCAGCATCGCCACGTCCGGCGGGTCGCCGCCGGCCACCTTCGAGCCGACGAAGGAGGACATGTCGTCGCCGCTGGGCACGAAGGAGACCTCGGCGCCGGTGCGCTTGGCGAACTCGTCCAGGACCTTGGTGAAGCTCTTCTGCTCGGCACCCGTCCAGACGGCGGTCACCTTGAGCTTCTGGCCCTCGAGTTTGGGGAGTTGGACGGTATGGGAGATGACGTCGGACTTGCCGGGCACCGGTGAGGACGGCCGTTTGTCGCCGTCGTCCTTGCCGTCGCCCCCGCATCCCGCCGCGCCCAGGGCCAGGGCCCCCGCCGCGGCCAGTGCGATGGTTCCGCGCGCCGCGCGTGCCGCGCGGGTCGTGCCCAGTGATGTACGTGTCGCCGTGCGCATGGCCGTACCTCCCGTGCCCGGTCCCCGTAGCCGGCCGTGCCGCACGTCGCCCCGGCGTACGGCCGCACTCCCGTGCGACAGTCCTACGCCCGGTGACGATCCGCCGCAATACCGTCTCCGGTGTCAACTCTCCTATCGTGACCGGGCTGTGACGCTGCTACAGCAACGGAGGAGCCGCCTGTGCCCCCGCGGACTGGGCGGCGCGCTGCAGGGCGCTGGCCAGGAGGGCCAGGTCGGTGGGGCCGTTGCCCAGCTCGCGCAGCGGGCGGCGGGTGGGCGGGTCGCCCATGCGCTGCCAGTCCAGCGGTACCACGGTCGGGCGCAGGGTCGCGGTGCGCGGAATGCGGCCGGTGACGCGGCCGGCCTGGAAGGGGACGGCCGCCGCGTCGTCCGGACGCTGCAACCTGCCGCGCCCCGGGGCCGGTTCGCCCGCGCCCGCGCAGCCGTCCTGCCCCGCCCCGGCCGGGCCGTCGGGCGTGGGGGGCGCGATCTCCAGCGTCGCGCGCAGCCCCGCGCGCTCGACCGCCGCCGTGTCCGCCGTGCGCTCCGGGCGGCCCGACGCGGCGATCAGATGCACCCCGAGCCGCTCGCCGTCCCGGGCGACGGCCTCCAGCGCCCGGACGACCGAACCGGCCGCCGGCCGCCCGGTGCTGCCCAGCGCGGGCGCGACGAGGGCGTCGAAGTCGTCGACGAGCACCACCAGGCGGGGCAGGGCCGTGTCCGCCGTGAGCGCCGGAGCGCCGCGCTGCGTACGGAGCTTGAGCGTGCCGCTGGGGGCCGGCTCCAGGTCGCCGGAGACCGGGTCCGACGGGCGCCTGGGCGCCACGACGGCCGGAGCCGGCGCCGGGGCGGGGTGCCGGTCGTGCCAGCCGGTGAAGTCGAGGGTGCCCAGCAGCTCGGCGCGGCGCTTGAGCTCCGAGCTGAGCGCCTGGGCGAACTCCCGCATCCGCACCGGGTCGGCGGCGGCCAGATACGTCGACACGTGCGGCAGGTCCGTGCACATCCGCAGGCCCTCGCCGCGCTCGGCGGCGGCGCCGTCGACCAGCACCAGGGAGAGCCGGTCCGGCCGGTCGGCGGCCGCGAGCGAGGCGGCCAGCGAGCGCAGCAGCTCGGTCTTGCCGCTGCCGGGGCCGCCCTCGACCAGCAGATGCGGCCCGTCCGCCGCCAGGTCGACGGTGAGCGGCCCGTGCGGCCCGGCGCCCAGCACCGCGACGGCGCGCCCGCCGGGCCGCGCGCCCCGGTCCGTGGCGGCCGCCCAGCGGGCGGTGAGCGAGGCGGGCGTGGCCCGGGCGAGGCCCAGCTCGTCCAGCAGCCGGGCCGTGCGCGGCAGCGCGGCGGCGATGCGCGCGGCGTGCGGGTCGCCGGCGCCGTCGGCCTTGCGCAGCGGGGCCAGCGCCCGGGCGAACCGCTCGGCCCAGGCGCCGGACACCGCGTCCAGGGCGCCGATGACGGCGGCGCCGGCCGGGGCGGCGGCCACCGGACGGGGAGCCTGACCGTGCCCGCCGACGGGCGGTACGGGCGCGGGGACGCGGTGGATGACCTGGACCACCGTGGCCACGTCGCCGCTGAGCAGCGCCACCGTGCCGCAGTGCGGGAACGCGGGGGAGACCGCCTCGGCCGTCGCGAGCGTGGCGGAGACCGGTGAGGCGGGTGTGGTGGCCGGGGCGTCGGCCAGGCACAGCAGGTGGACGCCCGCCGCCGGACCGCCCACGGCCAGCCGCGCGACCGTCTCGCGCAGCGCCGCCGAACCCGGGTCGCCGTCCACGATCAGGACCGTGTACGGGCCGCGGTGGCCCGCGGCGGCCGTGGCGACGGCCTCGGGCGAGGCGGTGGCCCAGTGCGGGCCCAGCGGGCCGTCGTCCAGGCGGCGCACGAGCTCCGCGGTGCGGGCCTCGGCCTGCTCGCGGTCGTAGGCCAGCAGCAGCCGGCAGTCCTGCCCGTGCGCGGGGCGCAGGTGCGGCAGCCAGCCCAGCCAGGACCACTCCGCCAGCCGCTCCTCGACCGGCCGCGAGCGGTCGGCGCTGATCAGGACGTACTCCAGCGTGGTGGGCGCGTGCAGCACGGCGAGCTGGGCGAGGACGGAACGGGCCAGCCCGGACAGCCGGGCCCGGGGGCCGGCCAGGCCGAGCGCCCCGGCCTGGCGCAGGGCGACCGTCACCGGCACGGACGGCAGCGGGCCGCTGCCGTCGGGGCCGTACCGGTCGGCCGTCCCCACGCGCACGGTCAGCAGGTCCGGGTGGCCGGGGCCGCGCTCCCACAGCCGGGGCCCGGGCCCGAGCGCGGTCAGCAGGACCGCCGCGGGGTCCGGCCAGCGCTCGCGCAGCGCGGCGGCGGTGGTCAGGGCGCTTCCGGCACCGCCGGCGTCGCCGGGATCGAGGCCCTCGGCGGCGTCGCCCGGAACGCGCTGCGCGCCGCCGAGCCCGCCGGCCAGGCGGCGGGCCCAGGCCCCTATGCCGCGGTTGCGGCGCCTGCCCTCGGTGGACGGCGCCTCCGCGGCGGCCCCCGGCGCGGGGGTGCCGTCGCCGGCGGGGTCGGCGGGGTGAGAGAGGTGGGCGAACCCGGCGGCGTGCGAGGTGTGGCCGGGGGCCACGGGATCGGGGCCGTGATCCGCCGTCGCGCCGAAGCGGGCCAGGCCCGTGGCGCTGGAGGTGGCGGCCCCGGCGGAAGGGGCGTCGGCCGGCGCGCCTGCGGCGGCCATGGCCAGCCGCAGGTGTCCCTCGCCGTCGGGGGCGGCCGGCAGCGGCTCGGGGGAATCGGTCCCATACAGGCTCAGCGTCGACTCCCCGACCCGCACCAGCGCCCCCGGCGGCAGCGCGACGGGGGCGCCGTCGACGCTCTCGCCCTCCAGGGTCGTGCCGTTCGTCGAGCCCAGGTCGTGCAGGGTGACGCTGCCGTCGTCGGCGAGGGTCACCGCGCAGTGCAGGCGCGAGACGTCGGGGTCGTCCAGCGGGACGTCCGCCGAACTGGACCGCCCGACGCGCACCTCACCGCCGTGCAGCAGGTGGACGCCGCCGGCGTCCGGGCCCGAGACGACGTGGAGGCTGGCGACGGCGTCCGGCATCCCGGACGGCAGCACGCCCGCGTGCCGCTCGGGGTCGGCGGGGGCGCCCAGCGAGAGCACCGCGCCGTCGATCAGCGGGGGCTCGCCCAGCGCGCAGCGCTGCGCGTCGAGCCGCTCGGTGCCCGCGTGGACGACGACGGCACCGCCGCCGAGGTCGGAGCCGGCCGCGGCCACGGCGGCCGCGAGGCCACTGGCCACCGCGGCGAGCGCGGTCCCCGAGGGGGCGGTCACGAGCACATCGCAGGCGCACGTGGTGTGGCCGCTGAGCGGCCCGAGGACGGTCAGCCGGATCTGCATCGCCGTCAACGGTCCCTTCCTGCCCCAGGTGAAAGACAGGGGCAGGCGGCCTTCCCCCACCTCGCACGGGCGCGTCGGCACGTACAGGTCACCACGTCGCGCGGGGTTTCCCGCTCCCTCCCCGGCGCATCCGTGCTGCGAGCATCCTCGCACCTGCCACCGACAACTCGCCCGGCGAGAGTCGATTCGTGATCTTGAACGACCATCCGAGTATGCGGAAGCTCCAGGTCACCGTCGGGCGATGGCTGAATTCTTCTCTGAGTTGTCCAGTCTCGACCCATTTCTTGCCGTTATTTACGACAGTCCGGCGCGCCCGGCAACCATCCGTCCGTGGGTCGCGTCTTTCCCTGGAGCCTCACCGGATTCGCCAGAACGGCGGTCCGCGTCGCGGCACTACAGTGGGCGGAAGGCGAAAGCGGTATCGCAAGGGCCCGGACAAGCCCGGACAGACAGCTCGGATCACGACCAGGGAGCGCATGACGTGCGGCCGGTAGGCAGCAAATACCTGCTCGAGGAGCCGCTCGGACGCGGAGCCACGGGCACCGTCTGGCGAGCGCGCCAGCGCGAGACGGCCGGAGCCGAGGCGGCGGTGGCCGGACAGCCGGGCGAGACCCTGGCGATCAAGGTCCTCAAGGAGGAGCTGGCCAACGACGCGGACGTCGTGATGCGGTTCCTGCGCGAGCGCTCCGTCCTCCTCCGGCTCACCCACCCCAACATCGTGCGCACCCGCGACCTCGTCGTCGAGGGCGATCTGCTCGCGCTGGTCATGGACCTGGTCGACGGCCCGGACCTGCACCGCTACCTGCGGGAGAACGGCCCGTTCACGCCCGTGGCGGCCGCGCTGATCACCGCGCAGATCGCCGACGCCCTGGCCGCCAGCCACGCCGACGGCGTGGTCCACCGGGACCTCAAGCCCGCCAACGTCCTCCTCAAGAGCGACGGCGGCCAGCTGCACCCGATGCTCACCGACTTCGGCATCGCCCGCCTCGCGGACTCGCCCGGCCTGACCCGCACCCACGAGTTCGTGGGCACCCCGGCCTACGTCGCGCCCGAGTCGGCCGAGGGGCGCCCGCAGACCTCCGCCGTCGACATCTACGGCGCCGGCATCCTGCTGTACGAGCTGGTCACCGGCCGTCCGCCGTTCGGCGGCGGCACCGCGCTCGAGGTGCTCCACCAGCACCTCAGCGCCGAACCGCGCCGCCCCACCACCGTCCCCGAGCCGCTGTGGACGGTCATCGAGCGCTGCCTGCGCAAGCGCCCCGAGGAGCGGCCGAGCGCCGAGAACCTCGCCCGCGCCCTGCGCGTGGTCGCGGCCGGCGTCGGCGTCCACGCCTCCCCGGCCCAGGCCGAGGCCGCCCTCGGCGTCGCCGCGCTGCTCACCCCCGACCCGGAGCCGACGTACGTGCCCGGTACGGGCCTGGGCGCGGCGCCCGGGGCCGGCGACGCCGACGCCACCCAGGTCCTGCCCGCGGGCCCCGGCGCCCCCGGCGCGTACGACCCCGACGCGGCCACCAGCCTCCTGCCGGGCACCCCGCCCGGCCCCAACGCCGACCCCACCCAGGTCCTGCCCGCAGGATCCGGCCCGCAGGGTGCCGGCTCCGACCCCACCCGGGTCATGCCGCCGGTGCCCCCGGGGCCCCCGCAGGGACACCGGGCGGAGGGCCCGGAGGGCGGCGACAGCCCGCACCCGTGGCAGACCCAGATGCGCGCGGCCCGGGACCGCAACGACCAGACCCAGGTGCAGTACCTCGACCCGAGCGAGGACCCGCTGCGCCGCCGTCCCACGCGTCGCCCCGGCCCCGCGCCCCAGCAGCCCCCGCAGCCTCCGCAGGGCCGCCCGCGCGGGCAGCAGCAGTACGGGCAGCAGCAGCCGTATCCGCCCCAGGCGCAGCAGCAGCCGCAGCCGCCCCAGCACTACGCGCCGCCGCGGCCGCCGCAGCGGCAGCAGCCCCAGCCCCGCTACCAGACGCCTCAGCCTCCCCAGCCGCCCCAGCAGCAGCCCCGGCCGCCGCAGCGGTACGCACCGCCGCCCGCGCCCGAGCCGGCCCCCGCGCCGCGCCGGGAGCCGCGCCCGCAGCGGCAGCGCAGCGCGAACCCCATGCGCATCCCGGGCCTCGGCTGCCTCAAGGGCTGCCTGTTCATGATCGTTGTCCTGGTGGTCGGCTCCTGGCTGGTCTGGGAGTTCACCCCGCTCAAGGACTGGGTCGCCGACGGCAAGAGCTTCTGGGACGCCACCTGGGACTGGGTCACCGACACGAAGGACTGGATCTCGGATCTGGTCTCCAGCCGGTAGCCCGCCGAGGGGCCGACACGCCCATGACCGGGGGATGAGGTGGTCGACATGTCGACACCCGACGGGTGTTTTCTGCCTCAGAAGTGACGGTTGGCACCGAATCGGTGTCCCCAACGCCCCCTCGGCCGCGTAGCTTGGTCGCCAGCGAGCCTGTCGGATGACGGAGGAGTCGGGGAACAGTCTTGGCACGGAAGATCGGCAGCCGGTACACCGCCCACCAGGTCCTGGGCCGCGGCAGCGCCGGGACGGTGTGGCTCGGCGACGGCCCCGAGGGCCCGGTCGCCATCAAGCTCCTGCGCGAGGACCTCGCCTCCGACCAGGAGCTCGTCGGCCGCTTCGTGCAGGAGCGCGCGGCCCTGCTCGGCCTGGACCACCCGCACGTGGTCGGCGTCCGCGACCTCGTCGTCGACGGCGCCGACCTCGCCCTGGTCATGGACCTCATCCGCGGCACGGACCTGCGCACACGGCTCGACCGCGAGCGGCGACTGGCCCCCGAGGCGGCCGTCGCGATAGTCGCCGACGTCGCGGACGGCCTCGCCGCCGCGCACGCCGCCGGCGTCATCCACCGCGACGTCAAGCCGGAGAACGTCCTCCTCGACATGCAGGGCCCGCTCGGGCCCGGCGGCGCGCACCCCGCGCTGCTCACCGACTTCGGCATCGCCCGCCTCGTCGACTTCCCCCGCCCCGCCCGCGACCGCTCGGAGCGCTCCGAGCGCCCGGCCGGCGCGGCCCGCAGCGTCATCGGCACCCCCGACTACCTCGCGCCGGAGATCATCGAGGGCCTGCCGCCGCGCGCGTCCGTCGACGTCTACGCCCTGGCGACCGTCCTGTACGAGCTGCTGGCCGGCTTCACGCCCTTCGGCGGCGGCCACCCCGGCGCGGTGCTGCGCCGGCACGTCACGGAGACCGTGGCCCCGCTGCCGGGCATCCCCGACGAGCTGTGGCAGCTCGTCGTCCAGTGCCTGGCCAAGGCGCCCGCCTCCCGGCTGCGGGCCTCGGAGCTCGCGGCGCGGCTGCGCGAGCTGCTGCCCGGCCTGGCCGGGATCCCGCCGCTCGACATCGACGAACCGGACGAGAGCGGCGCCGACGGCACGGAGCGCGAGAGTACGTACGAGGCCGGGGCCGGCGGGTCCGGCGCGGCCGCCGCCGTTCCCGGGCCGCGGCGCCGGGGCGCGGTGCCGCTCGTACCGGCCGCCGTCTCCGACTCCAGCCGCGACACCCACACCAGCATGCGTGTGCCCGGCCCGGAGGAGCTGGCCGGCGGGGCGCACGGCACGGCCCGCGCCCCGCGCTCGCCCGGGCAGCGCCGGGCCGGCTCGGCGCGGCACCGTTCCTCGGCGGAGATCCGGCGCCGCCGCATCAGGCTCGGCGCGGCGGCGGTCGCCCTGGCCGCGGCCGCCGGGGTGGGTGGCTGGTTCGCCACGGGCGGCGGCAACGACGCGGGCGACGCGAAGCCGGGCGGCAAGCAGCCGGGGGTCCACCGCACGGAACCGGCCCACGGCCCCGGCGCCCCCGCCCAGGACCCGGCCCAGGGCTCGGTGGCCCCCCTGCGGTAGCCGGCGCCCGCGTACCCCTTTCTTTTTCCTCCCGCCGTGACCGCGAGGGGGAAATCCCGCCCTTGACGTGGTGTCCGACGGTCCCGGACCGGCCGTCGGCCGGGCTTCCGGGGCCGTCCGGCGGGCCGAAAGGCCGGGTTGGAGGAGGAAGGCGTGGCCCTTCGGACCGGGGAAGCCGGCGTAGCCGTTAGGCTGGGTGCGTGGCAGTCGTTGATGTATCCGAAGAGCTGAAGTCCCTCTCCTCGACCATGGGGTCGATCGAGGCCGTTCTGGACCTCGACAGGATGAGGGCCGACGTCGCCGTGCTCGAGGAGCAGGCGGCCGCCCCGTCCCTGTGGGACGACCCGGACGCGGCACAGAAGATCACCAGCAAGCTGTCGCACCTCCAGGCGGAGCTGCGCAAGACCGAGGCGCTGCGCGCCCGCATCGACGACCTCGGGGTGCTCTTCGAGCTCGCCGAGGCCGAGGACGACGCGGACGCCCTGGCCGAGGCCGAGGCGGAGCTGCTCTCCGTCCGCAAGGCGCTGGACGAGATGGAGGTCCGTACCCTCCTCTCCGGCGAGTACGACTCCCGTGAGGCGCTGGTCAACATCCGTGCCGAGGCCGGCGGCGTCGACGCCTCCGACTTCGCCGAGCGCCTGCAGCGCATGTACCTGCGCTGGGCCGAGCGCCACGGCTACAAGACCGAGATCTACGAGACCTCGTACGCGGAAGAGGCCGGCATCAAGTCGACCACCTTCGCCGTCCAGGCCCCGTACGCCTACGGCACCCTCTCCGTCGAGCAGGGCACCCACCGCCTGGTGCGCATCTCGCCCTTCGACAACCAGGGCCGCCGCCAGACGTCCTTCGCGGGCGTCGAGGTGCTGCCCGTCGTCGAGCAGACCGACCACGTCGACATCGACGAGTCCGAGCTGCGCGTGGACGTCTACCGCTCCTCCGGCCCCGGCGGCCAGGGCGTCAACACCACCGACTCCGCGGTGCGACTGACGCACATCCCGACCGGCATCGTCGTCTCCTGCCAGAACGAGCGCTCGCAGATCCAGAACAAGGCGACCGCCATGAACGTCCTCCAGGCCAAGCTCCTCGAGCGCCGCCGCCAGGAGGAGCAGGCCAAGATGGACGCGCTCAAGGGCGACGGCGGCAACTCCTGGGGCAACCAGATGCGTTCGTACGTCCTGCACCCGTACCAGATGGTCAAGGACCTGCGCACCGAGTTCGAGGTCGGTAACCCCACCTCCGTGCTCGACGGCGACATCGACGGCTTCCTCGAGGCCGGTATCCGCTGGCGCAAGCAGCAGGAGAAGTAAACACCCCGGGCCGACAAACCCGATCAACCCCTGCGTAGCCGGACATCACGCCCGTAACTTCCTTGACGCTGCCCGCAAAACTGGGAAGGCTGGCGTGCGGCATGCGTATCACTGGGGCACGTGTGGCGGGGGGCGAGCGCCCCGGCTCGTACGACACTGTGTACGGCCGGTTCGGTCACGCCGCCCCCGGAGCGCCACCGCCCCGTGCATAGCTGCTCCATTGACGAGATCGGCTACTGGGGGTAGCAGGCAATGACGAACAAGACGCGGCTGCGCGTTGCGCGCATAGCGGCCGGCGCGATGATCGCCGCGGGCGCTTCGCTGACGGCCGCCGGCGCGGCTTCGGCCGCCGGTGTCGGGGTCGACGTTCCCGGGCTCGGTGTGAGCGTGGACGTCCACACCGCCGCCGGCGACCCGACGTCCGGCCCGACCACGATCCCGCAGCCCACCACTCCCGGTGGCACCACGGGCGGTACGACGGGCGGCGGCACGACCGGTGGTGAGACGGCCGGCGGCACCACGGGCGGCATCACGGGTGGCACCACGGGCGGTGAGACCACGGGCGGTGGTACGACCGGTGGCGGGACCACCGGCGGTGGCATCACGGGTGGCGGCACCACGGGCGGTGAGACCACCGGTGGCGGTACCACCGGCGGTGGCACCACGGGCGGTGGTACGACCGGCGGTGAGACCACGGGCGGCGGCACGACGGGTGGCGGCACGACCGGTGGCGGCACCACGGGCGGCGGGACCACCGGTGGCGAGACCACGGGTGGCGGCACCACGGGCGGTGGCACGACGGGTGGCGGGACCACCGGTGGCGGTACGACCGGCGGTGGCACCACGGGCGGTGGCACGACCGGTGGCGGCTCCACCGGCGGCGACCACGGCTCCACCGGTGGCAGCGGCTCCACCGGCGGTTCGACCGGTGGTTCGACCGGCGGCGACCACAGCGGCTCCGTCACCGGTGGCACCGGTGGTGGCAGCGGCGAGGGCGGCGACGACGCCCGTACCTGCCCGGTGGACACCGACGGCAACTGCAACACCAGCCCCGACAGCGCCGGCTCCCAGCCCGTGCAGCAGGGCAAGCCCAAGGAGGAGCTGGCCCAGACCGGTGAGCTGGCCCAGACCGGTGCAGGTCAGACCGCCTTCCTCGTGGCCGGTGCCGCGACGATGATCGCGGGTGGCGTCGGCTTCCGCATGCTGCCGCGCCTGATCAACCGCAGCTCGGCCGCCTGACGACGGCACACGCCGCAGCGCGAGACGACCGAGGCCCGGGGCGCCCAAGCGCCCCGGGCCTCGGCCCTTGCCACGTGTAATCCCCCCGCTACCCCGCGAAACCGCGAACGAGCACCATCACCGCGACGAGCGCCACCAGCAGCACTATGAGTGCCGCCGGGGTCAGCCCGCCGAAGATGCCTTCCTGGTGCTGCAGCCGCTCGCGGCTCGCCCGGCACACCGGGCACCTGCCCTCGCTGACGGGGGCCGCGCAGTTGGCGCACACCAGTCGGTCGCATGTCATGCGATGTCCTCCTCCGGTACGTCCAACGCGCGGGAGCGCTCTGCGGTTCCCCTTACCACTGTGCCAGCTTTCCCGCCGTTCGGCGCGTGCGGCCCCGCAAACCGGGAAACGGAGGCCAATTGTCCAGGGTTTGTCCCCGATGGTGCCGGTAATGGTGGCGTCAACCCCGGATGCCGACTGCGCGTACACGGACGGTTCGGTATGGTCACGCACACCGACGGGCGCCGTGAACGCGGCGTTCCGTGCCGCTCTCCAGGTCGACGCGTGGTGCATTCGTGATCCGATTCGACAACGTCTCCAAGTCCTACCCCAAGCAGAACCGTCCGGCACTCCGGGACGTCTCGCTCGAGATCGAGAAAGGCGAGTTCGTCTTCCTGGTCGGTTCCTCCGGTTCCGGGAAGTCCACGTTTCTGCGGCTGCTGCTGCGCGAGGAGCGGGCCAGTCACGGCCAGGTCCATGTGCTCGGCAAGGACCTCGCCCGCCTCTCCAACTGGAAAGTGCCACAGATGCGCCGCCAGTTGGGCACCGTCTTCCAGGACTTCCGGCTGCTGCCGAACAAGACGGTCGCGCAGAACGTCGCCTTCGCCCTGGAGGTGATCGGCAAGCCGCGCGGTGAGATCCGCAAGGCCGTCCCGCAGGTCCTGGAGCTGGTGGGACTGGGCGGCAAGGAGGAGCGGATGCCCGGCGAGCTCTCCGGCGGTGAGCAGCAGCGCGTCGCGATCGCCCGCGCGTTCGTCAACCGCCCGATGCTGCTGATCGCCGACGAGCCCACCGGAAACCTGGACCCGCAGACCTCCGTCGGCATCATGAAGCTGCTCGACCGCATCAACCGGACCGGCACCACGGTCATCATGGCCACCCACGACCAGCAGATCGTCGACCAGATGCGCAAGCGCGTCATCGAACTCGAGCAGGGCCGTCTCGTGCGCGACCAGTCGCGCGGCGTCTACGGCTACCAGCACTGAAAGGCAGTGAGAGGACGCCATGCGCGCCCAGTTCGTCCTGTCGGAGATCGGCGTCGGTCTCCGCCGCAATCTCACGATGACCTTCGCGGTCATCGTCTCCGTCGCCCTGTCGCTCGCCCTGTTCGGCGGTTCCCTGCTCATGCGTGAGCAGGTCAGCACGATGAAGGGCTACTGGTACGACAAGGTCAATGTCTCGATCTTCCTCTGCAACAAGATCGATGCCGAGTCGGACCCCGCCTGCGCCAAGGGCGTGGCGACCGACGAGCAGAAGAAACAGATCAAGACCGACCTGCAGAAGATGTCGGTGGTCCAGAGCGTCCAGTTCGAGACGGCCGACGAGGCGTACAAGCATTACAAGGAGCAGTTCGGGAAATCGCCGATCGCCGGCTCCCTCACGCCGGACCAGATGCAGGAGTCCTTCCGCGTCAAGCTCAAGGACCCGTCCAAATACGCGGTGATCTCCAGCGCCTTTTCGCAGCGGCCCGGCGTGCAGGTCGTGCAGGACCAGAAAACCCTGCTCGAGAACCTCTTCAACCTTCTCAACGGCATGAACTACGCGGCGCTCGGCGTGATGGGCCTGATGCTGGTGGTGGCCCTGATGCTGATCGTCAACACGGTCCGCGTCTCGGCGTTCAGCCGCCGGCGCGAGACCGGGATCATGCGGCTGGTCGGCGCGTCCAGCTTCTACATCCAGATCCCGTTCATCATGGAGGCGGCCTTCGCCGGTCTGCTGGGCGCGGGCTTCGCCTGCGTGCTGCTCGTCGGCGGCCAGTACTTCCTGGTGAACAACTGGCTCGCCCACCACATCGACGTCATCCAGTTCATCGGCTGGGACGCGGTGCTGGCCAAGCTGCCGCTGGTGCTGGCCATCGGCCTGCTCATGCCCGCCCTGGCGGCCTTCGCGGCCCTGCGCAAGTACCTCAAGGTCTGACCGGCCCTACCGCGCCCCTCCCGCGCGCCTCCCTGAATTACCTCAACATCCTTCACATGCCAAGGGCGCCGTGCGGTCAACTCCCCGTGCGGCGCCCTTCGGTGTCCTAGACTCACGCGCATGCCCGGCCCGACGATGTTCGTTCCGCCGCGCCGCGTCCGCCGCGGGGCGGCTCTGACATTGGTCTTCGTGGGTGTGCTGACAGCGGGTGCCGCCGTGGGTTCCTGGGGCGGGGAGGCACAGGACGGCCGGACCCCGTCGTGGCAGCGCACCCCGCCCCGTACCGCCGCCCGGGCCGTCGACCGCAGCGCCCTGGAGGCCGCGGCCGAGGAGGCCGCGCAGGACGGCAGGTCCGGCTCGGAGGCGGCCTCCGAGGTCCTCGACCGCAGCGGCGACGCCTGGAGCGCCGTCTACAGCCCCCGCGAGTACGAGGGCTTCGCGCTCGCGCTGGACGGCGCCTACGTCGGGGTCGGCCTCACCACCCGGCGCGCGGCCGGCGGCCGCATGGAGGTCGACAGCGTCCGGCCGGGCGGCCCCGCCGAGCGGGCCGGGGTCCGGGCCGGCGACCGGATCCGCAGCGTGGACGCCGTCGACGTCACCGGCCGGCCGGTGACCGAGGTCGTCTCCCTGCTGCGCGGCGACGGCCGGGCGCTCACCGCCTGGCCCGCCGCCGCGCCCGGCACGCCCGTACGCGTCGGCCTGCAGCGCGGGGACCGGCGGTGGGAGCGGACGCTGCTCCGGGAGCGGCTGGCCACCGAGAGCGTCGAGGTCGGCCGGCTGGCCGGGCCGGGATCCGCGGGCGCCCCGGCGACCCTGATCAAGGTGGCGGCGTTCACCAAGGGCACCGGCGAGCGGGTCCGCGACGCGGTACGGGCCGCGGCGCCCCGCGAGGGCGTGCTCCTGGACCTGCGCGGCAACTCCGGCGGACTGCTCGCCGAGGCCGTCACCACCGCCTCCGCCTTCCTCGACGGCGGCCTCGTCGCCACGTACGACGTCCACGGCCGGCAGCGGGTCCTGCGGGCCGAGCGCGGCGGCGACACCCGGCGCCCGCTGGTCGTCCTCGTCGACGGCGGCACCATGAGCGCCGCCGAGCTGCTGGCCGGCGCTCTGCAGGACCGCGGCCGGGCGGTCGTCGTCGGCACCCGCACCTTCGGCAAGGGCTCCGTGCAGATGCCCAGCCGGCTCGCGGAGGGCTCGGTCGCCGAGCTCACGGTCGGCCACTACCGCACGCCCGCCGGACGCTCGGTCGACGGCTCCGGCATCGCGCCCGACCTGGTGGTCCGCGGTGACGCCGAGCAGCGGGCCCGCACAGTATTGGGTGGCCTCGGGGGTGGGTCCTAGTGCGAGAATGGCGGCGCTATGGCTAAGAAAGAGAAGACGGGTCGCAAACTGGTCGCGCAGAACAAGAAAGCGCGCCACGATTACCACATTCTGGACACCTATGAGTGCGGCATGGTGCTGACCGGCACCGAGGTGAAGTCGCTGCGCCAGGGTCGTTCCTCGCTGGTGGACGGCTTCGTCCAGATCGACGGCGGCGAGGCCTGGCTGCACAACGCCCACATCCCCGAGTACGCCCAGGGCACGTGGACCAACCACAGCGCGCGCCGCAAGCGCAAGCTGCTGCTGCACCGGGCGGAGATCGACAAGCTCGACTCGAAGTCGCAGGAGACGGGCCACACCATCGTGCCGCTCGCCATCTACTTCAAGGACGGCCGGGCCAAGGTCGAGATCGCCCTGGCCAAGGGCAAGAAGGAGTACGACAAGCGGCAGACGCTGCGCGAGAAGCAGGACACGCGCGAGTCGAACCGGGCGATCGCGGCGGCCCGCAGGCGCCAGCACGCCCAGCGGGCGCAGCGGGTCTAAGGCGGGCCCGGGCGGGCCTGGGCGGATCTGCTCACGTCGCGGGAATTAGCTGGCACCGTCGTGCGTTGGTCACGTACGATGGGCTCACAGCACACCGGGTGGTGCCGCGTGCGTACATTGAAAAATCAACATGGGGATGATCGGTTTCGACAGCGGATGTCGAAGCAGGGGAAGCGAGCCGAGGAAGCGGCAATGATCTCGTAAACCATATGTCGCAACCAATAATCGCCAACACCAAGCGCGATTCCTTCGCCCTCGCTGCCTAAGTAGCGACTTGCGAAGTGTCAGCCCGGGGCTGTTCCCGACCCGGATCCTGGCATCAGCTAGGGGACTAAACCACTAGGTCCGGTCACGGGACCTGGTGGGAAATCAAACAGTGACTGAGCCCGTCGGAGACTTGTTCGCGTGATCTCCGGGGCCGAGAAAATCGCAGCGAACTGCGCTCGGAGAAGCCCTGATTCTGCACCGTTGGACGCGGGTTCGATTCCCGCCATCTCCACTCATCCCATGTGAGGCGAAGGCCCCGCTGTCCCAGGACAGCGGGGCCTTCGTCATTCCCTCCCGGGGCAACCGACGACGCGGGACGGGCCTCTTACAGGGGGACCCAGGGGCGACCGAGGGGGGCCCGGTGAACCCGGTGAAGTGGACACGGACAGTGGCCGGCGTCGCGGTGGGCGCGGGCGCCCTGTGGCTGGGCACGGCCCCCGCCGCCGTCGCCGACGAGAGCCCCGGCGCGGCGCACCTCCTGCTCAACGGCGCCTTCGACAACCGCCCCGGCGAACTGATCGACATCGATGTGCGGGGCCTGCGCGAGCGGGGCGGCGTCACCGTCACCTCGCCCGTCTTCCGCCGCCCGGTCCAGCTGACCCCCCACCGGCACGGCGGCCACCGCCACCACGCGCGGCCCGCGATCGCCATGGACGTCGATCCCGGCACGTACCCCCTCACCGTCCACGCCGGCGGCCGGGTGGTGGCCGAGGACCGCGTGGAGGTCCGGGCGCCCCGTCCGGCGGTGTTCCGGGTGAGCGCGCCGGACGACGTGCTGCGGCCCGGCGAGCGGCTGGGGCTGTCCTTCGACGATCTGTGCCCCGGCGCGCGCGGCGAGACCTTCACCGCGGCCTCCCCGGCCTTCCGCTCGAAGGTGCGGCTGACCCACGACCCCCGGGGACCGCACTGGAACAACCCCCGGATGTTCACCGCGCTCGTCGCCCTGCCCCTGGACGTCAAGGACGGTACGTACAAGGTCACACTCACCGGCCCCGACGGCCGCCGGGTCCAGGAGCGGCCGCTCGTGGTCCGGGCGGCCCGGCCCGGCGACCGGGACTACGTCGGCAGGGCCCGCGGCCCGGCCTTCTTCACCGCCACGGGCCGCCCTGACGCGGCCCGCACGCACGGCCACAAGGTGGCGGCGGGCGGGAGCGTCAACGTCCTGTGGCGCGACGCCTCCCCCGACCCGGGCGAGGAGGAGCGCCTGACCGCGACCTCCCCGGCCTTCGAGGCGCCCGTACCGCTGCGGCGCGACGACAGCAAGGCGGCCGACGGCGCGCCGCCCCGCTACGTCGGCCCGGCACGCGTCCGCACGGGCCTGGAATCCGGGCGCTACCCCGTCACCGTCATCAGCCACCACGGCCGGGTCAAACGCACGGGCCACCTCCTGGTCACCGGCGCCACCGGCCCGCACGCCGGGCCCACCGGCCCCGGCCCCGGCCGCGCGCTGCCGCTTGCGGGCGCCGCGGGTGCGGCGCTGGCGGCGGCGGGGGCTGTTGCGGTGCTGCTGCGCCGCCGGCGGCGGGCTGCGGCGGGGGCGCGCCAGTGATCGCCGGCTACCTGGAGGCACAGATGGCGGCGGCCTGACGTCTCACACCCGGGCCGTCCGTGGGGGCGCGTCGTCCAGGACGTGCGGCAGGCCCCGCCGGTAGCGGGCCGCGTCCTGGCGCTTGGCCTCCTCGAGCTCCGGCGGCCGGTAGCCCGCGAACAGCGGGACGCGCTCCTGGCGCGAACCGGTCGCCTCCAGCAGCGCGTTGACCGCCCGCCGGGCCGCCTCGTTGGCCGTCTCCATGCAGGCGAAGTCGACGTTGCTGTACGTACGGACGTACTCGGCGGCCAGGAACAGGTTGGGGATCGCCGTCGCCGCTTCCGGGCGGCGGTCCCAGGTGCCGACGTCGTTGCTCATGTACGGCTCGGTGTTGGCCCACTCGCGGGCGGCGGTGTTCCAGGCGAGCGCCGGGGACAGGGCCCAGGTGTGCAGGATGCTGTCGGGCAGGACGCCGCGCCCGGTGTCCTCCAGGGCCGCCTTCATCTGGGCCCACACCTCCCGTGCGATCTCCTGCCGGGTACAGCGGCGGGCGGGCTTGCCGTAGAGGAGGCCCGGGGCGTCCCAGTTGTTGATGTCCACCGACAGGCAGTCCCGCACCTGCCCGTCGCCCCACGTGCGGGCGAAGTCCTCCCGCCAGAACTGCCCCTGGCTCACCGAGACCAGGCACCAGGGGGCGTCGGGGTACAGGACGTGGCCGCGGATGACGGGTGCCGGGCGGCGCAGGTAGTACTGGATGCCCTGGCACCAGTTGGTCGGCAGGCCGTCCATCGCGGCCAGGCGCGGATCGGCCGCCCGGATGCGGGGGTTCCACAGCGGGCGTGCGCGCTCGGTGGGCACCGCCACCACGAACCAGTCCGCCTCGACGCGTGCCGTCCCCGTCGCCGTGCGGACGCGGGCCGCGCTGACGCGTCCGTCGCGCAGCTCCAGGGCGTCGACGGTGTGGCCCATCGCGAAGCGCACCCCCAGGCCGCGCAGGTGCCGTTCCCAGTGCGTGAACCACGCCTCGCTCGTCGGCCCGTCGAAGACCTGCGCCACCGGCCCGTCACCGCCCTGCGGCAACTGCGAGTAGAGCAGCGCCTCGAGCCCCTGCCCGCACGTGCGGGTGCTCGCCAGCGCCGGGTCGAGCGCGTCGTAGAGCCGGACCCGGTTGCCCCACAGCTTCCGGTACTCCGCGGACTTGCCCTCGACGGCCACGAAGTCGGCCCAGGGGACGTACTCCCACTGCCCCAGGCGCCGGTCGTCGCTGCTGGTCAGCAGGATCGCCATGCGGCGGGCGACGTACGCGCTCTCCCGCGGCGGCAGGTGCAGATGCCGGTCGACGAACCCCACCAGCATCCGCTGCAGCGCGTCCACGTCGAGCAGCGCGGCGCCGAGCGGGGGCAGCGGGCGCGCCGCGTCGGGCCGGCCGCCCGCGCGGGCCATGCACTGCCACGGCACCGCGACGAGGTTGCCGTGGACGCCGTCGGGCCGACCGGGGCACGGGATGCGCCGCAGGGTGTCGGGGAGGTGGCGGTAGAGCCCGAACACCGCCCGGTGGCCGAGCTCTCCCGGCAGGTCCCGCCGCCCGCCGGCCCCGGTGCCGGGCACGGGCACGCTGCGGGCCTTGCCGCCCAGCGCGCCGCGTTCGTGGACGGTCACCTCGAACCCGCGCTCCGCGAGCTCGTGCGCGGCCGTCAGCCCGCCGACGCCGCCGCCGAGGACGGCCACCGTCCGTGCGGCGCGCCGGCCCGGGGCGGGGGAGGGGCCGCTCCCGGAGGCCGGGCGCAGGGCGCCGGCGCCGACGGAGGCGGCGCCGTAGCGCAGGAAGGTTCTACGGGGTGGGGTGGGGGTGGAGGTGGGGGGTGTCGGCATGTGCCTCATGCGCGTCATGCGGGGGACGGTAGGACCGCGCGGCCGGGCCCCGGGCCGATATCGGCGCGCACCACCGGTGTGGGTGGCGCGGCCGCCGCCCCGCGCTCCGCGAGCTCGTGCCCGGCCGTCAGCCCGCCGACGCCGCCGCCGAGGACGGCCACCGTCCTTGCGGCGCGCCGGCCCGGGGCGGGGGAGGGGCCCGCGCACCACCGGTGTGGGTGGCGCGGGCGCCGCCGGGCGGGGTTGACTGCCGGGCGTGCCACACGACATAGAGCCGCGGCTGCTGAGGGCGTTCGCCGCCGTCGCCGAAGAGCTCCACTTCACCCGCGCCGCGGGGCGCCTGTTCGTCGCCCAGCAGGCCCTCAGCCGCGACATCCGCCGGCTCGAACAGCGGCTGGGCGCCGACCTGTTCGTCCGGACGACCCGCACCGTGACCCTCACCGCGGAGGGCGAGCGCCTGCTGCCGTACGTACGGCGGGTGCTCGCCGCCCACGAGGAGCTGGCGGCGGCCTGCGCGGGCGCCGACCGGCCGCTGCTCGTGGACGTCGGCGGCCCCGTCAGCACCGGGCACCGCGTGCTCGTGGCGGCCCGCCGCGCGGCGCCCGGGGCGGAGCTGGTCGCCCGCCACCACGGCGGCCTCACGGGCGCCGCCGCCGCTCTCGCGGACGGCCGGCTCGACGTCTCCTTCGGCCGCCTGGGCGGCCTGCCCGAGCCGCTGCGGGCCGGGCTGTCCCACCAGCCCGTGCGGCTGGAGCCGATGGCCGTGCTCCTGCGGGACGACCACCCCCTGGCCGCCCGCGAGCAGATCCCGCTGGCCGCCCTGCGCGGCGAGACGCTCTACGCGGCCGCGGGCAACCCCGCCACCGCGGAGTGGACGGACCTCGCCGCGCGGCTCTTCGAGGGGCGCGGCATCGCGATCGCCGAGCCGTTCCCCCGGATCGAGGGCAAGGAGGAGTTCGTCCGCCTCGTGCGCAAGCGGGGCTGGTCGGTGCTGGCCAGCGTCGAGTTCATCGAGGTGCCGGGCATGGTCCTGCGGCCGCTGACCGATCCGGTGCCACTGTCACCGGTGATGATGGTGTGGCGGCGCGGGCTGCGCCACCCCGGACTCGACGCCCTGCGCGCCGCCGCCCGGGACCTCGCCGCGGCACACGACTGGCTGGAGCGACCCGCCGGGGCGTGGCTGCCGCCGGCCGACGCGGCACTGCTGGGGTGACGGGCCCCTGACGAAGCCCGTCCGGCGGCCGAGGACCAGGTCGAGGTGACCGGGCCGGAACCGGGGGCCGATCGTCGGCATGCGCGTTCGCGGAGCCCATCCGGTGTGACCGAGGCCCGGACAGTGGTGACCGGGCCGGACCTGAGCCGATCCGTCGGCATCCGCTGAGGTGACGGGCCCCTCGCGGAGCCCGTCCGGCGTCCGAAACCCGGGCAGTGGTGACCGGGCCGGAACCGGGGCCGATTCGCCGGCATGCGCGTTCGCGGAGCCCGTCCGGCGGCCGAAACCCGGGTCGTGGTGACCGTGCCGGGCCCGGGGCCGATCCGCCGGCATCCGCTAGGCCCTTGGGGGCACCCCGTGCCCCCGGGGCTTCCGGCCGGGGGCGCGGCCGGGCACCCTGGGACGCGCGGGGGTACCACCCAGAGGGAAAAGGTGACACGCACATGGCAGCGGCCTCCTACGAGCTGCGGTTCGACACCGGGCGGCTCTGCCTCGACCTGGTGGCCACCGCGGAACCGGCGGAGCGGCTCGACAGTCCCCGGCGGTTACGGTCCTGGCTCCTGGGGGCCCGCGTGGTGCCGCCGGGCACCCCGCTCGACGCCGTGGACGCCGACTGGCTCGGGCGCTTCCAGGGCGTCCGCGACCTGCTGCACCGCGTCGTGCACGCCGAGGTCGCCGGCCGCGCCGCCGACCCCGACCTCGAGCGCGTCAACGCCCTCGCCGCCACCGCCCCGCCCGCGCCGCGGGCGGTCCGCGGACCGGGCGGCCTCCTCGTGCGGACCCTGGCCGCCGCCCCCGACTGCGGGGCGCTGCTGGGGCAGGTCGCCCGCGACGCGGTGGACCTGCTCACCGACCCCGCCGCGCGCGGCCAGTTGCGCCAGTGCGAGGGCGAGACCTGCTCGCTGGTCTACCTCGACACCTCGCGCGGCCGCCGCAGGCGCTGGTGCTCCAGCGAGGTGTGCGGCAACCGCGAACGCGTCGCCCGCCACCGCCGCCGCGCCGGCGCCCGGCCCGTCAACGGCAGCGCCCTGAACGGCTGATCGCGACCGCCCCGCCCCGCTTCCCCCGGCCCCTCTCTTCCCGGCCGCGAAAACCCCGCCCCACCCTGAACGCACGGCCCACCGCGTCCGTACCCCTCCCCAAAGGGGCCACCGCCCACCTGACACCCCCGCGGTCCGGGAACCACCGGACCGCGCTATCGACCCAGGGGGAAGGCTTGCGCAAGGATGCCGCCGTGGCTGACAGGACGAGTCCGGACGAGGACCTGATGCGGTCGCTCTACGACGAGCACGCCGGCCCCCTGCTCGCCTTCGTGCTGCGCCTGGTGGCGGGCGACCGCCAGCGCGCGGAGGACGTCGTCCAGGAGACCCTCCTTCGCGCCTGGCGCAACGCCGACCGGCTGCGCGGCGCGGCCGGCTCCGTACGGCCCTGGCTGGTCACCGTCGCCCGCCGCATCGTCATCGACCACCACCGCAGCCGGCAGGCCCGGCCCCGGGAGGTCGACCCGGGCCCCCTGGAACTGCTGCCCGCCACCGACGAGATCGACCGGGCGCTGCGCCTGATGACGATCTCCGACGCGCTGGGCGACCTTTCCGAAGCCCACCGAGAGGCACTGATCGAGACCTATTTCAAAGGACGTACGGTGAGCGAGGCAGCCGACGTGCTGGGCGTACCGGCCGGGACCGTCAGGTCCCGCGTCTTCTACGCCCTGCGCTCCCTGAAGCTCTCGCTCGAAGAACGAGGAGTGACGGCATGAACCGGCCGGCACCGGACCATGAGCAGGCCGGGCACACCGCCGTCGGCGCGTACGCGCTCGGCGTTCTCGACGACGCGGACGCCGCCCGCTTCGAGGAACACCTCGCCGCCTGCCCGCGCTGCGCCGCGGAGCTGGAGGACCTCATGGGCCTCACCCCCGTCCTCGGCGAGCTCAAGGAGTCCACGCCCGACCCGGAGCTCCTCACCACCACGCCCCGCCCCGAGCTGCTGGACCGGCTGCTGGAGGACGTCGCCGGCACCCGCAGGGCCCGGCGGACCCGCAGGCTGTGGCTGGTGGCCGCCGCCGTCGCGCTGATCGTCGCCGGGCCGTTCGCCGGCGCCGCCCTCACCGCACGCGACACCCCCGGCCACAGCAGCGTCAGCGCCGCCAAGGAGATGTACGAGGAGGGCGAGAAGAAGGGCGCGGTCGACCCGGACACCGACGTCGATGCGACCGTTTCCCTGCAGAGCAAGCCCTGGGGCACCCATGTCGCCCTCAAGCTGGCCCACGTCAAGGGGCCGCTGACCTGCGACCTCGTGGCCGTCGGCAGGAACGGCCAGGAGCAGACGGTCACCACCTGGGCCGTGCCGGCGGCCGGCTACGGCATGCCGGACGCGGCCACCGAGTGGGCCAGGGAGCCGCTCTACACGCACGGCGGCGCCGCCTTCGACCGGTCGGACATCGCCCGGTTCGAGGTGCGTACGCTCGACGGTCGGCACCTGGCGACGGTGCCCATGTGAACGCCCCCGGGCGATCCGTCAACAGGCGACACTCGTGGCAAACCCCTCATGTCCTGACAGGTGCGCTCACTACCCCTGTTCGCGTACGGTTGACGGCTGCCCTACGCACAGCAGAAGGGGGCCTGGGTGGCCGCGCAGAACGCCACAGACGCGCAGGTGGCGACAGGACGGGCGAAGGAGCCCGACGGGGTCCGCGACCGCGAGATCGGTGCCGAACAGCACCATCTGGACCGGGTGTACCGGCGCCTCGAGGAGAAGATCCACGAGGCCGAGTTCCTCATGGACGACGCCGCCAAGCGCGGCCAGGTCGGCACGCCCGGCGCACTCGCCGAGCGGGACGCCCAGGTGTTCCGCGCCGGCGTGCACCTGAACCGGCTGAACAACGAGTTCGAGGACTTCCTCTTCGGCCGCATCGACCTGCTCCTCGGCAAGGACGGCAAGAAGGGCCCGGACGGCGCGTACACCTCCGTCGAGCCCGCCGACGACGCGGTCCGCGGCGAGCGCGCCGAGATCGCCGAGACGCTGCACATCGGCCGCATCGGCGTCCTGGACGCCGACTACTCCCCGCTCGTCATCGACTGGCGGGCGCCGGCCGCCGCGCCCTTCTACCGCGCGACCCCCGTGGCGCCCGGCCGGGTCGTACGCCGCCGCGTCATCCGCTCCAAGGGCCGCAAGGTCCTCGGCGTCGAGGACGACCTGCTGCGCCCGGAGCTGTCCACGACCCTGGACGGCGCCGCGCTCCCCGTCGTCGGCGACGGCGCCCTGATGGCCGCCCTCGGCCAGGCCCGCAGCCACACGATGCGCGACATCGTCTCCTCCATCCAGGCCGAGCAGGACCTGGTCATCCGCGCCCCCGCCGCCTCGGTCACCGAGGTCGAGGGCGGCCCGGGCACCGGCAAGACCGCCGTGGCCCTGCACCGCGCCGCCTACCTCCTCTACCAGGACCGCAGGCGCTACGCGGGCGGCATCCTGGTGGTCTCCCCGACGCCGCTGCTCGTCGCCTACACCGAGGGCGTGCTGCCCTCCCTCGGCGAGGAGGGCCAGGTCGCCATCCGCGCGGTCGGCTCCCTGGTGGACGGCGCCGAGGCCGACACCTACGACGAGCCCGCCGTCGCCCGCCTCAAGGGCTCCTCCCGCATGCTCAAGGTGCTGCGCAAGGCGGTGCGCGGGGCGCTGGAGGTGCCGCAGGGCACCGCGACGGTGCCCGACCGGCTGCGCGTCGTCGCCTTCGGCGCCCGCGTCGAGCTGGAGGCCGAGGAGCTGCGCCGCATCCGGGCCGCCGCGCTCGGCGGGACCGCACCCGTCAACCTGCTGCGCCCGCGCGCCCGCCGGCTGATCCTCGACGCCCTGTGGTCCCGCGCCGGCGGCCGCAAGCGCTACACCGACCCGGAACTCGCGGCCGAGGCACGGGCGGCGTTCGACGAGGACATCACCACCGAGACCGTCTTCACCGACTTCCTCGACGCCTGGTGGCCCGAGCTCACCCCGCGCCGCGTGCTGGCCTGCATGGCCGACGAGAAGCGGCTGGGCCGCTGGTCGCGCCGGGTGCTCAACCCCCGTGAGGTGCGCCAGCTGGCCCGCTCGCTGCGCCGCCTGGACGCCGAGGGCCGCGGCCCGCTGTCCGTGCACGACGTGGCGCTGCTGGACGAGCTGGAGACGCTGCTCGGCGTGCCCTTCCGGCCCCGGCAGCCGCGCGAGGTGGACCCGCTCGACCAGCTCACCGGGCTGGAGGAGCTGATGCCCCAGCGCTCGGAGTCGCGCCGGGAGCGCGCCGAGCGCCTGGCGCAGGAGCGCCGCGACTACGCGCACGTCATCGTCGACGAGGCGCAGGATCTGACGCCCATGCAGTGGCGGATGGTCGGCCGCCGCGGCCGGCACGCCACCTGGACGATCGTCGGCGACCCGGCGCAGTCCTCCTGGTCCGACCCGGACGAGGCGGGCGCCGCCCGCGACGAGGCCCTGGGCACCCGCCCGCGCCGCCGCTTCCAGCTCACCGTCAACTACCGCAACCCCGCGGAGATCGCCGAGCTGGCGGCCAGGGTGCTGGCCCTGGCGATGCCGGGCATGGAGTCCCCGCGGGCGGTGCGCTCCACCGGCGTCGTGCCCTGCTTCACCGTGGCGGGCGACGATCTGGGCGCGGCCGTGCGCGAGGAGGCGCTGCACCTGCTGGGCGACGTGGACGGCACGGTCGGCGTGGTCGTCGCCATGGGCCGCCGGGCGCAGGCGCGCGAGTGGCTGGCGGACCTGGGCGACCGCGTGGTGGTGCTGGGCAGCCTGGAGGCCAAGGGCCTGGAGTACGACGCGACGGTGGTGGTCTCGCCCGCCGAGATCGCCGACGAGTCCCCGGCCGGCCTGCGGGTGCTCTACGTCGCCCTCACCAGGGCCACGCAGCGGCTGACGGTGCTCTCGGGCGAGAAGGACGACCCGGACGGGGCCGGGGTGCCGGACCTGCTCAGGGACTGACAGCCGCACGGCTCGGCGCCCGATCTGACGTTCTGAGAGCGGAACGTGCCCTACCGGAATCACTTCGGGGGCCCGTTTGTTAGCCTGGGTACGGCACCGGCTCGATCCAAGCCCCCGGGCCCAACCTTAGTCGCTTCGAGCGACCACTTGCCGCGAGGCGAGCATGGCGGGTCGGTGCCGCCACAGATGTCCTGAGCGGGCGTCCTCCCCTGACGGGGAGGGCGCCCGTTCGGCGTTTGGTCTTCTCGTATTCCGGAAGATTTGTTCCGCCATGAGGGCCTGGTTACCTCCTACCCGCCGGTAGGTGGGACGATCGGATGTCTCGCGTCTCCGTGACGCGCGCCACGAGCGAAACAAGCGAAAGCAGAGGAAAGCGGCCATGGCAACGGCGCCTAGCGTCTCGTACTCGATGACGGTCCGACTGGAGGTTCCCGCGGGCGGAACGGCCGTCAGCCAGCTGACCACGGCCGTGGAGTCCTCGGGCGGGTCGGTGACCGGTCTGGACGTGACCGCTTCCGGCCACGAGAAGCTGCGGAT
>NZ_JBEYZU010000027.1:0-66186 GCF_040646235.1 Streptomyces sp. NPDC046261 | reverse complement strand
TCCTCGGCCGTCGTGAAGATCTCCGACCGCTTGGTCGGGATCGTGGTGTTGCGCTCGATCAGCTTGGTCATGATGCCGCCCTTGGTCTCGATACCCAGGGACAGCGGGGTCACGTCCAGGAGCAGGACGTCCTTGACCTCACCCTTGAGGACACCGGCCTGGAGCGAGGCGCCGATGGCCACGACCTCGTCCGGGTTCACACCCTTGTGCGGCTCCTTGCCGGTCAGCTCCTTGACCAGGTCCGTCACCGCGGGCATCCGCGTCGAACCGCCGACCAGGATGACGTGGTCGATGTCCGACAGCTTGATCCCGGCGTCCTTCACCGCGTTGTGGAACGGGGTCTTACAGCGCTCGAGCAGATCGGCGGTCAGCTGCTGGAACTGCGCGCGGGTGAGCTTCTCGTCCAGGTGCAGCGGGCCCTCGGCGGACGCCGTGATGTAGGGCAGGTTGATTGTCGTCTCCGTGGCGGCCGAGAGTTCGATCTTCGCCTTCTCGGCGGCCTCGCGCAGACGCTGCTCCGCCATCTTGTCCTTGGACAGGTCGACGCCGTAACCGTTCTTGAACTGCTTCACCAAGTGGTCGACGACCCGCTGGTCCCAGTCGTCACCGCCCAGATGCGTGTCGCCGGACGTGGACTTCACCTCCACCACGCCCTCACCGATCTCCAGCAGCGAGACGTCGAAGGTGCCGCCGCCCAGGTCGAAGACGAGAACGGTCTGGTCGTTCTCCTTGTCCAGGCCGTACGCGAGCGCGGCGGACGTCGGCTCGTTGATGATCCGCAGGACCTTCAGGCCGGCGATCTCGCCCGCCTCCTTGGTGGCGGTGCGCTGGGAATCGTTGAAATAGGCCGGCACGGTGACGACGGCCTCCGTCACCTCGTCGCCGAGGAACGCCTCCGCGTCGCGCTTGAGTTTCTGCAGCACCCGCGCGGAGAGCTCCTGCGCGGTGTACCGCTTGCCGTCCACGTCGCCCGACGCCGGGAACCGCCACTGCGCGTCGCCCATGTGGCGCTTGACCGACCGCGCCGTGCGATCGACGTTCGTCACTGCCTGGCGCTTGGCCACTTCACCGACCAGCACCTCACCGTTCTTCCCGAACGCCACCACCGAGGGTGTCGTCCGCATACCCTCCGCGTTCGTGACGACCGTGGGTTCACCACCCTCCAGCACGGCCACCACGGAGTTGGTCGTGCCGAGGTCAATGCCGACTGCGCGTGCCACCGCAACCTCCCCGGTACCGACGATGCCGATATAACCTGCATAAAAGTTGAGTCCCCTCTTGTCAAGTATGCCGGACGCCGAGGCCGGGGGCTAGGACAGCGTGCCGGCGACCACGGATGCCGCTTCCGCGATCAGTTTGTTGTCGTAGCGGGCGTCCTCCCCGGTGCGGTTCGACATGATCGCCATGACGATGGGGGCGCCCTTGCCGGGCCACACCACGGCGATGTCGTTGCGGGTGCCGTAGCCGCTGCCGGCTCCGGTCTTGTCACCGACGACCCAGCCCTTGGGGACCCCGGCCCTGATGAGCTCGTTTCCGGTGGTGTTGGTCCGCAGCCACGTCGTGAGCCGGTCCCGTTCGCCCTTGCCGAGGACGTCGCCGAGAACGTACGCGCGCAGGTCCTTGGCCAGCGCACGCGGCGTGCTGGTGTCCCGCGTCTCGCCCGGGGCCCATCGGTTCAGTTCGGGCTCGCGGCGCTCCATCCGGGTGTCGTGGTCGCCCATCTCCTCGAGCGCGGCGTCGAGGCCCTTGGGTCCGCCGAGCGCGTCGAACAGCAGGTTGCCCGCGGTGTTGTCGCTGAAGCGGACGGCGGCCTCGCACAGCTCGCCCAGGCTCATGCCGGTCCCGACGTGCTTCTCGGTCACGGGGGAATAGTCGACCAGATCGTCCTTGGAGTACTTGATCACCCGGTCCATGCCGCTCAGCGTGTATTTGCGCAGCACGGCACCGGCGGCCAGCGCCTTGAACGTGGAGGCATGGGCGAACCGTTCGGCGTCGTTGTAGGCCACCTCGCGGCCGGTGCCGGTGTCGATGGCGTAGACGCCCAGCCGCGCGTCGAACTTGCGCTCGAGCTCCTTGAATTCCCGGGCGAACGGCTTCGTGGCCGCGCCGGCCCTCGTCGTCGCGGCGGACGGGGCCGATGAGACCGGCGCGGCAGGGGCACCGCCCTGGCCGCAGGCCGCGAGCGGGACGAGGGCGAGGGCGGCGAGCGCGCCGAGAACGGCGCGGCGGGCGCGGGTGTGCTGCATGGTCCGAACCTCCAGGGGCGGGATGGGGTGGCCCCATCCCGGTGCGTGGTCATGGCTGCCAGGACCACCCTCACCGCCCCACTGCCATGCGGTCCAATACGCTCGTGCGCGGTTCCATGCCGTTCTGGCATAGAGTTCGGGCCGTGGATCTGGTGGGGGCATGTCGCGCGTTCGTCAGCGTCAGCAAGCACGGCAGTTTCACCGTGGGAGCGTCCGCCGCCCGGATGTCCCAGTCGGTGGCCAGCCGTCGCGTCGCGGCCCTGGAAGAACGCTTCGGTGAGCAGTTGTTCGAGCGCACGTCGCGGCGGGCCGTCCTCACCCCCTTCGGCCGGGACATGCTGCCGGTGGCCAGGCACCTGGTGCAGGCGGCCGATGTGCTGCTCCACGAGGCACAAGCGGCCAGGAGCAAGCCGTGGCGGCTCGCGGTGCCCGGCACCTGCTCCACCGTCGGCCTCGCCCGTCTCGTCGCCGAGGCGCGGGGGCACGGCGTCACGCTCGA
Source organism: Streptomyces sp. NPDC046261 (assembly GCF_040646235.1). NCBI lineage: Bacteria > Bacillati > Actinomycetota > Actinomycetes > Kitasatosporales > Streptomycetaceae > Streptomyces > Streptomyces sp. NPDC046261. The sequence continues at coordinate 63,441 of NZ_JBEYZU010000027.1, read as the reverse complement.
TCTCCGCGTCGCGGCGCCGGCCCAGCGCCTGGAGCTCATCCACGCGCAGCAGGTGCGTGCCGCCCTGCTCGCGGTGCCGCCCGACGAGGCGACGTGGTCCGCGCCGCTCGGGCTCGCCGGCGCGCGGGACTCCGGCGTCAAGCGCGTCTACCTGGAGACGCTGCGGGTCGGGCGGGGCTCGTCCGACCCGGCCCGGCGTATCTGGCTCCAGCCGGAGGACGACGTGCCGCACATCCGCGACCCGTTGACGCGCCTGCGTGACGCGGTCGGCCTGCGGCCGGCGCAGCTCGTCGCGGCGCCTGACCTGACGACCGCCGCGGCGGAGGTCCTGTGCTCCCGTGACCTGCTGCTGTGCTCCCCCGCGCAGGCCGGGGAACTCGACCTGCACTGGCGGCCCATCGGTGAGATCACCCTCAGCCGGGGGTACGCGCTCGTCGCCGCCGCGGACGGCAATCCCCAGCACCTCGAAGCGCGCCTGGGCGACGTCATCGCCCGCTGCCTCGGCGCGGGCACCACAGGAGGGACCACGTGAACACCGAGGCACTGCTGCGCGACCTGCGCCGGCAGCTGCACGACGGCGGGCTGCACGGCTGCCTGCTCGTACGCGACCTCCACACCGGGGACGAGCTGGGGATCGAGCCGGACACCCAGCTGCCCTCCGCGTCCCTGGTCAAGGTCCCGCTCGCGCTGGCGACGGCGGAGCGCGTCCGGCGGGGCGAACTCGACGGAGCGACGACGCTCGACGTACGACCCGGGCGGATCAGCACGCCCGGCCCCACCGGGCTGAGCCGCTTCCGCCACCCCGCCCGGGTCGCGATCGACGACCTGCTCTACCTGAGCACCTGCGTGAGCGACGGGACAGCCGCCGACACGCTGTTCGGCCTCACCCCGCCCGCCCAGGTCACCGACCTCCTCCACGGGCTCGGCCTGCGCGGCATCACCGTCCGCCACACCATCGGCGAGCTCTCCGACACCCCCGCGGAACGCTTCGACGCCAACCAGACCCATCTCGCCCACGCCCTCGCCATCGACGCCGGCACCAGCGGCCGCGGACACCGGGTGCCCCAGCTCGACACCACCCGCGCCAACACCGGCAGCGCACGCGCGTGGGTCGAGTTGCTCCAAGCCCTGTGGACACCGTCGACGATCCATCCCGAGGTGGCCGAGCGCGTACGCGGCCTCATGGCCCACAACCTGCTCCGGCACCGGCTCGCCCCGGACTTCAGCTCGGACGCCACCACCTGGTCCTCCAAGACCGGCACCCTCCTCAACCTCCGTCATGAGATCGGCGTCGTGGAGCACGCGGACGGCCAGGCGTTCGCCATCGCCGTCCTCACCGAGTCGGTCGTTCCGGCCAGTGACCAGCCCGGCGCCGAGGCCCTCATGGCCCAGGTCGCCCGGACGCTGCGTGACCACCTTCGGCACCTCTAGCACCGGGCAGCGGCCGGGGCCGGTGGGAATCCACCGGCCCCGGCCCTCCTGCCGCGCGGTCAGGAGTCGTACCAGAAGATTCCCTCGCCGGCCTCCTGGCCGATGGTCTTCGCTATGACGTTGCCCTCCTGCCAGTACTTGGGGTGCTGCTTCAGGAAGCCGCCGATGGACTTCAGCGACGTCGCGTCGCACACGCCGTCGGTGCGGATGCAGTAGCGCTGCACCGGGATGCCGTCGAACTTCACGGGGCCGGCGCCGGGAGAAGTGAACCCGAAGGCGCTCCAGCCCTTGGGCAGCTGGGCCCAGATGCCGGTGCCCGGCTGCAGCGGGTCGGCGTAGAGCTTGCCGTTCACCTGCGAGCGGGGGATGCCGGTGTCGCCCTTGGCGATCGTCTGGAGCACCAGGTCGGCGACGTGCGCGCCCTGGGAGTAGCCGACGATCGTGAGCCGGGCGTTCGGGTCGCGACGGTGGGTTTCCTCGGCGGCGGCCAGCAGGTTGCGGTATCCCTCGCGCACGCTGACGTCGAAGCTCGGTGCGGTCAGGTCCGGGACGTTACGGCCGTTGAGCCAGGGTCCGGCGCTCGCCGGATAGCACACCGGCACCGGAATGCCCCCGTTGAGGTGCTTGTTGGCGATGGCGAAGGTGCTGGTGCAGTCGGGCGCGGGCGCCGCCGAGCCCGTGCCGCCGATCTCCAGGTAGTAGTGGCGTACCGGATCGGCGTGGGCCGCGGCGGGCGTGATGGCGGTGAGCGCCACCATGGTCGCTGTCGCACCGGCGGCGACGAGCGCCTTCTTCCATCTGCTGATCAGGGACATCGCTCTGCGTTCCTCCTCGATTCGGGACGGCCCACCCTCAACTGCCGTGAGCCGCTTCGACGTTAACCACGGCCGTTGACATCGCGATGAAACAGCTCGACGAGCGCGCGGAGGACGAAGAGATTCGGGATCTCGGACGCCCTGGAGCCCGTCCCGTGCCACGTCCCGTCGATGTCCAGCTCGACGGCTCCCTTCCGGATCCGGAGGTCCCGGACCCGTGGCCACCGCGCGCACACCTCCGCGCAGCCGACCTGCTCCCTGGTCAGCCAGATGTCGCCGAAGGCCAGGCGCTCGCCTTCGGCGAGCGCGGCGACGGCCTTGGGCAGTTGGGCGCGGGTGACGCCCCGCTGGATCCCGGATCGCCATTCCGCCGCGTCGCCGTGCTCCGGCCTGCCGCGCAGCACGATCCGTTTCCCGTCGACGTCGGTGAGCGTGCAGGCGGCGCCGGCGCGGGCCGGGTCGTGAGGGGGATCGGGGGTGCTCATCCGGAATACGGAGGTGGTGTCGTAGCGGACGACGTGGATCCGCCCCTGGACGGCGACCGTCATTCCGCGCTCGTACAGGTCAAGTCGCGCTTCGTCACGGGCTTTCGCCGCCGAGCGCCTGCCGTACCGGACGAACGCCGGCAGAGCGCGGAGCCCCCGGGTCCGCGGGGCCTTCGTGTGGGCCGTGTGCGCGGCTCCCGCGTAGGTGGCGTGCCGCTTGCCGAGGTGCTCGCGGCCGGCCGCGGCCGAGATCTTCGCCAGCAGCAGCTCCTCGCTGCGCGTACGCCGCATCGGTGAGGTCACCGCGGGGTTCCGGCGAGGCCGAGGGGGGCTTCGTCCCCGCGCAGGATCATCTGGTGCGTCCGCCGCAGCATCAGGCCCGGATCGACCCCCAGGTCCTCGGCCAGTCGGCGGCGGGTTCGGTGGAAGACGGTCAACGCGTCGGCCTGTCTGCCGCTCAGGTACAGGGCGCGCATGAGCATCGCGGCGACCGGTTCGTTCAGGGGCTGCGCCACGGTCAGGGCCGACAGCTCGGCGATCGCTTCGGCGTGCTGGCCCAGCCGCAGCTGCCAGTCGAGCTTGCGCTGGACGAGGACGATCCTGCGCTCGGTGAGCCGCAGCCGCTCCAGCTCGGCGAACGGCCCGGGCAGCCCCGCCAGGGGCTCCCCGCGGAACAGGTCCAGCGCCTGGGAGCAGGCGCGGACCGCCTCGGTCAGCTCGCCCGCCCGTTCGGCCGTGCCGGCCGCGGTGACCAGGTCCTCCACGCGCGCCACGTCCACGGTGACCGCGCCGGGGAGCAGCCGGTAGCCGCACCGGTCGCGCTCGATCGCCGAGACCGGGCTGCCTCCCACGCGCAGGATCTTGCGCAGCCGGTAGATGTAGACCGGCACCACGTTGGTGTTCGGCGGCTCCTCCCCCCACACGCCGTCGAGCAGTTCCTGCTGGCTGACCGTCCGGCCCAGGCACAGCGCCAGCACGGTCAGTACGGCTTGCTGGCGCAGGTGCCCCAGGTCCAGGGGCTGTCCGTCGCGCCATGCCCGCAGTGGTCCGAGCATCGATATCCGTAGCCGTGGTTCGGCCATGTGGCGGGTGGCGGCCGGTGGCACCGGGCTCGCCGCCCGCCTGCGGGGGCCGCGGCCGGGGGCGACCAGACCGCAGTCGAAGGCGTGGACGATGGCGGCGGCCCGGTCGCGCAGCCCGAGGGTGCGCAGGATCCGTGCGAGGTGTCCGGCAACGGCGTCCTCGGGGATGGCGAGGGCGGCGGCGATCTCGTCGTCTCTCAGGCCGCAGCCGACCGCGTAGAGCACCTCGCGCTCCCTGTGCCTGAGTGTGGTGACGGTCGGCTGGCCGGTGGGTGCGGTGATCGGCATCGTGGCTCCCCGGGTACGGACTGCTTCCTGCGGCGGATGCCGTCGACGCTGGCCCCGGCACCGGCCGACGGACAGGCCAGGGGACCGGCCGTATCCGGCCGGTGGCCGCGCTAGAGTCCCTCACCTGGGGAAACACATTGTCGAGGGGGAGGCCGTGACCTGTGGCCAGTGAGTTCAGCGCGCTGTTACGGCGGCTGCGGCACGACGCGGGAATGACTCAGGAGACCTTGGCGGAACGCGCCGGAGTGGGCGTACGCACCATCCGCGGGCTGGAGACCGGCGAGCGCGCCGACCCCCGGGTGACCACGGTGCGGCTGCTGGCCGACGCGCTCGGGCTGGCGCCGGACGAGCGCGAGGAGCTGTTGGCGGCGGCCATCCACCGGGGTGGGCACAGGAGCCGGCCGGACGACCCGGCGGACGACGTACGACCGGTGGCGGATCAGCCGGGACCGGGGCCATCGGGGCCGGGACAACTGGAATCAGCGCCACCGGATTCAGGGCCACCGGATTCAGCGGCACCGGTTTCGGGCCTACCGGTTTCAGGGCCACCGCTCACCGCGCGGCCGGGTTCGGTGTTCCAGGAGACCCTGGCCGGCATCGGCGAACAGCTCGCGCAGGCGGTGGCCGCCCGCTGGCAGCGGGAGGAGGAACACCGGCAGATCCACGATCCGTACCCGCTGCCGGTGCGGTGGCAGTCGGCTCCGGAGGAGCTGACCGATCACTGGGCCAACATCCGCCGTCTGCCGGCCGGGGTCAGACACGGTCCGCTGGAGCTGGACGGGCGGCTGGACGAGATCGTGGGCGTATACCGGCGGATCCCGTCCGGGCGGCTGGTGGTCCTGGGCCGGCCGGGCTCCGGGAAGACGGTCCTCGCCGTGCGGTTCGTCCTGGAGCACCTGAAGTCGAGGGCCCACACCGACGCCGTACCGGTGATCTTCAGCATCGGCTCGTGGGATCCCACGGCCATCACGTTCCGGGACTGGCTGACGCGACAACTGACGCGCGATCACCCGGGTCTCGCGGCTCCGGGACCCGCCGGGCCGAGCCTGGCCGCCGCACTGGTCGACAGCGGCCGGGTGCTGCCCGTGCTGGACGGCTTCGACGAGATCGCCGGCGGTCTGCGCCGCCCCGCGCTGGAGGCGCTCAACGCCACCACGTTGCCCCTCCTGCTGACGAGCAGACCGTCCGAGTACGCCGCCGCGGTGGCGGAGACCGACGTGCTCACCTCCGCCGCGGCGGTGACGCTGACCGATCTCACCCTGGGGGATCTGGCCGACTACCTGCCGCGCACCACGCGCAAGGCCCGTGGCGGGGACCCCGCCAGGACCGGCTGGGATCCCGTGCTGAGCGAACTGAATGAGCGCCCGGACAGCCAGGCCGGTGCCAACCTCGCCGCGGTGCTGACCACCCCGCTGATGGTGACGCTCGCCCGCGCCGTGTACAGCGACACCCCCGGCCAGGAACCGGTCTCGCTCCTGGACACCCGGCGGTTCGGCAGCCCCCGGGAGCTGGAGGAGCACCTCCTCGACAATTTCGTCGCCACCGTCTACCGCCCCCGGCCCGAACACCACCCCGGCAGCGGTCCGCGCCGCGGCGTCGACCCGGAACGCGCCCGGTACTGGCTCGGCTACCTCGCCCACCACCTGACCCGGCTCGACACCACCAACCTGGAGTGGTGGCGGCTGGGTTCAGGGCTGCGCCGCTCCACCCGCACGCTGGCGACCGCGCTGGCGGTCGCCCTGGTCACCGGGTTCGTCGACTGTGTCGTCGGCACCTTCTTCGACCCCCTCCGGTTCCAGCTCGCGGACGGGCTGGCCGTAGGGATCATCGCCGGGCTCATGTTCGGGGTCACGTACTGGTTCATGGTCGCGGTCAAGGACACGGCGGTGGCGCCGTCCGGGGTGCGTATGAAGGTGTCCGGCAGGGGCGGGAGGGCGCGCAGGGCCGTCCCCCGGCTGGCGATCGGATTGCTGGTCGGGCTGGTCGTCGGCTTCAGCTACGGCTTCATGCGCGGGGTGCACGACGGCGTCGTCCTTCAGCTCGGGCTTCCGATCACCCTGCGGGCCGGTCTCTACGACGGCATGGTCTACGGACTGGCGTTCACCCTGGCGGCCGGCCCCGCCTTCGGCCTGCTGAGCCTCCTCGAAGCGCCTCTCGACATCCGGTCCGCCATCAATCCGGTCAGTCTGCTGCGCGCCAACTGCCGGACGGTCACCACTCAACTGCTCCTGTGGACTCCCACTTTCGGGCTTCTGGTCGGCTTCAGCGCCGGGCTGGCGATTCGTCTCCTTCCCGCCCTTCTGGGCCCGATGACCTGGAACACCGCGTCCTCGCTCAAGCTCGGCCTCATCAGCGGGCTGTGCGGCGCGCTCAGCTACGCGCTCAGCCTGACGGCCTGGGGCCAGTGGGTGGTGCTCTCCCGGATCTGGCTGCCGCTGACCGGCCGGCTGCCCTGGTCCGTCGTCGCCTTCCTCGAGGACGCCTACCAGCGGGGCGTTCTCCGCCAGGCGGGCGCGGTCTACCAGTTCCGCCACGCCCGCCTCCAGGACCACCTCGCCCGCACCTACCGGGCACCCCGCGCCGTACCACGGTCGGAGAGGGGTACGTGATCAGGCGGCGCCGTACACCACCGCCGAGTTCTGGCCGCCGAAGCCGAAGTTCTGCTTGACGGCGACGTTGATCGGGGCGGGCCGGCCCACCAGCGGGGTGTAGTCCAGGTCGCAGTCGGGGTCGGGGTGCTCCAGATTCGCGGTGGGCGGCACGTACTTCTCGCGGATGGCGAGCAGGACGCCGACGCTCTCCAGCACCCCGCACGCGCCGCAGGCGTGGCCGATGACCGATTTGGGCGCCGTGATCGCCACGTGGCGCGCGTGGGAGCCGAACGCGCGCTTGATGGCCGCGGTCTCGGCCCGGTCGTTGAGCGGTGTCGATGTGCCGTGCGCGCTGACCAGGTCCACGGCAGCGGTGTCGAGGCCGGCGTCGGCGCAGGCCAGCTCGATCGTCCTGGCCGCTACCGCGCCGTCCGACCGGGGCGCCAGGGCGTGGTGGGCGTCGCAGCTGGAGGCGGCGCCGAGCACCTCGCCGTACACGCTCGCGCCGCGGCGCAGCACGGATCGCTCGGACTCCAGCACCAGCACGGCGGCGCCTTCGGCCGGCACCATGCCGTCGCGATCGCGGTCGAACGGCCGGGACGCGGCCGTCGCCTGGGCCGCTGGGCGCTGGGAGAGCGCGTCCAGCAAGCAGAACGACGCCAGGCACGGCAGGTCCAGCCAGCTCTCCACGCCGCCGACGAGGACCACGTCGGCGGTGCCGTCGCGTACCGCGCGCAGCCCGGCTCCGATGGCGTCCGTCGAGGACGCGCAGGCGGTCGAGAGGGTGAGCACCGGGCCGGTGATGTCCAGTTCCTGGGCGACGAGCCCGGCGGCCTGGTTGGGCAGCAGACGGAGCAGGCCGAGCCGGTTCATCTGCGACCACCCGCTCCGGCGCAAGGTGGTCACCAGTCGCGCGGCTTCGTCGAGCCCACCGCCGCCGGTGCCGACGTACAGCGCCCCCGGTGCCGTGCGCAGCTCCGCGTCGGCCCGGGCCTTCATCGCCGCGGCGAACAGCAATTGCTGAAAGCGTGAGGTGCGGCGGACCTGCGGGGCGGACATGTGCTCGGTGGGGTCGAAATCCTTGACCACCCCGCCGACCTGGCACGGCAGCGGTTGCTCGAGTTCCAGCGGCGAGATGGCGGGCCGCCCCGTGGCCAGGGCGTCCCATAACGCGTCCGGTGTGCCGCCCGCGCACGACTCGACGCCGATGCCGGTCACCAGCACACGGTTGCGCGGCACCTCGGACATCACAGCGCCGCCCCGGACATCGCGTCGACCACGTCTCCGACCGTGCGGAGGTCGGTGATCCTGATGTCGGTCTCGGCGAGCTCGACCCCGAATTCCCGCTCCAGTACGGTGATCAGCTCGAGGGCCTCCATGGAATCGAGGCCCAATACCGGCTGGTCGGGGTCGGCGGCGTAGAACAGGGCCGCGTCACGGGTGATTTCCGTGCCGGATTCGCCCAGGTCCGGCCGGATACCGATAATGGCCTTGGCAACGACGTTCAGCACCTCGGACATGAAGAATTCCTTTCGTGATGTGTTTCATGGCCATATCGCGGAGAAGTACACGCAGCGCCGTGTGATCGTGAACGGGGCTCGCTTGTATTGCTGTTCCATGGTCTCGGCGAGCAGTTCCGCAGCGGTATGCCGGTCGATCCCGGGCAGCGCGGCGGTGGCGAACATGGGGGTCGAGCACAAAGCGGCGAGAAAGCGCGGGCCGAGGGTGAACTCCCGCTCGGTGGTCATCACGTCGGTGAATCCACCCGCGGCGAGGGCGGCCTGGTAGTCCCCGACGCTCCTGCGCAGCCCCGAGGGCCGGCCGCCGGCCGACCGGGCCAGGGGAAGTCCGCGCGTCCGGGCGACGCGGCGGGCCGTGCCGACCAGCTCGGCGTACAGCGGCAGGTCGGCCGCGGTCTCCGCGCCCGAGTAGAAGGCCGAGTTGAACACCAGGCGTCCGCCAGTGGCGAGCACCTGCCCGATCGCGCCGAGCGCCTCGTCGAGGTCCGGCACGAGGTGGACGCAGTTGGCCAGCACGACGGTGTCGAAGGCGTCCGGTGGGAACAGCCGGGAGACGGAGGCCGCGTCGCCCAGGACGAAGCGGGCCCGGTCGCCCAGGCGGACCTGTGCGGCGTCGAGCAGGGCCGGCTCGGGATCGACGCCGGTCAGGGACATGGCCGGGTCGCGCAGCAGCAGTTGCTCGCTGACGGCTCCGTCCCCGCACCCCACGTCGAGGACGGCGGGGCCGGAGCCGACCGGGACCAGGTCGAGCAGCACGCGGTTCAACCTGGCGTATTCCCGATCGCGGCGCAGTGCGGCATAGTCCATGGACGGCTTCGCACCGCCCATGACCCGGGAGGTTTCGGTGTCCGCTCGTGCGTTCATGAATTGTCCCTCCAGCGGCGCGGTCGACGAATCGGCGCAGTACGGAATGAATGACGGGGGCCGACGCTAGCAGCGCACCCGAAGAGCAACAAGAGGTGTTGTTTCCCGGGCCGCCGCCCCGGCCCGCGTGACCAGCGAACACATCTCTGTTTCATCTTTGCTTCATTGCGCCCGGATAGCTTCGGCAAGCTGCACCGAAACGCATAAGGAGAGCATCGTGTTGGTGATTCGAGGCCGGCGTCGCACTGTGTCGGGTCGGTGAGAATTGAAGTTCACAGAATTGGGCGACAGCACGGTGCCCGCCGGCCGGCTGGTGTTCTGGACACCCGTCGCCCCGGACTCGGCCTGGGCGGACGACCCGCGAGCGCCCGCGCTCGTCCACGAGCACCATGTGCGTGCCGCGGCGGCGCGGGGGCCACGGCATGTGGATCCGGCGTGGGTCGGGGTCTCGTTCGGGGTGGGCCGGGTCGGCCGGCACCAGGTCGGTGCCGCGCTCTCGGCCTGGCTGCGCGGACATGAGCACCTGCGGAGCACTCTGGTGCCGACCGGTGAGCACTGCGCGCGCCGCACGCTCCCCGCGGGCGCGCTCACCCTGCGCCGGGAGGAGGTCGGCGACTTCGCCGACGGTGCCTCGGTCCGGCGACAGATCGAGGCGTTCTTCGACCGTGGCGCCGGACCGCTGGGCTGGCCGCAGGTGGTCTTCGCGACGGTCGAGGGCGTGGGCGGGACGACGGTGTTCGCGGGGGCCGATCACGGCATCGTGGACGGCTACACGCTCGCCCTGATCCCCGGGCAGATCCGTGGCCTCCTGGCGGACCGCGCCGAGGACATACCCAGGCCGACCTTCCTGGACTTCGGGGCCGAGGAACGCGGCCTGGTCGACCGGCTGCCGAGGGGCCCCGAACACGTGGACCGCTGGCGGACGTTCTGCGACGCCCACGGCAACACACCCGCTTTTCCCCTGCCGCTCGGCGCCTTCGAGGTGCCGCTCACGCAGTGCAGCTCCTACCGCCGGCTTCTGGACGGGCCGGCGGCCACCAGGTTCGCCGCCGCCGCACGCGCCGGCGGCGGCACCACCGCCGCGGGGCTGCTCGCCTGCCTCGCGCTCGCCGCGGCGGAGGTCGCGGGCGAGCGGCAGCTGTCCGTGGTGAGCCTGGCCAACACCCGTCCCGGCCAGTGGCGGGCGGCGCCGGGCTGGTTCGTCGGCCTGCACCCGGTCCGGATCCCGGTGACCGCCGGGTCCGCTTTCGCGGACACCGTCGCCCTGGCCGCCGCCGAACTGCGCCGGGGCAGACCCGGGCCGGGCAGTTCGCTGCCCCACCTCAGCCGGATGCTGCGCAGGGAGATCCGCCCGCGGTTCGTCGTGTCCTACCTCGACGTACGCCGCGTCGCGGGCACCTCCCCGCCCCGGCCGGAGGACATGATGCTGCGCAGCCGCATCCACAGCCCGGCCGAGGTGTACGTGTGGCTGACCAGGGGCGACCGCGGCGTGCACCTGTCGACACGCTTCCCCGACACGGCCGTGGCACGCGCGAACGTCGGCCGCTTCGTCGTGGCCGCCGCGCACGCCGCCGCCCGCGTCGCCCAGAGCCACCGGGCCGAGGCCGTGCCCACGCCCGCCTAGCCGGCCGAACGATGGAGGAGGAGACCCTACGTGCGTATGACCCAGATCCTCGACTGGCGCCCCGAACCGGGTGAAGTGGTCGAGTTCGAGCTGACCACCGACCGGGCGCCCGTGCCGCACGACGTGCCCGCGTCGTACTTCCAGCGGTGGCACGTGCAGGCGGCGGCCGAGGGCCGCGCCGCCGGACGACAACAGTCGCCCTGGGTGGCCATGGTGTTCGACCTCGAGGGCCGGGCCGATCTCGACGCGCTCACCGCGGCGTGGCAAGGGCTGGTGCGCCGCCACGAGGCGTTCCACACCTGGTACGAGCCGGGGACCGACGACCTGACCGGGTTCCGCCTGCCGCCTGATTCCCTCACGGTGCGCCCGGCGCGCGTGGGCGACCTGACGAGCACGGACGACCTGCGCGCCTACCTGCACCGGCGGATCGACGAGCGGACCGCGGCGAGCCGGCTGGGGCTGCTGGCCGGAGTGATCCGGCGGGAGAAGACGTCCACCGTGTTCTTCGCGATCGACCACGCCTATACCGACGGACACTCGCTGGCACTGCTCTTCGACGAGATCCGTACCCGGTACCACGCGGCCCTCGGCGGCTCCCCCGTCGACCTGGCATCGGTGCCGGGCTACCTGGACCACAACCGCCGCGAGCGGGAACGCTCCGCGTCGCTGACGGCGGCCGCCCCGGACCTCGCCGCGTGGTCGGAGTTCCTGGCCGTGGGGGACGGCGGCTTCCCCGGCTTCCCTGTCGAGCTGGGCAACGACGCCGACGCGCTCCTGCCCGGCACGCGACTGCACTACCCGGTCCTCACGGGTGACCAGGCCCGCGCGTTCCGCGCCTATTGCGGCCGGCACTGCGGCGGGTTCGGCGCGGGGGCCTTCGCCGCGCTGGCTCTCGCCCAATGGGAGTTCACCGGCAACGACGTCTACCGGGTGCTCACCGCCGTGTCGACCAGGGCCTACCCCCGCCTCCTCCCCGTGCACGGCTGGCTGGTCAACCTCGTGCCCCTGCTGTTCCGGTTGCCGGCCTCGCCGACTCTCGCCGGCACGATCGCCGCCGCACAACAAGGCTTCCAGCAGGCCCGCGCGGGATACGACGTGCCGCTGCACCGCGCGCTCGAACTACTCCTCAAGGACGGCGAGGTCCCCACCATCCCCCCGATGGCCTCCTACCTGGACGGCCGGACCGCGCCGGGCTCCGGCGACTACCTGAGCGCGGACGCGACGCTCCTGACCGGCCCCGACAGCGCCAGCGGCGTGTCGCTGTGGTTCAACTGGTTCCCCGACCGGGCCGACCTGGTGGTCAGCATGCCGGACACCCCTGAGGCCGCGACCGGTGTGCCGAAGTACCTCGACCGGGTCAGGGAGATCATGCTCACCGCGGCGGCCGGGTGCTGACCGGCGTCCTGACGGTGATTCAGGCCGGCGGGCCATGGGGGCCGGCGTCTCCCGCCGGCCCCCTGCGTCACGCCTCCGCGACGGCTTCCAGGGGGCTCAGGGCGGCTGCCCGGCGGGCCGGGACGGCGGCCGCGACCGTGCCGATCGCGAGGGAGGCCAGGCATACCAGGAGCAGCGTGCCCCAGGGCAGCGCCAGGGAGTACTGCTCCATCGCGCCGTTGGCCAGCGCGCCGACCGCCCAGGCGCTGAACAGCCCGCCCGCCAGGCCCAGCAGGGTGCCGAACGCGGCGATGGCCACCGATTCCAGGCGGATCATCCGCCGGATGCCGGCGCGGTCCATGCCGATGGCGCGCAGTACGCCGATCTCCCGGGTGCGTTCGGCGACCGACATGGCCAGGGTGTTCACAATGCCGAGCGAGGAGATCACGACGCCGATGGCGAGCAGCCCGTACATCAGGGTCAGCAGGTCGGCCATGGTGCCCGCGGCCTCGCGGACGAGTTGCTTGCGGTCCTGGACCTTCAGCAGCGGGTTGTTGCCCACGGCGGCGCGCAGCCGGTCCTCGGTGGTCTTGGAGACCGCGCCGCCGTCGGTGCGGACGAGGATCCGCTGGACGGAGTGGGGCAGGAAGCTGTTCCGCTGTACTTCGCCGCGGGCGCCGAGGACGTCGTGGGCGATGGGGTTGTCCTTGTAGACGGCCACGACGGTGTACTTCTTGAAGTCCTGCTTCAGGCCGATATGGGCGTTGGCCTGGCTGCCCGTGCGCAAGCCCTGTTCGCGGGCGGTGGTGGTGGAGACGGCGATCCGGCCCGGCCCGAGGTCCGCGAGGGAGCCGCTGGTGAGGTCGAGCTTCATGACGTCCTTGACAGTGGCGGGGTCGACGCCGGAAATGGTCCGGACGCCGCCGCCGATGAACAGGGTGGCATCCGTGACGGCGCTCGCCGTCCGCACTCCGGGGGTGTCGGCCACCCGCTGTACGGCTGCCGGGTCGATGCCGGTCGTGGTGGTGCGGGTGCTGATCACGTAGTCGGCGCCGAGGCCGGCCGCGGCCTGACGGTCGAGGGCCTGTGCGGTGGAGTCGCCGATGACGGCGAGCCCGGCGACCAGCGCCGTGCTGATCATCAGGGCGGAGGCGGTGGCCGCGGTGCGCCGCGGGTCGCGCAGCGCGTTCCGCTGGGCGAGACGGCCGGTGATCCCGAAGCGACCGGTCAGGCGTCCGGTCAGCCGGATCACGGGCGCGGCGAGCAGCGGCGCCAGCACGATCATGGCGACGACGAGGACGGCGCAGCCGAGCATCGCGCTCCGCAGGTTCTCCTCCGAGGCGTCCTTCGCGCCCGTGAGGGAGATCAGCAGGCCGGCCCCGAGGGCGAGGAGGCCCAGCCCCACGACGGCGCGCACGCGGGAGCGGGTGGTGGAGGGCGGCTGCTCGGCCGTGCGCATCGCCTCGATGGGCGCGACCCGCGCCGCCCTGCGGGACGGCAGCCACGCGGCGAGCACGGTGACGCCCACACCCACGCCGAGGGCCGCCACGACGGAGCGCGGGCCGATCACCAGGGGGCCGTGGGGCAGGGTGTCCGTACCGGTGCTCAGGACGTCGGGCAGCACGGAGGCGATGCCGAGACCGAGCAGGAAACCGGCCGCCGACGCGGCCAGGCCGACCAGGAGGGCTTCCAGGAGGACGGAGCGGACCACCTGACGGCGCGTGGCGCCGATCGCCCGCAGCAGCGCGATCTCCCGGGTGCGCCGGGTGACGAGCATGGTGAAGGTGTTGACGATGAGGAACGAGCCGATGAACAGCGAGACCCCGGCGAAGACCATCGGCAGCTTCGCCTGACCCCGGGTCAGGGTATCGACGAGGATGCCCTGCTGGGCCGCCTGGGCGCTGCCGCTGGTGGCCTCGGCACGGTCGGCCGGGAGTACGGCGGTGACCCGGTTGGCGAGCTCGACCTGGTGGGTGCCGGGCGTGGCGGACAGGTCGATGCCGGTGTAGTGGCCCGGGGTGGCGAACAGGTGCTGGGCGGTCGCCTTGTCGAACAGGGCGAGGGTGCCGCCCGCGGTCACCCGGGTCTCCTTGGTGGTGACGATGCCGACGAGCCGCTTCTTCATGACCGGGCCGTCGGTGGCCAGCGTGACCATGTCGCCGAGGCGGAAGTGGCCGGCGGCGGCGGTGCCGCTGTCCACGGCGAGTTCGTCGCCGTTCCTCGGGGCGTGGCCCTTGACCAGCGGATAGCGGCTGTCCTTGCCGTCCTTGCCCGGTACGTAGGCGGCGGCCAGGTGCGCCCACGCCTTGTCGGCCCGCAGCGGAGTGCCGTCGGCGGCGTTCAGGACGGCCGAGCCGTCGACCGACGGCCGCACGGCGGCGACACCGGGTACGTCGGCCAGTTTCCGCGCGAGCGCGTCGTCGAGCACGCCGGCGCTCTGGTTCGCGGCGGTCCCCGGCGGGGGGTCCTTCGGGCTCACGGTGACCGCGATGTCCGCGAAGTTCTTCGACGCTGCGGCGCGATAGGCCGCGGCGGAGGAGTCCGCGAAGACGAGGGTGCCGCAGACGAACGCGACGCCCAGGCAGACCGCGAGGACGGTCATGACCAGACGGGCCTTGTGCGCGAGGACGTTGCGCAGGGCTGTTCTCAGCATGAGGGGCTTTCGGGAACGTGGGAGGGAGGGGGACGTACGTCGCGGATGCGGGTTTCAGCGGGTACGGGTCAGCTGGCGCGGGTCAGTTGGGGCGTGAGCGGGCGTCGGGCGCGGGGGTCTCGGGGTTCCCCCCGGAAAGGCGCCGCATCCGGTCCAGGACCCGGTCCGGGGTGGGGTGGGTCATCTCGTCGACCAGGCGGCCGTCGGAGAGGAAGACCACGCGGTCGGCGTAGCCGGCGGCGACGGGGTCGTGGGTGACCATGACCACCGTCCGGCCCATCTCGCGTACCGAGTCGCGCAGGAAGCCGAGCACCTCGGCGCCGGCGCGGGAGTCGAGGTTGCCGGTGGGCTCGTCGCCGAAGATGATCGCGGGGCGGGAGACCAGGGCGCGGGCGACCGCGACGCGCTGCTGCTGCCCACCGGACAGCTGTGCGGGCCGGTGGCCGAGGCGCTGGGAGAGACCGACCATGGAGACCACGCGGTCCAGCCACTGCGGGTCGGGCCGGCGTCCGGCGATGGCGAGCGGCAGCGTGATGTTCTCCAGCGCGGTCATCGTGGGCAGGAGGTTGAACGCCTGGAAGATGAAGCCGATCCGGTCGCGGCGCAGCTCGGTGAGCTGCCGGTCGTCGAGCGTGCTCAGTTCGGTGGTGCCGATGCGCACGGAGCCGGACGTGACCGTGTCGAGCCCGGCGGCGCAGTGCATCAGGGTGGACTTGCCGCAGCCGGAGGGGCCCATGATCGCGGTGAACTCGCCCTCCCGGAAGCCGATGCTGACCCTGTCCAGGGCTACGACCTGGGTCTCGCCGCTGCCGTAGACCTTCGACAGGTCGGTGGTGGCAGCCGCGATCCCGGGCGTCGTGAGCGGCGTGTGCGGGGCGAGGGCGTTGGCGGTCACGGGGACTCCTCTTCGGGTGCGGAAGGGTGCACTCCGAAGGGTGTCCGGGGAACGTATCGGGCCCTGGACCGCCGTGTATCGGCGTCCGCGCCGCTTTGTAGCAGTTCCGCGGCGGCCGGGCGTCAGTCCGGCAGGCGCAGGGTGGCGACGGCGCCGCCGTCCGGGGCGTTGGCCAGGCGCAGTTCGGCGCCGAGGAGCCGGGCCTGTCCCAGGGCGATGGTCAGGCCCAGGCCGTGGCCCGAGCCGCGCTCCGCCGCGCCCGTGTGGAAGCGGCGCGGGCCGTGGAGCAGCAGGTCCGCGGGGAAGCCGGGGCCGTGGTCGCGCACGACGACCGTACGGCCCTCGACGGTGACCCGCACCGGGGTCGCTCCGTGCCGGTGGGCGTTGACGACGAGGTTGCTGACGATCCGCTCCAGGCGACGCGGGTCGGTCTCCACGGTCGTGGCACCCTCCGCGTCCTGCGTGTCCTCCGCGTCCTCCGCGTCCCGGGTTCCGGCGATGGTGACCTCGGCGTCGAAGCCGGTACGCGACACGGCCTCGGAGACGACCGCCCCGAGCGGCACATGGGCACGGACGGGCTGTTCGGCGCCCGCGTCCAGCCTGGAGATCTCCAGCAGGTCCTCGACCAGGCCGCGCAGATCGCGCACCCGGGCCCGGACCAGGTCCTCCGTCTCACCGGGCGGCAGCAGGTCGGCGGCGGCCAGCAGGCCGCCGACGGGGGTGCGCAGCTCGTGGGCCACGTCCGCGGTGAACCGGCGCTCGCTGCGCAGCCGTTGGCCGAGGCTGTCGGCCATGAGGTCGACGGTGGCGGCGATGTCGGCCACCTCGTCGCGCCCCTTGGTGGGCCCGGTCCGGGCATCGAGGTCCCCGGCGGAGATCCGCCCCGCGGTCTCGGAGACCCGGCGCAGCCGACGGCCGAGCAGCCCGGCCCCGTAGGCGGCCACGGGCGCGGCCGCGGCGAGCGCGACCAGCGAGGCCACGGTCATGCTCATATCGAGCCGGCGCAGCCCGTAGAGCTCCGGGCTCATGTTGACCCGGACGGCGAGGACCGGGCTGCCCGGGCCGCCGGTCCGCTGGGCGGCCCACACGCTCGGCCCCAGGTTTCCCTCGACGCGCCCGTCGTAGGCGGTGTGCCGGTCGGCGTCGGCCGGGTGACGCAGCGCGGCGGGCAGTTCGGCCGGGTCGAGCTCGGCGCCGTCCGTCAGCGTTCCGGTGCGCCGGTAGACGTCCATGGCCGAGTACACGCTGTTGAATGCCTGGGCTTCGGCCCGGCTGCGGATGTCGTGCGCGGTCCACACGTGGACCAGCACACCTACCGCCGTCGCCACCAGGCAGGCGGTGGCCGCGGCCAGCGCGGCGATCTTCCAGCGCAGGGAGGCGCGGGCCGGCCGCGGCCGGTGGAAGGGACGCACCGGCCTCAGCGCCTGAGCTTGTAGCCGAAGCCGCGGACCGTCTCGATCCGGTCCCGGCCCAGCTTCCTGCGCAGCCGTTGCACGCACAGGTCCACGACCCGGCTGTCGCCGTCCCAGCCGTACTCCCAGACGTTGCGCAGCAGGGTGTGCCGCTCGAGGACGATGCCCGGGTGGGCGGCGAACTCGAGGAGCAGCTTCAGCTCGGTCGGGGTCAGCGCCACCGGGCTTCCGGAGACGGACACCTCCATGCCGCCGGTGTCGACGCGCAGGTCCCCGAACACCAGCACCTCCCCCTCGGCCGGCGGCTTCTCGCCCGGGGCCTGCCCGGGCCCGGGGACGGGGGCGTAGGTCGCCCGCCGCAGGAGCGAGCGGATGCGTGCCACGAGCACGTAGGTATCCACGGGCTTGACCACGTAGTCGTCCGCTCCGGCCTCCAGACCGGCGACGACATCGAGCCCGTCGCCGCGGGCGGACATCATCAGAACGGGCACCAGGCTGGTCTCCCGGACCCTGCGGCACAGGCCGATCCCGTCCAGACCGGGCAGCATCACATCCAGGATCAGCAGGTCGAAGTCGTCCTCGTCCCGGAAGAGCTCGAGCCCTTCGAGCCCGTCGGCCGCGGCCTTCATCTCGTAGCCGTAGCGCTCCAGGGCGACGGTGAAGGACCGGCGCATCAGCTCGTCGTCCTCCACCAGCAACACGCGAACGGGGCGGGTGGGCGAGGACACGGCTAGCCAGCTCCTGTTCGGACGGTCAGGGTGAGGTGAGACAGCGGACAGCGGTCCCGGCAGGCGTACGCGCAGTCGGCGACCTCGGAAGGAACGATACGGCAGACACCGGACGCGGCGACGAGGCCGCACAGCGGGACACGCGCTCCTCCCGGCGACCGCTTCCCTCGGCGAATCCCCAGGTCAGGTGGGGTGACAGCGGCCCGGCCGACCGGATGGGCGACAGTGCTGCGACGCTCTGCGGCGCACCGATGGATGGACAACCAAGCGCTCCCTGATACCCGACGGATACACATCCCACGGGGACACCAGGTGCGCACCGACCGGCTGCCGCTGGCGGCCCGTACCGATCGGCGGCGCAGCGCTGGCACGTGTGCCCGGCCTCTGGTCCCCTGGGAGGCGGGGCCGGCTCACAAGCCCCATGCCTATCAGGCATCGACGCGGAGGTGCCGCAGATGCACACCGACGGGCCGGGGGCGGCCTCCGGGGGGCCGCGCGAGGACACGGTGGCCACGCGCTGTGCCGTGCGACGCGAGCAGCTCGGGCTGACGCGCGAGGAGCTGGCGGGTCGCGCGGGCATGTCCGTCGCCTATCTGGGTCAGGTGGAGAGCTTCAGCGGCGATTTCGACCCTGCCGCGCTCATGCGCCTGGCCGCCGCGCTGGAGATGCCGTACGACGAGCTCGTCGAGGGCCCGCGGGAGCCGGCGCCCGGCGGGCAGCCGGCCGCGCCCCACCCCCTGCTGGCGCAACTCCCCGAGGGCGAGTGCTGGCGACGCCTGGGCACCCACGGCGTCGGCAGGATCGGCTTGTCCGCCGTGCCCACCCCCGTCGTCCTGCCCGTGAACTTCCTGGTCGACGGCCGCACCGTCGTCTACCGGACCGAGGCCGGCGGCGCGGCGGCCCCGGCGGAGGGGGATCAGCTCGCGTTCGAGGCCGACCACATCGACGAGCGCCTCAGCCGCGGCTGGAGCGTCCTCATCACCGGAACGGCCGAGCACATCACCGACCCGGGCACGGTGGCGTCCCTGTCCACCCAGCCCGGCGCACAGCCCTGGGCCGGCGGTAAGCGTGACCTGTGGGTCCGCATCCGGCCCGGTGCGGTGACCGGGCGCACCATCGAGACCCGGTGAGAGGCCCTCACCGTCGTCGCACGGAGCACCACGTGGCCAGAAAGAACAACGGCAGCGCTACGCCGGCCAGCAGAGCCGTACCGGTGAACGCGCTCATCAGAAAGCGGCCCCCCACGTGGGCCACGCCTTGGTAGTAAGCGACGACGACGACCATGAGCGTCACATAGCCTCCGAGCGCGGTGCCCACGAGCTGCCTCGCCCATGCGGCCCAGCCGCGCCGGGGCGATGCCCCGGCGAACCGGCGCGCGGGTTCCCAGCGCACGGGGGGACGGCGTCGGAGGAGGAGCAGGCCGAGGGCGAGGTAGCCCATGACCAGGACGTAGCCGGTGGCCATGAGGGCGATGTTCAAAGGCGTGGGCAGCACGGCCGGACCCGTTGAGCGTCGGCGGCGGTCTCAGGAGGGATCCCGCAGCAGGAAGTGCCAGCCGCGTACGAAGGTGTGCCAGCCGAACCACAGCCACAGCGCGAAAAGGGACCAGCGCCCCGCCGGGTGACTCATCACGGCTCTGACCGCGTCACTGAGGGTGGGAAAGCCGTCCCCGACCCGGATCAGGCTGACGCCCTCCCAGGCGAAGACGGCGCCGAACAGTACGGCCCAGACGAGATAACCGATCACTGGATGCTGTGCCATGTCCGCTCCCATGCGTTCGAGCCGCGTGCAGGGCAGCCGCCCGGCCCGGTTAGGCCGGCGCCTCGCCGTGGAAGTGATCGTGACAGCCCGCGGCGCCACCGCGCCCGGGCACACGCGGAAGGGGGCCGAGGAGGGCAGTGGGATGGCCGACGACCGCTCGAGGCCGGGTTACCGGCTGAGGTACGCCTTGCGTCACCCCGAGCGGGTGATGCCCTACGCGCGGCGGTGGGCCCGCGACGCCTGGCTGAGAGCGACGTCGGCGGATCACGTGGCGTACTACCGCAAGGTGATGCGGTCGGACCTCGCGCGCAGCGCGGACGCGGCCGTCGGCAGCAAGAGCCGCGAGCGGTGGCTGGAACTGGGCCGCCTGCAATTCGACTACCTGCGCGAACACGGCCTGACCCCCGAGGACCGGATGCTGGAGATCGGCTGCGGCAACCTGCGGGCGGGGTGGAGGTTCATCCAGTACCTGCAGACGGGCCACTATTACGGCATCGACATCTCACCCGGCATCCTCCTCGCCGCCCAGCGCACGGTCACCGAGTTCGAGCTGCGGGACAAACTCCCCCACCTGGCCGTCGTGGACAACCTCACCTTCGATTTCCTGCCCGACGAACACTTCACCGTCGTCCACGCGCACAGCGTCTTCTCCCATTCGCCCCTGCCCGTCGTCGACGAATGCCTACGGCACGTGTCCCGCATCCTGCACCCCGGCGGATTCTTCGACTTCACCTTCGACCGCACCGACGGGGCGGAACACCACGTCCTGCGGGAGGACTTCTACTACCGCCCGCAGACCCTGATCGACCTCGCCCGTCGCCATGGCCTGACGGCACGGCTGATGCAGGACTGGGAGGCACTGCCGCACCGGCAGTCGAAGATCCGCGTCGCACGCGCGGAGACGGCGTGAACCCGCTGGGTGAATGATCAAGGGGCCGTTTCAGATGTGATCTGAAACGGCCCCTTGATCTGCGACTCTCCGAGTCGGGACGGCGGGATTTGAACCCACGACCCCTTGACCCCCAGTCAAGTGCGCTACCAAACTGCGCCACGTCCCGGTGCTTGTCCGGCCCGGGCTTTCGCCCTCGCCGACCGCGCATGAGAACAATACCGCACTTCCCGAGGTGGTCGCGCACGGCTTTCCGCCGTGCGGAGCCAGGGAACGGGGCACCGCGGCCCCTCACGCACAGTGACCACACCCCGACGTCGCGTCGGCGCCAGGTCCCGTACCCCATGCCCCGTTCGGATGACGCGCGCACCCCTGGCCGCCCCCTCGCGCCGGTGCCTCCGTTCCGACATCCACCTGTTTTTGGTGGTTGGTGGGGTGTTGACCTATCCCGTGTGTGACGTGCAACGATCGCCTTTTGGATTTTAGCTGCCGCCTCGCGTAACTCCCTTGACCCAGGAGGACAGTTGAACACCAGCATCTCCCGGCGCAGATTTCTGCAGACGGCGGCGGCCGGGACCGCCGCCGTGGCCGGTACGGCCGGCGCGGCCGGGGCCGCCGTGGCTCTGCCCGTGGACGCGACGGCGGACCCGGCGGCGGCGTCGGGGCGTACCGTCCTTTCCTTCACCGGGGCCACCGACGGTGCCGCCTCCCTCTCTCCGGCCGGTGACCGGTTGATCGCCGAGGTACAGAACGTTCTGTGGTCCGTCCCGCGCGAGGGCGGGGACGCCGTGGCGATCACGCCGGCGGATCTGGAGCCCACGCGGCCCGTGCACTCGCCCGACGGCAAGTGGCTCGCGGTGTGTGCGTACCGGGGTGGGGGGTTTCATATCTGGATATTGCGGACTGATGGGTCGGGGCTGCGGCAGGTGACGGACGGGCCGTGGGACGACCGGGGGCCCGCGTGGTCGCCGGACGGGACGCGGATCGCCTTCGCCTCCGAGCGCGGGGGCGATCCGGTGAAGGGCAGTCCGTACCGGGTGTGGGTGGTGGACGTGCGGACGGGTGGGCTGACGCAGGTCACCGGGGTCTCCGGGCAGGAGGGGCCGGGGCAGGACGGGGCCTGGGAGGACTTCGACCCCGTCTGGTCACCGGACGGTGACCGGCTGTGGTTCGTGCGGGGGCGTGTGGTGGGGACGGCGCTGGAGGCCCGCACGGTCGCCTCCGTGCCGGCCGACGGGCGGGGGCCGGTGCGGAGCGAGCACACCGAGAGCGCGGCGGCGCAGGTCATGACGCCCGCCGTCTCGCCGGGCGGGCGGCTGGCCTATCTGCGGACGACGGCCGCGCCCGACGCCACCTGCACCCTCGTCGTGGACGGCGGCGTGGTCGCCGTCGACGGGGACGTGGCGCCCGTGCCCCCGCGGTGGGTCTCCCGCGAGGAACTGCTGCTGACGGTGAGCGGCCAGTTCCGGATCATCCGGCCGGAGGCGGCGAAGGTCCCGGAGGCCCCGACCGCCGACTCCCTGCCGCACCCCTCGGCGGCACCCGCGCCCACCCCGCCCGCCGGTGCCCGCACCGTGCCCTCGGCCACGATCCCCTTCACGGCGAAGCTGCCGGTGGACCGGCCGCGCTATGAGGTCAAGCGGTACGACTTCGCCGCGGGCGGCGGCGCGCGGCGCGTGCGTGCCGTGCATCTGCCCGCGCTCTCCCCGGACGCCCGCCAGGTGGCCTTCGCCGCGCTCAACTCCCTCTGGGTCGCGAACGTCTCCGGCGGCCGGGCGCCCCGGCAGGTGGTGCGGGCCGACCCCACCCGGTTCCTCCTCTCGCCCTCCTGGTCGCCGGACGGCAAGGCGCTGCTCTACGCCGACGACCGCGACGGGCTGTTCGCGGTCCGCCGCCACGAGCTGGCCTCCGGCGAGGAGAGCGTGCTGGCGAACGGGGGCCGCGTGCAGCCCGCGCTGTCGCCGGACGGCACGCGGCTGGCGTGCCTGGACCTGTCCGGGAACCTCCTCGTACGCGACCTGGTGGCCGGCGAGGACCGGGTGCTGGCGGCACCGCTGGGCGGTGGCGGGCTGCCGGGAAGACCCAGCTGGTCGCCGGACGGGCGCTTCGTCGCCTTCTGTGACCGCAACCGCCTCAACCAGCGATTCCGTGAGGGCTACAACCTCATCCGCGTGGTCGACACCACGCGGGGCGGCACCCCGCGCCTGCACGCCATCGCGCCGCACGCCTCCATCTCCGACCGCTTCGACGCGGGCCCGGTCTGGTCACCGGACGGCCGCTCCATGGCCGTGATCAGCGAGTCCGCGCTGTGGCTGGTGCCCGTACGGGCCGACGGGACGCCCGACGGCGAGCCGCGCCGGCTGACGGACGAGGCCGCCGACAGCCCGTCCTTCTCCGCAGACGGGCGCACGATCCTCTATCTGTCCGCAGGGCGGCTGCGGCTGCTGGACACGGCGAGCGGCAGCGCCCGCACGGTCCCGGTCGCGCTCGACTACCGGCGTCCGGCCCCCGCCGACACCGTCGTGCGCGCCGGCCGGTTCTGGGACGGCACGGGCACGGCCGTGCGCGAGGACGTCGACATCGTGGTGCGGGACGGCCGCGTCGCCGCCGTCGAGCGGCACCGTGCGCGCCGGGCGGCCCGGCACATGGTCGACGCCTCGCAGCAGACGGTGATCCCGGGCCTGTGGGACGCCCACACGCATCCGTGGCAGGGCACCTACGGCGGCCGGCAGACGGCGCTGCAACTGGCGTACGGCATCACGACGGCGGTCTCCTTCGGCGGGGGCGCCTACGAGCAGGCCCGCGTCCGCGAGGCCGTGGCGGCCGGCGCGCTGGCGGGGCCGCGGCTGCTGAGCACCGGGGAACTGCTCGACGGGTCGCGCGTGGCCTACAGCATGGGGCGCGCGCACCGCACGCGGGAGGGGTTGCGCCGGTCGCTGAGCCGTGCCGAGGCCCTGGACTGGGACTTCGTGAAGACCTACGTGCGCGCGCCGGGCTGGGTGATGGAGGAGGCGGCCCGCTTCGCGCACGAGCGGCTCGGGGTGCGCTCGGGAAGTCATCTGTGCTCGCCGGGCGTTCAGCTGGGACAGGACCTGACAACGCATCTCCAGGCCACGCAGCGGCTGGAGTTCGGGCACGCCACGACGGCGACGGGACGGTCGTACCAGGATCTGACCGAGATCTACACGGCGACCGACTTCCATCTGATCGCCACGCCCTTCACCTCGGTGCCGCTGGCGGGCTACGACCCGTCCCTCGCCAAGGACCCCCGCGTGACCGAACTGATGCCGCCGTGGGACGTCACGCTCGTCCAGCAGACGGCCGCCAAGGCGCCCACCGCCGCCCAGCTGGCCACGCTCCGGCGCGAGCTGGAGGTCTACCGGCGGGTGCTGGCGGGCGGCGGACTCGTCGCCCTCGGCACGGACGCCCCGCTGGTGCCGGTCGGCCTCTCCCTGCACCTGGGGCTGCGGGCCCTGCACTGGTACGGGCTGTCGGCCGCGCAGGCACTGCGCACCGCGACCGTGCTGCCCGCGCGGGTGTTCGGCGCGGAGCGGGACCTGGGCACGCTGGAGGTGGGCAAACTCGCCGACGCCACGATCATCGACGGCGACCCCTTCACCGACTTCGACACGCTCGTACGGACGACATCGGTGCTGCGCGGCGGCGTGCCGCACCGGCAGAGCGATCTCGTCGGCTCCTACCGGCGCGCGGGGAAGCCGGCGGTGCGCCATGGGCGTGAGCACGAGGACTGGCCGGCCGTCGGGCGGCAGCTGCGCCGCGACTCCTGCTGCGACATGGGGCACTGACGCGACGAGGGGCACGGTCGCGCCCGCCGGCTTCCGCGGAGGAGGCCGGCGGGCGGGAGGTCCGCTCGCCGGGCCGGGCACGCCCGGCGCTCGAAGGGCTGCTCGTGCGGGGCTCCGCTCGTCGATCGCGAGGGTCTACTCGTTGATCTGGAAGGACTCGCCGTAGACCTTCCACTTCAGCGGGGGCACGAAGTCGAAGTTGCCCTCCTTGAGGAACACGCGCTGCGCGGTGTCGACGCGGCTGGTGTCCTCGTGGGCCTTCTCGCTCTGCATGGCCTTCTTGCGGGCGTCGAGGAAGGCGTTGAGGTACGTCTTCTCGTCGCCGCCCTGCGCCGGGGGCTTCGCCTTCGACAGGGCGGTCTTGCGGATGCCGCCGAAGCTGTACTTGCTGTTGCCGGGGCCGTGCATGACGATCGCGTCGTAGTAGATGAACTGGCCGAGCGCGCGCAGGCCGTCCTCCTTCGCCTGTTTGACGGAGGGGTTGAAGTAAACCCGGTCGCGCTCGGATTCCTGGGCGTTCTGGAAGGTCTTGTCCTGGGCTGCCTTGCGCCAGGCGTCCTCGAACGGCTTGCCCAGGCCGGCGTGCGAGTCGCTGCCGTTGACCTTGCGCAGGGCGGGGAGGTACTTGGCGAGCGGGTTGCCGGGCTTCTGCCGGGTGTAGAGCTCGACGAGGTCGAGCATGTCGCCGGTGCCCGAGCAGAAGCCGATGATGCCGCCGGTGTAGCCGCGGCCGTCGCCTATGTCCTCGATGTACTTGAACTGCCCGCGCCAGTCGAGCGAGGAGTTCTCCGCGCTGGAGACCACCCGCATGGCGATGTCCTTCTTGTGCGGGTCGTCCAGGCCGGTGGCGGCCATGACCGCGAGGCCCGCGTCCACACGCTTCGACGGAGCCGCCGCCTGGCCGACTCCCCCGAGGACCAGCGAGAGCGGCAGGGCCACCGCCATCCCGGTGAGGACGACACGGGTGGTCCTCCTCGTCATGTGCGCCTTCTTCTGCGTCGAGGTGAGCGTGGGCATGCAGAACTCCGTTCCCGATCGTCCGGCAATGCGTTAGGAAGCTTTCCTAACCGTCGTCAGGCATTGAAGCGGCCGTTCCGTCGGCATGACAAGAGGGGAACGCACGCATGTGCGTAAAAACGCCAAACGTTCGATGCGTGCGACCTGATGCGACCTGATGTGCAGTCAGCCCACGTCAGCCCCCACGCCAACCCCACGGCTACGCGCGCAGAATGGGCTCCGCCTCGCTCGCGCCGCCGGCCGCCCCACCGGCGGCCGGAGCACCGGCGGCAGCCGCCGTGCCCACCGCGGCACCGTCGGCCGGCACCACGGGCCCTCGGCCCGCCGGGCGCGCCGCGACCGCCCGCCACCACAGCTCGAGCGGCAACCCGGCACCCGGCTCGAAGGGCTGGCCGGGCCGTGGCACGACGACCCGCGCCCCGGCGCGCCGGCCCGCGGTGACCGTCCCCTCGGCGGGCTCGTCCCAGGGGTGCGGGGCGAGGACGAACGTGCCCCAGTGGATCGGCAGCATGACGCCCGCCGCCGCGTCGCCGCCCTGGAGGTCGACGTGGGCGCGCATGCCCTCGTCGGGCGTCATATGGATATCCGGCCAGAACTCGCTGTACGCACCGATCTGCACCATCGTGGCGTCGAACGGCCCGTACCGCTCGCCGATGTCCGCGAAGCCGGGGAAGTAGCCGGTGTCGCCGCTGTGGAAGATCCGGTGCCGCTCGCCGGCGACCACCCACGAGGCCCACAGCGTGTGCTGGGTGTTGCGCAGCGCCCGGCCGCAGAAGTGCCGGGCCGGGGTGGCGGTCAGGGTGACGCCGGCGACCTGGGTCGATTCGTGCCAGTCGAGCTCGGTGACGCGGTCCGCCGGCACGCCCCAGTGCTCCAGGTGGGCGCCGACGCCGAGCGGGACGACGAAGGCCGTGCCGGTGCGGGCCAGGGCCCGGACCGTCGCCATGTCCAGGTGGTCGTAGTGGTCGTGGGAGATGACCACGGCGTCCAGGCTCCCGGTCTCCGCCAGCGGTACGGGCACGGGGTGCAGCCGCCTGGGGCCCGCGAAGGAGAACGGTGAACAGCGCTCCGACCACACCGGGTCGAACAGCACCCGCGCTCCGTCGATCTCGGCCAGCACGCTGGAGTGGCCCATCCAGGTCAGCCGCAGCCCCGAGGCGGCGGGCACGGCCAGGTCCGCGACGGTGGTGGGGTGGACGGGCACGGCGTGGGCGGGGGCCCTGCGCAGGCGCTCCTCCTTGCGGAAGTACGTGGGCAGGAACGCCAGCATGGACGGGGAGGGCGTGTGCCGCGCGCCCTCGGGATTGACGAACACGCCGTCGGCGAAGTTCGGCGAACGCCGGATACGCGCCATCCGCTCCCCCGCCGGATCCGCGCCGAACGCGGCCGGGCGCAGCGAGTCGAGCGGTGAGTACGTCGGGCGGAAGCCGGTCACGGCGCCTCCAGGGCAGCGGGGGCACCCCCATGCCGTCGGCTGTGGGGGAAGCGGTTCTTCCTCATTATCCGGCCACGGCGGTCACAGCCCACTCACCCGCAACGTGATGTTCAACCGTCCCTTCAGCCCCAGGGCCGCGGGGGCGGTGCCCGGCAGCGTCCGGGTGACGCCGTGGTAGGCCATCCGCGAGGGGCCGCCGAAGACGAAGAGGTCGCCGCTGCGCAGCTCGACGTCCGTCCAGGGACGGCCCCGGCCGTGGACGTTGCCGAACCGGAAGACGCAGCTGTCGCCGAGGCTGAGCGAGACGACCGGCGCGTCGGACTTCTCGTCGCTGTCGCGGTGCAGGCCCATCTTCGCGGCGTCGTCGTAGAAGTTGACCAGGGCGATGTCGTACGCCTCCGGGCCGGCCTCCCGCCCGTACGCCGCCGCCACCGCGTCCCGGGCCAGGGCGTCGAGCCAGGGCGGGAACGGCTTGACCGGCGATCCGTCGCCGTCGACGACGGTACGGGCGTAGCCGTAGGGGAACCAATGCCAGCCCAGTCCCACCGAGCGGACCGACATCTGCCCGCCGCTCGGCATCCGCACGGTGTGCAGGCCGGCGGGGGGCCTGGCCCACCGGCGGCAGTCCTCGAGCAGTCGGCGCTGCGCGGCCTCGTCCAGCCAGCCGGGCAGGTGCACCGCGCCGGGGGCGATCTCCACCGGGGGCCGGGGGAAGAGCTCACCATCCATGCCGCCACCCTAGGACAGCCCACTGACACCCGCCCTGACCTGCGGTTTCAAAAGATTTTCCGGAGCGGTGTCACATTCTCGCGGGGCCGGTCCGTCGTACGGTCGAAAGCAACCGCACCTCTCCCGACGGAGGCACCGGCCATGGCCCGCATCACGCTCGACCCGTCCCTCACCCCCTGACGCGCCTCGCCGCGTGGTACTGCCGGCGCGCCTACGGCAAGGTCCTCGACCCGCTGCTGGCGCTGGCGCACCACCGCAAGGTGCTGATCGCCGACACGCGCCTGGAGTGGTCGGTGGCCCGCTGGAACAAGCTCGACCCCGGGCTGAAGGACCTCGCCGTCATGGCGTCGGCCGCGGCGATCGGCTGCTCGTGGTGCATGGACTTCGGCTACTGGGAGAGCCGGCGCCGCGGCCTGTCGCACGAGAAGCTGCGCGATGTGCCGCGCTGGCGGGACAGCGAGGTCTACACGCCGCTGGAGCGGGACGTGCTGGAGTACTCGGAGGCGATGACCGCCACTCCGCCGGCCGTCGAGGACGAGCTGGTGGAGCGGCTGCGCCGATGCCTCGGCGAGGCCGCTCTGGTGGAGCTGACGGCGATGGTGGCGGTGGAGAACCTCCGCTCGCGCATGAACTCGGCGCTGGGGCTGAGCAGTCAGGGCTTCAAGGACCGCTGCGAGATCCCGGAGCGGGCCGGCGCCTGAGGGTGCGCGGCGTCCGCTCAGCCCTTGCGGCCCACCCCGCCGTAGAAAATGGTGTTGCTGAGCTCCTCGGGGCCGGGCACCGGTCCGTCGGGCCGCCACAGCGGCACCCGGACCAGGCCGGGGTCGAGGAGCTCGAAGTCGCCGAAGAGCGGCTCGATGGCGGCCCGGTCGCGCAGGTTGAGGGCGGCGGTGGCGTTCTTGTAGACGTCCAGCACGCCGTCCCTGGCCACCGTGTCGGTGCGGCCGGCCGCGTAGCCCTCGTACGGCTCCCCGGTGGCGTGGGAGAGGATGAGCCGGCTGCCGGCGGGCAGGGCGTCGCCGAGGGTGGCGACGATGCCCGCCGGGTCCTCCTCGTCCTTGACGAAGTGCAGGACGGCGACGAGGAGCAGGGCCACCGGTTCGGCGAAGTCGATCAGTTCGCGGACGGCCGGGTCCTGGAGGATCGTCTCGGGCCGGCGCACGTCGGCGAGGGCGAACCCGGCGCCGCCCGCGTTCGTCAGCTTCGCCCCCGCGTGGGTGGCGACGATGGGGTCGTTGTCGACGTAGGCGACACGGACGTCCGGGGCGATCTCCCGTGCCACCTCATGAGTGTTGGGCGAGGTGGGGATGCCGGTGCCGATGTCGAGGATCTGGCGGATGCCGCCGCGCACCGCGTCCTGCACGGCCCGGCGCAGGAAGGCGCGGTTGGCGCGGGCGGACAGCCGCACCTGGGGGTGGACCTCGATGACGCGCTCGGCCGCCGCGCGGTCGACCTCGTAGTTGTCCCAGCCGTCGAGGTAGTAGTCGTACATGCGGGCCGGGTGCGGCCTGCTGGTGTCGATCTCCTCGACGGGGAAACCCTGTCCGCCCTCGCCTATGCCGGGCATGCTGTGCTCGATCACGCCGTGTTCCCCTTCGGTACGCGTGCAGATGTCGCCGCTCGGTCGGTTGCGGCCGGTCCCTCGCGCCTGCTCGGCCTTATTCGGCGCTCACGCTCGGTCCCGCCAGCAGGAAGTCGGCCTCGCCGGCCTTCGCGCCCCGGATGAAGGTCTCCATCTCGTGGTGCGTGTAGATCAGGGCGGGGCCGCCGGGGTCGGTGGACTGGCGCAGGGCGATGCGGCCGTCCCCCAGCCGCATGACCTCGACGCAGCTGCCGCCGTTGCCGCCGCTCCACGGCTTGCTCCAGCCCTCGGTGCCGAGGTCGCTCGCGGGCATGCCGTTGTATATGTGGTCCAGATCCATGGTTCAGATCTCCTTACGAATGCCACCCAGGATCGCCTTGGTGGTGTGTGCCGGCGCGGCCTGCGCGCACATCCGGTCCAGGGCTTCCAGGAAGGACGAGACGTCGTCGCGCTGGTCGAAGTACGAGGCTCCGACGAGGTTTTCGGCGTACGCGATGTCCGGCAGCTCCTGGATGGGGAACCGGAAGATGTGGAAGGGGCCGTACATCGCCGGGTGCGGCCCGGCGGCGAACGGCATGAGCTGCAGCCGCACGTTGGGCAGGTCCGTGGCCTCGATGAGCCGGTCGATCTGGGCGCGCATCACCTCCGGCCCGCCGATGGGCCGGCGCAGGACCGTCTCGTCCATCACCACCCACAGCAGGGGCGCCCGGTCCCGGGTGAGCAGGGCCTGGCGCTGGCGGCGGACGGTGACGGCGCGCTCGATGTCGGCGTCGCGGGCGTGCGGCATGCCGGCGCGCAGTACGGCGCGGGTGTAGTCCTCGGTCTGCAACAGGCCGGGGATGTAGTGCGGTTCGTAGGCGCGGATGAGGTTGGCCTCGCCCTCCAGGCTCACGAACGCGCTGAACCACTCGGGGAGCACGTCGCGGAACCGGTGCCACCAGCCGGGGCGGTTGGCCTCGCGGGTGAGGGTGAGGAAGCCTGCTATCTCCTCGGGGTCGAGAACGCCGTAGACGTGGAGGAGCTTCTCCACATACGGGACCTTCAGCCCGACCTCGGCCTTCTCCATCCTGCGGATCGTGGCGTGCGTGACGTCCAGGGCGCGGCCCGCCTCCTCGAAGGAGAGCCCGGCCTTCTCCCTCAGGTCCTGCAGCCGTCTGCCGAGCACGACTCTGAGGACCGTCGGGGCGCCCGTAGGCCGCGAGTCCGCCACTGTCCACCCCCTCCAACTGCCGTCATATGCCAGCAGTGTGCCACGCAGTCTGTCGAGCGGACAGACTGTCCTTGCGATTCTGTAATTTGCAGGTTGAACCTTGCCACAGATGAGCTCTATCGCACATAGTTGCGGAGTGCTCCCCTCCCATGACGCACCCTCGCTCGGGTTCTGCGGCAGCTACCTCGCCGGCCGCCTGCAGGACGCCTTTCACTTCCCCGCCCTCAACGCCTCGGTGGCGGAGGCGCGAAAACGAGTTCTCGCGCGGCTGCGGGAGTGGGGCATGGACGAAGTGGCCTGCGACGACGCCCAGTTGGTGGTGTCGGAGCTGTTCACCAATGCCGTGCGCCACACGGACAGCGACAAGGTCCGCTGTCAGCTGCGGGTGAGCGCGGTGGCCCTGCGCATAGAGGTCGCGGACCAGGGGCACACCCCGACGGAGCCCAGGGCGCGGTGCAGCGGTGCGGACGAGGAGAGCGGGCGCGGACTGCTGCTGGTGGGCGCGCTGTCCCAGGCGTGGGGGGTCCGGCCCGACGACACCGGCAGAGGCCGAGTCGTCTGGGCCGACCTGCCGCACGGGCGGCTCCCCCACTGACCCCCGTGTGCGGCGCGCCATGGCGGCCGCGGGCGCCTGGAGCGGCGCCTAGAGCGGCAACAGATCCGGCCGCTTGGGCTCGACGTTGTCGCCCGAGGACTCGCCGCGCAGCCGGCGCCCGATCCACGGCACCAGGTACTCGCGCGCCCAGTTGATGTTGTCGCGGCGCACCTCGGCGGGCGACCGCTGGCCCTCGTCCGGCCATTCCTGGTCGGGGTCGGCCGGCACCTGAAGGCCCAGGACCTGGGCGGCGCGCAGCGCCACGCGGGTGTGCCCGTCAGGCGAGAGGTGGAGCCGGTCCTCGCTCCAGGCCCGCCGGTCCTGCACCGAGCGCAGCGACCACAGGTCGAGCACCGGGCAGTCATGACGGTCGGCGATGGAGCGCACATGGGCGGTGTAGGTCGCGATCTTTCCCCGCAGGTGGCGCAGGACCGGTACGCCGCGGGTGTCGAATCCGGTGCACAGCAGCACCGTGCCGACGGAGTCCTTGAGCCGGACCACGGCCGCCTCGTAGCGCTCCGCCACGTCGTCCGGGTCGCTGCCCGGCCGCAGGATGTCATTGCCACCCGCGCAGAAGGTGACGAGATCCGGGCCGAGCTCCACGGCCCGCGGCACCTGCTCCTCGACGATCTGGTCCAGGAGGCGCCCCCGGACCGCGAGGTTGGCGTACGTGAAGGAGTGCTCCGCCTGCTGGTCGGAGAGGAGTACGGCCAGTCGGTCGGCCCACCCGATGAAGGTGCCGTCGGGTCCTGGATCGCCGACGCCCTCGGTGAAGCTGTCCCCGACGGCTGCGTACGACCCGATCGCGCTCTTGCTGAATGAATTCGAATCGTCTGCCACGTCAGTACATCTTTCACCGTTCGGAGTGACCTACGCCACCGTAACCAGGGGTTGACGTGCCGTGATGTATCCCACCCCGACAAAATCGCGTCAGCCGGAATACGATCGGCGACGGCAGCCGAGACCCGAGGAGCGCACGTGACACAGACGCCGCACGTCCCGTCGACCGAGCCCGAGCTGGCCGGCATCCGCAACTTCCGCGACCTGGGCGGCCTGCCGGCCGCCGACGGACGGCACGTACGGCCCGGCGTCCTGTTCCGCAGCGGCCACCTCGCGCACGCGACGGAGACGGACGCGGCCTTCCTCGGCTCGCTCGGCCTGCACACCGTCTTCGACTTCCGCAACGCCGCCGACATCGCGCTGGAGGGCCCCGACGTCGAGCTCACCGGGGTACGGAACGTCAACATCCCGCTGTCCGACCCCGCCGACGGCAGCGAGTTCTGGCGGATGGTCCGTGACGGCGGCCTGGACACCCTGCGCTCGGTCCTGGGCCAGGGCCGGGCCGCGGACCGGATGTCCGAGTCGTACCGCACGATGATCATCACCCGCACCGCCGAGCACAGCCGGGTGCTGCACACCCTCGCCGACGACAGCGTGCCCGCGCTGATGCACTGCGCCGCCGGCAAGGACCGGGCGGGGCTGTCGATCGCGGTGACGCTGCTGGCGCTCGGGGTGCCGCACGAGGCCGTCGAGGCCGACTACCTCGAGTCGAACGCACCGCACCGCCGCTACCGGGTGCGCCGCGGCGACGGTACGGACGCGGACCGCTCGCCCGAGGTGAGCGAGCTGCTCTCGCCGCTGTTCGAGGCGCGGGCGGAGTATCTGGCCGCCGCGTTCGCCGCGATCACCGAGACCTGGGGGACCACGGAGCGGTATCTCGCCGAGGGGCTGGGAGTGGACCCGCGCACGCGCGAGCGGCTGCGGGAGCTGCTGCTCACCGACTGAACCGCGCGGGTGGGGGGGCCGCCCGAGGCACCCCACCCAGCCCCCACAGGCCCCGTCAGCGCCCGCCCACCGCCTGCCTGACCAAGGTTCGGCCGAAGTCCCACAACAGGGCGCCGCCGTCGTGGGCGTCGTCCATGACCGCCTCGAAGGCCGTCACGAAGCGGTCCACCTCACGCTCGCCGATGATCAGTGGCGGGATGAGCTTGATGACCTCCAGATGGTCCCCGGAGACCTGGGTGAGGATGCGGTGCCGCTGCAGCAGCGGCGCCACCACCATCTGCGCGAAGAGCCCCTTGCGCGCCGCCTGCAGCATCGCCCAGCGGCTGCGCAGGCCCAGCGACTTCGGCTTGCCGAACTCAATGCCGATCATCAGGCCGCGGCCGCGCACCTCGTGCAGCAGCTCGTACTTGCCGACGAGCGCCGCCAGCCGGGAGCGCAGCAGCTCCCCGGTGTCACGGGCGTTGGCCACGATGCGCTCGTCCTCCATGACGGCGAGCACCGCGAGACCGGCCGCCATGGCCTGGGCGTTGGAGCCGAAGCTGGCGGAGTGGACCAGCACCCGGTCCATGGAGGAGTAGACCTTCTTGAAGATCCAGTCCTTGCCGAGCGTCGCCCCGACCGGGACGTAGCCGCCGGAGAGCGCCTTGGCCACGCACACCAGGTCGGGCTCGACCCCGTGCTCGTGCTGGTAGGCGAAGAAGTCACCCGTGCGCCCGATGCCGGTCTGCACCTCGTCGGCGATGAGCAGCGCCTTGTGCCGGTGCAACAGCTCCTGTGCCGCCCGCAGATAGCCCGGCGGTGCCGGCTGGACGCCCTTGCCCTGGATCGGTTCGATCACCAGGGCGGCCACGTCGCCGCGGCCCAGCTCCCGCTCCAGCCGCTCCAGGTCGCCCAGGGGGACCGCGGTGTCCGGCAGCAGCGGGGCGAAGCCGTCCCGGAAGCCGTCCTCGCCGTTGACGGACAGCGAGCCGGCCGTGAGCCCGTGGAAGGCGTGGGAGCAGTACAGCACGCGCGGCTTCCCGGTGGCGTACCGGGCGAACTTCAGCGCCGTCTCGACGGCCTCGGTGCCGCTGTTGCCGAAGAAGACCCGGTCCAGGTGGGGTGCGTAGGACAGCAGCTTCTCGGCGAGCAGGCCGGGCAGCGGCGGGCAGTCGAAGCGGGTCAGGTCGGCGAGGGAGGCGTCGAGGACGTCGTGGAGCGCCTTGCGGACGACCGGATGGTGGCGGCCCACCCCCATCACCCCGAAGCCCGCGAGCATGTCGAGGTAGTCCTGCCCGTCGGAGTCCCAGAAGTAGGCGCCCTCGGCCCGCTCGTAGACCTTGTCGAAGCCGATGGTGCGCAGCATGCGCGGCAGCTGGTGGTTGAGGTGGCGGGCGTGCAGGTCGTAGCGTTCGCCACCGCGCTCGGCCAGCAGGGAGGCCAGGTCGAATCCTTTGGTGCCGTCGGCCGTCATGCGTTGTCGCTCTCCTTACCCACCAGGGCGGCCTCCTTGCGGCCGGGTCCGGCTTCCCCACAGGCCCGGGCGGCCTCCTTGCGGGCCAGCGCCGCGCTGATCCGCCCGGCGATCTCGGCGGGGGTGAGCCCCAGGTCCGCCAGCACCTCGGCGCGTTTGGCGTGCGCGAGGAACTGCTCGGGGATGCCGAAGGTACGCACCGGCAGGTCCACGCCGGCGTCGCGCAGCGCCTGGGCCACGGCCCAGCCGACGCCGCCGGTGCGGCTGTTGTCCTCGATGACGGCCACCAGGCGGTGCCGTGCGGCGAGCGGGGGCAGCGCCTCGTCGACGGGCTTGACCCAGCGGGGGTCCACCACGGTGCAGGTGGTGCCGCGCGCCTCGAGCAGCTCGGCGGCGTTCAGCGCCACCGGTGCCATGGCCCCGACCGCGACGAGCAGGACGTCCGTGACCGCGGCCTCCTCGTCCGGGCGGGCGAGGACGTCCATGCCGCCGACGCGGCCGAGGGCGGGGACCGCCTCACCCACGTTCTCCTTCGGGAAGCGCACGACGGTCGGGGCGTCGGCGACGTCGACGGCCTCGCGCAGCTGGGCGCGGAGCTGGTCGGCGTCGCGCGGGGCGGCGATGCGCAGGCCGGGGACGACCTGGAGGATCGACATGTCCCACATGCCGTTGTGCGAGGCGCCGTCCGTTCCGGTGACACCGGCCCGGTCCAGGACGAAGGTGACGCCGCACTTGTGCAGGGCCACGTCCATGAGGACCTGGTCGAAGGCGCGGTTGAGGAACGTGGCGTACACCGCGAAGACCGGGTGCAGCCCGCCCGTGGCCAGGCCCGCCGCCGAGGTGGCGGCGTGCTGCTCGGCGATGCCGACGTCCCAGACGCGTTCGGGGTAGGCGGCGGCGAACTTCGTCAGGCCCACGGGGTCCAGCATCGCCGCGGTGATCGCGACCACGTCCGGCCGCTCGGCGCCGATCCTGACCATCTCGTCGCCGAAGACCGAGGTCCACGACGTCCCGCCGGCCGTGGACAGCGGCTCGCAGGTCAGCGGGTTCATCACGCCGACGGTGTGGAAGCGGTCCGCCTCGTCCTCCAGGGCAGGCTGGTAGCCGCGGCCCTTCTCGGTCCGGCAGTGCACGACGACGGGCCCGTGGAAGCGTTTGGCCCGGCGCAGCGCCGATTCGACGGCGGCGATGTCGTGGCCGTCTATCGGCCCGAGGTACTTCAGTCCCAGGTCCTCGAACATGCCCTGCGGGGCGAAGGCGTCCTTGAAGCCCTTCTTCGCGCCGTGCAGCGACTCGTACAGCGGCTTGCCGAGGAGCGGCACGCGCTGGACGACGTCCTTGCCCCAGGACAGGGCGCGTTCGTAGCCGTCGGTCGTGCGCAGGGTCGCGAGGTGGTTGGCGAGGCCGCCGATGGTGGGGGCGTAGCTGCGCTCGTTGTCGTTGACGACGATGATCAGCTGCCGGTCCTTGGCGGCGGCGATGTTGTTCAGCGCCTCCCAGGCCATGCCGCCGGTCAGGGCGCCGTCGCCGATGACGGCGACGACGTGGCGGTTCCAGCGCCCGAGCACCTGGTTGGCCTTGGCGAGGCCGTCGGCCCAGCCCAGCACCGTGGAGGCGTGGCTGTTCTCGATGACGTCGTGCTCGGACTCCTCGCGCGAGGGGTAGCCGGACAGGCCGCCCTTGCCGCGCAGCTTGGAGAAGTCCTGGCGCCCGGTGAGCATTTTGTGGACGTACGACTGGTGGCCGGTGTCCCACAGGATGCGGTCCGCGGGTGAGTCGAAGGCGCGGTGCAGGGCGATGGTCAGCTCCACCACGCCGAGGTTCGGCCCCAGGTGCCCGCCGGTCCTGGCCACGGCGTGGACCAGGAAGTGGCGGATCTCCTCGGCGAGGTCGGTCAGGTCCTCGCCGTCCAGTGCCTTCAGGTCGCGCGGACTGCGGATGTTCTCCAGCAACGACACGCCGGCCCCCTCCTCCTTTGTCGGCCTGCCCGTACAGGCCCCGTTGTCGGACCCCGCCGGTCAGAGCACGGTGACGGCGGGCGGCCCGGAGAGGGCGCCGTCCGCCTCCATCTGCTCGGCGAGCTTTATCGCTTCGTCGATGAGCGTCTCCACGATCTTGGACTCGGGGACGGTCCTGATGACCTCGCCCTTGACGAAGATCTGGCCCTTGCCGTTGCCGGACGCCACGCCCAGGTCGGCCTCGCGGGCCTCACCGGGGCCGTTGACGACACAGCCCATCACCGCCACGCGCAGGGGCACCTCCATGCCTTCCAGGCCCGCGGTCACCTGGTCGGCGAGCTTGTAGACGTCCACTTGCGCCCGGCCGCAGGAAGGGCAGGAGACGATCTCCAGGCGGCGCTGCCGCAGGCCCAGCGACTCCAGGATCTGGATGCCGACCTTGATCTCCTCGACCGGCGGGGCGGACAGCGAGACGCGGATGGTGTCGCCGATGCCCTCCGACAGCAGGGCGCCGAAGGCCACGGCCGACTTGATGGTGCCCTGGAAAGCCGGACCCGCCTCGGTGACACCCAGGTGCAGCGGATAGTCGCACTGGGCGGCGAGCTGCCGGTAGGCGTTGACCATGACGACCGGGTCGTTGTGCTTGACCGAGATCTTGATGTCGCGGAAGCCGTGCTCCTCGAAGAGCGAGCACTCCCACAGGGCGGACTCCACGAGCGCCTCGGGGGTGGCCTTGCCGTACTTCTCCAGCAGCCGCCGGTCCAGCGAGCCGGCGTTGACGCCGATACGGATCGGGGTGCCGGCGTCGGAGGCCGCCTTGGCGATCTCCTTGACCTTGTCGTCGAACTGCCGGATGTTGCCCGGGTTGACCCGGACGGCGGCACAGCCGGCGTCGATGGCGGCGAAGACGTACTTCGGCTGGAAGTGGATGTCCGCGACGACCGGGATCTGGGACTTCCTGGCGATGACCGGCAGCGCGGCCGCGTCGTCCTGCGACGGGCACGCCACCCGGACGATCTGGCAGCCGGCCGCCGTCAGCTCAGCGATCTGCTGCAGCGTCGCGCCGACGTCGGCCGTGACCGTCGTCGTCATCGACTGCACCGACACCGGCGCGTCCCCGCCGACCGGCACCGACCCGACCTGGATGCGCCGCGCGGGGCGACGCACCGCCAGGGCCCGGGCGGGTACGGCGGGGAGCCCGAGGGACACCGGCTCCGTGGCGGCCACGACCGTCAGCCCCGGTTGCCGGAGACGGTCTCGCGGGCCGCGCGCAGCGACTCCTTCAGGGAGCCCATGGTGGCCAGGACGGCCGTGGGTTCGTAGCCGCAGTGGGCCATGCAGTTGGCGCACCGCGGGTCCTTGCCGCGCCCGTACTTCTCCCAGTCGGTCTCCTCGATGAGCTCCCGGTACGTGGGGACGTAGCCGTCGCTCATCAGGTAGCAGGGGCGCTGCCAGCCGAAGAGGGAGTAGTTGGGGATGGCCCAGGCGGTGCAGGGGAAGTCCGCCTTGCCCTCGAGGAAGTCGAGGAAGAGCGGGCTGTGGTTGAGCCGCCAGCGGCGCCTGTTGCCGCCGGAGAACGCCTTCTTGAACAGCTCCCGGGTCTGCTCGACGCCCAGGAAGTGCTCCTGGTCGGGTGCCTTCTCGTAGGCGTAGGCGGGCGAGATCATCATCTCGTCCACCCGCAGGTCGTCATTGAGGAAATTGAGCACCTCGATGACGGTCTGCGGGGTGTCGGTGTTGAAGAACGTCGAGTTGGTGGTGACGCGGAATCCGCGCCGTTTGGCCTCCTTGATGGCCTCCACCGCTTCGTCGAATACCCCTTCCTTCGCAACGGACTCGTCGTGCCGCTCCCGCAGCCCGTCGATGTGCACCGCGAACGCGAAATACGGGGAAGGCGTGAACTTCTCCATCTTCTTTCGCATGAGCAGGGCATTGGTGCACAGGAAGACATACTTCTTCCGGGCCACCAATTGGCGTACAATCTCATGGATCTGGGGGTGCATGAGCGGCTCGCCGCCCGCGATCGAGACCATCGGCGCACCGGACTCCAGCACCGCGCCGACCGCCTGGGCAACGGGCATACGCTGCTTGAGCACGCCTGCCGGATGCTGGATCTTGCCGCAGCCCTCGCACTTGAGGTTGCAGGCGAAGAGCGGTTCGAGTTCGACGATCAGCGGGAACTTCTCCCGCTTCCGGAGCTTCTGTTCAAAAAGGTAGGTCCCGACCCGGATGGTCTGACGGAGCGGCATGGCCATCTAGCTCACCTCCTGGGGAGCAGCAAAGAACGGTGCCATTCGAAAAAAGCCGGAAGGACGGTGCGGAGCACGCGGAACGCCGATATTCCACCCCGCAAGGTCCCGATTCTCACGAGTTCATGTTCTGGAGCGTCCACGACCACTCTTACGGCCGCAACCGGGCGTGTGCCGGCCTGTGCGGCGCTTCGGAGCGTCGCCGCCGATTCCATGTCCACGGCCAGTGCGCCGGCGGCGTGCAGGGCCGCGCGTTCCGCGCCGCGCACGAGATGGTCGGATCCCACCAGCGGACCGATGTGGATGACGCGCCGGGGCGCGACGTGCGCCAGCTCCTTGGCCAGCAGTTCCACGCCGGTGCACTCGGTGCGCCCCGCCGCGTCGCGTGTCTCGTCGGCGACGACCAGGTCGCCGGGGTGCATTCCGGGGGCCAGGCCGGCGCAGAAGCCGGTGGCGACGACGGCCGCGTCGGCCCGGACCGTGCCGTCGGCCAGGGCCCGGGCCACCGCCCGTTCCGCCGCCTGGGGCCCCATGCCGGTGCGCAGTACGGTCACGGGCCCGGCGCCGCCCCGGCCGCCGCGCAGCGCCAGGCGCTCGATGCCGAGCGCGCAGGCGACCAGCAGCGGTGCGGGGGCGGCGGTGCCCGTGCCGCGTGTCATCACACCTCCAGCCGTTCGGGGGCGAAGGGGGCGCCGTGCACGTACCGGCCGAGGGCGGTGAGCGGGAAGACCTGGCGGTAGAGGTGGTAGTTGATGGAGAAGTCCCAGGGGAAGCCGGTGCCGGTGAAGTGCGGCTCGTCCCAGGAGCCGTCCTCGCGCTGGGTCTCCGCCAGCCAGTGCACGCCCCGCTCGACGGCCTCG
Source organism: Streptomyces sp. NPDC046261 (assembly GCF_040646235.1). Lineage (NCBI taxonomy): Bacteria > Bacillati > Actinomycetota > Actinomycetes > Kitasatosporales > Streptomycetaceae > Streptomyces > Streptomyces sp. NPDC046261. The sequence goes on along the minus strand of NZ_JBEYZU010000027.1, from coordinate 24,350 downwards.
CTGTCCCGCTCCCCCGCCGCCAGCAGGGCCAGCAGCGCCCAGGCGGTCTGTGACGCGGTGGAGGCGCCGCGCCCGATCCACTCGGGGTCCCGGTACGAGCGCAGGTCCTCGCCCCAGCCGCCGTCGCCGTTCTGCACCTCACGCAGCCAGGCCACGGCCCGGCGGATCGCCGGGTGGGCGGGGGGCAGTCCGGCGGCCACCAGGGCCGGGACCACCGAACCGGTGCCGTAGACGTAGTTGACCCCCCAGCGGCCGAACCAGGCGCCGTTCTCCTCCTGTTCGGCCAGCAGCCACTCGATGCCGCGCCGGGTGCGCGGGTGGTGCTGCTTGCCGAGGGCCGCCAGCATCTCGACGACGTGCGCGGTGACGTCGGCGGACGGCGGGTCGATGACCTCGCCGAAGTCGCAGAACGGCAGCCGGTTGGGGAACGGGCTGGTGTTGTCGGCGTCGAAGGCGCCCCACGCGCCGTTCCTCGACTGCATCCCCGCGGTCCAGCGCGCGGCCCGGCGGACGGCCTCCTCGACCCGCCGGGGGTCGGGGTGCCTGACGCGCTTGAGCGCGAGGACGACCTCGGCGGTGTCGTCGATGTCGGGGTAGTTGTCGTTGTGGAACTCGAACGCCCACCCGCCCGGGGGCAGTTCGGGACGTCGTACCGTCCAGTCGCCGGGGCGCAGGATCTGCTCGTCCAGCATCCAGTCGGCGGCCTTGACGAGCGCCGGGTGGTCGGGGCTCACGCCCGCGTCGGCGAGCGCGACGGTGGCCAGGCAGGTGTCCCACACCGGGGACTGGCATGCCTCGATCATCCGGACCGGGGCACCGTCCGGGCCGTCCTCGCGCCACACGGCGAAACGGTCCAGCGACTGAAGTCCGGCGCGCAGCACCGGGTGCTCCAGGTCGTAGCCGAGGAGGTGGAGGGCGATGACGGAGTAGACGGCGGGCGGCTGGATCCCTCCCCAGCAGCCGTCGTTCTCCTGCCGCTCGATGATCCAGCGCGCCGCGGAGGCCAGGGCGGCCCGGCGCAGGGGGCGGATCGGGAAGCGGTGGTAGGCGTGCAGCGCCTTGTCCAGGCGCTGGAAGAGGCCGTCCCAGCCGGTGAGCGGGGCGAGCGGGCGCGGCGGGGCGGGCCGGCGCGGGTCGGTGTGCAGCTCGTCGAGGGCGAAGGGCGCCGGGCGTACGGGGCGCAGCGCGGAGACGATGGTCAGCGGCACGATGGTCTGCCGGGCCCAGCAGCCGAAGGCGTAGATGTTGAGCGGGAACCTCTTCGGCAGGTAGATGAGTTCCGGGGGGAGTTCGGGCAGGTCCTCCCAGCGCCACCAGCCGAAGAGCGCCAGCCAGATGCGGGTGAAGACGCGGGCGGCGGCGATGCCGCCCTGCTCGCGGATCCAGGCGGAGGCGGCGGCCATGTGGGTGGCGTCGGGGGCGTCCCCGGCGAGCCGCAGGGCGACATAGGCCTCGATGGTGGCGGAGAGTTCGGCGGGGCCACCGTGGAAGGTGGCCCAGGTGCCGTCGGGGCGCTGCTGGGAGCGGATCCAGCGGGCGGCGGCCGCGGTGGTGCGCTCGTCCTGGATGCCCAGGAAGCGGCGGAGCAGCAGGTCCTCGGCGTCCATGGTGACGTTGGTCTCCAGGTCGCCCTTCCACCAGCCCTGGGGGTCCTGGCGGGACAGCAGGTGCTCCGCGGAGCGGGTGGCGGCCCGCCGCGCGGCTTCGTACGTCTTCGGCGACCCGGTGGCCGCCGCGTTCGCAGGCAAAACGGTTGTGCTCTGGCCGGCCTCGGCTGCGCGGGGCGGCAAGGCCCCGGTGCCGTCGGTCGTCGCTGTCATGGCTTCCCCTATTGCAGTGAGTTTCTTCTCTGCCGTACTGCTTGTGACTGCCGTACTTGGGGGGTTCCGTCGGCCGGTGCCGCACAATTGACACCGGCCGGCGACCGCGAGGTGCTAGATCGGGTCGATGGCGATCAACTCTTCCGTACGACGACGAAGTCCGCGAGCGCGATCAGCTGCGCCCGGACCTCTGCGGGCATGTCGACCCCGTTCAGGGCCTCGATGGCGGTGGCGTGCTGGCGGCGGGCCTCCTGGGAGGTCCACTCCCGGCCGCCCGCCTCCTCGATGAGCGCCGCGCGGGCCGCGAACTCCTCCTCGTCGAAGTCGGCGGCCTGGGCGTCGGTGAGCTTGGCGTCGGCGGCCAGCAGGCCGGCGAGCCGCTCGGAGGCGGGGCCGCCGGCGGCGAGGGCGGCGACCACCGGGAGGGACTTCTTGCGCTGGCGCAGGTCGCTCCAGGTCTGCTTGCCGGTGGTCTCGGGGTCGCCCCAGATGCCGAGCAGGTCGTCGACGGCCTGGAAGGCGAGGCCGAGGTGGTAGCCGTAGGCCTCCAGGGTGTCGGCCGTACGGTCGTCGGCGCCGCCGAGGACCGCGCCGATGGAGACCGCGCAGGCCAGCAGGGCGCCGGTCTTGTTGCCCTCCATCTCCAGGCACTCGGCCACGGTGACGCGCTCGCGGTGCTCGTAGGAGATGTCCTGTGCCTGGCCGTCGATGAGCTTGCGGGTGGCCGTCGTCAGCCGCCGGGTCGCCCGGCCCGCCTCGACGGTGCCCAGCTCCAGCAGCACCTCGTTCGCGAGTGCGAAGAGCGCGTCGCCGACGAGGATGGCCTGCGCGGGGCCGTGCGCCTTCCAGACGGTGTCGCGGTGGCGGCGCTGCTCGTCGCCGTCCATCAGGTCGTCGTGCAGCAGCGAGAAGTTGTGCACGAGCTCGACGGCGACGGCGCCGGGGATGCCCACCTCGGGCGCGGCGCCGGCGGCCTCGGCCGAGAGCAGGGCGAGGGCGGGCCGTACGGCCTTGCCCCCGTCGCCGTGCGCCGGCCGCCCTTCGGCGTCGATCCAGCCGAAGTGGTAGGCGGCGACGGTGTCCATGGGTGCCGCGAGCCGGTTGACGGCGGCACGCAGCACCGGCGTGGCAAGCGTCCGTCCGCGCTCCAGCAGGGCACTGACGCCTGCGGTGTCGACAGCTGGGATCGCCGATGTCACGGTCTCTCCTCTGGTGGTCGTGCTCACGCGCGCCCCTGTTGCGGGAACGCGCGCCTTGATGGCTCGCTGGGTCATACCGCCGCCTCCCGCAGGGGGTCCCGATACGGTCGGCCGAGCTCGGAGAGTGCCGCGCCGGCGGCATTCAGTCCGCTGCGCACCGCGCTCTCCATGGTCGCGGGCCAGCCGGTGGCGGTCCACGCACCGGCCAGGTAGAGGCCGGGCGCGTTCGTGGGGGCGTGCGGCCGCAGCCGGCCCACGCCGGGGGTGGGGGCGAACGTCGCCGTCCGCTCCCGGGTGACGAAGAAGTCGCGCACCGCCGCGCCCCGGGCGGCGGGCAGCAGCCGCTCCAGCTCGGGGAGGTAGCGCTCGCGCAGCTCGGCGACCGGCCGGTCGATGTCGTCCTGCGCGGCCGACTGGGACACGGCCAGGTACTGGCCCGCGCCGTCGAGGGCGGCCAGCCCGGAGGAGTCGGTGCGGTCGAAGACCCACTGCACCGGGCTGCCCAGGGCCGTGAAGAACGGCTGCCGCATGACTTTGCGGTCGTATACGACGTGCAGGTTGAGGATGGGTGCGGTGTCGATGCCCAGCAGCCGGTCCGGGTCGTCCAGGGCGCCGTCGGGCAGCAGCGCGTGGGTCTCGCGCTGGGGCACGGCGAGCACCACGGTGTCGGCGTCGAGCCGCTCGGCGGTGCCGGGGCCGGCCTCGGTGTCCACGTGCCAGCCGCCGTCGGCACCCCGGGTGATCGCCGTGGCGCGCGTGCGCAGGGCGGTCCGCACCCCGGCGGCGTCGAGGGCGGCGCGGGCCCGGGTGTCGTGCAGCTCGCCCAGCGGTACGTGCGCCCAGCCGATGTCGGCGGCGCCGGGCTCGGAGAGCAGGCCGGTCTTGAAGACCATGGCGGCCAGGCCCAGCGAGGACCGGTCGGCGGTGGCGTTGAGGGTGGCCACGCCCACCAGGTCCCACAGCGCTTCGACCGTACGGTCGGACTGGCCCCGGCGGCGCAGCCAGGTGGCGAAGTCGACGCCGTCCAGCGCGGGGTCCATCGGGTCCAGGCCGCGCAGGGCCAGCGCGGCCCGCCCGACGCTCGCGCGCTCGGCGAGCGAGAGGTGCGGGTACGTGGCCAGGCTCGCGGCGAGGTGGAGCGGAACGGGCAGCGCGGTGCGGCGCAGCCGGCCGAGGCGGGGCCGCCCCGAGGGGTGGCCGACGTCGAGGACGGGCACGTCGAGCCGGTCCTGCAGGGGGGCCAGGTGCCGGGCCCCGACCCGGTCGAGGAACCACTGGTAGGCGGTGCAGCAGCGCAGGTAGACGTGCTGGCCGTTGTCGATGGCCAGCTCGCCCCGGCGGAAGGAGAAGGCGAGCCCGCCCAGGCGGGGCCGGCCCTCGACGAGGGTGACCCGCACTCCGGCGGCGGCGAGCTGAAGCGCCGCCGTGATGCCGGCGAGGCCGCCCCCGATCACCACCGCGGCCGCTCCGTCGGAGCGGCCTGCCTGTGCGGGGAGCCGGTCGGGCCGGGTTGTCGTCCGTGATGTCATGCGCCCACCCCCTCGGCTGCTGTCAGGGACGCGATGGATGGGCGGAGGGTTGCGCGCCGCTTGCCGCCGTGGCGGCAGGCGGTGCCTGCGTGCGCGGGGGTCATCAAGCGCGCCCCCTGGCGGTCTGCCGGTGGACGCTGCGGGCGTCGTACCCGGACAGTCCGCGGACGGCGACGAAGGCCTTCTCGCGCCCGGGCAGGGAGACCCTGCCGCGGAGCACGGCCTGCGGTTCCTCGGCGATGCGGTCCAGCAGCCGGCGGTAGATGCCGGACATGGCGGCGACGCAGGCGCCGCTGCGCCGGTCGAGCATGGGCAGCAGCCGCATGCCCTCGGCGAAGAGGGCGCGGGCGCGGCGTACCTCGTAGTGGACCAGCCCGGTGAAGTCGGCGCCGGCGGGGGGCCGCACGGAGTGGAAGCCGGCGGAGCAGCCGAACTTGGCGAGGTCGTCGGAGGGCAGGTAGGTGCGGCCGTTGGCCGCGTCCTCGCGTACGTCCCGCAGGATGTTGGTGAGCTGCAGGGCGAGGCCGAGCGTGTCGGCGTACTCAGGAGCGCGCGCGGCGTCCCGGGCGCCGGGCACGGTGCCGAACACGCCGAGGGAGAGCCGTCCGATGGCACCGGCCACGCAGCGGCAGTACGCGGCGAGGTCGTCCCACGTCTCGTAGGTCTCGCCCCGCACATCCATCTGAACGCCGTCGATCAGTTCGTCGAGGCCGCCGATGGGAATGGGAAAGCGGCGCACGGCGTGCGCGAGCGCGACGGCCACCGGGTCGGTGTCGTCCTCGTCGACGGCGCCGTCCCGGATCCGGTCCAGCGTCGTACGGGCCTCCTCGAGCCTCAGCCGCTTGGACTCGGCGTCCAGGGGGCCGTCACCGATGTCGTCGACGCGCCGCGAGAAGGCGTACAGGGCCGACATGGCCCGTCGCTTGGCCGCGGGCAGCAGCCTGATGCCATAGCTGAAGTTGCCGGCCTGCTGTCCGGTGACGGCCTCGCAGTAGCTGTACGCGGCGAGTACCGGTGCGGACGCGTGTGGCGTTCCGTTCACGGTCCCGCTCACCCCTCTCTTCGCAGTGTCGCCCCCACCGCGCGCAGCACGCTGAGCTTGGTGGGCTTGGGCGGTCCAGGGAGAACGTCGTGTCCGGCGGCGGCGACCGCTCCGAGGGCGGCCCTCCCACCGCCCACGAACCCCGCGAGCAACAGCTTCAGCCTGCCGTGGACGCTACCCACCAGGGGGGTGCCTTCATTCAGCAGGTGTCCGGCGCGTTGCGCCTCGTACGCGACCAGCGCGCGCACCGATGCGCTACCGGTCGGAAGAGCGAGGTCGGACTCCGTCACACGGAAGCGTTTCATGTCCTCGGCGGGGAGGTAGACGCGGTCGCGTCCAAGATCCTCGGCGACGTCCTGTAGGTGTTCGATGATCTGCAGTGCGGTGCACACCGCGTCCGAGCGGCGGATGCGCTCGGGGCTGGCCGTTCCGGTGATGCCGAGGACGAGGCGGCCGACGGGGTTGGCGGACAGCTCGCAGTAGGCGAGCAGCTCGTCGTAGGTGGCGTAGCGGCTCACCCGCTGGTCCTGGCGGTTCGCCTCGATCAGGGCGAGGAAGGGCTCGGGGGTCAGACCGCACCGGCGGACGGTCGGACGCAGCCGGATCAGCAGCGGGTGACGGGGGCCCGTGCCGGTGGCGTCGAAGACCCGCCGCAGGTCGGCCTCGAAGGCGTCGAGCATGGCGAGACGGTCATCGCTCTGCTCACGGTCCAGGCCCAGCAGCTCGGCGTCGCGGCCGCCGGGGGCGAGGTCGCCGTCGCCGATGTCGTCGACGAGACGGGCGTAGCCGTAGATCGCCATGAGATCGGCACGCCAGGCCCGGGGCACGAAGAAGGGCGCCACGGGAAAGTTTTCGTGCGCGGCCTTGTCGAGCACGGCGCGCGCGTGCGCGTCCGTCCCCGCCGTCATCGAGGGCTGCCCGGACCGGGGACGGCGTACGCGTCTCTGATCTGGAGAGAGCCCCTGGCCAATACGGCCAATGCAGCCATTGCCGTCACATCTCCCGTTCTACACTGCCGACCCAGAACATCCTATTTCGGACACGCCGCAGGGTAGGGCCGTCCCCCTGGGCTCCCCTTCGAGCCTCCCCCTGTGCACCCTCGGCAGTGGGGTGCGCGGGTATCGCCATGCCCCACCACAAACAGCAGCAAAAGAGCACGCTACAGCGTACGCCGTACAAGTGTCCGACGCCCGCCGGGGTACGTGCTTGATCCATACAATGCCACGCGACGCCCGAATCGGCCCTGACAATAAGCGAGTTGATCGTCACGGAACGGTCAAGGCCCCCGCCGGCACACGTCGGCGGGGGCCTGGTGCGACCGGTGCTCCCCCGGGTGCCCCCGGGAAGCACGGGCGCGGAGCTGAAGTTACCGGGCCGTCTCCTTCTCGTACGCCCGGACCACCTCGTCCGTCGGGCCGTCCATCAGCAGCTCGCCGCGCTCCAGCCACAGCACCCGGTCACAGGTGTCCCGGATGGACCTGTTGTTGTGGCTGACCAGGAAGACCGTGCCGGCCTCCTTGCGCAGCTCGCGGATGCGCTCCTCGGAGCGCTTCTGGAAGGAGCGGTCGCCGGTGGCCAGGGCCTCGTCGATCATCAGGACGTCGTGGTCCTTGGCCGCCGCGATGGAGAAGCGCAGCCGGGCCGCCATGCCGGAGGAGTAGGTCCGCATGGGCAGCGTGATGAAGTCGCCCTTCTCGTTGATCCCGGAGAAGTCGACGATGCTCTGGTAGCGCTCCCTGATCTGGTCCCGCGACATGCCCATGGCCAGACCGCCGAGCATCACGTTCTTCTCGCCCGTGAGGTCGTTCATCATGGCCGCGTTGACGCCCAGCAGCGAGGGCTGGCCGTCGGTGTAGATCCTGCCGCGCTCGGTGGGCAGCAGTCCGGCCACCGCCTTGAGCAGGGTGGACTTGCCGGAGCCGTTGGAGCCGATCAGGCCGATGGCCTGGCCCCGGTAGGCGGTGAAGCTCACCCCCTTCACCGCGTGCACCTCGCGCACGCCGGCGCCCGGCGTGCGCTTGATGATCCGGTTCAGGGCGGCGGTCGCGCTGCCGCGGCCGGTGCTGCCGCCGTAGACGCGGTAGACGATGTGGACGTCGTCCGCGATCACGGTGGGCACGGGACGGGAGGTCTCGGTACCGGTGTTCTGCTCAGCCACGGCCGTACTTCTCCTCAGCCTTCCAGAAGTACACGAAGCCGCCCGCGCCCACGATCAGCGCCCAGCCCACCGCCAGCGCCCAGACGTGCGGCGGCAGGTGGATGTGGCTGCGGTCGTCGATCAGCGCCCAGCGCATCAGGTCGATGTAGACGGCGGCGGGGTTGGCGGCCAGGACGTCGACGACCCAGCCGGGCGCGTTCGTCTTGTGCAGCGCGGCGCTCAGGCTGTACATCACACCGGACGCGTACATCCACGTGCGGGTGATGAACGGCAGCAGCTGCGCCAGGTCGGGGGTCTTGCTGCCCAGCCTGGCCAGGATCATCGCCAGGCCGGTGTTGAAGAGGAACTGCAGCACCAGCACGGGGACGATCAGCACCCACGACAGCGCGGGCATGTGCCCGAAGCCGAGCAGGAAGAGGAACAGCACGCACATCGACAGCAGCAGCTGCTGGAGCTGCTGGAGCGCGAAGGAGATCGGCAGCGCCGCCCGCGGGAAGTGCAGGGCGCGCACCAGCCCCAGGTTGCCCGCGATCGAGCGCACACCCGCCATCGCCGAGCTCTGCGTGAAGGTGAAGACGAAGATCCCCGTCACCAGGAAGGGGATGTAGGTGCGGATCCCCATGTCCTTGCCCTGCTGCATCAGCAGGCCGAAGATCAGGAAGTACACCGAGGCGTTCAGCAGGGGGGTGGCCACCTGCCAGACCTGGCCCAGCTTGGCCTGGCTGTACTGGGCCGTCATCTTCGCCCGGGAGAAGGCGATGATGAAGTGCCGCCGGTCCCACAGCTGCCGGACGTACTCCGGCAGGCTCGGCCGGGCGCCGCTCACCGCGAGCCCGTACTTCCTGGCCAGCTCGGCGGCGGGCAGACCGTCGTCGGGTGACGGCGGGGCACTCATGGCGACCGCACTGTCGTGCGTTGTCTCGCTCACAATTGACACTTTCGTCCTCAAGGTGCGCTGCCGGGGCCGGGCCCCGGTTCGCGCCCGGTGCTCTCAGACAAGAGCTTGTCAGATCACGGGCGGGCGACCCAGTCGGGTCAGGCGCCACACGGTACGCCACTTCATGGGGCGCCGTGGACCGCAAGGCGTCGTCCAGCCCTCCCGGAATCCGCCGAACCACGCCCGCAGCGCGGGCAGCGACGGGCGCCGGGCCAGGGTCAGCAGCAACCACACCCCGACGTAGACGGGGACCAGGGGTGCCGGAAGGTTCCGGCGCGCCAGCCAGACCCGGTTGCGGGCGACCATGCGGTGGTAGACGGCGTGCCGGCTGGGGGCCGTGGTCGGGTGGTGCAGCACCATGTCCGACCGGTAGTCGATCATCCAGCCCGCGTCGAGGGCCCGCCAGGCGAGGTCGGTCTCCTCGTGCGCGTAGAAGAACTCGTCCGGCAGCCCGCCGACGTCGGCGAAGACCCGGGTGCGGACCGCGTTCGCGCCACCGAGGAAGGTGGTCACGCGCGAGGAGCGCATCGGGTCGGCGGCCCGCAGCCGCGGCACGTGGCGGCGCTGGGTCTCGCCGGTGTCGGGGTCGGCGATGCGGAAGCTGATGATGCCCAGCTCGGGGTCGGCGGCGAAGGCCTGGCGGCACAGCTGTGCCGTGTCCTGGTTCGGCAGCAGGCCGTCGTCGTCGAGGAAGAGCAGGATGTCGACGTCCCGGCCGGCCGGGCCGAACGCCTCGATGCCGACGTTGCGGCCCGCCGGGATGCCCACGTTCTCGGGCAGCTCGACGGTCCGCACGGTCAGCCCGGGGACGCTCAGCTCGGGCAGCGGGGAGCCGTTGCCGACGACGGCGACCTCGATCGCCTCGCCGGTCTGCTTGGCGACCGACTCCAGCAGGGCGCGCAGCTCCTCGGGACGGTTGCCCATGGTCAGGACGACCGCGCCGACCTTCATGGTGTTCTCGCTCCTCATTTGAGCCTGCTCGACGCCAGGATGGACACCAGGTGCAGCAGGGTCTGCAGCAGTGCGATGCCCGCCAGGACGGCCGTGCCCAGGCGGGTGAAGAACAGGTCGCCCCTGCTCGCGTCCACGATCGCGAGGACGAGGATCAGCAGGGACGCCTCGATGCCGAGGATCAGCCGGTGGAACTTCAGCGCCGCGGCGGCCTTGCGGGCCAGCGCCATGCCGGAGGAGCGCGGCTCGGACGCCGCCTCCTTGACCGGCGGCAGGCCCGCCTGATGGCGGGCGACGCCGACGAGGTCGGTCTCGGCCTTGATCAGGACGGCGCCGAGCGCGGCGAGGGTGCCGAGGAAGGCCCACAGCCAGTCGATCCGGCCGCTGCCCCACAGGTCGGCGGCGCGCAGGCCGAGGCCGACCAGGACCGCGGCGTCGCACAGGTAGGCGCCGACCCGGTCCAGGTACACCCCGGACATCGAGTACTGCTTCTTCCAGCGGGCGATCTCGCCGTCGACACAGTCCAGCAGCAGGTAGAGCTGGACCATGACGACGCCGAGCACGGCGCCCGTGATCCCCGGCACCAGCAGGGCCGGGGCCGCGAGGACGCCCGCGACAGTCATCAGGTAGGTGAGCTGGTTGGGCGTGATCCGGGTGTTCACCAGGTACCGGTCGCAGCGCAGCGAGATCTCTCGCATGTACAGGCGGCCGGCCCAGTGCTCACCGCTGCGCCGGTCCTTGACACCCTCGGGGTGGACGACCGGGCGGAGTTCAGCGACTGACGGTTTGTGCATAGTCGGCGTAGGCGTCCCTGATCTGGTGGGTGGAGAGGTCGAGGTGCTCCAGGATCGTGTACCGCCCCGGGCGGGTCTGCGGCGCGTACTCCACCACCCGCACGAACTCGTCGTCGGTGAAGCCGATCTCGCCGGGCAGCACGGGCAGGCCGTGCCGCCGCAGCACCTCGACCATCAGCGCGGACTCCTCGCGGGCACCGCGCAGGTGCATCGCGAAGGCGGCCCCGAGGCCGCACTGCTCGCCATGGCTGGCGGCGCGCTTGGGGTGGAGGATGTCGAAAGCGTGGTTGATCTCGTGGCAGGCGCCGGAGGCGGGGCGGCTGTCACCGGCGACGGACATCGAGATGCCGGTGAGGACCAGCCCCTCGGCCAGCACCTGCAGGAAGCCGTCGTCGCCGACGCCGCCGGGGTGGCGCAGCACGGCCTCGCCGGCCTGGCGGGCCATCGCGGCGGCGAGGCCGTCGATCTTCTCGCCGCGTTCGCGGTGGGCGAGCTCCCAGTCCGCGACCGCGGAGATGTTGGAGACCGCGTCGCCGATGCCGGAGCGGACGTAGCGGACGGGGGCCTCGCGGATGACGTCGAGGTCGATGACGACGGCGATGGGGTTCGGCACGCCGTACGAGCCGCGGCCCGCGTCGTTGTCGAGCGTGGCGACCGGCGAGCACAGACCGTCGTGCGAGAGGTTGGTGGCCACGGCGACCAGGGGCAGGCCGATGCGTGCGGCGGCGTACTTCGCACAGTCGATGATCTTGCCGCCGCCGAGGCCCACGACCGCGTCGTAGTGCCCCTTCTTCATGCGGTCGCCGAGGGTGATGGCGTCGTCGAGGGTGCCGCCGCCGACCTCGTACCAGGAGGCGCCGGGCAGCGCCGGGGCGAGCCGCTCGCGCAGCGCCGCCCCGGAGCCGCCGCTGATGGCGATGGCGAGCTTGCCGGAGCTGGAGATCCGCTGGTCGGCGAGGACGCAGGCCAGATCGTTCAGCGCACCGGCGCGGATGTCGACGACGACCGGCGAGGGGATGAGCCTCGTCAGTACTGGCACGCGATCTCCCGGCCCTTGGCGAGGTCGTCGTGGTTGTCGATCTCGACCCACTTCACGTCGCCGATGGGGGCCGTGTCGATCTTGAAGCCGCGGTGCACGAGCTCCTGGTAGCCGTCCTCGTAGTACAGGTCGGGGTCGCGCTCGAAGGTGGTCTTCAGGGCGTCGGCCAGCTCGGCGGCGGCGTCGGCCTCGATGAGCGTGACGCCGATGTACTCGCCGGTGGCGTCGGACGGCTCCATCAGCTTGGTGATCTTCTGGACGCCCTTGTCGCCGTCCACGACGACCTTCATCTCCTCGTCGGCGAGGTTCTTCACCGTGTCGAGGGCGAGGATGATCTTCTGGCCGTCGCCGCGGGCGGCGAGCAGCGTCTTCTCGACGGAGACGGGGTGGACGGTGTCGCCGTTGGCGAGGATCACGCCGCGGCCGAGGACCTCACGCGCGCACCACAGGGAGTAGGCGTTGTTCCACTCCTCGGCCTTGTCGTTGTCGATCAGGGTGAGCTTGAGGCCGTACTTGGCTTCCAGCGCCTCCTTGCGCTCGTACACGGCCTCCTTGCGGTAGCCGACGACGATGGCGACCTCGGTCAGGCCGACCTCGGCGAAGTTGCCGAGGGTCAGGTCGAGAACGGTGAGCGACTCCTCCGCACCCTGGGGGCCGACCGGCACGAGGGCCTTGGGCAGGGTGTCGGTGTAGGGACGCAGACGCCGTCCGGCGCCGGCTGCCAGCACGAGGCCGATCATGCGGGTTCTCCTGTTTCGTCGTGTACTGCGGGCGCCCCGGCGGACACCCAGAACCGGATGCTCTCGCTGAGCACCAGGAGCGTGATGGCGGCCGCGAGGGCCGTCAGCGCGATGGTGAAGCCCCGGCCGTGCCAGAGGGCGGCGGCGGCCGTGACCGCCACGACCCGCCCCTCGTGCCCGCCGATCGCCCGCACCAGCCAGTGCGGCGGGGCACCGGTGCCGCCACGGATGCGGTACACCGTGTCGTAGTGATGGTAGGCGACCGCGGCCACCAGGCCGAAAGCCGCGGGCAGGGCGCCGGGGGCGCCGGAGAGCGCCGCCAGGCCCAGGATCATGCCGTACTCGGCGGCGCGGAAGACCGGCGGCACCAGCCAGTCGAGGGGCCCCTTGAGGCTGTGGTGGACGGCGACGGCCGCGACGCCGGCGTAGGCCACGGCCTGCGCGAGGGCGGGCCAGGTGCCGGCCTGGCCGAAGAGCAGCGGGCCGATGAGCAGCAGGGCGGCGGCGACCGCCGCCCACAGGGGCGCGCTGTACGCCGTGCCGGTCCTGGAGCGCGCCGGTCCCACGGTGAGCCACAGCGAGTCGGTGAGGTCCGCCAGCGCCCGGGCCGCCCGGTCGGTCCTCTTCGCCTTCCGGGTCAGCGAGCGCAGCACCCGGCCGGCGGTGGTGTAGCAGGCGGCGAAGGCGCAGCCGATCAGCAGCACGACGAAGACGACGCGGGGGGTGGTGAGCGCGGTGAGGACCGCGATCAGCGCCCAGCGCTCACCGATGGGCAGCACGATCATGCGCCGCACCCAGACCGTCCAGCCGACGCTGTCGAGCCGGTCGGAGAGGGCGGCGGTGGGGCTGGTGTTGGCGGTGGCGTCGTGGTTGGCCTCGTTGAAGGAGAAGTCGACCACGTGCCGGCAGGTCTGCAGGATCATCGCGCCGAGCGCGAGGGCCCAGACGTCGTCCCCGCCCCTGGCCGCGCCGAGCGCGAGGCCCGCGTAGTAGGCGTATTCCTTGGCGCGGTCGAACGTCGCGTCGAGCCAGGCGCCGAGCGTGGAGTACTGCAGGGAGTAGCGGGCGAGCTGGCCGTCGGTGCAGTCGAGCACGAACGAGGCGATCAGCAGGACGCCCGCGGCGATGTACCCGGGCCGCGTGCCGGTGGCGGCGCAGCCGGCCGCGATCAGCGCGGTCAGCAGCGAGGCGGTGGTCACCTGATTGGGGGTGAGGCCGCGGCGGGCGCACCAGCGGGCGAGGTAGCGGGAGTAGGGGCTGATGCAGAAGGTGGTGAAGAAGCCGTCGCGGGACTTCACGGCGCCGCGCAGCCGCACGGCCTCGTCGTCGACCGCGGCGGTCTGCGCCCGGGCCTTGGCGCGGATGTCCTCGTCCGCCGGTACGGCCGCGACCAGGACCCCCAGCTCCGGGCGGTGCACGGCCAGGCCCCCGGCGGTCAGCCGGGCGGCGAGGGCGTCGGGCAGCCCGGCGGTGGGCGCGGGCTCTTCGGCGAGCGCGCGCGCGAGCGCCGCGCGGGCCGCGGGCTGCGCGGTGAGCGCGCCGGTGACGGCGGCGGCGGGGAAGCGGGGGTCGGTCAGGGCGAGCCGCAGGGCGTGGACGTGGCCCACGAAACGGTGGTCGACGAGGGCGACCCGCTCGGTGGCCGGGACGGCGGCCAGCACCGTGGCGGCGCCGGCGGCGTCAGGGGCCGTGCGGACGTCGAAGCCCAGGGACCGCAGGTCGTCCTCGAGGGAGGAGCCGGCGGGCGGCGTGCCGGTGAGGATGGCGGTCGACAGACGAACTCACTCCTTGGAAGCTGGCGTGGCCGCCTCGGGGTCCGCGAAGTGACCGGGCGGCGTGCGTGGCGCGCCAGGCCCCGGCCGCGGGGCGGCGTGCGGCACGTCGGCAGAGGCTATCGGATCACCGGAAGGCCCCGTTCACCGCACGTGCACCCGGACGTCCCGTCACTGACAGGACGTCCGGGAAATCCGGACGGTTCCCGCGGACGGACGAAACGTTTCCCGTCGTCTGGCTGGAATAGGGTGCCGTCATGACGTGGCTGATCACAGGCGGAGCGGGGTACATCGGGGCGCACGTGGCGCGGGCGATGACGGAGGCCGGGGAACGGGTGGCCGTGCTGGACGACCTGTCCTCGGGCGTGGCCGGCCGGCTGCCCGGGGACGTGCCGCTGGTGCGGGGCTCGGTGCTGGACCGCGAGGTGCTGGACCGCGCGTTCGCGGAGCTGGACGTGACGGGTGTGGTGCATCTGGCGGCGAAGAAGCAGGTCGGGGAGTCGGTGGAGAAGCCGCTGCTCTACTACCGCGAGAACGTGCACGGGCTGACGGTGCTGCTGGAGGCGGTCGTCGCCGCCGGGATCCGCAGCTTCGTCTTCTCCTCCTCCGCGGCCGTCTACGGCATGCCCGACGTCGACCTCGTCACCGAGGACACGCCCTGCCTTCCGATCAACCCGTACGGCGAGACGAAGCTCGCCGGCGAGTGGCTCGTACGGGCCACGGGCGCCGCGCACGGCATCTCCACGGCGTGTCTGCGCTACTTCAACGTCGCGGGCGCGGCCCGGCCGGAGCTGGCCGACACCGGCATCTTCAACATCATTCCGATGATGTTCGACCGCATCACCCGCGGGGAGCGCCCCCGGATCTTCGGCACCGACTACGCCACCCCGGACGGCACCTGCGTCCGGGACTACATCCACATCGAGGACCTGGCCACGGCCCACCTGGCCGCCGCCCGCCGCCTCGCCGAGCGGCCGGGCACGGGCGATCTGACGCTGAACGTGGGCACCGGCCGCGGGGTGTCGGTGCGGGAGATGGCCGATCTGATCCGCGAGGTCACCGGCAGGCCCGAACTGACGGCCGAGACCGGGCCACGCCGTCCGGGTGATCCGGCGCGTGTCGTGGCGTCCGGGGAGCTGATCGCCAAGGAGCTGGGCTGGAGCGCCCGGCACGACCTGCTGAGCATGGTCACTTCGGCCTGGGAAGGGTGGTGCCTGCACCACCCCGAGGCCCGCCGCGGCTGATCGTCGCAGGTCGGGCAGTTTTGACATCACCGCAGGTCAGGGCAATGACAACGGTGTTCAGTGCCGCGTTGCCCCATACCCCCCACCCGTAGTTCACTGGGGCTCGGCCGGCGCCCGCCGGCCGTTCCCGGAGATCTTCGGAGGCGGCATTCATGGGAGCGGGGCACGACCACGGCCACTCGCACGGGGGACCCCCGCCCGGCACGAGCGGCACCGCGGCCGCCGCCTACAAGGGGCGGCTGCGCATCGCGCTGGGCATCACCCTCACGGTGCTGGTGGCCGAGATCGTCGGCAGTGCGCTGACCGGTTCGCTGGCACTGCTCGCCGACGCCGGGCACATGGCCACGGACGCGGTGGGGGTCTCGATGGCGCTGGTGGCGATCCACTTCGCCAACCGGCCGCCGGGCGGGCGGCGCACCTTCGGCTACGCCCGCGCCGAGATCCTGGCGGCGCTGCTGAACTGTCTGCTCCTGCTGGGGGTCGGCGGCTTCATCCTCTTCGAGGCCGTCGAGCGGCTGCGCAACCCCACCGACGTGCCGGGCGGGATGACGGTGGCGTTCGGTCTGGTGGGTGTGGTCGCCAACCTGATCTCGCTGGCCCTGCTGATGCGCGGCCAGAAGGAGAGCCTCAATGTGCGCGGGGCGTTCCTGGAGGTCCTCTCGGACGCGCTGGGCTCGCTGGCCGTGGTCGTCTCGGCCCTGGTGATCATGCTGACGGGCTGGACGCAGGCCGACCCCATCGCCTCCCTGCTCATCGGGCTGATGATCGTGCCGCGCACGCTGAAGCTCCTGCGGGAGGCGCTGGACGTGCTGCTGGAGGCGGCGCCGAAGGACGTCGACATGGACGACGTGCGGGCGCACATCATGGCCCTGCCGGGCGTGGAGGACCTGCACGACCTGCATGTGTGGACGATCACATCGGGGATGCCGGTGCTGTCCGCGCACGTGGTGGTGGACCCGGCGACGCTGGACTCCGCCGGGCACGGGAAGATACTCCACGACCTGCAGGGCTGTCTGGGTGAGCACTTCGCCGTCGAGCACTGCACCTTCCAGCTGGAGCCCAGCGGGCACGCCGAGCACGAGGCCAGGCTCTGCCACTGACCCGCCCCGGTCGGCCCGCCCCGGCCGGGGCGGGCCGGCCAGGACTCATCCGTCGCCGCCCTGGGCATCTCGTACGGCAGACTTGAGGGTCGAAGACAGACAATGAGGATGGTCAATGCCGATCACATCAGCCACGGACCGCTCCGCCGACTCCGCCGCGGTTCCCGCTTCCGCCGACGCCGCTGAACCGATCATGCTGGAGCTGGTCGACGAGGACGGCAGGACCATCGGCACCGCCGAGAAAGTCTCCGCCCATGTGGCGCCCGGCCGGCTGCATCGCGCCTTCTCGGTCTTCCTCTTCGACGACGAGGGCCGGCTGCTGTTGCAGCGCCGGGCCCTGGGGAAGTACCACTCCCCCGGCGTCTGGTCGAACACCTGCTGCGGCCACCCCTACCCGGACGAGCCGCCCTTCGTGGCGGCCGCCCGCCGCACCGGCGAGGAGCTGGGCCTGGCGCCCGCGCTGATGCGCGAGGCCGGGACCGTGCGCTACAACCATCCCGACCCTGCCTCGGGCCTGGTCGAGCAGGAGTACAACCACCTCTTCGTCGGGACCGTACGGGCGGAGCCCGACCCGGACCCGCGGGAGATCGCGCAGACCGCGTTCGTCACCCCGGCCGAGCTCGACGAGCTGCGCCGCGAGGGCACGTTCTCCGCGTGGTTCTCGACGGTGCTGGACGCCGCGCGTCCGGCGATCCGGGAGGTCACCGGGGCCGCAGCGGGCTGGTAGCGGCGGCGCGCGGGTGCAGCGGCAGGGCGGCCCAGACCACCTTGCCGCCGCTCGCGGTGTGCTCGACGTCGCACCGGCCGCCCACCTCGTCGACGGTCGCCTGGACCAGCAGCAGGCCCCGGCCCCCGGTGCGCGGCTCGTCCTCGGCGTACGTCTCCAGCGCCTTGGGGCGGTAGGGGTGGTTGTCCTCGACGGCCACGCGCACCCACTCGGGGCCGATGGAGACCTCCACGGCCACCTCCGGGGAGAGCAGCGCCGCGTGCCGGACGGCGTTGGTGACCAGCTCGGAGACGATGAGCAGCAGCCCGTGCAGCAGGTCCTCGCGCAGCGGGACCCCACGGCGCCGGATCAGATCGCGGACCGCGTGTCTGGCCCGGGGCACCGAGCAGTCGAGCGCGGGCGTGGTGTAGCGCCAGGTCCCGTCGTACTCGGCCGGCTTCCGGGGCGGGGGCGCCTGGCCCGGCTCGGGCGGTACGCCCCCGAGGATCTCCATGTCCGATACCAACCCCTCGCCGTGGCCCGTCCGCACAGGTCGAGTGTTGGGAATCCCGGGGTCCGCACCGGTCGGCTGAACAGAAGTCGGCCTCTATCGACGGGTTTTGATCGCGTACGTGTGCCGTGGCCGCTTCGGCGACTATTCCTGGCTGCCCCGTTCATCCTTCAATGAGCGGTGCGGACTGTCATCTTCCGAGACCAGATTCACGACACGCCGCCCGCCGACGCCGAACGCGATCAGCCCGAGCCCGTCGAAGAGCAGCGCGAGGGAGATGAAGGTGCCGATGACGTAGAGGCTGCTGCGCGGCCAGTCGCCGAGCACCAGAATGCCCAGCAGCAGCCCGAAGGCGCCCTGCACCAGCGTCCAGCCGAACTGCGGCCCGCGCACCACCAGGCTGCCCACCAGCCGGAAGAGGCCGCCGGTCAGGAAGAGCAGCGCCGCGAACATCGTCAGCGCCTCGGCCGCGGCCCCGGGCAGCTTGATCACCACCACGCCCGCGGCGATGTTCAGCGCGGCGACCACCACGCCCAGCCAGAAGAAGTTGCTGCCGCGCGACTGGACGGCGTGCAGCAGGCCCACCGCGCCGCCGATCAGCAGCAGCCAGCCGAAGAGGATCATCGTGGTCAGCGTCGCGAAGGCGGTGTAGGCCAGCCCGACCAGGCCGGCGAGCACCAGCACCCCGCCCAGCAGGGCCAGCACCCCGAAGCCGCGTTTGAGCCTGCGGCCCGGGTGGTCCTGCCGTCGACGGCCTGGGGACATCAGCGCCTCCTCACAGCGCCCCCCTGTGGTGATCATAAGCAGGGTCGCCCCGGCTAGCATCCGGCGCATGGAGCCCGCACTGCATCTGGACGTCACCGACGCCACCGCCACCGTCCGCATCGCCAACCCCGCCAAGCGCAACGCCATGACCACCCCCATGTGGCAGGCGCTGCCCGCACTCCTGGAGCGGTGCGCGGCCGATCCGGCCGTACGGGTGCTGGTGCTCACCGGCGAGGGCGCGACCTTCTGCGCGGGCGCGGACATCTCCGGTCTGGGCGCCGACGGCGGCGAGGAGGCCCGCTCCCTCGCGGTCGCGGCCGAGGAGGCGCTGGCGGCCTTCCCCAAGCCGACGATCGCCGCCGTGCGCGGCCACTGCGTGGGCGGCGGCTGCCAGCTCGCCGCCGCCTGCGACCTGCGGTTCGCCGCGCAGGACGCCTCCTTCGGGATCACCCCGGCCCGGCTGGGCATCGTCTACGCGGCCTCCTCCACCCGGCGCCTGGTGGACCTGGTCGGCCCGGCGACGGCCAAGTACCTGCTGTTCTCCGCCGAGCTGATCGACGCCGAACGGGCGCTGCGCACGGGTCTGGTGGACGAGGTGTGGCCGGCCGGGGCCCTGGAGAAGCGGGTCGCGGAGTTCGCCGCGACCCTCGCCTCGCGCTCCCAGCTGACCCAGGTGGCGGCGAAGGAGTTCGCGGCCGGGCCGGCGCGGGAGGACCGCCTGGCGCACTGGGCGGAGCAGGCGCGCGGCAGCGGCGACCTCGCGGAGGGGGTCGCCGCCTTCCTCGAGCGCAGGGGGCCGCGGTTCACCTGGACGGTGTGACACCCTCCTCCCTGTCCCGGATCTTCCGCCACTCGGCCACGAGGTCGGCGGGCGCCTTGTCGGGGGAGCCCGCGTCGTACGGCGGCTGCGGGTCGTACTCGATCATCAGCTGAACGGACTGGGCCGCACGGTCGCCCTCCATCCGGCCCACGAGCGTGAGCCCCATGTCGATGCCCGAGGAGACCCCGGCGGCCGTGACGTACTTGCCGTCGGTGACGACCCGCTCCCCCGTCGGGTCCACGCCGTAGGCGGCGAGGTCCTTCAGGTACAGCCAGTGGGAGGTGGCCCGGCGGCCCGTCAGCAGCCCGGCGGCGCCCAGGATCAGCGAGCCGGTGCACACCGACGTCGTCCACGTGGACGTCCGGTCCGCCTCCTTCAGCCAGTCCAGGACGGGGCCGTGCGCGAGGGGCAGGTTCTCCTGCGGGCCGCCCGGCACCACGATGATGTCCGGGTGCGGAACGTCCGCGAGTGAGGCGGCGGCCACGAGGGCAGGCTTGCCGCTGTCGTTGGCCACGGGGCCGGGCCGCTCGGCGACGAAGGACGTCTCGGCACCGGGCAGGTGGCGCAGCGTCTCGTACGGGCCGATGGCGTCGAGGGTGGTGAAGCCGGGATAGAGCAGGATGGCGATCCGCATGCGGTGTTCCTCTTCTCTTGCGGTTCTCTCTTGCGGTTTTCTCTTGCGGTGAACGGGTCTCAGGTGGTGGCCAGGGAGGGCGCCGGGGACCTGAACCGGCGCCGGTATTCGGCGGGTGCCGTGCCCAAGGCGCGGACGAAGGCGCGGCGCATGGCCTCGGGCGTGCCGTAGCCGCAGGCGCGGGAGACCTCCTCGACGCCCTGCCCGGTCTCCTCCAGCAGCCGGCGGGCGGCCTCCAGCCGCACGCCCTCGACGTAGCGGCCGGGCGTCGTGCCCACCTCGGCCCGGAAGGCCCGGGCGAAGTGCCGGGGCGAGAGGCCGGCGCGGGCGGCGAGGGCCTCGACGCCCAGGTCGGCGCCGGGGTGTTCGGCGATCCAGTGCTGGAGGTCGCGCAGCGTCGGCCGGTCGGCGGTCTGGGCGGCGAGCTGGGTGCTGAACTGCCGTTGGTTGCCGGGGCGGCGCAGGAAGACGACGAGGTGGCGGGCGATGGCGAGCGCGGTCCGCCGGCCGTGGTCCTCCTCGACGAGGGCGAGCGCGAGGTCGATGCCGGCGGTGACGCCGGCCGAGGTGGCGACGGCGCCGTCGCGTACGAAGACGGGCTCGGGATCCAGCCGTACGGCGGGGTACCGCCGCGCGAAGTCCTCGCAGAACGCCCAGTGCGTGGTGGCGCGGCGGCCGTCGAGCAGCCCGGCGGCGGCGAGCAGGAACGCGCCCGTGCAGACCGAGACCAGCCGTCCGGCGCGTGGGCCGTTGCGGCGCAGCCAGTCCAGCAGCCGCGGGTCGGCGCCGGTCATGCAGTCGCCGCCGGGGACGAGCACGATGTCCGCGGCGCCGCACTCGCCCAGCGCGGTGTCCGGGGCGAGGCGCAGTCCGCTGCCGGTGCGCACGGGCGCTCCGTCGACGGTGGCGGTACGCACCCGGTAGGTGCCCGGGTCGCCGGCCAGGACGCCGGCGCCGTGGAACACCTCGAGCGGGCCGGTGACGTCGAGGCTCTGCACCCCTTCGTAGAGGATGATCAGCACGGTGCGGCGGGAGGTCATGCCCCTCATGCTGCGGCGCCCGGGCGAGTGGCCGCAATGACGAGCTCCCCACCTTTCCTGCCATGGCGACCCCGCCCTTCCGCGCCATACCAACCAGTCGGTAACGTGCGGGACATGAGCTCTCTTCCCGCGCGCGCCGGGCGCCGCTGCCACAACGTCGCCAACCCCTTCCACTCGGTCGTCTACTTCTCCCCCGACTCCGCCCGCGAGCTGGCCGGGCTCGGCATCGAGGAGCGCAGCGCCGCCTACCTCGCCGCGCGGTCCGCCGCGTTCGGCCGGGTCGGCGCGGGCACCGTCACCGCGACGTTCCACAGCTTCAAGCACGAGATGGTGGCGCAGCACGTCCCGCGGGTGTGGGACCTCGCCTCGCCGCAGCAGGTCCTCGACGCACGGCTGCGGGCCGCCGACGCCACGCTGCGGCGCCTGCTGGGCGAGGAGAGGCTGGCCTCGGCGGAGATGACCGAGGCCGCGGATCTGGCGCTGCGCGCGACGCGGGCCTGCGAGCGGCACACGCGCCCGCTCTTCGCCGCCCACGCCGACCTGCCCGTGCCGGAGGCCCCGCACCTCGCCCTGTGGCACGCGACGACGCTGCTGCGCGAGTACCGCGGTGACGGGCACCTGATCGCCCTCGCCCGGACCGGGCTGGACCCCGTCGAGGCGCTGGTCAGCCACTCGGTGACCGGGCGCGGCATGTCCCTGAAGTGGCTGCTCACCACGCGCGGCTGGAGCGAGGAGGAGCTGACCGCGGGCCGGGAGCGGCTGGCGCGGCGCGGACTGCTCGGCGCGGACGGCCGGTTGACGGAGGCCGGCATCACGCTGCGCGAGAACCTCGAGGACGAGACGGACGTCCTGGACGCGGCGCCCTACGAGCACCTGGGCGCGGCGGGCGTCGAGCGCCTGACCGAGCTGCTGACGGCGTTCACCACGGCCATCGTGGAGGCGGGCGGGTTCCCGGCCGACCTGCGGGGGTAGGACGCGGTCCCTGTCGGCGGTACCTGCCACAATGCAGATCGCGGCTCGAGGAGAGATCCCGGAAGAAGGCAGAGCGTGATCGTGACGACGTCGACGTCGATCGAAGGCAGGATCGCCGAGGAGCTCGGCGTACGGGAACGGCAGGTGCGGGCGGCCGTCGAATTGCTCGACGGCGGCTCGACCGTGCCGTTCGTCGCGCGCTACCGCAAGGAGGCGACCGGGGCGCTCGACGACGCGCAGCTGCGCACCCTGGAGGAGCGGCTGCGGTATCTGCGGGAGCTGGAGGACCGGCGGACGGCCGTGCTGGAGTCCGTACGCGCGCAGGGCAAGCTGGACGAGGCGCTGGAGGCGCGGATCCGCGCCGCCGACTCCAAGGCCCGGCTGGAGGACATCTACCTGCCCTTCAAGCCCAAGCGCCGTACCAAGGCGCAGATCGCCCGTGAGGCCGGGCTCGAGCCGCTGGCCGAGGCGCTGCTCGCCGACCCCGGCGTCGAGCCGGCGGTGGCCGCCGCCGCCTTCGTCGACGCGGACAAGGGCGTCGCGGACGCGGCCGCCGCGCTGGAGGGGGCCCGGGCCATCCTCACCGAGCGGATCGGCGAGGACGCGGACCTCATCGGCGAGCTGCGCGAGCGCATGTGGACGCGCGGGCGCCTGGCCGCGAAGGTGCGCGAGGGCAAGGAGGAGGCGGGCGCGAAGTTCGCCGACTACTTCGACTTCGCCGAGCCCTTCACCGAGCTGCCCTCGCACCGGGTGCTGGCGATGCTGCGCGGCGAGAAGGAGGAGGTCCTCGACCTCACCCTGGAGCCGGAGGCGCCGGACGAGCCAGATGAGACTGCCGCGGGCCCGAGCGCGTACGAGCAGGCGATCGCGCGCCGCTTCGGCATCGTCGACCGGGGCCGCCCCGCCGACAAGTGGCTGGCCGACACCGTCCGCTGGGCCTGGCGCACCCGCGTCCTGGTCCACCTCGGCATCGACCTGCGGCTGCGGCTGCGCCAGGCCGCCGAGGACGAGGCGGTGCGGGTCTTCGCCGCGAACCTGCGCGATCTGCTGCTCGCCGCACCGGCCGGCACGCGCGCCACGATGGGGCTCGACCCCGGCTTCCGTACGGGCGTGAAGGTCGCCGTCGTGGACGCCACGGGCAAGGTGGCCGCCACGGAGACCATCTACCCGCACGTTCCGCAGAACAAGTGGGACGCCTCCCTGGCCACCCTGGCCCGGCTCGCCCGCGAGCACGCCGTGGAGCTCGTCGCCATCGGCAACGGCACGGCCTCCCGCGAGACGGACAAGCTGGCCGGCGACCTGATCTCCCGTCACCCCGAGCTGAAGCTCACCAAGGTGATGGTCTCCGAGGCCGGCGCCTCGGTCTACTCCGCCTCCGCCTTCGCCTCGCAGGAGCTGCCGGGCCTCGACGTGTCGCTGCGCGGCGCGGTGTCCATCGCCCGCCGCCTGCAGGACCCGCTCGCCGAGCTCGTCAAGATCGACCCGAAGTCGATCGGCGTCGGCCAGTACCAGCACGACCTGTCCGAGGTGAAGCTGTCCCGCTCGCTGGACGCGGTCGTGGAGGACTGCGTCAACGGCGTGGGCGTCGACGTCAACACCGCCTCCACCCCCCTGCTCTCCCGCGTCTCCGGCATCAGCTCCGGCCTCGCCGAGAACATCGTCGCCCACCGCGACACCCACGGCCCCTTCCGCTCCCGCAAGGCCCTCAAGGACGTGGCCCGGCTCGGCCCGAAGGCGTACGAGCAGTGCGCCGGCTTCCTGCGCATCCGCGGCGGCGACGACCCGCTCGACGCCTCCAGCGTGCACCCCGAGGCGTACCCGCTGGTCCGCGCCATGGCGAAGGCCACGGGCGGCGCGGTGGGCTCCCTCATCGGCGACACGGCGACGCTGCGCTCGCTGCGGCCGGAAGACTTCGTCAACGACTCCTTCGGCCTGCCGACGGTCACCGACATCCTGCGCGAGTTGGAGAAGCCCGGCCGCGACCCGCGGCCGGCGTTCAAGACGGCGACGTTCAAGGACGGTGTCGAGAAGATCGGCGACCTGGCGCCCGGCATGGTCCTGGAGGGCGTCGTCACCAACGTCGCCGCGTTCGGCGCGTTCGTGGACATCGGCGTGCACCAGGACGGGCTGGTCCATGTCTCGGCGATGTCGAAGACCTTCGTCAAGGACCCGCGGGACGTGGTGAAGCCGGGGGACATCGTGCGGGTGAAGGTGATGGACGTCGACATTCCGCGCAAGCGGATTTCGCTGACGCTCAGGCTGGACGACGAGGCGACGGCCGCGGACCGGGAGGCCCGGGGCGGCAACGCGGGGGCGCCGCGCGAGCGCTCCCCGCGCCGGGGCGGTACCCCGCGGCCTCGCCGCGAAGCGGGCAGCCGTCCGGCGGCGCCGGCTGCCGACAGTGCGATGGCGGATGCCTTGCGGAGGGCCGGGTTGCTCTGACGGGCGGACTTTCCCCCACCCCGCCCCTTCCCGTAACCGGGCGTCGTCACCGTCTTCGAACACCACCCGCCGGACCGCAACGTCCTCGCCCACGAGACCGGCCATGTGCTGGACCTGCCCGACCTCTACCACCGG